>JAXJWH010000076.1:0-219752 GCA_036308125.1 Agathobacter sp.
AGATATCTCTATTATACAGCAAGTAAACTGTTTTGGCTTGTATCTACTACAAAATATATGAACTTTTCAAGGTGCTATAGAGGGGCTTTTGACCCCAACATCATAAAATTAAAAAGCCTTCTAATTCTTTGCTTTGAATTTAAAACATCAACTGCATATTCAGTATAGAAAAATCACTTCAAATTGGCAAGATACTATGAATTTTATGAGTCACTATTAAATTTCATAGTTATAATAATTAGATTGTTTACATTTTAATTTAGTCATTTTATATTCAACTTAGTCATTTTTTATAAAATGACTAAATTAAATTCAATAATGACGCAATTGCATATCCAAAAAACAACTACTTTAACCTAAAATCCTCTATCAAATCTCCATTACCTTCTTCTTAATCTGATTAATTACCTCAATAAATGTTTCATCATTCTTCCCTGTTGGATCCATTAATCCCCAGTTATCGTCAAATTCCCAGCCTATGTATGGGCATCCCACATCACATCCCATTGAAATTGCAATGTCAGGTGTTGGAATTTTATCGTATGTTTTACTGTATTGATTTTCTTCCATGTCGATTCCATATAGATTTTTCATAAGTCTGACTGCATCCTGGTTTATTTTGTCCTTCGTCATGGTTCCGCATGAATAAAATTCAAATTCATCCCCTCTTAAATAATTTCCGAGAGCCTCCGCAATCTGACTTCTGCATGAATTGTGGACACATACAAATGCTATCTTCTTTTTCATAATTAACCTCCTATGTAAAAAGGGCATCTTTCCTTTATGCATTGTTCATTTTTCACTGAATATCTACACTTTATGTCATCATATGGAATTGACAATTCAAATCTTTTGTTCAGATAATCAACCCCTTCTTTCATTGAAATAAATGCATGTCTTTTGCAGCATCTAGGTCCGTCTGCCTTTGACATTTTTGTCAAAGCATTTGCTGTACATTCCATATGCAAGCCAAAACTTTTATCCTGTGAAAGTGGTCCGGTTCCTTCAATAATTGCAAGTGCAGCCCCCACAGATGCAACGCTTCCGCACACTCCCCATAATCCACAGGTTGCCCCTGGCATTCTTAATCCCTCTGCCATTAATTTTTCAAGGCCGTTTTTTAAATCCACACTCCCCCCTGCATTGAAAAATGCAGTCATAACACAAGCTCCGTCCAAAATATGATGCTCCGGTCCATGAATACGAACATAGTCCTTTGCTGCTAATTCATTAAACAATTTAACAGGATTTGTTTCCCCACTATTCATACAATCTTTTATAATATTTAGACTTCTTTCTTCCATTGTAAAATCCATATTTTACCTCCAATTCTTTTATTCTATACTTATAATTTAATACTATTTTGCAAATCAACGTAATATTAATATCCTATATTAATTTTCAACTTCAATTGAACTATCATTTTGTCCTTATTCTATTTTTGTAATAATTTTTCACTTGATTT
The DNA here is from genome assembly GCA_036308125.1 of Agathobacter sp. Lineage (GTDB taxonomy): Bacteria > Bacillota > Clostridia > Lachnospirales > Lachnospiraceae > Roseburia. Next base: position 1,466 of record JAXJWH010000076.1, read on the forward strand.
CCATTCCAAAATCAAATATTTATCTTCTTCAATAATTCCTCAATAATCGAATTTACCTCTTCTGGTGCATCGGTATTAGAATTATGCCCGGCTCCTTTTATCCATGTAATTGGTATCTGAGTATTTTTGTGCCAAGCCTTGTTGTAGCGGATGCATGAACCTGCATGGTCCTTTTCTCCGCATATCAGATGTGCCGGACATTTTATTTCATATGCAAAATCCGCCTCCATCGCTTCTGCTAATATTTTAAAACCATGACCAGCAATCTTTGCATATCTTTTCTGGTCTCCATCGTAAGTCATCATTATATCATACATTAAGTTTCTTCCATAATCTGATGTTGCCACGCCTTTTGTTCCGCTTTTAAGCAATGGTTTCCATGGATAATATCTATATATAGGCTCTGCCCTTTTAAGAAGCCATAGTTCTGCACCCGTTACATATTTTCTTTGCAAAGGCGCAGAATCAACAGAGATAAATCCCTTTATCTTGTCTGGGAACAGTTCTACATAAGCCTGTCCCACATAACCGCCCATGGATTGTCCAACAATAACCGGATATTTTACATTCTCCTGACACAAAATACCATCAAGCCACTTCGCCTTGTCCATTAATGAAAAATCAAAACTAAATGGCCATGATTTTCCATGAGCCGGTGCATCCCACACGAAAATATTGTTTTTTCCTTCAAAATATTCTATCTGCTTTTCGAATAATCTGTGATCTGCCGTCAGTCCTGGAAGAAAAATCAAAGTTGGATTTTCCTCTCCTTGTTCCATATTAATCCAATAGTGAATATCTCCACATCTTGTATTGTAAATTTTTTCTGTCATTTTTATTTCCCCATTTTCGTCATTTTTCTCTTGTTTTTTTACTTAACTTATTCTTGGTTAATTCCCCTTAATATTAATATTGATTTTCTAAATTCAACACTACAGCACAAAAATTTTTTTCAGCCCCCCTGTTTCAACTGCATTTCTTATTCTGACAGTCATATTTTCTATGTCACTTTCAAAATAATTAAGCATTTTCTCATCATTATCATATACTAATTTAATAACCATGTTAAGTGCAACTTTAATAATTTCCTTAGAATTTTTTTCTGTAAATATTTCTAAGCATGTGGTTTCAAGCCAGTCCATATTCTCCATAGTTTCCTCCCCTTTCTTATTTCATACAGTGTACGACCTCATGTATCCTATTACCAGTCTTGAATTTTCAGGCATTTTGTGGTAATATATATGCATAAAGGGAAGAGCAAAAGCTCTTCCCTTTTGATATATAATCACTTTTTTGAGATATTTTTATTCAAAAAATACACTGATAATTAATTTTTCATTCTGATATTTTGCATTAATTGTTCCACCCATGCGCTCAGTTAGCTGCTTTGCAATAGAAAGGCCAAGACCGGTTGAATTACGATTTGATTCCACCGTATAATATCTATCAAATAATTTTCCCACCGTTAACACATCAAGTTCTTTGGCTGTATTGGAAAATGTAATCTCGCCATCTTCTTTCATGGTAACTTCAAAATCCTCTTTTGAATATTTTAAGGCATTACTTATTATATTTGAAAAAATTCTATTCAGTGCCTTTTTATCAAGCTGTCTGTAAATTTTCTTCTGTGGCAAATTAATCTGCGGTTTTATCCCTTTTTCACACATGCTGCCATAAAATGACAACAAACTTTCCTCCAAAATACAAACCACATCCACATTTTCCGGCTTTAATTCCTGCAGGGATGTAACCACACTGTATCTAAATAATTCTTCCGTAAGATTTTTTAGTACATCGGTACGATTTTCTATCTGTGACAGATATCTTTCAACCGTTTCACTTTTTTCCTCCCCTTCCAGCAAATCAAGATATCCACATATAGCTGTCAGCGGAGTTCTGATGTCATGAGAAATATTGGTCACAGCTTCCTTTAATTCCATATCTCCCTGCCAATATCTGTGACGTTCTTTCCTAAGCTGGCGTAACAAATCGTTAAGTTTTGCCGCAAGTCTTCTAATATATAAATCATGTGATGATATGTCTATTAATATATTTGTATCCTCTGTAAGACTTTTGCTAAATCCTTTGATTATCTCATCTGCGGATTTATGCATATAATGAATTTTCAAACATAGCATACAAATAATTATAAGCAAAATAATATTAATTATTATTAAAAGACTTACCATAATGACTCCTTATTTTATATCTCTTTTTTGAAATAATAACATTCCAACCAATGTAATTCCTGTAAAAAGAATGATTGAATATAATGGCCAATACATATAATTTGTAAATTTCATACTATACATCTGCAATAATTGTCCTGTTGGAAGTAAATCATCCATAAATTCATAGATTTCCCTTTGAAGGCCTCCGACATATGCCGGATTTTTTACCATATTTCCGCATTCTATACCTCCCCACTATAAATAATACTCTCATAAACCATTTCAGGTTCAGATAACATATTATCGATAAATGATGACAAATATGTAATTCCAAGAACAATCAAAAGGGACACAACTGCCGTCACAGCTTTATTAGAACAATTCATCGCAACTGCCACAAACAATGTGGAAAAAACCATTGTCACAAGAAAAGCACTTAATAAAGCTATCAAAATTTGTTCCAGCGGAAGCTGAAAATTTCCAAAAAGGAAATATCCCACACCATATGTAATAATTCCATGAACCATTAATACCATACATGAAGGAACTGCTGCCGAAATCAGATTTGAAAAATATATCTGTTTTCTTGTATAACCTACAATTAATTTATTCCTTATAGTTCCATCTGAATATTCCGTTCCCACAATCAGGCTGATTCCCGCAGCCAGAATGAATCCCAGACACAAATACAAATTAAAAAATACATCATCAAGATATACTCCATTATCACTTGCTTGAATCTTTGGCGAATAATTTACCAAAACAATAAATAATGAAAAAGCAGCAGTAAAAATAATCTCCACATAAAAAATTTTATTTTTGAAGATCCTATAAAAATTTGCATAAATAAGCTTACTCATTACTTCCACCTCCCGTTAAAGAGATAAAATAGCTTTCCAAACTTTCGTCACGTTCCTCCATTGATATAATTTCACAATTCTCCTTTGAAAGTGCGATTGCAAGTTCCGTCACCTTAACCGATGCATAAATGTCTGCACCTATCGTTGAAACAATCTTATATTCCATCTTCATGGAATCTAAAACATGGGACAAAATCTTTGTATCTGTCACCTCAATATGAACGCATTTACGACATGCCATCTCAAGTTCAGCCGCAGATATTTCCTTAACCATCCTGCCATTATCTATAATTCCATAGCAGGTTGCAACCCTGGAAAGTTCATCCAAAATATGACTTGAAATTAAAATCGTAATTTGTTTTTCTCTGTTTAGTTTCAAAATCAGCTCTCTTATCTCCACAATTCCCTGAGGGTCAAGTCCGTTTATCGGTTCATCCAACACCAGAAAATCCGGATCTCCTGCAAGTGCAATTGCAATTCCAAGGCGTTGCTTCATACCTAAAGAAAAATTCTTAACCTTCTTCTTACCTGCGTTTTCAAGCCCCACCAATTCAAGAAGTTCATTTATTCCTTCAAAAGATGGTATTCCTAAAACCATGTATTGAATCTTTAAATTTTCTTTTGCCGTCATATCAAGGTAAATCGATGGAGTTTCCACCACAGCCCCCATACGTCGGCGTGATTGCTCAATATTTTTATCACTATTTAATTTTCCATATAAAATATATTCACCTGATGTTGGTTCCTGCAAACCACATATCAATCGAATCAGGGTTGTTTTTCCTGCACCATTTTTTCCCACAATGCCATAAATTGAGCCCTTGGGAATATTCATTGTAAGACCATCAAGAGCCTTAAAATCTTTGTACTTTTTTGTAAGCGAATTAGTTTGTAAAACGTATTCCATAGTTTTTCCTCCTTTTATGAGGATATTGTATCAATCAAATGTCAAAAAAGCGGTCAAGAAAAACGTCAAGATTTTGTCAAGATTCTATTTTTGCCAATTTAAAACCAATTCCCCACACTGTTTCAATGTAGTCTGCACCACTTACATCCTGTAACTTTTTCCGAAGATTACTAATATGCTGCTTCAGGGAACGCTCTGTGCAATCAGGTGTATCTTCATTTATCCTATCTAACATTGCATTTTTAGAAATGACCTGATTAGGATTTACCATTAACAATTTTAATATTGCAAATTCTGTCCTTGTAAGTCTTACTGTCTTACCCTTGACTGTAACCTGTCGCAAAACAGTATCTAAATAAATATCTTCATATGTTAAATTAGAATTATATTCTTCATTTTCTTTTTTCCTTAACTGAACCACAATTCTTGCAAGAAGTTCCTTCGTGTCAAAGGGTTTTGTCATATAATCTGCAGCTCCCCCAAGTAAAAGATTTACTTTGTCCGAAACCTCCACCTTCGCACTAAGCACAATAACTGGAATATTTTTTATATGAGTTAAAACTTCCTCCCCTGATAATCCTGGCAGCATCAAATCCAAAAGAATTAAATCCGGTTTCTTTTGAGAAAGAAGATATAGCGCTTCCGTTCCTGAATATGCCCGAATGGTGTTGTATCCTTCCTTCTTCAAAACCTCTTCAAGCATATCTCCAATGTGTATATCATCATCTATAATTGCAATGGTTTTCACTATTCTCCTCCTTAACAGATATTCTATTTAAATTATATTATATTGCTAAAGCACTATCAAGCAGACAAATTTTATCATTCCTTAGTATTTTGGATTTTAATAAAAAAACCTCCAAGTGCTGTCATTACACAAACACTCGGAGGTAAATATATCCTGATATAATATTATCTAATTACCCTAATCCAATGTAAATTTACTTACAACTTCATTTAGGTCATTTGAAATTAACTCCTGCTTATCTGACATACTTGATATGTCTGATACATTCTCAGAAAGCAGATTAATGGATTCCATAATATTTGAACTTAATTCAGTTGTTGTCTGGGTTGCAGTTGCAATACTTTGAACCGCATCCGTTACTTCCTGCATAATATTTTTAATAGCTTCTGACATTCCTGTAATCTTATTTGATGATTCACTGATTGTTTCTGCATCATTTCCATACTGCTGTGCCACATCAACAAAGCTACTGTAATCAGGCTCTACCGTATCGTGAATAAATCCAAGCAAATCCTTTGCATCTGTCAAAAGACCGTTAAATGCATCTTTAACTTCTGTAATTGTTTTTTGAATCTGACCTACGGTTTCAGCGGTGCTGCTTGCAAGTGAACCAATTTCATTTGCTACAACCGCAAATCCTTTTCCGACTTCTCCAGCCCTTGCTGCCTCTATTGATGCATTTAATGATAGAAGATTTATTTCCTCTGCAATTTCTGATATAGCATTTGCAAGCTCACCGATGCTTTCAACTATTTTGGCATTTTCTATACTAACCTGAAGCCTTCTTTCAAACTGAACAGAAAGTGCGTTAGCTGATTCAAAGGATTTTCTGCTACTATTTCCAACTTTATCGGCTCTTTCCTGTATCTCCTCTGCCATAGCCATACTGTTACCAGTTTCCGTTGCCAACAAATTGACATTAGCCAAAACTTCTTCTGTAGATGCATTAACCTGCTGTGTGGCGGCACTTGTTGATACCATAGACTCATTCACTTCATTCATATATTTTTGAATTTCATTGAATTTTTCCGCCAGAATAAATGCTGCCTGCTGTAGTTTCTTACTTGAATCATCTATTTCATCAGAATGATTTTTTATATTGGTTATGACACCTTTATTACTGTCATACATCTGATTAAGGGCATTGCTCATATTTCCAAGCTCATCCTCAGACTTAACGGCAATAGGCTTTACTGTAAAATCTCCCTCTGCTAAAGAACCTGCAAATAAATCCACAATTTTTATACCTTTTGAAATGCTCCTTACCTGTATAAGAACAATCACAACAGCACCAACAATTGAGATAATAGAAACCACACTCATAATTCCCATAAGACTTTCCAATGGTGCATTAAGCTCTGCCTGTGGCATCTGCAAAATGATTTTCCATCCGGTACTTTCCAATGTAGAATAACATAGATTTATCTCACCATCTGATGAATAACTTGTCTTACCACTTTCTGATGCAATTATCTCGCTTCCTGCACTGGCAAGCGATGAATTCTCGTCACTTGTGATATTTACGGAATTTTGCACCTTCTCATCACTTACTCCGGCAAGGTATGTTCCCTGACTTGTTGTAAGCATTGCACTTCCGGTTTCTCCTACTTTTATATTATCAATAAGCTGAATAATTGAAGTAAGCTCAATATCAACCGTAACACAACCTATGAATTTTCCATCAACAATTATAGGGCATGCACATGAGAACATTACGGTATCTGATGTTGCATCATAGTATGGATCTGTAAATTGTGCATTTGTTGCATCAACACACATTGTATAATATTCCTGTGAAAAATAGTCGTATTCTTCATTACTATAATCATAGGTTGTAACAAGTTTGTCACCATCTTTATACACATATGGTCCCATGTATTTTTGATCCTTATCATACTGATATGGCTCAAACCACAAACCGCTTCCAAGCACTATATCATTTTCAGCAATAATGTTTCCAAGGATTTTTTCAAAATTCTCCATATCGGTAACTGTATAATTCATCTCAACCATATTTGCAATCATGGTTGCCATATTAGATACCGAATTAAGATACTCTCCCATCTCCCCGTCTCTTGCTGCCAGCTCAGATTCCATGGCACTTGATATCTGCTCATTAATAATATCCTGACTTGAGCGCATACTAACTGTCGTCAAAACAACCATCGCCAATATAATAACCGGCAGAATAGTTGCCAACATTCTGGTACTGATTCTTTTAAATTTCATATTTACCCCCACCATACACTTTTTACAATATAATTTATTATCACCCTAAAGTACTATATCAATATCTTATACTTTCAATACCAGACTGTCAACATATTTGTAAATAATATACAATTTTTCTGTAAAATCCCTAATTTGCCTCTAAAAATCTCTTATATGTAAAATCTATTGCAAATGCCCCAAGGGGTGCCGTCAATACAATTACCAGTACAGCTACCGTTAAAATCACATCTCCACATGCCAATCCTAAACTAAGGGGAATTCCGCCAATAGCTGCCTGAACTGTTGCCTTAGGTGTATATGCAAGCATTACAAATAATTTTTCCTTCATATTCAGGTTAGTTCCAATCAAAGACACAAATACACCTGCCATTCTAAAAATCAAAGCGCACACTATTACAACAACCGCACTAAATCCAACATTTTTAAGATAACCTACATTTACAGTTGCTCCGACTAAAACAAAAAGGAAAATCTCAGCTCCTACCCACAATTTGTTATATTTTTCTGACAATCTTTTTGCCACAGGAGTTCTAAATTTCTGAATTGCCACTCCAAGAAGCATAATTGCAATCAATGCAGAAAAAGTAATACCTGTATTTAATTTATCCTCTATTGTTACCAGAATAAATGAAACTGACAATATTATCAAAACTTTCGATGTATCTCTGATATGAACTTTTTCAAATAACTTCGACAAAATAAATCCCAATAACACTCCAATTATAATTCCAAGCCCGATAGATACAGGAATGTTAACAAAGCTAATCACCGAACCCCCTTCCCCCTGTATCATCTGCACAAAGGTTGTGAACAACACAATAACGTATACATCATCAACGGAAGCACCCGCCAGAATTAACTGCGGTATTCCCTTTTTGCTTCCATAACCTTCTTCCATAAGTTTTACCATTCTTGGAACAACCACCGCCGGCGATACTGCCGCCATTACCGAACCTAAAATTGCCGCTTCCATAAGACTTATCCCAAGAAGCTTTGGAGCAAAAATCACTACCCCCACCAGCTCAAAAGTTGCCGGAACAAAACACATAAAAACTGCCGTCTTTCCAATTTCCTTTAATTTTGAAATATCAAGATTTAAACCTGCCTTGGTCAGAATAATAATCAAAGCAATTTTTCTAAGTTCTGCCGAGATGGAAAGTATGCTTGAATCAATTAAATCCAAAACATACGGACCTAATATTATTCCCGTTGCCAGAAGCCCCAGTAAACCTGGTAGCTTTAACTTTTGGCAAAGTGTACTTAAAATCATTCCAAGACATAAAATTAATGCAACACTTAATAACATAATGACTCCTTTATTTTTATAAAAAAATAGAGCGCCGTCGCAACGCCGCCCATACAAAAACACACGAATGTTTTATGATTCCTTTCTAGTATATATATTTAATTTGAAAAAGTCAATATTTTCTAAAATACTATCTTTGCCTAAAGGCAATATAATATTCAAAGAGCTGCATATTATATTGCTTTTATAGACATAATTATGCTATAACAGTGTTAAAGAAAGGAGTAATGACTTCTGCGAAATATTAAATTTGCTGTATACTCACTAATACACTAGCGTATCTCATATCACGTTACAAATTTCCAACGCGGCATTAACCAATTAAATTCACACGTTAAAATTCTTAATATTACGCACTTTTCAATGTGCAATTTTATTTTAACGTGGCATCAACAAGTTAAATAACAAGTTGAGTTACAACTTGTAACCTTTTTATTCTGACAAACCTTCTTCAACAAGTAAAAAACTGCTTTTTAAATGCAAGGTGCAGGAGTCGAACCTCATATCCTTTATTTTTTCAACAAGTTTTATATCTGCCGGTAACCACTCAACTTCATTAAGCTCATCCATTCTTAACCACCTTGCAGCTTCATGCTCCTTTAATACAAGGTTTCCCTTCACAATTTTACACCAGTAACATTCCATGGAAAAATGAAATGCAACGCCGCTCTTACAAATTCATGCAAATGTTTTATGATTCTGTTTTTAGTATATATATTCAATTTAAAAAAGCCAATATACTTTCAATTTTACTCATGCAAAATAGTTACTTCTAATATGCCTATCTAAACCTTACCTGAAGATTCATTTTAATAAACATCTCACCATTATCTTCATATAAACTCATATACTCATGCCTGCCTGTTGAAGCTCTTTCCAAAAGTGTATTATCTAATAAATATTGTTCAAAAAAATTTCTATTATAAATATGATATGCAAGAATCTCTCCATCTGCTTTCACAATAATATATCCACCATTAGCTTCATCTAAGCCATCCCATGGCTTAGCAGGTTTCATTCCTAATGCACATGAACACAAAAATTTTTTAAATTTGTACTTATACATCATCTCGTCACCATATTCAAGCGGATCTCTTTTTCCAAGCATCTCAACTAATTTATCACACTCTTTCACATCCTCAGAATATGAATACAATAACATATTTCCTATGATTTCAGGCATACTACTGTCTACCATAATAAGATTTCTTCTGAATCCTGCGTGACTCATACCATAATACTTAATACTGCCGCCATATTCTGCAATTTTTGCCATTCTATCTTTAATTTTAGTTCTTGTATCTATAGCATTAATTTCTTCTGCCTGTTCAGATGATATACCTGTAACTTTATATATAAAATTCGTTGTCAAACCAGCATTTAATAAAGTTGGTGAATGTCCCACCTCTGACTTAATAGAAAATCCAACCTTACGAATAAAATTAGTATGAATGTCTTCTATCTGCATCGTAATGTCCGTTGTATCCACAGAAGGAGCTTTAATTTTAGTAACATTGATTCCGTTTGCAAAATTTGCTATTTCTTCCAATTCAAAACTTCCCTTATGAGAAACAATTTCACTCATAAGTAAATCTGCTTTTTCTCCTAATTCATCTCTTGCTATACTCTTAATACGTTTTGATTGAATTTCTATATGTACTAAATCTTTATCAATAATAAAGTCAACAATCTCGCCTTTTACTTCTTCTCTAATTATTTTTAATATTGGGTAATAAACTTCATCAATTCTTTCAACCTTTTCGTTTGCCGCATAAACTCTACCTTGACTTAGTAATTTCAAAAATGTATATAATTCAGACCACTCGCCTTTATTACCTGTCATTTTACCATTTTTATTCGCCATTTTCTAAAACCTTTCTAATCTCCTTTGCAATTTCTTCAATAACATTCACTGTTACACTGTTACCAAACTGTTTATACAAATGAGTATCTGCTAACTCCAGCTTAAAATCATCTGGAAATCCTTGTAATCTTGCCCATTCCCTTGGTGTCATTTTTCTAATTCCATCTCTGTTAACTTCCCCTTTAATATGTGTCACCGGAGTAAAATTTGTTAATCTTTTGTCTATAATTAAATTTCTTTCTCTTCCCATTCCACCACATACTATAGCTCCTGCCACACCATCCAAATCACGAATTTCATATCCAAATCCATTTCCTTTAGACTGATGACGAGCTTTATGTCTCTTTAATGTTTCAATATAAACAGTTGACAAATAGTACTTAACGCTAACCTCATGTTCTTCCATAATATCTCTTATACATGTATTTGAGTTTGTAGGTTTAGGAAATTTAAAATCACTACTGTCTATATCATTACGAAATGCAACTATATAAACGCGCTCTCTATTCTGTGGCACACCAAAATCCTTACTATTCAAAACCTGATCGTAAACTGTATATCCTATCTGTTCAAATGATTTCTTAATTATTTTAAAAGTACGCCCCTTGTCATGCATTATCAATCCTTTTACATTCTCACAAAAAATGACCTTAGGTTTGTGATATTCACATATTCTTACAACATCTAAAAACAATGTTCCTCTACATAACCCCTTATAATCATCATCAAACCCCATACGTTTTCCTGCAAGTGAAAACGCCTGACATGGAAACCCTGCAAGGCATATATCAAATTCAGGAATTTCTTTTTCGTCAATTTGTGTTATATCTCCAGCTATATCAAATTCATCATTATAGTTGAGCTTATATGTCTTCTGCGCATACTTATCCCATTCACTAACAAAAACCGTTTTTATTTTTTCTCCAAATGCATTATCAAATCCCTTTCTAATTCCACCTATTCCTGCAAATAAGTCTATTGATCTATACATGTAGCGTCTCCTCTATATCTAACTCATAATCAATATATTTTTGCTCATATATTGTTTCTTCTATTACTCGTATGCATTCATCAGTATTTTTTAAAATATCTTTTCCCCAAAATCGAATAACTGTCCAGCCTAAAAATCTTAATTGCTTAGTCACTTCATCATCTCGCTGTCTTGTTCTTGATATTTTATTAATCCAAAACTCAGCATTTTTACCTTTTTCCAGTTGAGGTTTCAAAACTTCCCAATCTTTACCATGAAAAAATTCCCCATCACAAAAAATAGCAATCTTATATTTTGTAAGAACAATATCAGGTTTTCCTGGCAATAAATCATAATTTTTTCTATAATGATAACCTCTATGCCATAACTCCTTACGCAATTTCAATTCGATTGAAGTGTCTTTTGACTTTATATTCTTCATATTTTTATGTCGTTGTTCCTTTGTAAGTCTATCCACAACATCACCTCATTCCACTCAATGCTGTTTCCAAAATATAACTCATTAATACATAAAAAACATCTATGACTATTTCTTCCATTAATTTAGAACACATATTCGTCTAATCATATCATATAAATACTAAAATAGCAAGTTTCTCCATTAATAATTTCTATTTATTATACTATCCTGGTCTATTAATCTCCATCCAAATTTCCATTTTTATCTCAAACTCCTTTCATAACTTTCCTCTTCTCTCCTTATCATTCCTTAGAAGAATCAAACACGTTCCCACTTCCGGCTCCCATAAACACTTTAAGAAGCCACACATAAAATACCACCACAAGAATAGGGATTACGCATGATGTTATAAGCATCACAGCCGTTGCTTCTATGAATTTATTTAATGTATTTTCAGCACTTTTTGTTAATTCTTCGATTTTTGCAGAACCAAGGGTTGTCACGTTTTCGATTGTCTCACCCACTGTTTCTTTTGCATCATTTACTGCCCCTGTTATTTTATCCCAAAGGGATTCGTTGTCATCGGTTTTACTTTGGCTTTCCTCGTCGGATTGTGTTTCTTCGTTGCCTGTGGCTTCCATAATTTCTTTATTGGAGTTTTCCACTTCTTCAATTGCAAGCTCATAAGATTCATCATAGGTTTTTTCTATAAAATTGGAAATACCAACACTTGTTGGTACGGCAAGGGAAGCTAAAACTCCAAATATAATTATCTTAATTCCTGCTTTAAATGCCGCATTTTTTTCAAAAATAAAAGATATAACTAATAAAATCAATCCCACTGGAATCAGGAACTTAAAAACTGCAAATCCTATTATGGTAAGCATATATTTTTCAAGGAAAATTGCGCATAAGATAACAAGAAAATATGTACTAAAATCCGAAAGTTTCTCGGCTATAGGTGTTGCCGTATCACCAGGAATTAATGTAATTGCCACAGACGAAGCTGTTGTAAGGGCTGTCAGTTCCAGAACATTTTTTTGTTTCTCATCAAGGGTTTTAATTGACTGTGCATATGTTTTTGGATTTGAAAAATGCTCAGCCCCAACCGTAAATGATAAAACTGCAATAATAATACATACAATGGCGGCTACCAGATATTTTTTGTTTGAAATAAATTTTTTAATCGTTTCCATACTACTTCTCCTCATTTCTTTATTGTAATAAAATTCACTTGGAATATAAATTTTTTAACACATTGTTTTTCTTTATATCCTTATTGATTCTACCAAAAAAGCAAAATTAATTCCACCATATATTATTAACCGACAATTTTCTTCTTGCGCAATATATTTTTTAGCTATACAATTATTTTGTTGCCAAAGGCAAAGTTTAGGAGGAAATAATATGGCTAAAGAATTACCAAAAAGAAGCGAAGTTAAGGTTGAAAATACCTGGAACCTTGCTGATATGTTTAAATCCGATGAAGAGTGGAATGACTCTCTTAACACTATAGAAGAAAAAGCCAAAGAGCTTATTGAACTGGAGGGAAAAGTAGGAAACTCCAGTGCCAGCCTTCTTAAAGCTCTTGATGTAAATGCATATTTAGATGAAAAACTTTCTCTTTCATACAATTATGCAGAAAGATTATATGATGAAGACAGGGGTAACAATTCCCATCAGGCAATGGCTGCAAAGATTGCATCGTTATGCTCTAATCTTGCAAGCCAGACTGCTTTTTTAGAACCTGAAATCATAGCTATTTCAGATGAAACCCTTGAAAATTTTTATAAAGAAGAACCAAAACTGGAATTTTACCGTAAATATATCGAAGAAATTCAAAGACTTAAAAATCATCTTTTAAGTTCTGAAATGGAAAAAATGATTGCCATGACATCCGAGATGTCAAGAGTTCCCGGTGATACTTTTTCCATTCTTAATAACGCTGATATGGTTTTTCCTGAAATTGAAGACGAAAATGGCAACAAGGTTCGCCTTACCCATGGTCGTTTTGTTCCTTTGCTTGAAAATCCAAACCGCGCTGTACGAAAGGAAGTTTTCACAAAATATTATGAAACTTACAAACAATTTTTAAATACCTATGCAAGTCTTTACAACGGACAGGTTAAACAACAGATTTTCCACGCCAAAGCCCGCAAGTATGAGTCAACACTTGTTGCAGCAGTTGACGCAAATAATGTTTCTCCTGTGGTATACAAAAACCTTGTTGATACGGTTAACCAAAACCTTGATAAACTTCATTCATATGTTGCACTTCGCAAAAAATGTCTTAATGTGGACGAGCTTCATATGTATGACATATATACACCTATGATTCCAGACATGGCAAAGAAGGTATCTTATGAAGAGGCAAAGGAAACAGTTCTTAAGGCTTTAGCCCCAATGGGTGAAGATTATGTTGCTAAAGTTAAAGAAGGTTTCGACAACCGCTGGATAGATGTCTATGAAAACAGCGGTAAGGTAAGCGGTGCTTACTCCGCAGGAGCATATGGAACACATCCTTATGTCCTTCTTAATTACAGTGAATCCTTAAATGACATGTTTACCCTTATTCATGAAATGGGACATGCAATGCATTCTTATTATTCTAATGAGAATCAGCCATATATTTATTCACAATATAAGATTTTCGTGGCAGAAGTAGCCTCAACATGTAATGAAATACTTCTCCTTGAATATCTTCTTAAAAATACAACTGACAAGAAAGAAAAGGCATATTTACTTAATCACTATCTTGATATGTTTAAGGGAACACTTTTCCGCCAGACTCAGTTTGCCGAATTTGAGATGCAGACCAATGCGCTTGTTGAAAATGGAGAATCTTTGAATGCTGAAATTTTAAATTCATTATATCTTGAGATTAATAAGAAATATTATGGGGATGATATGATTTCCGATGAGGAAATTTCCTATGAATGGGCAAGAATACCTCATTTTTATTACAATTTCTATGTTTATCAGTATGCAACAAGTTTTTCTGCAGCAGTTACAATAGCTCATGAGATTTTAGAAAAAGGCGAGCCTGTTGTAAAACGCTACAAAGAATTTCTCTCAGGAGGCTGTTCAATGAAGCCTGTCGATTTATTAAAACAGGTTGGCATTGATTTAGAATCACCTGAACCTATTCAGACAGCCTTGGATGTTATGGGAACTGTTATTAAAGAACTTGAAGAAATCATTGACTAATTAATATCAAACCGGCTTTACACCTTTGGTAAAGCCGGTTATTTTATTGTGATTTATTTACCCAGACATTCAGTTTCCTTGCTTAAGCCATTATCACATTTACATTCCTTTTTGTACTGACTTTTACAATCACAATCGCATCCGCATCTGGTTACGGAATCATTGCAATCATTTTTAAGGCATTGCTCATTTGCAGGACAACTTAAATCAAGAGGCTTAATCGCCAGATCTAGTAATTCTCCGGCTACAAAACGCATACAGTCGGAATTTTCAGGAGAGATTATGCTTCCCTTTGGAATATCTGTTTTACCAGCACTTTCTACCCGATATCCTGCAAAATAAAGACTTTGAACTATAAAAGTAACACCCACTGTGGCTGTATTTGACACAATGTTTAAGTCCAGAAGTTTTGCCCTTGCATATAAATTTATACCTTGTTTTAAGAAATTTGATGTGGTATAGAATGTTATAGGATTAACCGTTGCAGTTGGCGTTGTGGCAGGAGCTACGGGAGCTACATAACTTATTCCATATGGTGCAAATATTTCCAAATCAACTGATGAAGGATTTGTATCTGAATCATAGGTTGCACCAGCTTCAGGTGGCAGATATAATACATCTTCATATAAAGTTGCAAGCAAACGGCATGAAGAATCATATAAATCCACAGCAAACGTAACCGTAATATTCGAAAGTGTAACAGTCCAGCAATTAGGTCTTTGACTAATTTTAGTAACCGACACACCCTCCACTCCGTCTGCATAGGTTAAGTTTATGGCTCTGACACACGCATTGGTGGCAGTTGGATAAGTTGTTGCCACATCACTTGTAAATGTGAATGTTGCACACAGATTTATTCCGATTTCATCATATATTACAGGTGTCATCATGCTTAGAATCTTTGGTTCACCACAAATTGGATTTGTACACACATCATTACATTTCTGACAATTCATTGCACGAACCACATTGCTTACTATTTTGGGTTTTGATTTGCAATTACAATTTCCCATTGCATTATTCCTCGCTATTCATTTATTACATAATATGTTCTATTTTTCCAAATGTTCCATACACATAAAATAAATAAACTTTTTAAGGAGCAAAATGTCAAACCAAAATCCCACCGAAAATCTTATTATCTACACCTTTAATAATAAAATCCTCATTAGAAAAAGAGTAAATGATGCCATAGGAAAAAGCTATGTACTGTGCAATGATTACCATAAATGCCTTAGCTATACCTTCCATCGTGGTAACCTTTACTATTCCTACATAAATACCTCCATGGAACTTACCATAAGAAGAACTTTTGACTTCAATACTATTTTTCTTATGGAAAATGTCTATATATCACCTGCTTTTTCTCCTGTTCTTATATCCTTTAATAACAATCTTATGATTTTTTATACCATAAAAAAAGAAGACCACATACATCTAAAATGCATATGCCCTTTAAACCATGACCTTAATATTAATCTTGACGTACTTCCTGCCATGGATTCTTCGCCCCTTTTTATCTGTCATACCTCAAATTTACTATATATAGAATTAATTTCTAACTCTAAGCCTTGTATTTATTCACTTAATTCCAATTTTGCACTTAATAAACTAATCACGGAACACCAACAGATGCCTATTAAAAAAGATGATACCTATTCTGCTCTACTTGAAGAAAAAGAAAAACAAATTCAAAATCAAAAGAATATAATTGACAGCATCTCCAGGCAATATAACGAACTTATGGATGTTGCCATGCAATACAAAAAAGAAGCCACTAGATGGCATGAAAAATTTATGAACTAAAAAAGGAGTTTCCCTTCGGAAACTCCAAGGAAACTAATTCTGTCCCCATCCGCCATGCCAATATGGATTATTAGCCTGTGCTTCATCCTTTGTGAGTCCATTTCCTTCCCAGTAATTGTTGTGACAAGTACCAAGATCCTCCTGCCATTCTGGTTCTCCACTATCTTCATTCTCAACATTGGCATAATATGCCTGAGCTGTCAATTCAATAGCTAATTCCTCAAATTCAGGTTTCTTCCATGATTTCATTTCTATTTCTCCTATTACTTCAACCCGTTCATATAAATATGAACATTTAAAATACTACTTGACATAGCATAACATTAATTTCCTATTCTTGCAAACCTTCTTACAGTATTGTTAGAATTGCGCCTCTTCCACATCCCTTTCCTCCAATACCCTGTAAAAACGATTCAGACTTTCCACCCCACACATGCTTCCTAACCATTTTCTGTGGGATTCTTTGGAAAAACTTAAACTTGCAAGATACACAATAATTCTGTCCCTTGGAATATATTCATTAATATCCCCATTTTCTATACTGTCTATCAATTTTGGGATAAGCATATCCCTGTCCCTTTCTATTCTTTCTATCCAGTCTGAATTCTGATATGCATACTGGTCATAGCTTCCAATAATAGACTCTGGTAACAAACCTTCAAAATTACTCCTTATAAACCATCTCGTCATTCCCTCATGAGCAAATAATTCATGGGGGACATTTGCGAAAAATTCAATTATCCTTACATCCTTGGTTGGATCTTTAATCATCATATTATTTTTCAATCCAAATTTTGTTTCATACACACCAAGATATATAAATAAGCTGTCCGAAAAAAGAAAATCCTTGTATCTTGTCTCATCTATAAAGCCCCTTGATATGGCAAATCTTCTGTCTTTTTTTAGTCTTTCCTTAAAATCATAATCTTCAAGAATTTCCTTTGACAAAAATGGATTGTCAGGACAATAATTTTCATAAAAATTTTTATCCCGCTTTTTAAATTTTCCAAAAGCCTCAAAAAGCCCGACAATCAATTTCTTTCTGCTTATTTTTTCGTGAAGACCATAATTATTAAGATTTTTAAATAATGTCACATATTTTCTCTTGCAATATAAATCATATGCCACATTTTCTATATCACCAAATGACACAGTGGTATTTCCAAAACTTCCATGCAAAAATACCTTGCACCCTGCAACTGATGCTTTCCTACACATCTCAAGATGATTGGAAAAAACCCCTGATTTATATGGCATCTCAAGTGTTTTAATACATTCATTCATATCTGCAAAGAGATTTTTTCCTTTGTTACTTAAAAATGTACTGTTCATATTTGGATACATTTGGGTAAGCTCAACAACCCTGCTGCTTTCATTTGTAATATATTTAGGACTGTATCTTCCATCTATTGCTGGCACAAATGTATATGTATTTAATTTCTTTCCTTCTTCTTCCAGCAAAGATGATGCAATAACGCCAATACTTGAAGAATCCAGCCCGCTGCTTAATGCGATTCCTACCTCACCTGAAGTTCTTGTGGCATCCTTTATGGCTTTTTTATATAATTCCATAAATTTAATTCTATATTCCTCAGGACTATCATATTTTCCATGATTATTAAATTTAAAGTAATCATATCTAATCGTTCTTTCTGCCACATGACTTATCTTGGTTATCGCCCTTGGCAGCATAATATTAACTTCTTCGTATGGTGTTTCCCCTGGAACAAGGTAAATATATGCCCTGTCTAACAACAGAAAATCTTTATTGTATTTTTTGTTAGGCTTAAGATTCTTATATGCTTTAATTATTGGGTTTAACAAAGTTGAAAAGACAATAAGTCCGTCTTTTTTGATATAATAAAGACATCTTGAGGATACCGGGTCTGAAATGAAGGTGACATTTTTCCCTGTAAGGTCAAATATTGCCATCACATAATTTCCCCGCACATCATTTACGCAGTCTTTTCCCTTAAGACGAAACATATTGTATAACAATCTGCCATCTGAATCCTCCTGCCCCACCGTATACATTGTATTTGAGAGAATATCCATAATCTCCTGCCTGTTGTCAAGTAAAACATCTGCAACAAACATGATATTATTTTCTTCATCATATATGGGCAAAATCTCATTTTCAGATTCTTTTGTAATATAACCTGTCTGGCAAGCCATTATAAAATTATCTTTCTGACATTCTTTATTCTTATCGAATTTTAATTTATCATATTCAGCCCTTATAATATCTGCCATGCCCTTTAATTTATCCGAATTTTCATCAAATTGAAATATCCCCCATATTGCTGACATAAAATATTTCTCCCTTCAGCCTATTTTTTACTGATAATACTTTTTATAGCATTAATCATCTTATCTTTGGTATCCTTATCCCTTGGTCTTAAAATCTCATACATTGGTACAAGAGATGCCAGTTTTAATCCCTTTTCTCCATTTACCGTATCATAAAGTTCTCCTTTAAGCAAAGGTGCTAAAAACAATGCCTTCATACATTCCATAAATTTTTTTGCACCGGTAATTTCCTTTACCTCAATATCATCCTTTAGTGTATATCCAAGAACAATAATTCCAATTACCTTCATTCCTTCAGTGGAAAATGTCCCATCATATGGAACTAAATATTTATCCTTTTTTTCATCAACATATATTAAATCTTCCGTTGATATTCCTCTTTCTTTTATTTCATTAAGACATAATTTTTGGAAAGGAAACGCAGGATATGCTATGGCAATATTATTACCTAGTTCATCCATGGCATTAACATCAACCACCGCCACATCATCAGCCATAAAATTATATCCATCCTTAAGCAACGTATTGGTGATTGTTGATTTACCACTTCCGCTTAATCCACTTATTAATACTGCTCCCCTATCATTTGATACACATGAACAGTGGATTGAAAGCATATCCCTTTGATAAAATAAAATCGCAAGTCCCCAGCCTAGTATGTACGATGACAATTTTTTTGTGGTACATATCTTTTTTTCCTGATAAATTAATTCTTTTCCGTCTTTAATCCAGAAATAACAATAGGAATTGGAAAAATAGCTTTCTTTTTTGTCAATTTTTGAAAAACATTCATCTTCATTTTTTAATCTCTCTGGAACAATCCCCTCATATACAGATATGTCCACTTTCATGATTTCCAAATTATCCTTAACTTCAACTAACTGAGGGAATTCCACATCAGATGCCATTACTACACCATATATTTTATAATAGTTCATTATATTCTCCTAAGCCTAGCATATTCTAGGTAATAATTCACCACTTGGCATTGGAAGCAGGTTCTCTCCTCCGATTGGAGTTGTCATAATTACTTTTCCTTTAGGATCTTTGACCACACTGCCAATTATCGCTGCATTTTTTGAATATTTTTCTCCATGTAACACTTCAATTATCTCATCTGCCTTATCCTTTGGAGCTATCATTACAAGAGTTCCCTCGTTAGCAAGATAAAGGGGATCTAATCCTAACATTCCACATACTCCGTTTACTGCATCACTTACAGGTACTTTATCTGATTCTATTCTGATTCCTACTCCGCTTTCCTTGGCAATCTCATATAATACAGTTCCTACTCCGCCTCTTGTGGCATCCCTTATAACGTGAACATCATTTGTCGCATCAAGTACCTTGGAAACAGTTCCCCAAAGTGGCGCACAGTCACTTTCCACATCAGCTGATATAAATAATTCTTCCCTTTCAAGAAGAATGGTACAGCCATGGCGACCTATGTCTGATGTAACAATAATAACATCCCCTTCTTTGGCATTAGCCCCAGAAAGATTAACTCCATCCCTTACTAATCCTACACCAGTTGTTGTAATAAATAATTTATCAACCTGACCTTTACCGGCTACCTTAGTATCCCCGGCTACAATCTTAACCCCGGCTTCTGCTGCGGTTTTTTCCATAGATTCTACGATTTGCTCCAGCTTATCCATTGGAAATCCCTCTTCAATTACAAATGAGCATGTCATATATAATGGCTTTGCCCCCATGCATGAAAGGTCATTTACCGTACCACAGATACTTAATTTTCCAATATTTCCTCCCCTGAATTCATAGGGAGATACAATAAAACCATCTGTACTCATGGCTATTTTTCCCTTTTCCATCTCGATAACTGCTGCATCATCACTTGTAAAAAGGGGATTTGCAAAATGCTCTTTAAACACCTTATCTATAAGTAATGAAGTCTGCTGCCCTCCTGCTCCATGGGCCAATGTTACAATATTTTCCATACTACTATCCTTCCATTCCATACATATAATAAGCTGAACATGCTCCCTCACCTGATACCATACAAGCACCTACGGGATGATATGGTGTGCAGCCTGTTCCAAAAACCTTGCAATCAGTAGGCTTACATTCACCCTTAAGCACTTCACCACATCTACATGCCGGATTTTTTGTCCCATCCATTTTAGGAATATTATATTTTATTCTGGCATCATAGGAATTATATTCTTCCTTTAATTTTAACCCAGACACAGGAATTATTCCGATTCCACGCCAGCTGCTATCACATGGCTGCATATATGTATTTATAATTTCAACAGCCTTTTTATTTCCATCAGGTCTTACAACCGATTGATAACAATTTTTGAAAAACGGCTTACCCTTTTGACTTTCAGTTACAATACATGCCAGTGCATCAAGTAGTTCCTCAGGGGTAAAACCTGCAATTACTCCACTTACGCCTTCTTCCTTGCAAAGTCGTCTACATTCTTCTTCCCCTGTTATTGCATTAACATGCCCGGGATATAAAAATGCATCTGCGCTGTCTTTTAGTAATCTGTATGCGTTTGGCATTGTCTTATTTGCAACCAGTAATGAAAAATTATTAATTTTATCTTTAATTCCATGCATAAGTGCAAGACATACTGAAGGTGTTGTGGTTTCAAATCCAACAGAAAGAAATACAACTTCTTCTTCTGGATTTTTCTTTGCATAATCCAAAGCGTCAAGGGGGGTATATACAATCTTGATTTTTGCCCCTAATGACCTTGCATCTGCAAGACTCTTGCTGCTTCCCGGAACTTTAATCAAATCACCAAAAGTACAAATGGTTACATTTTTCTCCAGTGCCAGATATACTGCCTCATCTATATAATCCGTTTCCGTAACACACACCGGACATCCCGGTCCTGAAATAAGTTCTATATTCTCAGGCAGAATCTTTCTTATTCCAAGTTTGAATATCTCATGGGTATGAGTTCCGCAAACCTCCATTATTCTTATTTTCTTTCCTGAATAAGATGTAATGATTTCCTTTGCTTTCTCCATAGCCATATTCATTATTCGTCTTCCTCCGAATCTGTATCACTAATTTTTGCAATGGCAATTCCTGCATGAACCATTACATAATCCCCTGGTTCAACATCTGACAATAATTCCGCAGATACTTCCCTTTTTGCTCCAGTTGCATCAACAACTGCCATTCCGTCTTTAATACCAACAACTTTAGCTTTCAAACCTACACACATGTTATAACCTCCAACTTTTATTCAATCTGACTATCTAATTATAATTATCTATATTATTAGCCGCAACAACTGCCTGCCCTAATCCTATACCACCATCATTAGGGGGAACAAGACTATGCTTTAATACAGTAATATTATTATCCTTTAATTTTTCATCCACTAAACCAAGAAGAAGTTTATTCTGAAAAACACCACCGCTTAAAGCACATGTATATAATTTATTTCTAAGACTAAGCTCTTTTACTGTGACTGCAATAATCTCAGAAAGCCCTGCATGAAATTCATATGCTAATTTGTCCCCAGGCTCTCCATTTAGCTTTTCTTCTATTATATAAGTAAACAGCTTATCTGTCTCCATTATAATTAGTCCCAAAGAATCTTCGTGCCATCCAAAATGCATTTTAACATCAGTTTTTCCATTATTTTTCAGGTATTTTTCAGCCATATATTCAAGTTTAATAGCACCTTCCCCTTCATACGTGGAAATTCTTACTATTCCAAGTACCGCACTTACTGCATCAAAAAGCCTTCCTGCACTTGTGGATGTTACACAATTGATTTTCTTTTCCGCCATTTTCTTATATAAATCCACCATATTATCCGGCGCAAGATTTAATTTTCTTACAATCTCCAAAGCATTTTCCTTATAAATATCATTTATCATGGAAAGCGCTATACGATACCCTTCCTTAGAAGCAATATCACCACCTATGTGATTAAAAGAGCTTATGGCTGCCACCCTTTTATATTCTTTTGTGTTAAGAATCATTATCTCTCCGCCCCAGATACTTCCGTCAGTTCCATATCCTGTTCCATCAAAAGCAACTCCAATTGCTCTGTTATGGAAATCGTTTTCCACAAGGCAGGAAACCAGATGGGCGAAATGATGCTGAACATACACTATCGGCAACGATAATTCCTTAGCCACCATAAGGGTATTATATTTTGGATGAAGATCTGCACCTATAACCAATGGATTAATATTTAAAAGTTCCTTAAGCCTTATTATAGCTTCTTTAAGTGCCTCAACAGTTCTATAATCTCCCATATCCCCAACATAGGGTGACATGTAAAATAAATTATTCTTTCCCAGACAAAAACTGTTTTTAAGTTCTCCACCAATTCCAAGAACAGGAACAGCGTTATCCACATTATGATATACAGGTATAGGTGAATAACCCCTTGAACGCCTTATCATGTATGGTTTATTATCGTAAAAATCCATAACTGTATCATCCGCACGAAGTCTTATTTTCCTATCGTTATATAATATATAATCACAATATAATCCTATTTCCTCTATGACCTTATCTTCTTCCTTGCAAATAGGTGCACCCTTTGGATTTCCGCTTGTCATTACAAGACAGTCTGTATTAAGTTTTCTTATAATCCCATCTCCGCTGTCATAATCAAATAAAAGCATATGAATTGGCGTATATGGGAGCATAATGCCAATTTTTGAATTATCCGGTGCAACTATATTTTGTATTTTTCCATTTTCACTTTTATCCAGCAACAATATGGGCTTTTGATGACCACACAAAATGTCTTTAATCTCTTTATTATCATTATAATTACATTCTCTTTTAACAGTTTCGATATCCCTTACCATCACCGCAAAGGGTTTATTAGGGCGGGATTTTAACTGTCTTAGTCTTTCAACAGCCTCATAATTTGTTGCATCACAACACAAATGAAAACCACCGATACCTTTTACTGCAACTATTTTGCCATCCTCTATTGCCCGTCTTGCGCCGACAATAGCCTCACCGTCCTTATATATTATATCTTCATTTACTTTCCTAAAATAAACCTTCGGACCACAATCATTACAGCACACAGGCTGGGCATCATATCTTCTTGAAACGGGATTATTATATTCCTCAGCACATTCATCACACATAGGAAAAGCCTTCATGCTGGTGCGTTCCCTGTCATATGGCATTTTATCAAGGATTGTAAGTCTTGGGCCACAATCTGTGCAATTTATAAAGGGGTGCATATATCTTCTGTCTGAAGAATCAAAAAGTTCAGCCTTACATTTATCACAGGTTGCAATATCAACTGATACAAAGATATCTCCCGAATCGCTGTCGCTTTCGATAATCGAAAAATCATCAAAATCCACGTTCCCACATTCTCTTACATCAACCCTTAGAATAATTGAACGCTCTGGTGCTTCTTCCTTTAATCTTTTAAGAAAAACATCCCTTAGATTTCCACTGGCATTTATATATATATCAACATATGCTCCCTTGTTGGAAACACATCCCTTCACTCCACAGGAATCACCAAGCCTTTTTACGAAGGGACGAAATCCCACTCCCTGCACTATTCCATAGACTTTAATATTCCAGGTATAATCCATATCCTTATTCACATCCATTTGCACTTCATCCCAATTATTAACTGTTGTTATCATTTACTAACTTTCCTGATATGGCAAAATGAGTACACTCAATAAACGCTTTTTTGTAACCTCTTAAAGGTCGTAACAGCAAACCATCTGCAATAATAAGGGAAATATCCTCTTTATCCACATATTCCCTAAACTCATCTTCCCCTTTAAAAAATATGTCCCCTTCTTCCTTTAATTCCTTGTGTAACTGAAAAAAAGTTCCAACCACTATATTATTTGCAAGAAAATCCTTATTCTCTTCAAGTAATTTATTTTTAATATAATTTCTTATTTCATTTGCCAAAACCTGCTGATGAATAATTAATATTTTTCCCTCATCATAACTTTTAAGAAAATCATCAATTTCATCATATATACCTTTTTCAAGTAATGGATAACCTGTCTTATATGGAATATTATATTTCCTTTTAAGATATTTTGCACTCTTTAATCCGGCAGGGGAAATAACAAGATTCATCGACACATTTTTAGCTCTTTTAATTACATCAATGCCGCTTAAGCCATCATCTGATTCCAAACCATAACAATATACCTTATCATATTCCTTCCCCAAAGACTTCTTTAACGGAGTACAAAAATCCAAAAGACTTGTATCAAGACAGGTTGCCCCAAGTATTCCTATCTCATTTTTTGTCTTTTCAGACTCCATGTCACCGTCAGCCTTAAGAAAAGTTCTAAATAATTCCATATAGGTTTCTTCTTCACCATCGTCATAATATTTCGTTCCGGTTGCCTCTATTGAAACAACAGGAATGTCAACCTTTTTAGAAGTCATGGTTTTTAAAGCTCTTAAATCCGTTGCAATTACAGCCGGTACAACAGTTCCCACAATTCCAATCATATCCGCATCAATCTGATGTGAAGCTTTTACAATTTTTGCCACCAGCTTATCATCTGAACCAAGAATTGCATCCATATCCCTTAAGCCGGCACTAAATATTGCACTTTTCTGGGTTGCCCAGCGTGGCTCATCAAATCCACATATATTACCTGTGCATCCGCCTGCATCGCAAATTACAGTCATTCCTCCCATTCCAAAAAGAACTGACACAACACCTGACTGGTCAGGGGCAAAAGGAGACAAATATTTAAGCAGTTTCTTCATCACACACCTCCAAAGCCTTTTTCATTTCACCAAGCAACGCATTTAATCCTGCATATCCAAATGGTATTTTTTCATCATTCCATAACACAGATGCAGTATTACTGTGATAATATGCCGCATCAGCACCTATTGCTATATCAACTTCATCCATTCCTCCGTCATAATAGAGCATGGTTGGGGAAAGATTTGTATATACCTTTGTATCCGGAGATATCTTTGCAAGTTCTTTAATGTATATATAATTTTCATCAGATACTGTGGCATATATTGCTTTAACCTTAAAGCCATATCTTGTAAAAGAAAGTGCCATCTCAAAGGGACAACCGTTTAGACACTCACCTATGGCAATTGATATTCCATTATATTTATTCTTAAATTCTTCAAGAATATTTTTTGTTTTTTCATAATATTTTTCATCCTGAAGTGTCTTACCAATAATACTTCCAAGAAGTACATACTGTTTGTGAATTTTATCTATATCATAGACTCTTGTAAGTTCGATTTCCGGTATTCCAAGTCTTTTTCTTATATCCTCCGCTGCTACCCTGCATTCAGGATTGAGAACCAGATTAAAATTCGCCTCCGCCATGTCAAGATATTCCTCGAAATTTTTACATCTTGAAATCTCATTTATCTTCTTAATTCCTATTGATTTAAGAAGGTCATATAATTCCATATCTTCCATAAATGGAGAAAATTCCCCTAAGAGATTTACCGTTGTGGATTTTTTCTTCTTAGGTTCTAAAAGGGAATAAATTGTCTTTCGAACCGCCACCATAGGAGGCATCCTCCCCTCCCTTGTAAGTGCATACATGTAACATGGAAGTGTGGTAATACCTGTTTTTTCAGTAATCTTCTTACACACCATATCCATATCAGTTCCAAGCAAAGCATCCACACATGTAATACATATCATCACCACAGTTGGCATGGTTTCCATAAAATCCCCTATCTCCAAAACAGCATCCTTTATTTTATTAAGATGCCTTCCTGTAACAATATCCGTATCATCCATTGTCAGATAAAAAAATCTGTCTGCATATTCCCCGATTTCACTTAACATTGCCGTATTTCTCCCGCAACACCCCGGAGATACCAATAGCATTACAGAACCTGGAATGGAAAGCCCTGCCCTTTTTACACCAAAGCCCTTTGCTCCTGGGGAATTAAATGCCAAAGTGGCAGGGGAACTGTATACAAGATTTTTCGATGAAACAAGTTCCTCTGGTATATTTTCCATCCCACATTCATATAGTTTTTGAGCTGTAATTGAATATATTCTTTCTTCCATTAACCTAATTCTCCTAATAATTCCTTGGCAAGCCTTATATACTCTTTGCTTACTGGAAGTGTGTCATCTCCTTCCACAACTGTCATTCCCCTGTCCTCGTAATGAATTATTTCCTTACTTCTTGGGATATCTGCAACAATTGGAATATTTGTTTTCTGTGAAAATTCCATAACTTTTTCTTTTTCATTTTCCACATCTCTTCGGTTTAAGACAATTCCATGAACTTTGGCATATCCTCTGTCCTTAAAATTCTCTACTGCCTTATTAATATTATCGGCTGCATATAAAGCCATCTTTTCCCCTGAGGTTACAATTAAAATGTGATTTGCATACCCTTCCCTTATGGGTGCGGCAAAGCCTCCGCATACAACATCACCAAGTACGTCATATAAAACCACATCCGGTTTATATTTTTCAAAAAGCTCTAAATCCTCTAATAAACTAAATGTTGTGACAATTCCTCTGCCTGCGCAGCCAAGTCCCGGAGTTGGACCACCTGTTTCTATACATAATATTCCATTGTAGCCTTCCTTTGATATCTGCTCTATTGAATCCGGCTCTTCCTCATATTCTCTCATGTAATCCATTACCGGAATAACACTTTTTCCCCCAAGAAGGTTGATTGTGGAATCCGCCTTAGGATCGCATCCGATTTGAATTACTTTCTTTCCAAGTTTTGAAAAAGCCGCTGATAAATTACTTGTTGTGGTGGATTTACCTATACCACCCTTGCCATATATTGCAATTTTTAACATATTTTTGATTTCCTTGTATTATCTGTCTTTTTTATATTTTTCTATTTCATTAATTAAAAATACATTCTCAAATATTCTTCCTGAGAAAGCCTCATGTGGTCTTTTAATAAATTTAACGCCCTTAGGACAAATCGGTTCATATAAAGGATCTGCCACAATCTCATCAGCCCCCTTTATATTATCAATAATGTCATCCTCCCATGGTGTATATATATCATTTTTCCTTAATATCTCATCACATGTATCCACCGGGCAAAGTACTTTTGTTTTTACATTGTCATTTAATTCCATTAATGTAGCAAGGGAAACTGACATGACACTTTCGCCTATTATTATAACCTGTCTTAATTTTTCATTTTCTTCTTGTTTTTCAATGGAAAAATCCTTATATGGTACAACATTTTCATTGGTGCTATCAGCCTTTATAATTGCCTCTGCCAGTAAATCATTCATTTTTCCCCCAAGGGGAACACCTATTACATATGGAATATTAAATCTTTCTTTTAATAATTTTGCACACTTAAGTCCCCCGTAGGACACAACAAGACTGACATTTGCCTTTGATGCCATTTTAATATCCAAAAGACTGCTTCCCATTGCAAATGACACACCTGATTCCATATCATTTTCCCTTAGAAATCCCTTAATCTCATCCATTGTAATGTTCATAGACAAATCAAGAGGCGTTGCACCGCAGATATTTACAGTTAACCTGTCATTTTTAGGAAAATTCTCTACCGCAAAACGATTTGCGATTTCAAAAAGCGCCATCTCAATTCCTGTGGTATAATTTTTCATTCCATTGGTGAAAAATCCCATAACCGGAATATTTAATCTGTTTTCAATAATTCGTGCAATCGCCTTAAAATCCGTACCTATCATATATGGAATAGGTGCTCCTACAATGGCTATAAATTCAGGCTTTAATTCCAACGCACTGCTACAGATATCTTCGATTAATTTATCATCATCCCCCATGACAGCTTCCATTTCAGATATTGCCGAAATAAAAACCATACTGTTATTGTCATACCATCGTGGTTCATCATGGGTTGTATATGTGGAATTGCATCCTGAAGCATCATGCATTACCACCATTCCACCAAGTTCGTAAAGACTTTGGCACACCCCAAACTCATCTGATGAATATGTAGGTATCAAACAGGCAACTTTTTTCATAATAACATCCTTTCGCAATTATATCCTTTTTGACTAATCAGTCCCCTGGTATCCTTACATTCATTAAAAGCCTCCGCCATTAATTCTGCAATTTTTGCAATCCCCATAAATCCAAAATAGCCTCCCCCTTCCACAAAGTTAACAAAATAACCGCTATTGGTAAAATATGCTGCCTTTTGTCCTAAGGCAAGCACCTTGTATGGTAAATCACGATTTAACATACGCATTAATGGACGGGATGTGGCATAAATTTTTATATTAGGATAATTCTCTCTTATCCACTCAAAATCCCTTTTATCCTCAGCCATAAAATTATCCGCATATATAGCCTGAACATTAAATCCCTCTTTAAGAAGTCTTTTGCATAAAGATAAAATCCTGAATGTAAACGTGGAATCTATAACAATCGGAGTATCCTTTATTAATTCAAAAGCCTTCTTTAACGCATTACGGGATTCGTCTATGTATTTTTCAAAAATCTTATCATCGTAATTCAGTTCCAGAAGATTATACAAATTCCTGTAATTTGTAAGCAATTCCTCTTCATCAAAGGAAAATGTCATATAAATATATTCCTGATTTAATCTCTCCTTTAAATCAATGGCACTTTTTATCCCCACTGGCTCATATACAATATTAAATTTGGCATCTGCCATTGTAAGATAATCCTCAAACCTCTTATAATCTGATATCTGTGACAGCTTATATCCATTTTCATTTAATACCGTAACAAGCTCTGACTTTTGATATATTCTTAAATTACTTCCTATAAGATTAATCCTTTTCTCATCAACCTTACTTATATCAGACCGCTCTAATAATTTGTATAACTGAATTCTCATTTTCTGGTCCGGGGTAATTCCGCTTTTTCTCAAGGTTGGTATCATATAGCAGTCTAAAAATCTTATATCCTTATATCTTTTTCTTAGCTCCTCAAATACCATTTTCTGATCATATGCCAGAAAAAAATGCTGACAACTTATAAAAAGCAGGATTGCCTTTGGTCTGTATGGAAGTTTATCTAATATGTCACTTACGCCGTCAATCATAAGCTCTTCCATTCCACCATTTAAGACCTCATCCTCTTCTATCACAATTGCCGAATATCTGTCCATTGCATTAATTTCCGCCGCCGTTAAAGCAACTCCCCTAAGACATCCCAATGCGCATACGAATATCTGATGACTTTCCGGAATCATCATCCCTGTATGAACTATATTCCAGCATCCCCTTGCCGGAGAACTATATTCAAGACCTTCTTCAAAAAGCTGGTCAAATGATGCATCATTTATATATTTCCACTCACCCTTATTGCTGCAATTTTTTAGAGATTCTGGCATTTTTTCTCCTTTATTTAGATTTTTGTAATATTTTCTTTGCTAATTCCTTAAATTCATAAGCCTCTTTACTGTCTTTGTATGCTTCAACCACAGTCTTTTGCTTTAAATTTGCTTCTTCTATAAGGCTGCTTCTTGATACAATTCCTGTAATGTCGGTATTTATATCCTTTGATAATTCAAACACTTTATTATATTCATCTTTAACATTTCTTTCATTGAGAATAAGACCACCTAAGCTGGCATAGCCTCTTCCTTTAAAATTATCAAGTGCCATGGATATATTTGCCGCTGCATATATAGACATATTCTCACCTGAGGTTACTATATAGACACTTTGGGCATAGCCTTCTCTCATTGGCATGGAAAAACCTCCGCATACCACATCCCCAAGCACATCATAGAAAACCACATCTGGTTTATATTTTTCATATGCACCCTTTTTTTCTAATTTATCAAGGGCTGTAATGATGCCTCTTCCTGCACATCCCACTCCCGGTATTGGACCGCCGGCTTCAACACATATTATGCCTTTATATCCTATCCGTATCACATCTTCCAAAGAAAAATTGTCTTTTTTTGCCCTTACAACTTCAAGCACCGTAGGCAGATTATGTCCCTGCCTTACACATATGGTGGAATCAGCCTTTGGATCACACCCAATTTGCATAACCCTAAGTCCCATATCCGCCATCGCCGCCGACAAATTAGACACGATTGTGGACTTTCCTATTCCACCCTTGCCATATATCGCAATCTTAATCATTCACTTCACCCTTATCCCAAAAAAGTCACATCAACCGATGCGACACAATTTAAATCCTTATTTTATTCGCACCTTAATTTCACCAACCCCCAAACTCCAACTGCATAAATTATATCATAAAACATATATATAATCAAACTCTCCCCCACTGTTTGACCTGACACATTTTGGGTATTGCCACGCTTTAACGAAAACAATTTTAAGTTCCCTTCTAATGAAGATTATCTACATGCCTTCGGTCATATGCATAGGTTTTTTAAAATTTTTTGCACTCATACACAAATTACCCAAGGAAAAATTTCTTCTACTTTGTTTGACACGCAATTTGGTGAGCGGTGATATTACTGCCTCTTTGAGAAACGCAGTTTACATTAAGTTATCTTTTCTAAGACTAAAGAAGTCTTCATTCATATGCATAGATTTTTCAAAATTTTTTGCAACCATACATAAATTGTCCAAGAAAAAATTCCTTCTACTTTGTTTGACAAGTAATTTGGTGAGCTGTGATATTACTGCGCTTTGGCTTAAAACTTATTTTCGCAAGGTTCCTTTTTCAAAAAACTACATAAGTCTTCGGCTCATATGCATAGGTTTTTTAAAATTTTTTGTGACCATACACAAATTACCCAAGGAAAAATTCCTTCTACTTTGTTTGACAAGTAATTTGGTGAGCGGTGATATTACTGCTTCTTTGACAAAAACCTATATTTATTGGGATTAAGAAACCGTAGTTCTAGTATTTGTAAGGTGTTTGCCTTTTATAAACTGTGGGACGGCAAAATCGCCATCCCTGGCTAAAAATTGCCTTGGTGTGCGTCCAGCACACCACCCACAGTTTATAAATGACAAACGCCGACAAATACACGAACACGCTAAACAACCCCCAAATAAATATAGGTTTTTGCCAAAGAGCATAGTAATATCCCGCGGAAAAATTGCGCAGTCAAACATTAGTAGAAGAAGAATTTTCCCTTGGATGCAATTTGTAGTATGATTGCAATATTTTAAAAAACCTATGCATATGACCGAAGACATGTAGGAAAACGTTACAAAAAGGAACCAAGCTAAAATACGTTATAAGCCAAAGAGCATAGTAATATCCCGCGGAAAAATTACGCCGTCAAACATTAGTAGAAGTTGAATTTTTCCTTGGTTACAATTTATAGTATGGTTGCAATATTTTGAAAAACCTATGCATATGAATGAAGACCTTTAAATTAATTTACAAAAGATAACTTAATGTAAACTGCGTTTCTCAAAGAGGCAGTAATATCTCCCCTCACCAAATTACTTGTCAAACATTGTAGAAGGAATTTTTCTTTGGATGTAATTTGTAGTATGGGTGCATTATTTTGAAAAATCTATGCATATGACCGAAGGCATGTAGATAATCTTCATTAAAAGGGATTTAAAATCGTTTTCGTTAATAGCGGCAATCCCTAAAAAAATGTCTTGACAAACAGGTGTAATAGGGGAGGGTTGGGAGATATAATAGAGGTGAAGATGTGTCAGGGAATTATGTGTTTTTTGATGGTGGAGATAAGGGTTTTTTCGTCTATGGGTTTTGATAAGTGTTCTGACATGCCAGTAAGGAACGCTTTCTCCCGGTCGGCTTCGAATGCATTGGCGGTCATTGCTATAACAGGAATTTTCCTTAAATCCTTTCGGTTAAGGCTGTATATTCTTGTGGTGGCTTCGTAGCCGTTAATTCCTGGAAGCTGAATATCCATAAGAATAAGAGAAATCTCCCCTTCCAAAGATTCCTTCACCCTGTCTATCGCCTCAAATCCATCCCTTGCCTCAATTACCGCAAACCCATTATCCTCTAACATATCCTTGGCAATCTCAAGATTGAGTTCATTATCCTCCACTAATAATATTTTCTTCCCCCTAAAATATTCATCATACACATTTTTTTGAATATCATCCTTGCAAAAACCTTCCTCAACCTCATGCCCTTTTGCAATATCAAAAATAAGCTCCACATAAAATGTGCTTCCAACCCCAAGTTTACTTTCCACCCAGATTTTTCCGCCAAGCATATCCACCAGCTTCTTACTTATAGCCATGCCAATTCCGGTTCCCGTTGTCCCACTTTCCGTTGAGGGATATTCCCTTTCAAAGGGTTCAAAAATATGCTTGATAAAATTCTCAGAAATACCTATTCCAGTGTCCGAAATTGCAAATAAATACTTTGCTTTTTCCTTATCAGAGCTTTCCAGTTCCGTAATCTCAAACTTGATACTGCCGCCTCTTGGAGTATATTTTGCTGCATTGCTTAATATATTAATAAAAATCTGATTAACCTTAAGAGCATCCGCATAAACTTCAGAATTTA
Source organism: Agathobacter sp. (assembly GCA_036308125.1). Classification (GTDB taxonomy): domain Bacteria; phylum Bacillota; class Clostridia; order Lachnospirales; family Lachnospiraceae; genus Roseburia. Next base: position 34,661 of record JAXJWH010000076.1, read on the forward strand.
TAATATTCTTAAATTCAACGGAAAAACTAAGACCTTTATCCCTTGCCTGAACATGAACGTAATCCCCAAGAGAATGAATCTTCTTATAAATATTACATCTGGTATTTTGTATTCTGTTCTTGCCGCTTTCAATACTGCTCATATCTAAAATATCGTTAACCAGATTAAGAAGATGTCCTCCCGAACTAAGTATTTTATTAAAACAATCTTCAACTTTCTCAGGTTCATCTATATGCTTCATTCCTATATTGGCAAAACCTAAAATTGCATTAAGGGGAGTCCTCATATCATGGGACATATTCGATAGAAAAAGGGTTTTCGCCTTGTTTGCCCTTCTTGCTTCATCTATTGCTTTTGCCAGTTCATGCCGTTGCCTGTCCTCATGCTTAATTAATTTATCTATGCTTCTTATTGTCATTATGGCAGTCATTGCTTCACCATTAACATCCGTACTTTCAGCCATAATACTTACAAGACACCACTCAGCTTTATTTGATTTTTCATATCGCTGATATTTATATTCTATTATCTTGTCTTCTATCAATGATTTTTTTATATTCTCAATACTTAAAAATTTCCTGATTTGTTCTTCATTTTCCCTGACTATTTTTCCAGCCAGAAAATGCTTGTCCACAGCGGTAGAAAATTTTCCGGTTTCTTCTTTCGCACCTCGTCTTGGATAAAGCATATAATAATAATCCTTTTGTATATTCAGAAAATATACCTCCCTATACGCCTGAAACGTACATATCTCCATACTCTTCATAATTTCTCCTTTGCTTTTCCCTACGCAATAATGAATTTATCTACATAAGAATTATAGTGCCAAAGAAGTAATCATTATGTCGAATTATGTCATATACTATTTATTATTCCTAAGCTCCTTTATGATTTTGTATTCAAAATATATTCCGATAATTATCATAAGTCCAATTACAATTAAGCTGTATGTATTTAAAATTTCAATTCCAGCCACATCAAAAACACAAGGAATTAATAAAGTAACCACAAAAATAAATTTTTCCAGCCTAATCATCCAAAGAGAATATCTTCTTATATTTCCAACGCACATTTCCGCCGGAATTCTATTAATTTTCTCTGGGTAATTAGATAATAATGTAAGCCCTGTATATACTAAAATCATGGTCAGAATATTAAGTATAAATGTATATGCCTTTACATGAAATGTAATTCCATAAAAAATCTGAAGTCCAATATATACAAGTCCCAATATTATCTCCATTGCCTCCATTATTATTGCCGGCGTTGTTAAATCCTGTTTTTTCATTTCAATGTCCTTTCCTAAAATATACATTTCTCATAATTTAATTACTTTTCCAACTTAAGATAGTAAATATTTTATCACATTTTACTTTATCAATCTATATTTATTATGGTACAATGGGAGGAGATGAAATTTTTTGTCATAAATGACGGTCAGTCAAATTAATGAATGTATCGTCAAATAAATATAATAAGGAGTTAACATGGAAAATCTTATTTTACCAAAGGATTATACATCCGCACTTGATCTTCATGACACTCAGATTGCCATTAAGACTGTAAAGGACTTTTTTCAGGGAATGCTTGCACAGCGTCTTTCACTGACTCGTGTTTCAGCACCTTTGTTTGTAGATCCAAAAACCGGACTTAATGATAACTTAAATGGATATGAAAGACCGGTATCATTTGGAATCAAAGAGCAGGCTGATAAAACTGCTGAAGTAGTTCACTCCCTTGCCAAATGGAAACGTTACGCTTTAAAGAAATATGGTTTTTCTCTCGGAGAGGGAATCTATACTGATATGAATGCCATCAGACGTGACGAAGATACTGATAATATTCACTCTATCTTTGTTGACCAGTGGGATTGGGAAAAAATCATTAGAAAAGAAGACAGAAACCTTGATTTTCTTAAGGAAACTGTAAGAACCGTATACAAATGTCTTCGCAAAACAGAACAATATATGGCTATCCAGTATGATTACATTGACCTTATTCTTCCAAAGGATATCTTCTTTGTAACTACAAGAGAGCTTGAAGAAATGTATCCTGACAATACTCCAAAGGAGCGTGAATACAAAATCTCCAAGGAAAAGGGTGCCGTTTGCGTAATGCAGATTGGTGATGTTCTTGCCAACCAGAAACCTCATGATGGTCGTGCACCTGACTATGATGACTGGGCCTTAAATGCAGATATTATTGTATACTATCCTGTATTGGACATTGCCCTTGAGCTTTCTTCAATGGGAATCAGAGTTGACAAAGATGCACTTATCAGTCAGCTTGACAAGGCTGGATGCCCTGAGAGAAAGGAACTTCCTTTCCAGAAAGCAATTATTAACGAAGAACTTCCTTATACAATCGGTGGTGGAATCGGACAGTCACGTATTTGTATGTTTTTCTTAAGAAAAGCTCATATTGGTGAGGTTCAAAGTTCATTATGGCCTGAGGAAGCTATTGAAAAATGTGCCGAAAATAATATTATCTTATTATAATATTTACATTTTTGATATTACAAAAAGGTTCTGCAAATGCAGAACCTTTTAATTTTAAAATTAATATTTTTAATATGCTATTTAATTTATTATTGTACCTATTCTATGCTTCAAGCTTTTCGATTTCATCTAACCAGATTCGGCCACATGCATCAGAAGGCATTCTTAAATCTCCCCTTGGTGATACTGCAACAGTACCAACCTTTGGACCGTCCGGCAGACATGACCTTTTAAATTGCTGTGCAAAAAATCTGCGATAAAAAGTCTTAAGCCATTTAAGAATAAATTCATTATCATATGTTCCTTTAAAAGCAATCTTTGCCAGTCTGTAAATCTTTGCTGGCTCATAGCCTAATCGAAGCATATTGTATAAGAAGAAATCATGAAGTTCGTAAGGACCTACCAAGTCTTCCGTTTTCTGAGATATTTTACCATTTTCAGTTGGTGGAAGAAGTTCCGGTGATACAGGAGTATCTAGTACATCCATTAAAGTCTCTTTTAATTTATCATCACCGCATGTATCCGCATAATATCTTACAAGATGGCGAACCAAAGTCTTAGGAATCGAAGCATTAACTGCATACATTGACATGTGATCTCCATTGTATGTTGCCCATCCTAAAGCAAGCTCCGATAAATCACCTGTTCCAATTACCATACCACATTCTTTATTGGCAAGATCCATAAGAATCTGTGTACGCTCTCTTGCCTGTCCGTTTTCATAAGTTACATCATGAACACCAGGATCATGTCCTATATCTTCAAAATGAACATTTACCGCATTTTTGATATCAACTTCGATAAATTTAGCACCAAGGCATTTTATAAGACTTACTGCATTATCATATGTTCTGTCTGTTGTTCCAAATCCAGGCATAGTAACTGCAACAATATCCTTGTGATCCTTACCTAACATATCGAAAGCTCTTACCGTTACAAGCAGTGCAAGGGTTGAATCAAGACCTCCGGATATACCTATTACTGCACTTTTACAGTTTGTATGCTCAATTCTTTTCTTAAGTCCCATTGCCTGAATATTCAAAATCTCGTCACATCTTTTATCTCTATTTAATTTATCACCAGGAACAAAAGGCATAGGATCTATAAAACGGCTTAATTTTGTTTCTTCCATATTGAGTGAAAATTCAATCTCACAATAATCCTCATCTACAATAAATGTAGACATTCTTCTTCTGTCTGCAACAATTTTATCTATATCTATCTCCGAATATATTGTCTCATTTTTGAATCGTGCAGCCTCTTTTAACATTCGGCCATTTTCGGAAATAATATTGTGTCCTGAGAATACAACATCCTGTGTTGACTCTCCATCTCCTGCTGATGCATAAATATATCCACAAATAAGTCTTGCAGACTGGCCATTTACAAGTGAAGTTCTGTATGAATCCTTACCTGTAATCTCATTTGATGCTGAAAGATTAGCTATTATGGTTGCCCCTGCCAAAGCATGATTTATACTTGGTGGATTAGGTGTCCATAAATCTTCACATATTTCAACACCAATTTTAAGTTTTGGCATTTCTTTTGCACAAAACAGCATATCTCTGTCGAATTCAACCTCAGTTCCGTCAATAAGTTTTACGATTCCTGATATATTTTTTCCTGAGGCAAAATGTCTTGCTTCATAGAATTCATTGTAGTTTGGAAGATATGTCTTTGGAACAATTCCTAATATTTCTCCCCTTGAAACTGCTGCCGCAACATTATATAATTTGCATTTATATTCCAAAGGTAAACCTACAAAGAAAATTCCATCCAAATCGCTACTTGCCTTTGCAATTTCAATAAGTTCTTTCTGTGCTTCCACAAGTAATTTATCCTGCAAAAACATGTCACTACATGTGTATCCTGTGATACATAATTCAGGAAAAACAACAATCTTAGCACCATTGTCTGCAGTTTCCTTCATAAGCTTTCTTATAAGCTGTCCATTGTAAGTTGTATCACATACTTTAATTTTAGGCGTAACTGCTGCTACTTTAATAAATCCCTGTTTCACTTTCTAAGCTCCTTTAATTCTTCAACCTCAAATTTGTAAGCGCTGTTACAAAACTGACATTTAACCTCTATACTCTCACCATCATTAATTATATCCTGCATATCTTTTTTACTTAAAGTTGCAAGAGCGCCGCTTACTTTTTCCTTTGAACAGTCACATTTAAAAGCTGCAGGAATTGTATCTGTAAATTCAACTCCAAATTCACCTAATATATCTTCAAGAATTCCTTCCGGTGTAAGACCTCTTTCAAGCATCTTTGTTACGGAATCAATCTGAGCTATTCTTTTTTCTAATTTCTCGATTACATCATCAGGTGTAAAAGGCATAAGCTGAATAATAAATCCACCAGCCTGAATAACTGAACCATCTTTATCCACTAACACACCTAAACCTACCGCTGAAGGAATCTGTTCAGATGTTGCAAAATAATATGTTAAATCCTCTGCAATCTCTCCTGTCTGAAGCTGACACTGACCAACATAAGGCTCTTTTAATCCCATATCCTTAATTACGCTTAATACTCCAAGGTCCAATGCTCCGCCAACATTTAATTTTCCCTGCGCATTAGGTGGTAAATCCACATCAGGATTAAGGGCAAATCCCTTTACATTACCCTTAGAATCTGCTGTCACTGTCAATCCCTTTGCAGGACCGCTACACTGAATCTGAAGAGTTAAAAGGTCCTTATCACCCTTCATCATTGTTCCCATCATAGCTCCACCACAAAGTAATCTTCCAAGAGCTGCTGTCATAATAGGTGAAGTATTATGAGCCACTCTTGCCTTTTCTACCAAATCCTTTGCAGTGATTGCAAATGCTCTGATACTACTATCAGCAGCAGTACCTCTAACAATATAATCTGACATATATATATAACCTCCATTTTGATTGGTTTAATTCAAGTAATTGCCCCTATTATAACAATAAAATATCCATAATACAAGTAAAGGGGCTATGGCTTATCCTTCAAGCCTGTCTATAATTTCCTTGCAATAACAGACATTCTGTCACTGTCTGGCTTTAATTCATCCTTAGTATATCCGTCATAGATTCCCATAATCTCAAAACCAGCTTCCTTAAGAAGTTTCTTTACAGTATCAAGGGTATAACATTTCTGGTAATGAATTTCAGAATATTTTCTAAATAACTCTCCTTCTTTTATGAAAAGAGTAAGGTAATATTCATTAATCATCTCTTCCCTGTCGTAATAATTTTCCCAGATAAAACTTCCATCATCCCTGTTCTCTGCAAATGTATATTCATCCAGCAATTCTTCATATTTGTACTGGGTATTCATGTCAAACACAAATATTCCATCAGGATTTAAATATTCTCCCACATTTTCAAAAACCCTTAACAAATCACATTCTTCTATTATGTAATTTAAACTGTCACATGCACAAAAAATTCCATCTGCCTTATCAAATAATTCAAGCTCCCTCATATCCTGCATAAGGTATAAAATATTTTCTTCTTCATTGTCCATTGCAATTTCAAGCATATCCATTGACATGTCAATTCCAATCATGTCATAGCCCATTTTTGCCATGTACCTTGACAATTTTCCTGTGCCGCACCCTAAATCCACAATTACACCTTCTTTGATTCCATTTTCCTTAAAAACATTTGAAATATATTCTCCCCATTCATCATATGGCACATTGTCCATAAACATATCGTAAACCTGTGCAAAACTTGTATATGCTTCCATTTTTATCTCCTTTATCTAAAATACTTATTTATATCATTTAACTAACAATAAATATATAGTAACAATAGTAAATATTAAAAGCAAGGTTGATAATTTATTTATAAACCTTTATACTTAAAGTTGCGAAAATTAATAAGAAAGGACTTATTATGATTGATAATTACGAACATTATATAACGAAAAATATACGGGCATTTTATAAGCGAAGACTTTTTTCACCTATTGTATATTCCATCCTGCTTTTGTTGCTCTTTTTCATTTTTCCAATGTATAATCTTTTAAACCCAACAAAAATCGGCGAAGATAAAGGATTTGCAGATTCCTATTATTCTAGAAATAAATGTGTTGAAACAAACCTTTCTAACCTTTATTTTACAGGATACACCAAGGAAAGTTCCTATGGCACAAAGGGATATTACTATTATTGTATGCACAATGATGAATGTATCATTGTATTATTAAGCCCTTCCACCTGTGACGAGGGAATGCCTATGATTGTATCTTTACCACTTAAGGGACGTCTTATGAAGGGACAGGAAAATTACATAACTTTAATTGACAATCTGTCAAAGGACATAACCTGGACATCAAGAGGACTTGAAAATGCAATGCCTTCATATTATTTAAGTGAAATTGACTACAATAAAACATTTGTTGTTGTATTTTTCCTTTTCTATTTCGGAACACTGGCTTATTCAGTTTTTTCAATTATAGCTTATTTACTTTTTATTAAATTTCCTTTTTTGTCCCCAACCTGTCAGAATCTGATTGTATTCGGACATCCAAGGAAAATGCTTGAGGAAGCCGAAGAAGAACTTGCCACACTTCCACAGCTTGCAACTGAAGATATGTTTATTACAGAACATTATTTCATACTTACATCACCTTATGGCAATGCTGTTGTTCCAATTAATGAAATCATATGGATATATAAATATTCAACCTTACATAAATTTTTATGGTATCATTTCAGCATATCATATACATTATATATATCTGCCAACAAGCATTTATATATACACTGTCCGAAAAATACCAAATCAGATATCGATGGTATTATGGATTATCTTGCTGAGGCAAACCACAATATTCTGGTTGGTTTTAACGAAGAAAACAGACTTAAGGTACAAAAAAAGCAGGGAAAACCCTTACATGTGGAAAGACTTTATGCCTTGCTTCGTAGAAAAATCTGATATCACAAAACAAAGCTCCTACATAAAAGTGGGAGCTTTATATTTCCATAATATTCTATTTATCCCAGCCGTTTAATACCCTTTCGATTTCTGACTTTATATATACAGACTTATATGGTTTTGCAATATACCCAACGGCATTTTGTTCCTTGCAAAGCAAAACCGTCTCCTTATCACAAATCGAACTTACAAAGAGAATTGGAACTGTTCCTTTTGTTATTTCATTTATTCTTTCCGCAACTTCAACGCCACTCATTTCAGGCATTTCTATATCAAGCAATATCAAATCCGGAAATCCATTCTTTTTGATATGAAGCAAAGCCTGATTTCCAGACTTTAATAAAATTAAATCATACTTTACTCCAAGAATTTCCTCAAGAACCTTAAGATTAGTGCATACATCATCAACCACCATAACCTTATATCTCTTAAGGGGTTTAATCATTTCTTTTCTGGATTCTTCATCCTTAAGTTTCTGTTCATTTGCTTCTTCATCATTAAATAATATTGTAAGACTAAGATTTTCCCTCTCTCCTAAATCAATTTCGCAGTTATCAGGCATAAGACGTACAATCGGTCTCATATTATGTTTTCCACCGTTTTCAACTACAATTCCCTTAAGCCCGTTGGATAACGAAAGCTCCGTTCCCTTAGGGTACAAAGGAATAATCTGCAAAAACTTTTCCACAACTTCACTGTCAAAAAGCACACCTCCGGCACCCATCAGATACTCTGCTGCATCAAGAGGAGAATATCCTTTTTTGTAAGGGCGTTGTGCAGTAAGGGCATCATATACATCCGCAACATGAAGAATTTTTACAAGAAGTGACTGCTCTTTTCCCACCAGTCCGTTAGGATAACCGCTTCCGTCCACATTTTCATGGTGGAGTAATACCGTTTGTTTGATATGAGCTGAAATATTATATTGTTTATTTAATAATTCAAAGGAACGGACAGGATGACTTTTCATTATCTGATATTCTTCCTGAGTCAAGCGGCTTGGCTTATTTAATATCTCAGGTGGAATACACAGTTTCCCCAAATCATGCAACAATCCGGCTGTAACAAGGTTTTCCAAATCAATTGATTTTAAATCCATACCGATTCCCAGGGCACAACAAAGCACTGCTACATTTACGGAATGAGCATATGTATAATCATCAAAGGAACGAAGGTCTGCCAAATCAAGGCATATACTCTCCTTGTCGCTTAATTCCTTCACAATCTCTTTTGCAACCTCAACGCATTTATCCACATCACAGTTTCGTATGGAACGCATACCCTCCTGCCTAAGCTGTGGAGAAATTGAAGTTTCAATTACAATATCCTTTGAATATTCATCCTCTATATACACTCCTGAAAAACCATATTCTATCAATCTTTTAATATAGTTTTCAGTCAGTTCGCTTCCATGTCCTATAACAGTTCTTCCTTGTAAATCATATAAATCTGTCCCCAAAACCATCCCAGGTTTTGCTTTTTCCAGTGCTACAAACCGCATTGTCTCCTCCTTGCAAAAAAAGCCGCCACTATCGAACATCTTCGATAACAGCGACTCCTTAACTATGATACTATAGTACCATATTTTTTAAATTAATACAAGATAAACTGTTGCCAATGAAATGACAATCTGAATAATTACAAAACGGAAAACAACCTGTGCATTTGACCAGCCCAGTTTCTTACGCACATGGTCATGAATTGGTGTTGTAACATTCTTTAAAATATGTATCTTTAAAAATCTAAGTAAAGATACCTTAATAAGTCCTAATCCACCATCAATAATTAACATTGCAGCTACTAAGAGGTATAAGAATGGACTATGTGTCTTAAGAACAGCTATTGCAATAAAAATTCCCATTGCTCTTGAACCTGCATCACCCATTAATAATTTACTTGGTGTTGCATTGTACCAAAGATATCCAAGAAGACATACTGCAAATAATAAAATACAGTAATTAAAATCATCTGTGATTCCAAGAATATTATCAAGAACGAAAATTGTCATTATTGTAGTTATTGTAAGTGTTCCTGAAAGTCCGTCAACCCCATCTGAGCAATTAGTAACATTAATTGATGCCCATACAAGTATAACAGTTAAAATTGCAAATACAATTGGATGAATATTAATAACCTGACCTGTAATTGCAATAACAATACTACTTGAATTGTAGTGTAAATATACAACTGCTACCACAATTGAGACAACAAAATCTAAAAATCCCTTGAGGTATTCTCCCCATGGCTTCTCCGCAGCATCATCAAAATATCCTGTAAGCATCTCTACTATTATAAGAATAAGATAAATTGCTATCTCAATATTCATCTTGGCAAATAACATAGCAGAAAGTGCAAACACAAATACAAAAATAATTCCTGCGCCCCTTGGCTTACCTGCAGACAAGGCACCATCATGCGCAAACTGACGTCCCATATCCCTTGGTAAAAACTGATTTAATTTAGCAATTGCGAAACATGTCAACGCAAATGCAAACATAATCCCAATAAAGGCAACAATAGAAAACTCTACATGACCTAAAGCATTTATCATAATGTCCTCCTTTTTTGCTTTTGCAAAATTTACCCACCCCATAATTATATAGTTACTACAAAAAAAAGTAAAGTTTTACTTGCATTTTTCTTAAGTTGTGTTATTATATACTTACACACTTTAAAGCGTTGAAGTGATGTAGTAATTAGTAATTTCAATTGACAATTAGGAGGAATATAGAAATGTCTCAAAAAGGTGACTTAATGACTGCCCGCTCTGATATCAGAGTATTAGATGCAACAATCCGTGACGGAGGACTTGTTAACAACTTTATGTTCACAGATGATTTTATTAACGCTCTTTATCGTGCCAATGTTAAGGCAGGTGTTGATTATATGGAGTTTGGATACAAGGCTTCTAAGGAACTTTTTGATGTAAATAAATTTGGTAAATGGAAATTCTGCGATGAGAAGGATCTTCGTGCCATTGTAGGTGATAATAATTCTGACCTTAAGATTTCTGTTATGGCTGATGTAGGTCGTTGTGATTACAAAAAGGACATCCTTCCAAAAAGCGAAAGTGTAATTGACATGGTTCGTGTTGCCACATATGTTCACCAGATGCCAACAGCCATCGACATGATTGAAGATGCCAAAGCCAAGGGATATGAAGTAACATGTAACATTATGGCAGTTTCCAATGCAAAAGAGGCAGATATTGATCAGGCTCTTGAGATGGTTGGACAAAGTTCTGCAGACGGAATCTACATTGTAGACAGTTACGGTTCATTATATCCTGAACAGATCAGAAGCGTATCTGATAAATATATGGAAGTTGCAGAAAAATACGGCAAATATATCGGAATGCATGCTCACAACAATCAGCAGCTTGCATTTGCAAATACAATCGAGGCAACTGCCCGTGGAGTAAGCTATCTTGATGCTACAATGATGTCAATGGGACGAGGTGCAGGAAACTGTGCAATGGAACTTCTTCTTAGTTTCCTTAAGAATCCTAAATACAACATTTTCCCTGTTCTTAAATTTATTGAAGAGCATATGCTTCCACTTAAGGAATCAGGTGCAATCTGGGGATATGACATTCCATACTTACTTACAGGACGCTTAAATCAGCACCCATCAGCTGCCATCGACTATACTAAAGAAGGTCGCACTGACTATGCTGATTTCTACACAGACCTTCTTGATAAATAATTCAGAAGATATTTTAATTAATGATTTAATAAATAATCTGATAATAAGTTTAATCAGTAACCAATTATTTATATATACCAAAAGGATGCCCCTATGGCATCCTTTTATTTTATCCGCATATTATATTTGTTTTAAAAGATTATCTGTCTTAAACACATCATCAAATAAGAAAGCCTCTCTTGCTGCATCTATATTCTCCTGCGCATGCTCAACTTCCTTTGAAAAAATTCTTGTTATCTCAATTCTGTCTTTCCTTGTATATTCTCCCTTTCGTGCATATCTTAAAGCATCCATATCTCTTACTAAAAGGGTGAAAACAATTGCAAGTTTGCCATATGATATTAAATCCAGATCATCAATGGCATTCATCATATATCTGAATGTAAAATATATCATAAGCTGCTCATAATCAAGTTCCACATATCCTTCAGATGACAGGAAATTATTAATCATACTCTCATAATTTTCTTCCTTAACATCATTAAGAAGACTGTTTCTTTCCTCATCCCAGTTATAGGCTACTGTTTCTAAATCCTTTATTAATTCAAGTCTGTCAAGGTAATCGTCAAACTTAATTTCTCTTTTAACATCTTCTGTGAATTTATCAGCCATCACAGCTTCGTTCAATTCAAAATGCTTATCGTTGATAAATAAAAGATATTTCTTCATTCTGTCCCAGATTGATATGCTTTTATCACGCAAAATGCTAATGGCATCCCATTGAACCTTTTCCACAAAATCACAGATTCTTATATCCTCTTCATCCTCTTCAAACCAGTCACCGCCTGGCTGGTCAATATCAACAAATTTAACACTTTCCTTCATTGAAAAAAGGATTCTGCCAACCTCTTCACATGCAAGACTTAAGAATTTCTGATTGATAATCCCATTACTGCTTTGATATGACATTCCAAAACGTGGGAAATTTGTACAAACATCACATAAAGATTCTTCACCAATCTCAATAAACATATCACATAAATTTTTATCATTTAAAAACGGACATCTTTTGTCTTTGGTCAGGGTAAATCCAAATCCTTCTTCCTCTTCGGGATTTTCATATGTAACTTTTCGGATTTTATCGCCAAACTCTCCCTTTATTGTTTCATAATAGAAGTGAGAATCTTCATCCACATCAACTTCCCAGCCTCTGCAACAGCTGTCACTGCATTTATCGGCAATACATTCAAATTCGTTGTAATACTCAGGCACTCTTAAAATCATAATTTATTTTCCTCTTTTCTTTGTGCTGTTAACCTTCTAATTCTTCCCAATCAGGATCTTCTGTTCCCTTAAAATAGTTGTAAATTATATATCCTAAACACCATACAAATCCTGCAAGGGTTGATGAGAAAAATATCTTAATACAATCAACAAATACTAAATAAGCTGATAAATTGTGATTAATAAAGCTGTTTACCATATCCTTTACCGGCAAAACAACCATCAGCCATCCTCCAATATACAAAGATGCAATAACACCTATCATATAACAGGCAAATCCTAAAGTAATATTTATCCTTTTCTTCATCTTTAATACTCCTATTATCTGTTTGTAATTATAATATCTTTTAATTATTAAGTTCTGACAGGACTATTCTTTTAGCTTTTCTTGTTTCCTTCATATCTATTATGCGCTGGTTTGACGAACCTCTGAAATTCAAATTAAGGCTTTTTAATTCTTCCACAAACCTTCCATCCACCAGTATATCAATATTGTCTAAAATCTCATCCGTTACATCCGTATGTTTTCTTCCTCCGGCACATAATTCATCATCATAAGAAAATCCGGTATACATCCATATTGTCTTATTCTTACATTCTTTTCTCATGCGTCTAATTAATTTTACAAGTTCCATTTGATTTTCCGGCTCAAAAGGTTCTCCACCTAATATCGTAAGACCATCATAATAACTTTTTGACACTTCCCCAATTATATAATCCTGGGTTTCCTTTGTAAATAATTTACCATATTCAAAATCCCATGTTTCCGGCTGAAAACAGTTTTTGCATTTGTTTGTGCATCCGCTTACAAACAAACTAAGTCTGATTCCCACACCATTTGCTGAATCAGCAGTTAAAATTGCTCCAAAATGCATAATCTACTCCGTTTTTTCCCTATTATAATATGCCATAAAAAAGATGTGGACTAAATCCACATCCTTTTATTAATTTCCTTCATATTGGTTTGACAAATGAAGTACACGTTCTTTGATTTCCTGAGTTCTTCCCTGATTCCAGAATTGTGTTCCAATATATCCACAGGTTCTACGGGCAACACTCATTTTATCCTGATCCCTGTTACCACAGTTAGGACATTCCCAAACGAGCTTTCCTGAACCTTCCTCTTCTACAATCTTAATCTCTCCATCATAGCCACATACCTGACAATAATCACTCTTGGTATTTAATTCTGCATACATGATATTGTCATATATATATTGAATTACAGAAATAACAGCGTCAATATTATGCTGCATATTAGGAACTTCAACATAACTTATAGCTCCTCCTGGTGATAATTCCTGGAATTGCGATTCGAATTTAAGTTTCTCAAATGCATTAATATTCTCAGTTACATGAACATGATAACTGTTTGTAATATAATTCTTATCTGTTACACCTTCAATAATTCCAAATCTCTTCTGAAGACATTTGGCAAATTTGTATGTAGTTGATTCAAGTGGTGTTCCATAAAGACTATAATCAATATTCTCAGCTTCCTTCCACTTCTGACATGCCTCGTTTAATTTCTTCATTACCCTAAGGGCAAATGGTGTTCCTTCCAATGCATCTGTATGGGATACACCCTTCATGTATCTTGTACATTCACATAATCCTGCATATCCAAGTGAAATGGTTGAATAACCTCCAAAGAGGAGTTTATCTATAGGCTCACCTTTTTTAAGTCTTGCAAGCGCACCGTTCTGCCAAAGAATTGGGGCAACATCTGATGGTGTTCCCAAAAGTCTCTTATGACGGCATTGCAATGCTCTATGACACAATTCAAGTCTTTCATCAAGTAATTCAAAGAATTTCTTCTCATCTCTGGCTGAAGAACATGCCACATCAACCAGATTAAGTGTTACAACACCCTGATTAAAACGTCCATAATATTTTGGCTTGTTTGTTTCAGGATCAATATAAGTTGTAAGGAAACTTCTACATCCCATACATGTGTAACAATGACCTTCTCCGTTGGCATCAACTTTGATTTCCTTCATCTTCTTCTCTGAAATGTAATCAGGAACCATTCTCTTTGAGGTACATTCAGCAGCAAGTTTTGTAAGGTAGAAATATTTTGAATCCTCATGAATGTTATCTTCTTCTAAAACATAAATAAGTTTTGGGAAAGCCGGAGTAATATATACTCCTTTTTCATTCTTAACACCCTTAATTCTCTGGTGAAGCATCTCTTCTATAATTGCAGCAAGATCCGCTCTTGTCTGACCTTCAGGTGCTTCATCAAGATACATAAATACTGTTATAAACGGAGCCTGTCCATTTGTGGTCATAAGTGTAATGACCTGATACTGTATCATCTGGACACCTCGGTTGATTTCTTCCTTAACCCTCATCTCCGCAACTGCATTTATCTTCTCTTCTGATAATTCCATTCCGATTTCTTCAAATTCACGTCTTACCTGTCGTCTGAATTTTTCACGACTGACCTGAACGAATGGTGCAAGGTGGGCAAGTGAAATACTTTGTCCTCCGTACTGGGAACTTGCAATCTGGGCAATCGCCTGAGTTGCAATATTACATGCAGTGGAAAAGCTCTTAGGTCTGTCAATCATTGTCTCTGAAATAACAGTTCCATTCTGAAGCATATCCTCAAGATTTACAAGACAGCAATTATGCATATGCTGTGCAAAATAATCTGCATCATGGAAATGAATTATTCCCTTCTCATGAGCCTCTACGATATCTTCTGGAAGCAGAAATCTTTTGGTAATATCTTTACTTACCTCACCTGCCATGTAATCTCTTTGAACGCTGTTAACAGTTGGATTCTTGTTGGAATTTTCCTGCTTTACTTCTTCATTATTACATTCCAAAAGACTTAAGATCTGCTCATCTGTTGAATTTGATTTACGAACCAGTGCACGTTTATATCTGTATGTAATGTAATTTCGTGCTACTGTAAATGCTCTATGATTCATTAACTGGTTCTCAACCATATCTTGTATTTCTTCAACGCTTGGCGAACGCTTCATGTTCTCACAGGCTTTTTCAACATTTTGTGCAATTTTTTCAATCTGACTCATCTCAAGCTTCTCATAATCAATAACTGATTCGTTGGCTTTATTGATGGCAGCAATAATTTTATTGGCATCGAATGTATCTTCAACGCCACTTCTTTTGATGATTTTCAATAAATCAGCTCCTTTAAATTTATCTGTTCTACTAATTCTAAATCAAACTAAATATAAAGTCAACAAATAAGAAAAAAGAGGAAAAAAGTTCCAATTATTGACATTTTTCTTATCTCATATTATAAATATATTGTTAGCAGATTTAATACAATTAGTTAATGATGGTGCGCATTATAACTTAATTTTTAGGTATTGCGCACTTTATTTGACTAAAAATACATTTTAGAAAGAAGGGATTAAATGTTAAAAACACTTGGGGCTCACATAAAGGAATATAAAGTCTCCTCATTGCTGACTCCGGTATTTATGATTCTTGAAGTTATCATGGAAACAATTATTCCATTTCTTATGGCTTCAATTATCGATGACGGAATATCAAAGGGTGATACCCATCATATTATTATCACCAGTCTTTGGATGATTCTTGCAGCATTATTCTCACTTTTCTGTGGAATAATGGGAGCAAAATTCGGTGCAAAGGCGGCTATGGGTTTTGGTAAAAACCTTAGAAAAGCCATGTTTGCCAGAATTCAGACATACTCTTTTGCCAATATCGATAAATTCAGTACGGCAGGACTTGTAACCCGTCTTACAACGGATGTTACAAATATTCAAAATGCCTACATGATGATTCTTCGAATTGCCATGCGTTCCCCTGCAACAATTATCTGTTGTATGGTTATGACTTTTACCAGAAATGTAACTATAGGTTTAATTTATCTTGCCGCTGTTATTTTCCTTGGTATCTGCCTTTACTTTATTACAACAAGGGCAATGAAACATTTTCAGGCGGCTTTTGAAAAATATGATGATTTAAATGAAAGCGTTCAGGAAAATGTATCTGCCATAAGAGTAGTTAAGGCTTATGTCAGAGAGGATTTTGAAAAAGGAAAATTCAAAAAGGCTGCCGAAAATATCTATAATCTTTTCACAAAGGCAGAAAGCATTGTAATTTTAAATGCTCCTCTTATGCAGTTTACTGTATATACTTGTATATTGCTGATAAGCTGGCTTGGTGCACACTTTATTGTAGGAGGAACTCTTGACGAGGGAGTTTTTTCCACACTTCTTACTTATTGCATGAATATACTTACTAATCTTATGATGCTTTCCATGGTATTTGTAATGATATCCATGAGTGTTGCAAGTGCAAGACGTATATGCGAAGTTCTCAATGAAGAAAGCACACTTAAAAATCCTGCAAATCCTTTATACGATGTCAAAAATGGAGATATTGAATTTAAGAATGTTAGTTTTAGATATTCTTCCACTTCAGAAACTCCAATCCTTGATAATATTAATCTTAAAATTAATTCCGGTGAAACCATTGGAATTATCGGAGGTACAGGAAGTTCCAAATCTTCCCTTGTTAACCTTATAAGCCGTCTTTATGATGTAAATGAGGGTGTTGTATTAGTAGGCGGTGAGGATGTCAGAAACTACGACATGGATTCACTTCGTAATCAGGTAGCTGTTGTTCTTCAGCAAAATGTGCTTTTTAGCGGAACAATACTTGATAATCTTCGCTGGGGTAATCCTGACGCAACCGAGGAGGAATGTATCAATGCCTGCAAAATGGCATGCGCCGATGATTTTATTGAATCATTCCCTGATAAATATAATACATATATAGAACAAGGTGGTACTAATGTTTCCGGAGGACAAAAGCAAAGATTATGTATCGCAAGGGCATTGCTTAAAAATCCTAAAATATTAATTCTTGATGACAGTACAAGTGCCGTTGATACTGCAACTGATGCAAGAATCCGAAAAGCATTCAAAGAAGCAATCCCAGGCACCACTAAGATTATCATTGCCCAAAGAATAACCTCCGTTATGGATGCTGATAAGATTATTGTTCTTGATGATGGAAAACTCAATGGATTTGGTTCAAATGAAGAACTTCTTAAAACCAACAGCATCTATCGTGATGTTTATGAATCCCAGACACAAGGCGGCGGTGATTTTGACGAAGGAGGTGTTTCATAATGCCAGGACCAAGAGGACCTAAAGGGCCTAAACCTAAAATTAAAAATCCCGGAAAACTTTTTTCAAGACTTATGAAATTTGTTTTTGAAGAATACAAATTTCAGTGCTTAATTGTGGCAATATGCATAATTATCAGTGTTTTGGCAAACGGAGTTGGAACTTTATTTATTCAGTCTTTGGTTGATGACTATATTGTTCCCCTTAAAAATGCCCATTCTACGGATTTTACACCTTTACTTCATGCAATGATTCCAATTGCTGTATTTTACTGCGTTGGTGTCATAAGCACATTTGCCTACCAGAAAATTATGATTTATGTATCCCAGGGTTCTATTAAGAAAATGCGTGAGCGTCTTTTTGCCCATATGGAAGATTTGCCAATTAAATATTTCGACACGCATCCCCATGGAGATATCATGTCAGTATATACAAACGATATTGATACTTTAAGACAGCTTATAAGCCAGAGTTTACCTCAATTATTAAATAGTGCCATAACTATTGTAAGTTATCTTATTTTCATGATAATGCTTAATATTCCTCTTACTATAGTTACTCTTTTAATGGTTCTTGTTACAACTTTGGTTACCAAATTCTTTGCCAGCCGTTCCGGAAGATACTTCCTTGCACAACAACAGGATTTAGGTAAGGTTAACGGCTTTATTGAAGAAATGTTAAACGGCCAGAAAGTCGTTAAGGTATTCACCCATGAACAGCAGAACATAAAGGATTTTAATGAATTAAATGACAAACTTTTCGACAGTGCATATAATGCCAACTTCTACTCAAATTCACTTGGTCCAATTAATGCACAAATCGGAAATCTAAGCTATGTTCTTTGCGCACTTGTGGGCGGACTCTTGGCTACATATAATGTTTTTGGTCTTACTGTTGGTAAATTAATAAGTTTCCTTTTATACAATAAGGGCTTTAACATGCCTATTTCTCAGGTGAGTCAGCAATTTAATTCAATCATAATGGCACTTGCCGGATGTGAACGAATTTTTAATATGCTGGATGAAGTTCCTGAGACAGACGAAGGATATGTAACTTTGGTAAATGCCGAAAAGAAAAATGGCAATTTAACAGAAACCGATAAGCACACCGGCATATGGGCATGGAAACACACTCATCAGGCAAGCGGACTTATCGATTATAAAGAACTTAAGGGTGATGTTGTATTTGATGATGTGGATTTTGGATACAATGAGAACAAAGTGGTACTTCACAATGTGGATTTGTATGCAACTCCGGGTCAAAAGATAGCCTTTGTAGGTTCAACAGGTGCAGGAAAAACAACCATCACAAATCTTATTAACCGATTTTACGATATTCAGGATGGAAAAATCCGTTATGATGGAATTAACATAAATAAAATCAAAAAAGCCGATTTAAGACATTCCCTTGGAATCGTACTTCAGGATACCCATCTTTTTACTGCTACTGTTATGGAAAATATTCGTTATGGAAAACTTGAAGCCACTGATGAAGAAGTATATAATGCTGCACGTCTTGCCAACGCAGATACCTTCATAAGACAGCTTCCTGATGGATATAATACTGTATTAAAAGGTGACGGCGCTAATCTAAGTCAGGGACAGCGTCAGCTTCTTGCCATTGCAAGGGCTGCCATTGCAGATCCCCCTGTACTAATTCTTGATGAAGCCACAAGTTCAATCGACACCCGTACTGAAAAAATTGTTCAGGACGGAATGGATAAACTTATGCATGGAAGAACAACTTTTGTTATTGCCCACCGCCTGTCTACTGTAAGAAACAGTGACTGCATAATAGTACTTGAACAGGGACGTGTTATTGAACGAGGTAACCACGATGAGCTGATTGCAAAACATGGCAAATATTATCAGCTTTACACAGGTAATCTTAATTAAATAATTTAAAAATCCAAAAGACACCGGAATTTCCGGTGTCTTTTGTTTTTGATATCTTAATATTAATAATATGTCTTAATTAATAAAATCTAATACGCCATCATTATTCTTTCGTATTTTGATAATGTCTCATTCTGCTTGCTGACTGAAGTCTCAAGGGAATTAATAATCTTATCCTGCCTTTCAATTATTGCCTTCTGGTATTCATAAACCTCTTTGAATTTTTCAATCATTGCTTTGTCATTTTCAAATATTGGAAGAAGTCCTATTGAAATGTGTGCAAGGAAAAGGCTTTCTTCCTCTGTCAGATAAAATACCAGTTTGTCATTTTCATATGTCTTGCTTTCCTTAATCTGTGCAATTACATCCCAGCTTGTTGTTCCCTTAAGGTATAATTGTCTTGTATCTATTAATCCTTGAATTAAATCTTTTTCGTATTGTTTTGGTACACTATATCTTTCCATAGGCATTCTCCTTATTCTACATCATTTCTACTTTCAATAAGATTCTTAGGTAAATACTTTATTAACATTTCTTCAAGGACTTTTCCATCAACAGGTTTCTCAAGGAAATCATTAAATCCCAATTCAATATATTTCTCCCTTTCTCCTGCTATGGCATTAGCCGTAAGTACAATAACAATAGTTTCCCTTGAACGCTTATCCTCCATCCTTCTTATTTCTTTTAAAGTTTCCACTCCATCCATATCCGGCATAAAATGATCTAAAAGCACAATATCATAATGTTTTGCTTTCATCTTCTGTATGCATTTTATTCCACTTTGTGCCGTATCTACATTGATTTTAGTTTTCTTAAGAAGCCCCTTCACAACTGCCAGATTAACTGCTACGTCATCCACAACAAGCAGGCTTGCATTTGGCGCATAAAATAAATTCTGGTACTCCTTTTTAGCCTTTACTTCTTCCATGTAATGCTTTTTGAAATCCCCCATTGGTTTTGAATCAACAATTGTCTGTTCCAAAACGAAGCTAAATTCAGAGCCCTTGCCATATTCACTTTCCACTTCAATCTTACTGCCCATTAATTCAAGTAAACGTGCCGTAATGCTAAGTCCTAAACCGGTTCCTTCAATATTACGATTCTTTTTCTCGTCAACCCTTTCAAAAGAACTGAATAATCTGTTTTTATCCTCCTCTTTTATTCCTATTCCAGTATCAGTTACCTTAAATTGAATTTTTACCGTATCGTCAGTTTTATCTATTACATTTCCTTCAAATACAACTCTGCCTTCATGAGTATATTTTACTGCATTTGTAAGAAGATTAACAAGTATTTGCTTAATTCTTATATCGTCACCTTTTAGCTTATTCGGTATATTTTCATCAATATGACATTCCAAAAAAAGTTTTTTACTATCACTTCTTGGCTTAATCATATTAACAACGTCCATAATCATGGTTGCCATATCATATTCCACCTCGATAAGCTCCATTTTTCCACTTTCTATTTTGGAAAAATCCAGTATGTCATTCACCAGTGAAAGAAGTGTATTTCCTGATACCTTAATCTGACTGGCATATTCTAAAATACTATCATCCTTACACTCCCTTAATATCATCTCGTCCATTCCAAGAACAGCATTAATAGGTGTACGAATCTCATGACTCATTCTTGCAAGGAAATTATCCTTAGCCTGATTTGCATATATGGCATTTTTCCTCTCGATTTGAAGCCTGTCCACATCCTTAACCATATTAACTATTGAGATAACAAGACATGCCATAAGTCCGATTTCAACAAATACGCTTCTCAACGCTTTATCCACCGATACAATATAACTTATGGTATGAATCAGTGAAAAAATCGCCATTATTAAATATCCCACCGCTGTAAGAAAATATTCCTTAACATATCCCCTTACAGAATCCACAATAATTAAAACTACAATTAATGTAACTCCAATAAATATACATCCCTGAATTGCTCGCTGTGATTCCTTTAAGTTACTTATCTCAAACACATGAAGCAGAAAAGTTGACACAAATACAAATAGTGAATAATAACTAAAGAATTTGTATATCTTATGATATCGTCCCTTTTGCATCTTATCTTCAAAAATAAAAAACGGAATCGGAATTAAAGAAATACTCATAAATGCCAAATCCCTTGTAACCACCACATTTTTGAAAACAAACTGCCTTGCCACACTGTTTGCCATTAACCATACCGAAGTGGTAAGGGTTGCCCAGCAAAAATACTTAAGTATTATCTCATGACAAAACAAATGCTCCATAACAATGGAAATAATTATACATACAACACATATGACAATAAGAAATAAAGCTAATATAATTTCCAGAAAAAAAGGTCTTATATATTCATTCTTTATTGCAGAATAATCTCCTAAATATGTCGTAGGCAAGTATACATCACTAGCACCATAAATATACATTTCCAACAATTTGCTTTTATCAGCCTCACCTAATTTTACCTGGAGAAATTCCGCCGCCGGCATGTCACCAAACAAACTATAATTTTCATTAGGAAAATCAAGACGCAGCTTTCCATCAATATACACTTTTACTTTGTATTCCCTGTTCCAGAAAAGTAAAACAGTATTATCAACTTCATATGAAGGTAATACATTTGCTAAATATACACATTCCTTACCAACTTTTTCATTGTACGAAGGAAACAATTCCATATCCCTTCTAACAATATATGACCGTCCATGTTCATCAATGGAAACCCATCCGTAATCAAATAATTCATACTGCCCATCATAATCATTTACTTCTCTATTGAGAATAATCTGCCCTACCCCACAATATATACAACTAAACACCAGCAAAATAATAAAAAAAGTATAATACTTTTCTTTTTTTATGTTGCCCTTAATTTTCATAGTATATTCTACCCCACTAAAACCTGTTTATCTTTATAAACAGTATACAACATTTGTACCGAAAGTACTATACTTTATTTTTATTTTAATTTCATTCAAAAAATTTCTTATTTTTATCTAATATTCTAAAGAAAGCTCTTACTTCCTTCCATGCCGCCTTTGATTCAGGAAAATTCAAATATCCCATCTGGAATACATGAAACATCCCTTCATATATACTAAGTCTTACTTTAACTTTTTCATTCTTCGCTTTCTTTGCTACCTCTATTGAATCACTAAGCAACATTTCATTCGAACCTGCCTGAATAAGCATAGGTGGAAAATCTTTAAAACTTCCAAATAAAGGTGACACATAGGGATTAGTTTTTTCTTCATCCTTTGCATAATAATTTTCATAAATCAGACTTTCTTTTGTATTGCCAAATAAAACATCATTATGAAAATTGGTGGTGTAAGATTCACCACTTGCTGTAAGGTCCGTCCAAGGTGACATGGCTACAATTCCCTTTGGACGAGGCAGATTATTATCCCTTATATACATGGCAAGTGCCATTGCAAGTCCGCCTCCTGCTGAATCTCCCACAATGACAATCTCATTTTCCTTAAAACCCTTCTTCTCAACCAGCCACATATATGTGGCAACTGCATCCTCTAAAGCTGCGGGGAAGGGATTTTCAGGTGCAACTCTGTAATCAGGTGTAGCAACAGAATAGCCTTTACTTACTTCATTATACAATCCTGCAAACACATAATATGCATTTCTTATAGCTCCCATGTATCCGCCGCCATGGAGCTGAAGAATTACTCCCTTTTTGGATGGCTTTTCTTTGGACATTAAATATTTTATTTTGAATTTTCCCATATCAATATCCTGTAATATAAAACATCCCGGAACTATCCAGTTAGGTTCTACAAGCCTTTTCCTAAGCTCTCCTGATTTTATCTTTCTTCCGATTAACAAATCATTTGTCACATGGGAAATCATATCCGATACGACTTTTCCCTTAATACTTACATCCTTATCTTTTTTTAACCAGTCTTTAATCATACATGGAATCTCCGTTTTAATTCTGTTCGGGCTCTTTTATCCCCTATAATAAGCGTTCCTAGAAATAAAAAACCTGAAGCTGCAAATGCAACAAGACACAAATATATATTACTTATCTGCCCAAATACAACAAAAATCATTGAAATGGCGCTTAAAATCAACGTCATAATCTGCATCATCATATAGCTTTGCCAGTTTCTTCTGTTGAAAATCATTAAAAAAACAATAATTGCGTCCATTATTATAATTCCAATTGGAATAACATAATTTACTGACCATTCCCTGTATCCTGTGAGATAATCTATTGAAAAAAGAAGTCCCAGTGCAGATATTATAAAACTTACTATCTTAAACATATATCCTGATTTTCCCAATATGGATAATCTTAATATAACGTTAATATAAATTAATATTAATCCTTCTATAATGCTTACAATAAGGTGATTAAATCCCAGAAGTTCAATTGAAAGGGTAATTGAAAATGTAACAATTGACAAAAAAAGTATTATATTTTCAACCAGCCTTATTTTCCTTGATGCAATCCACACATCAGGATACATATTGTAATTTTGTGTCTCGTCTTTGGTCAGTACCTTCTGGCAAAGGGGACAAAAATCCGTCTCATCTGCAATTTGCAAATTACAATTATTACATCTACTCATAATATACTCCATTCGTCTCGATTTTTACATCAATTCCGTCACTTGACAATTTTCTGAAAAAAGCCCTTTGTATCATGGTATCTGAAAATATTGATGAAAATGTAAAAACCAAAGTATCTTCATAAGAACAAATAGTTCCCTTCATTGACTGACCTTTGGACATTGCAATAAAGGAATGAAATTTCTCTATATATGGCTTATATGCATCTTCGACTTTAATATTTCCAATGTTGGTAATCGTTGTTGTGTTGGCAAGAGCTGATTTGGAATATACTATTTTCATTGCGATATTTTTGATAAAAAGTGGAATTGGTCTCATAAAAATATTCTTTTCATTTGAAACGCTATATGAAAATAATTCTTCCAGATGCTCTTTGTTAATCTGATTTTTTAAACTTTCCTTTACTATTGCAACAACTTCTTCAAATGTATATATCTCCTTCTTAGGCCAGAATTCTGCTGAAACCATGACAAAGAAATTCTTGGTGGTTACAGAATCAAAATATGGTCTAAGATTTACCGGTACAGCCACCCTTATTGGTTTATCCGATGGCATTCCATGCATGCACTGTGTATATACACTCCACACATAACATGATACCAGATAATCATTTATTGAAATGTTTAATTTTCCTGCAACTTCTTTTAATTTCTTTACCGACATGCTTCCATGGATTACTCCAAATTCCCCTGATGAGAGTTTATCCAGTTTCACCATATATGCCTTTTCTTTCTTAAAGCCGCTTGGATTAGGCTTTTTATAATTCTTAACAAAACTGTCTTCCCTGTTTAAGGAAGTCTGCTCTGAAAGGGAATCTCCCACTATCAATTTAATCTCCGGATGCTTTAATCTAAGATACTGATATGTTAATTCCCTTAGAAAATTTATTCCACCCATTCCATCTGTAAGAACGTGGAACACTTCAAGGTTTATTCTGTTTTTGTAATAGGAAACCCTGAATAAATAATTTCTGTTTTTATTTTGCCTTATGTATCTGCAGGGAAACTTGTTTTCTTCTGTCACCTTAGGCGCTTTCTTGCCATTTTCTTCAAAATAGTACCAGAAAACCCCCATTCTAAGTCTTACATTGAATAAATCAAATTTGGGAAGAATAAGGTCCAATGCTTCCTGTAATAAAACTGAATCTATATCTTCTGTTAAGGTAACACTTATTCTATATACATTTGTCATGCTTTCTCCTGCAATAACAGGAAATAAATTTGCCGTATTGTCAAGTTTATCCCACCTTATAGTTCCATTTTTACCCATAATAACCTCGTAATTATTAATTATTGATTTGAATTTATAATATTAATAGAAGATAATTCCCACCAGTATTGCAATAACTGCCCCGGCAAGAACATCACTTATATAATGCACCCCCGAAATAATCCTTATTATCCCAAGTAACGCCGAAAGAATAAGCATGACAATTCCTATTATTCTGTATGGACATATTATTAATACTGTCATTGAAATTATAAACGCACTAAAAACATGTCTGCTGGGAAATGACTGCCCCGACGTATCCTTTGCTATAACAGGAGGGATGTTGAATTTTTCGTATGGCCTTTTGCGGTTTATTAATTTCCTGAAAAAGGAAACCAAAAGAAAACTAACCGCCGGTACCATAACAGCTTCAATAAGTCTTTTGTTACCTTCAATTAATAAATAACACAAAAATATGGGATATGCCAAAAATATCCCAATTGTTATTCCTTTATTTAATATATGTATAAATTTGGCCAGCTTCGCATTGTTGCGAAGCCAACCTGTCATTTTGCTATAGGTTTCTTTTGTCATTTTAATACCTTTGGTTTATCTGTTATTATTGTTTTTGTTATCTTTTTTATTGTTGTCGTTTTTATTGTTGTTATTATTTCTGTCGTTATCTATGTTATTGTCATTATTTTTATCTGTGGCATCATTTACGGTATCTTTATTAACCGTATTGTCATTTACTGTCTTATCGTTATTTTGATTATTCACAGTATTATCATTATCCTTATTGCCTGTGACATCATTCACAGCATCCTCGCCGGCATCAATTGTATCATCAACAGCATCCTTTACTCCGTTTACCGCATCTTCGCCGGCATCAATAACATTATCTCCGGCATCCTTTATATCATCTGCCACTGATGTATCATTATTATTGACATCATTTGTATCATTTGCATTATTCTGATTACCACAGCCACTAAAAGAGGCAGCACTCATCATTAACACACACATTAAAATTAATTTCCTGAATTTTCTCATACATACTCTCCTTTGATATTGTTGTAAGGATAGTATGTCTTTCTAAATAAAAATTATACATTATCAAATCAGGTATATAATAAATGTTCTAATAAAAATACAAAAAATCTACAATTATTCTCTCCGGCTCTAAGAAGGGCTATCATATTCACGAAAACATATTCACAGAATATATCCTGATTTAATTCCATGTTCCAAATTGACTGGTTAACCTTGTCATCTTCCCTTAACACCTTCTGCAAAAGGGAGATAAGCTGTCCCTTCCAGATTTCGTCCATTTTATCAAACCAGCTTGCATCGTATTTTGCAAGTCTTCCATACAAAAATGCATAATACTGCTGCAAAAAAATTGTAAATCCCATTCCCTGAAAATATATTCTTTCCTGATTTTCAAGTATTCCCTTCCAGAATTCAGAAGAAACTTCTTTTATTAATTCCTCTTTACTTTTATAGTAATTATACATGGAGCCGATTGCCATATTACATTTTTCTGCAAGTTTTCTGATATTTACCGAATCAATTCCCTCATCAACGGCAATCTCCATGGCTTTTTCTAATATTTCTTCTTTTGATGTAATATGTTTTTTCACTAAATCACCTCTAACAACCCTTTAACCTTGTATATGTGATTATTATATCAAAAGAATGAAAAATATGCACCCTTATACTATTTTTTCATATGAGGTTTTGTCAGTAGCGAGGCAATGTAAGACCATATCAAAGCCGAAGAAATTCCTATGGCACTTGCCTTAAATCCGCCTTTGAATAATCCTATAAAACCTTCACTGTCAACTGCTTCCTTCACTCCCTGCCACAATACATTTCCAAAACCTAATAGTGGCACATTTGCACCTGCACCTGCCCATTTTGAAAAAGGCTCATATACACCTATTGCTCCAAGAACAGTTCCAAGGCAAACCAGTAAAACCATTATTCTCCCCGGAAGCATTTTGGTTTTTTCCATAAGTATCTGCACCAGTGCGCATATTGCACCACCAACAATAAATGCAATTACATAATCCATATTTAATTTTCACTCCTTTCAAATACCACCCCATGGGCAATTCCAGGAACACTCTGACCTTCGTTAAAACTTACAGGGGAAAGTAATGCTCCTGTTGGAACAAATAAAATTTTCTTATAATTTCCTCTTTTTAGCATAGGAAGATAATATGCGCTTAATACCGTTGCGCTGCATCCACATCCTGAGCCACCGGAGCCGGTATTTTGATTTTTGTTATCAAACATTCTGACACCGCAGTCTTCGTGATTTCCTGATATATCATACCCGTAATCCCCCACCAGCTTACATAGAATTTCACTTCCAATCTCACCTAAATCTCCGGTTACAATTAAATCATAATCTTTGGGAGTTGTATTTAAATCCCTGAAATGTCTTACTATAAGTTCGCATGCCCCTGGAGCCATTGCCGCCCCCATATTCATGGAATCCTTCACTCCGTAATCTACTATTTTGCCTGTTGTGACAGAAGTTATTCTTATATTTGATTTTTCATTCTTAGATAAGTCGGGATTTTTGCCAAGTATAAAGGCTCCGCTTCCTGTGACAGTCCAGGTAGCTGATACGGGCCTTTGATTGGCATAGGATAAGGGAAACCGAAACTGCTTTTCCGCACTTCCAAAATGACTTGATGTAACTGTTGCCACATTATCTGCATATCCTGCCGCAACACACATCGCCCCAAGGGAAAGTGCCTCTCCGCAGGTGGAACATGCCCCATATAATCCAAACAATGGAATTTCAAAATTTTTTAATCCAAAGGAAGTTGCCATGGTCTGTCCCAAAAGATCTCCTGCAAATAAATATCTTATATCCTCCGGATTTTTCTTTGATTTACCAAGGGCAAGGGTTAATGCCTCCTTTTGAAGGGAACTTTCAGCTTTTTCCCAACTGTCTGCTCCAAATCTGTCATCCGCTCCTACCATATCAAATAATTCTCCCAAAGGCCCTTCGCCCTCCTTTGTTCCCACCACAGATGCGCTTCCTAATACAAAAGGAGCCTCCTTAAACCGGAGACTCCCACTGCCTGCTTTTTGATTCATACTGATTCTCCTTAAAAAAATTATTTAAATCAGTATGTCCATTTTTCTTATATTAATTCATCTACTTTCCTTCGTAACATACAACAGATGCCACATCATATCCTTCCAGTGCCTTTCTTCCTTCAAGACCTGCAAGCTCAATAAGGAATACCATCTTGGCAACAACACCGCCTAATTCTTCCACAAGCTCTGCTGCAGCTTTCATTGTTCCACCTGTTGCAATCAAATCATCTATAAGAACAACCTTCTGACCTTCCTTAATTGCATCTTTATGAATTTCAATTGTTGCTGTTCCATATTCTAAATCATAAGTCTTTGAAACTGTTTCACAAGGAAGTTTTCCAGCTTTTCTAATTGGCACGAATGGCTTGTTAAGTAAATATGCAAGGGGCATTCCAAAGATAAAGCCTCTTGACTCAGCGCCTGCGATTAAATCACAGTCAACACCTTCTAATAATTTTGCCATCTCATCAATGGCAAGTTTAAGTCCTTCTGAACTTTGTAACACACTTGTTACATCCCTGAAAATTATTCCCTCTTCAGGAAAATCCTTAATACTTCTAATATAATCTTCAACTTTTTTCATTCTGAAATCGACCTTTCCGTTTGATTATTCATAACATATTCTATATCTAAATTATATCACTGTATATAGTATTTTTCCATTAATCTTTTCTTCCCATCTTGGAATTTCGCTTATTTTCATACATTCTTGCATCTGCAATTCGATAAGCCGAATGGGAATCATAATCATCATAACATTCCGTACTCATGGCAAGTCCCCATGCTGTACTTAAAATTAATTGTGGATTTTCTTTATTCTTTTCTTTCATTACTATATTCATGTTCTGAATAAGATTATTTACGTTTCTTTCCTCCATCTCAGGAAGAATTACAATAAATTCATCTCCACCCATTCTTCCAACAATGCCTTTTTCGCCATATACCTCCTTAAGCATATCTCCAAATCTCTTAAGAAGTGCATCACCAAATTCATGTCCCAGGGAATCGTTAACCTTCTTAAGATAATTCATGTCAAGGGATATAACAGCATAAGGAGTCTTTGTTTCATTAAATTCTTCAAGTTTGTCTTCACAATATCTTCTGTTTGATAAACCTGTAAGCTCGTCAGCATATGCCAGCTTAATAAGGAGATTCTGCTGTGCATCCTTATACAATGTTGTCGAAACACTTTGTGCATAATCAATTAATAAACCAATTACAATTACAAGAATTGCAGTTCCAACTGAATTATTGTATGAATTATCCGTAAATCCCCATATATATTTGCTAAGGTTATATTTAACTAATTCCGCTACCACCGCAAACAAAGCCAACAGAAATCCAATTGCAACTCCGCCTCTTTGTTGCCTTTTATTTATTATATCAAGAAAATTTATTGAAACAATAAGCACTAAAACACCGCCTATTATCATATGACACGCTTTTAAAAGTTCCGGAAAATGTGCGATATTTAATGCCTGAGAAATCATTGCCGTAGCAGTAAATGCTACCTCAACTGCAATCAGTATCCAAAACAATCCCTCAAGCCAGAAGGGATTACCTTCCTCCCTTACCCTGTCATGAAAATAGTATGTAAATGGAATAGGAAGGGCATAAAGGGTTAGAAATTCTATATATACCTTTGTAATATTGTCCTCAACAAA
The DNA here is from genome assembly GCA_036308125.1 of Agathobacter sp. Taxonomy (GTDB): domain Bacteria; phylum Bacillota; class Clostridia; order Lachnospirales; family Lachnospiraceae; genus Roseburia. The sequence goes on from JAXJWH010000076.1 coordinate 64,615, forward strand.
ATATGAAATTATATCATTATTACATGTTGACCAACATCCAATCAGAAAGGAAAACACCGCAATACAAAATGTATTAATAAAATTATTGTCCTTTGCCATCATGAAAATAGAAAGTCCCATTACAATAATTCCAAAAAGTACTAAAAACATACATATCATTATTGTTGTAACTCTCTGGCTTAAGTCATTTCGCACTATCTGACTTCCTTCAGCTATATACATTGCCTGAATTCCGTCAAATGCTTCATCCTCTGTAACCGTAAGTCGAATCTTAATCATTTTATTAAGATAATCATCTGGCATATTAACAAAATTAATGCCATATCCTATCATTTTTCCCTCAGAAAAACGCTTTCCACCATATTCATATACCAGTTCATCATCTACATATACTTCCACAACAGAATGAATTGAATACAGCCTTAAAATTGCATTATTAATTTCCTCATCAGCCTCTATTTTATTCGTCATCTCAATAACATCGCCACGATTACACATATCAAAGGAAAATTCACTTAGCGTAACATCATTATAATATTTTCCATCAACATTCAGATTCCATCCGGAATCCAGTTCTATTTTATTACACACCAGTACATTTTCTTTTAATTCCCGATACACAGGCAGAACCATGAAAAATATCATGCCAAACATAAGCGCAATATATACAATTTTTCTAAATATTTTATTTCGTACTAATTCTGACATCTATATTTCTCACACCACCTATCAATCCGTAATGTATTTTTTTGCAAAACAACACCTTTAGTATACCATGTTTTAATATAGTAATAAAGCACCAACTGTATTTTTAGTCAAAACACAAGAATAAATACTCCATCCCAGCTATTCTTCTGACAAATATGCATTATAAAGTTCGTAGCACAATTCCTCTCTTCCAACAGTTGTCAGTTCTTCAATTTCTTCCTTAAACTGTTTATCCTTAAGCATCATGTCAACTAATTGTGGATTATATTTTGTTCCCTTATCCGCTTCAAATTCAAGTAATACCTCATCATATCTCTTAGAATATGTATACGCACGACCTACATAATCGGTTGTCGCATCCAGACAATCTGCAAGCTGAATAATATTTACTATCAAAGGGTTTTCATTCTCACGATATTTATATTCCACAGGATATCCGCTTTTATCATCATATGATTTATGGTGACCTTTAATAATTGGCATAAAATCCTTCAAATGTGAAACCTTACTAACCATCTCACCACCATATATAGGATGTTTTTTTATATTCATAAATTCTGTTTCTGTTAATCTTCTTGTCTGTTTTTTGGTTACATGATTAATATTAACCTTACCAACATCATGTATAAGACCTGCTTTTTCCACAAATTCCATTACATTAGGCCAGTTTTCCATTACCTCTTCCTCAGACTCAAGACCTAAACTACCTATTAAAAGTGAAGGATTATTCCTGTATATCATCTCAATTATTCTCTTTGAAATTTCACCTACCATATGTGAATGAATTGTAATATCCACATCCCTTTCTATAATAACCTGGAAAATGAAATCAAAAGAGTCCACCCATTCCGGCAACAATGCAAGAAGTTTACTTAACGATACATAAATTGTTCTGTTTAATCTGTTGTCACTTCCTGTTTTAGGAATAGTTTTAACATATTCAATGTAATCCTGAAGCATACAGACTAATTTTTCTGTATTATTTTCATAATATTTCTTTCCAGAGAGGCTTTCAATTTTAAGTATCTCAGGAATATAAAACATTATTCTGTGGAATTTTCTTCTGTCGTATATATTTTCCACATCTTCCTCGTCATCATCCATATTAACTTCAAAATCATAAAGCTTCATAAATTCCATAAAACATTCTTCTGCCGTAATCTCACCTAAAAGCCATCTTAATTTATGATAACTTCCATAGAGTCTGTCATCAATCTGATATATCTGACAGACTTTTCTTATATGACGCTTATATATACAATTTATTAAAGCATAGAATTTCTTATATTCCTCATTATCCTTATCAACCTTATAACATTGCAATAATTTATTTGTTATCATCCTGATTACATATATATCAAGATAATCTTCTGCAACATCAAAACCTTCCTTAAGACCAACCTGATAATAGACTGATACATCTTTATCTATTTCTTCAAGACATTCCTTTAAAGTGGCTTTTTCATTTTCGGCCATATGAACACTATCTATAAAATAGGTTTTGTATAAAATACTTCGGGTTTCTTTGCTTTTTGTCTTTGTGAAATAATCCTCATACTGCTTAATTTTTCCAAAATATTCTTTTGCTTTCTTATAATATTCCACACTATCAAGACTGTAATAGCTGTTTATAAGCATAACCAAAGACCTAATATGCTCTTCCGGCATATTTCTTCCCTGAAAATAATTCTCCAATACAAGCATTAAATCAAGCATGATAAAGTAATCCGTTTTGCCATTAACAAACATATTCCATACTCTGTATAAATGCATCTTGGCAAGTTCATCCGTAAGTGGTTCTTTTCCGCTTATTACACCTGTGAAATATCTGTCAATAAGACGCTGGTTCTCATCATAAAGTGCCCTTATATTCATGGAACGCTGCTGCAGATTCATAAGCCACTGTTCCTGACTTTCAGCCTCTCTGAAGCTATTTTCATATTCTTCCTCATCCACAAGATTATTAAAATATTTTTCATAAAAAATGTCATAATCCTTCTTACCGGCTTCTATAATCTTACAATATTTTCGTTTATCATTCCTTACTTCATCCAAAGCCTGCTGTGCATACGCAATTAACATATCAAGATTGACACTATCATCTGGTACAACATATCCGTAGCCTTGTGAAACTGTGATATAGGCATACTTTCCCTCATTTTCAGTCTTAAATTTAAGTTTAATAACATTCTTATATATGCTATCCCCAAGTTCCTTAATCTTTGCATTGTCACATTTTGGCAATAACAGAACAAATCTGTCCCCGCCAAGACGATATACGTCACCTATACCGTCAAGATATACTGTAAGTTTACTTGCCAGTTTCTTAAGGCAGGCATCCCCTTGAAGATATCCGTATTTTTCATTAAACGCTGAAAAATTATCAATATCCACAATTCCGATTGCCACATTTCCCTTATCCTTTTCATTATTTCTTAAAACAGCCTCAAAATCCTTTGTCAATTTATAGCTGTCACCTGTTTTAGTTAATGGATCTACATGGGATTTTTTCTTAGATTCAAGGGCATCAAATTCTTTGTCCTGAATATTTAACTTAAGGGATATATTCTTAATTTTAGCTCTGTTTAACTCATCCTTGTGCTTAAGAGAAAGCTCCATGTAATCAGCACAGACTCTCTGATAATTTGCAAGATCCCCTGTTGCCCTATAATATCTGCTCCAAAGTTCATTTGCAATCATCATAAAACCTATGGATTTATTATTCTTTGCATATTCCGTAAGTTTCTTTAAACACTCCTCCCAGTGAACATAGTCACCCATTTTGGCAAACAGCTGACAGACATTTCTTATGCACTGTTCATAATCTAATACATTATCAAAGTCATCCACTCCTGCCACAAGCTCTTTTACATGCTTATTTACATAATCAGTATGTCCTAATTCCCAGAACAAGTTGCATTTGATAATAAGAATATTTTTATTCTTTTCTACCTCTTTCTTCCACGACTGCTCTATCATCTTAAGATAAAATTCTGATTTTTCATACTCTCCACAAGCACAGTAGGCAGAAGTTAAATTTAAATATGTAATTTGGGTTAATGATGATACTTCCTCCCATTCCCTACATTCCGGGAATGAAAGAATATGCTCTGCCTTATGATAATATTCAATAGCATGTTTACATTCTCCCAAAAACTGATATCGTGAACCTATATTATTATATATACTAACAAGAAGGTGATTATCATTAAGGGCTTTGGACTTTTCCAATGCTTCAAGATAACATTCTGTTGCTATCTCATCATTTCCCCAGAAAAGATATACCACTCCTAATTTATCCAGAGTAATTGCAATATCCCTGTCCATCTCAAGATGTCTGAATATCTCAAGGGCTTTCATCAACAAAGAAAGAGCTTTATCCATCTTCTTCTCTGTAACTATTGCCTCCTGGCCTGCTTTTCTATATTCATATGCCAAATTGACCAATTCTTTCTTGTTATACATAAATCCCCCTCTTTTTTATAGTACTTATAGCCTAATATACTATTATTATACACTTATTCAAATATATTACAAGTAATTTTAGCGCACAAAAAAAGAGACTTTCGTCTCTTTTTTCGTAAAATTCATATATTAACCAACAGGTGCAATTAATACTCGACCTGTTCCTCTGTATACATTTACAAGACCTTCACCTGATGCTGCTGAACCGACTAATGTCTTTGTGGTTCTTTCAACTGTGAAATTAAGGGAATCAGACCATGCAATAGCCATATTTCCATCAATTTTAAGTTCGTCATTGTCTAAATCCACAACGATTAATTCATCCATTGGAACCGGACTCTCAAGAACAACAATTCCGCTGCCTGATAAAGCTGTATTGAATAATCCTTCACCTCCAAGGGCTGCAGATGAAAGTGTGCTTCTTGAAGTTACAGATAAATTAACTGTGTTATCACAAGCTAAAAACATTCCATCTTCGATTACCATCTTACCGTTCCAGTTATTTAAATCTTCTAAAATAATATATTTGTAAGTTGGCTCTAATACCAGCAACCCATTTCCTGTATATTGTGGCTTAATTGCAGTCTCCCCTGTCACCTTGCTGCCTACGAATTTCTTAACAAGATCTCCTGCTCCCTTAACATTAGTAGCCGCTATGACATTTCCTATCATAAGCTGCATTGCTCCTGCCTGGATTACAACACCTGAATTATTAAGATTGGCAACTACCTGTCTTTTTCTTACATTCATAAGTGACTGAAAATATGCATTCTGCGCTGTCTGTGGTGTAACAGATACATCCTTTTCATATTCCACAACTGAAAAACAGCCCAATGAATCCACAACCTTACGAGCCTGTGTATTACCTAATATATTTGTCTTTACCATTTTATCTCCCTTTCATGTTATATAATTTTAAACATTTACATTAACCATGATATCATATCTTTTTATTTTTAAAAATATATTTTTGGTAATAAATTTATTTTTTTTCAAGAAATTCACATAAATTCTCAATTGGAATAGGTTTTGAATATTTATATCCCTGAAGATAAAGTGCATTCATATCCTTGCACCTTGTCTCATCAGCCTCATCCTCAACCCCTTCAAAAAGCACCTGATAATGGGAATTATGAAAAATATCTGAAAATCTGCCAACCATATATCTTGACTGCTCATCCTTACCTGCCATAATAGTTAGTGACCTGTCAAATTTTACAATATCAATAGGAAGACCTATTATTCTTTCAAAATTAGAATATCCCGTTCCAAAATCATCAAGGTAAAATTTTATTCCAAAATTATGAAGTTTTGCCATAACATTTTTCACAAGCTCATAATCCTGCTCATTTTTACTTTCAGTAAGCTCAATGGCGATTTTATCAGAATCAATTCCTGTTGCATTAATTACTTTAATAACATCATCGCAGAAATTTGTCCCTCTAAGCTCTATCATTGAAAAATTAACCGATACCCTTTCAATTTTGTACCCGTTATTTTCAATGTTTATAATCTCTTTACATGTTTTATGTAAAATGATAAGGCTAAGGGAATGAATAAAATTGTATCTTTCTGCTATTGGAATAAATTCGTCTGGAAAAATCATACCCATCTCAGGGATTTCAAGTCTCATCAAAGCCTCTGCTGTATTAAATTCCCCCTCTTTAGTATTTAAAACCGGCTGACAGAAAACCTTAACTCTTTCATCATCCAGATTTCCTATATCGCTGATATCCTTAAGTGTTCTTTTAATAATTTTGAATCTAATATAATCATCGATATCTTCCTTCTGACATACCTTAAATTCATTCCAGTTCATACCTTTTTCAAGGTTGAAAATAATATCAAGGTATTCTTCCTCTGCAAGCTGTTTATCTCTTACAGGAACATAAACTATTTTATATTCAATCTGATATTCCTGATACAATTCGTTAAATTCCTGCATCATCTTCTCCATAATTTCAGGTATGTTGGAATTTTTGCTTTCCTCAAATATAAGTATCATCTTGCTGTTAGTAATTCTAAAGGTACAACAATCCTTGAAAAATTTCTCATTGAAATGGAAAAAATATTTCTCCAAAGATTCCATAACCCTTGTACTAAAATCGCTAAATTCAACACTTAACATTCCAAACTTTTTCCCTCTTAATTCCTTAATGTAAGCGTTAAATGATTTTAAATCCAAAGTTCCTGAATCAATATCATATGCATTATAATGAAACAGAAATAAAACCGCTATAATAGGAATCACAAACGAAAGACATGTATACGAAGTCTGCTCAAAATAAATCTGTAAGAAGAATATACTAAATGTCAGCAACACAATCTCCAATATACATTTTCTTACCTTGCTTATAAATCTTCTTTTATATTTCACCAGAAGATAAAGCACAAAGGCAGCACACAATATATAATATATTATAAAAAGGGATATCATGTGAAATCCTTCAGTCTTACTTTCTGTGTGTATATCCAGTTTTCCCCCTATAACAGGTGAAATAATATGTATAATCGCATATATAACATATATAGCACCAATGAATTTTTCAATTGTTTTTCTTTGTTTATCATCGATTCTGATAAGATTAAGAATATATTTAATAAATAGCACAAAATCTAGTGCCAATGCCAGATACATAATATCTCCAAGTATATACAAAATAACCACGCTATGCTCATTAGGTCTATAGAGCCATTCATGATAAAATATACTACATGAAGATGCTAATATTGTAAGAGAATTAGCAAAATGAAACAGCTTAATATTTTTCTTTTCTACTGTATATGTTGACTGCAGCAAAAAAGCATTTACCAAACACAATATAATAGTAATAACATCTCCTACCGGAAAATATACATCATAAGTTCCTCTAAACATATTTTTATCCTTCCAAAAAATACTTAAACTTTTATGAGACTATTGTACTACTTAATACCCTTTTAGCAAATGCTTTTTTTTATTTTTATGAAATTTTTCCTATTTTTTTAGTATTTTGTCGTCCATTCTGAGCAATCCCACACATCAGTTGCAAGACCTTCATAAAAAGAAGCTTCATGGCACACCATAAGTATGCTTCCCTTGTATGCAATTAATGCTCTTTTTAATTCATCCTTTGCTTCAACATCAAGATGATTAGTTGGCTCATCAAGTAACAAAATATTTGTATCTTTATTAACCAGCTTACATAATCTTACCTTTGCCTGCTCTCCACCGCTTAACACTCTTACAAGACTTTCAATATGCTTTGTTGTAAGACCGCATTTTGCCAGTGCACTTCTAACTTCATACTGGGAATATGCCGGAAATTCATTCCAGATTTCCTCTATACATGTTGTGGTATTTCCTGGATTCATTTCCTGCTCGAAATATCCAATCTCCAGATAATCACCTAATTCCACACTTCCGCTTAAGGATGGAATTAATCCTAAGATACTTTTAAGAAGGGTTGTTTTTCCAATTCCGTTTGCACCTGTTAATACAACCTTTTGTCCTCTCTCCATCTCAAGATTCAAAGGTGATGATAATGGTTCATCATATCCTATAACAAGATTATCTGTTTTAAAAATATATCTGCCCGGAGTTCTTGCCTCCTTGAAATTAAATTCTGGTTTTGGTTTTTCCTGTGCAAGCTCTATAACGTCCATTTTGTCCAATTTCTTCTGGCGGGACATTGCCATATTTCTTGTGGCAACCCTTGCTTTATTTCTTGCCACGAAATCTTTAAGTTCTGCAATTTCCTTTTGTTGTTTATTATAGGCAGCTTCAAGCTGTGATTTTTTCATTTCATATACTTTGCAAAAATCATCATAATCTCCAACGTATCTGTTTAGCTGTCTGTTATCCATATGATAAATTAGATTAACAACGCTATTGATAAATGGAACATCATGTGAGATTAAGATGAATGCATTCTCATATTCATTAAGATATCTTTTCAGCCATTCAATATGTACTTCATCAAGATAATTGGTTGGCTCATCCAGTAAAAGTATATCTGGTTTTTCCAGTAATAATTTTGCCATAAGTACTTTTGTTCTTTGGCCTCCGCTTAAATCTGTAACATCTCTGTCAAGGCCTAAATCCAATATTCCAAGTGCCCTTGCGACTTCTTCTATTTTGGAGTCTATCATATAAAAGTCATGCATTGTAAGCATATCCTGAATTATTCCTAATTCTTCCATATATGAATTCATTTCTTCTTCTGAACAATCACCCAGCTTATCGCAGATTCCATTCATGCGTTCTTCCATCTCATACAAAAAGTCGAATGCTGATGCAAGCACACTTTGAATTGTCATTCCTTTTTTTAATACTGCATGCTGGTCAAGATATCCTACTCTTACATTTTTTGCCCATTCTATTTTACCCTCATCCGGCTGGAGCTTTCCTGTTATTATATTCATAAATGTGGATTTTCCCTCTCCGTTTGCTCCCACAAGTCCAATATGTTCACCCTTTAACAGTCTAAAGGATACATCTTCAAAAATTGCCCTGTCTCCGAATCCATGTGCTAAATGTTCTACATTTAATATACTCATAAATTTATCCTCATCTTAAAAATTCTCTTATATGCAACAAAAAACTCGAAAACCTATTAGATTTCCGAGTTTCTCAAGCAGGGGATGAGGGAATCGAACCCCCACCAAAAGTTTTGGAGACTCCTATCATACCATTTGACCAATCCCCTATGATTCATCAAGCTATTTAATTATGTCCTGTGCCTTTCGACTTGTTTAGTATACATTACCATCCCAAATATTACAATAGTCTTTTAGACCTAATTTTATAATTTTTTTAACAATTAATTAAATTCACCCTAAAAGCCGCTTTCCCTTACCTGATTACACCCTTATTTTAAGACTTAACACCTATGCTAATCCCTTTAAATACTTAACCTTAAAACATAATTAATCATTAAACCTGCGGCCAGAACTAAAATTTAAATATGGTTTAATACCATTTTGATACAAAAAGCATAATATTATTTGCGAAATTGACTTGCTGATGCAATTACTAAAATATGGCTGATAGAAATTAACAAAGTGGATTATGTAAAGGTATAATGGCGGCTTAAAAATTTACGCCAATTATAGCTATAGATTTATATTAAAGACTGTGAAAATACTTTTGGGAATGTATTATTTTTTCAAATTATTTTTGCAGCCACACACAAATTGCCCAAGGAAAAATTCCTTCTACTTTGTTTGACAAATAATTTGGTGAGGGGCGATATTACTGCTCTTTTGAAGGAAACTATTTTTATATGATTTTATCTTTCATTTTTGTTTGCAAACATTCTAAGTCTTTGGCTTAAATGCATTACTTTTTCAAATTTTTTTGCAGCCATACACAAATTGCCCAAGGAAAATCCCTTCTACTTTGTTTGACGAGTAATTTGGTGAGGGGCGATATTACTGCCTCTTTGGAGCTAACTATATTATTTTTGGTTCATAGAACCGTAAATCTAGTATTTGTAAAACGTTTACCCTCCATAAACTGTGAGACGGCAAAATCGCCATCCATGGCTTAAAATTGCCTGAGTGTGCGTCCGGCACACTCCACCACAGTTTTATGGAGGGTAAACGTTAACAAATACACGATTACGCTAAATACAAACCAAATATAATATAGTTTTCTCCAAAAGGCATAGTAATATCCCCCGGAAAAATTGCGAAGTCAAACATTAGTAGAAGAAGAATTTTCCCTTGGTTGCAATTTGTAGTGTGGATGCAACTATTTGAAAAAGTAATGCATTTAACCAAAGACCTTTGAAAGTATCTTCCTCAAAAATGAAAAGTAAAATCATATAAAAATAGTTTTCATCAAAGAGCATAGTAATATCCCCCAGAAAAATTATGAAGTCAAACATTAGTAGAAGAAGAATTTTCCCTTGGATACAATTTGTAGTGTGAATGCAACTATTTGAAAAAATAATACATCCCCAAAAGTATTTTTAGCAGTCTTTAATATAAATCTATAGCTATAATTCAATACAAATTTTTAAACCGCCAATATACCTTTACATAATCCGCTTTGTTAATTCCTGCCAACTATATTTTGGTAATTGCATCAGCAAGTCAATTTCACAAATAATATTATGCTTTTTGTATCAAAATGGTATTAAACCATATTTAAATTTTAGTTCTAGCCACAGCTTTAAGGGATAATTATGTTTTAAGGTTATGTATTTAAAGGGATTAGCATAGGTGTTAGGTCTTAAAACAGGTGTAATCAGGAAAGGCGGCTTTTAATAAATTTAATTAATTGTTCAGATTACATCTCGTAGTACTCTAAATTGGCTTTTAGTTCAGGGGTGATTTCGCCACCTGCAGCTTCGTATTTGTCGTAGAACAAATTGATTTTTTGTACCATTTTCTGATTTGAGATTTCAAGTTTGCTAAATGCATTTTCGTATAAAGGATTAGTCTTAAGTGACATTCTGATTTCACTTGAGAATGGACAATATCTTACCAGAATATCCCTTGCCACCCTGTTAAGTCTGAAACTTCCTTTTGCCTCAAATTTCATCCATGCCTGGTAATCCTTAACAAATACTTCCCTGTAATTGTTTCTCGCCCTTTTCAGTGCAATCTTGACTTTCTCCTTGGCATCAGCCGAAAGACTGCTGTTTTTCCTGTAAAACTGCACATAATCATAATATTCCGAAGTAAGAGATTTATCCCTAAGGTCATTCCAGTATACACCCTGAATTTTCCTGCAGATTTCCCATCTGTATCTGCCCATGTTCTCAGTCATCTGCTCATCCAGATCCGTTACCAAAAAGATTGGGAATAAAACTCTGGCACTACTGTCATTTCTGGCATTTGCAGTTTCCTGCCACATTGCACCTCTTATTCCAACAACCGGCATAAGTATCATATCCGGAAGCACTTCTTTCATGATACGTTCCTGCATAACCTCATGCTCAGGATCCTGAAAAATTACCTCCCTGTAGAAAATCGAATAATCAACCTCTCTTATTCTGTTTAAAGAATCCATTAAACGTTCCGCAGTCAAAGCAATTTTTTCCACTGTATTTATAAAATCACACTCATTCAAAATCGGACAAAACGTAGTAACTTTTCCATAAGTCATTCTGCTTCCGGTTCTGAATAAATTCCTGATTTCAAATTTAACCTTCTCAATGTTGTTGTGCTTTTCCTCTTCAACCTGTTCCGGAGTCAAATCACCATTTTTTCTTTGCTCCATAAGGTATCCCACATAATCCTGATCAAATTCGTTCTTAGAAGGCTCTCTTTCGCCTCTATATATACTATATAACCACTCATATATTGTAAAAACATGCTCAGATTTAAACAAACCTAGATTTTCCGTAAGATTATAAACTGCATTTGTATAATCCGTACCAAGCATCTCTACATCCATAAATCCAAAATTGAAAAACATTACCATAATTGGCGATAATTTTTCCGTTGAATGCATGGAATTAATAAATGCCTTTTCGTAAATTTCATAGAATTTTGCAGTAATCTGCTTTCTAAGTCTGTATGCATCATTATCAGTAGACTGCATGTCACCAAGGGATTTGAATTTATAAAGCATATCCTTAAATTCATTAATCTCAACCTTTTCATCCCCGGCATATTCCATAATATGTTTGACACAGTCTTCTTTGGCAACATTAATTCTTCCGGTTTTGCTTTTCTTGAAATCATAATCTGTGCATATTCTTACGCACTCAGCAATATTTTTCTGGTCATGTATACCAAGCTGTTTAATTATATTTGTTATAAGCACTAAATTTTCTTTGATTTTAGAAATATCACGATTCTGACTTGAAGCTAAAACAGCTAAGTCAAAAAACAAATGAAATAAATCATTTTCTGAATCAGATAATAAAACATTGCCATTTTGTATAAGGTAATTTACCATCTCCCCGATACCCTGGGTTACACGTCGCATCTGCGCTGATGCTTCCATGATGGCACCTACACACATTCCATTATCTTTAATCATTAAACTTATATATTCCTTAAGATATGTCCGCATAAGACTGTTACTGTTGGAAATCTCCCAACCTTCAGCCTTATGCTGCATCTGAATAGATTCTAAATTTTCGATACGTGGAAATGGCTGTTCTTCCATAAGAAGTTCGTTACATATATTCTGATATCTTTCATAAATTTCTCCGCATGCCTTATGTAATATATCAGTTTTTTTGCTTAATTGAGCATACAGACACAATGTCTTGTGTCTTTGCTCAACTGCTGCCCTTAAAAAAGTAACTCTGAAATTTGCATGATTCAAAAGCATTGCCTGCAAATCCTGACCATTTTTACATGGAATCACAATTAATACTGTGTCTTCCTTTGCATAATAATCACATATGAACCATTCATTCTCTAAAATTCCTATCATGGAATTTTTTCCTAAATTAATTTCTGCAAATCCAAATTTCTGAACAACCGCACCTTCCTGAATAAGATACCACTCCATCACCTTTGTCTGGCGCTTGGCTATTTGTTCTCCCGCCTTTACATTCAATACCTTCATATTATCATCCTTAACCTTATAATTTTTCCTATATCACTTGTCCATCCCCAACTGCACGAGATATAAAACTTATACTTCATGCGATATAGTACCATTATACTACTTGATTAAGGTTTTGTTCAACTACTTATTCTAAAGTTCTATGATTTTTAAAATATGCCTGTATGCTGTCAAATTCTTTTTCCATTGGAATTTCACCTTTTAAATATTTAATATCATCCAAAAGTGCCTTAATTCTCATATCATTATTGGTGTTTTCCATTTCCTTATCTGAATATGTTCCATATAAATCTGCACCTTTTGAAGTACATCTGAAACGTCTGAAGGAATTATAGGTTGACTTTTCCTGATAATAATTATTAATAAGTTCCTTTGTTTCCATAAATTCGTTGCTTTTTGCAGGTTCCATATAAATCTGCCTTAAATATTTAATACATTTATATAAGGCATAAGCATCAGAAAGAGCATTATGTTCCTGCTTTTTGTCCATTTTGCACACAAACATAAGATTTTCCATATTAATAGTAAGATTTCCCTTTATTCCAAGTATTTTAGAGGAAATAACTTCTGATATATCTGTGCACATGTCAATATATGTCCATTTGGATGCATATTGATAATCCTTTGCCTTTAGTTGTCTTACAAGTTTTTTCTCCCCCAGAAGACTATGCTTATCAGCCGCACCCCATGTATATATTTTCTTAATGGAATATTTCTTAACCATTTCCTGAATTTTACCTGATACTTCTCCAAATTCAGGCTGACCAATAAGCATATCTGATGTTATGCCTGTCATCTGGGAAATTACCGGAAAAATCTTTTTCCTTGTGACAGTATTTACAAGAGAATAATACTTCTTTATGCCATTGTATGAACCGTCACATATCACGAGTCCAACTGAAATTATCTCACAGATACGTTCACCTGTTGCCGAATCCATTCCTGCATTAAATTCAGCGTCTAAAAAGGCTATATTGTCATCAGGATTCATTAATTCTTCCAATATCTCCTGTTTTACATCCCTTCGCCCTTTATTTGTATATCCTGAAAATTTTTTCTTCTTAGGCATTTTTTCACTCTTTTCTATTTCATGATTATTCTGTCATCGACAGATACAATACATATTATCATAGATTAAAGGGAATTTCATCTTTAAAGCCGTTTTTTCTCCTAAAAAAACATGGTAAATACCATATAAATAAGTCCAAGAAGCCACGAACTAAAAATCCCGTATAAAATAACCGGCCCTGCAATCTTAAATATCTGACATCCGATTCCAAATACCTGACCTTCCACCTGATATTCCAAGGCGCAGGCACAAACCCCGTTTGCAAACCCTGTTATGGGAACCAATGCTCCGGCTCCGCCCCAGTTAGCAAGGGGAGCATATACATTAAAGGCTGTTAAAATTACACTTAATAACACAAGCACATAGCTGCACCATCCCGGCGCATCATTTTCACTTATTCCAAAATATGTTATTGCCACATTAACTATAACCTGCCCCAAAAGGCAGATAGTGCCTCCTGTTATAAATGCTTTAAGCATATTAAGTCCTAAATTATGGGTTGGGGTTACTTCCTTAACATAGTCATTATATACCTGATTTCTTAATTTCTTATTCATTTTACTCCTTTCAGGAGCTATTCCCCCTTATAATTGTGGGTTGTATTTATCTGCCACAAATCCTTTTCATTCTCCCCCCATTCCAAAAGCTCCATCATCTGCTCATCATAATTATCAAGGGGCTCATATCTGCTTACTAATTTAATAAGATATTCTTCATTTTCATTTTGTGGCTCTAACGAGGAAATATTCTCCTTAATATAATCATATAATTCCTGTGGTTTCATTTCTTTTTGGCATGAAAGTCCAAAACAGTTATTCAAAAGACCCGCTGCATAATACAGCTCATAATTACCTACCAAAACCGATTTTTGTCTTAAACACTTAATAATAATACTTTGTCTTGCTATTGATGTAACCATACTTACCTCTTCCTTAATCTTATTTAAAAATCCAAATGTATACTTTAAAAATATACTAATCCTGAATTCTTAACTTACATCATAACACATTTTAAGTTGCATACCCAAACCCAAAATAAAACAATGCCCCTGCAAGTTTTCCCATTGCCATGAAAAAAACTATCCATTTAAGACCAGAAGTAATATTAAACCTTCCTAGAAGAATTGGAAAAGTATGAAGTATCTCAGCAAGTGCCACCGCTATTGAACCAACAAACATACCTGTTGATATTCCATAAACCATAATAAAAATATGCCCTGTAAGTCCGCCTGCAATTTTATATAACCAGGGATTTTCTGACAGGGATATAATATTTCCAAAGATTATTCCTGACATAATCACATTTTCTGCAAGTATAACATTATTCATCTTCATTCTTTGAAGTATTCTTGGAACAACTCCGATTACAAGAATAAAAGCAAAAGTTCCTGCCGAGACTCCAAGTCCTGCAAAAAAAGCAAGGAAAGTCATAATAATATTGTTATTTAACATTCTTTTATCCTTTTTACCCTTTATTCCTTCATATCTACGATGGTATCCCTGGTATCCTTCTTATGCTTATTCATCTCAACTTCAATTGGCGTTACATCATCTGTTAATTTCTTGCTGCCAATGTGATTGAAAAATACCATGATTCCAACTGCAAGTCCCAATGAATATGCAATCTCAAGTTCGCTTACAGTAGGTTTTTTTCGCCCTGTAAACTGGGAATACAACTGCTCAAAAACTCCCTTAATTGATATATCATTATTAAATGCCATAATCGTGAATGCTGAACCGAAAAAAATTAATATACATATAAAAAATACCTTTAGCATTTCAAAAACCTTCCCTTTATCTGACACATCATATTCTATTAGCACATCAGTTGCACCAATACTTACAATGGAAATATTTTCATTTACAAACCTTTGCTGAATTAAATTGATAATCTCCATTACGGAAATTACCTTCTTATATATCTTTTTCTTCTTTGATAAATCAAAATTATATATTTCCAGTCCATATATAATTTTCATAATATCCTTATCGCTGCAGCTTACCTCACAAATGTCCCCTACAAGCACTTTGTAATCCTTAACACTTTTCTGCTCTGTTGTTTTAATATAAATAACTACATTTTTTTCTTCCATACCTCCTCCTAAATAAGCATTGCATCTTCTTTCATTTCCTCAGATTCCAAATTACTGTCAACATAAATAAAAGTACTGCCGATTATTAATATAAGTAAAATTACCAGAAAAAATCTGTATCTCATGCTACACCTTCCTTTTTTTAGTTATTATTTCACAAAACTATTATTTTATACCAATTTTCTAAAAAGGATTGACAACCTATAAAAAAGGACATAATTTATTTGTAGTATTAATCAGGGAGAAAAATTATGGCATACACCAAGGAAATTCTTTGTCTTGCCGTTGAGATTGGCAATTCGATGCTAAAAAACGGCGCAGAAATTTACAGAGTTGAAGATTCAATTATTCATATTCTTAAAGCGTATGATGTGGAAGAATTTGATGTATATGTATTATCTAATGGAATATTTGCAAGTGCAAATGAGAATAAAGAAGATGCATGCAGCATGGTAAGGCACGTTCCTTTAGGTTCGGTAAATTTAGGAAAAGTCGCAGCTTTAAATCAGCTTACCAGAGATATCTGCAGCCACAAATGTTCACTTATTGATGCATGGGACGAACTTGACGCATGTAACAATCTAAAGGGATATTCTTTGCCATTTCAGATTGTAAGTTGCGGGTTGGGATGTGGATGTTTTTGTTATATGTTTGGGGGAAATCTTCTTGAAGTCGTATTTGCCACCATTATTGGAAGCATTGAACAAATCCTTCTGGTCAGATGCCAGAAAAGAGGGATTTCAAAATTCTTATCAAATCTGCTTCTTAGCCTTATGATTACAATACTGGCTTTATTTATTACATTAATTAAAATTCCTATAATGCCTGACAAAGTCATCATAGGTGCTATAATGCCACTTGTTCCTGGAATTGCATTTACCACTTCCATCAGGGATTTCTACAATGGCGATTATCTTTCAGGAACAATACATCTTATTGATGCATTGCTTACTGCGATATGTATAGCTGTGGGAGCCTGTCTTCCACTGGTTTTATCTAATATTTAAATCAGGAGAAAAATATGATTTTTATTGTTGAATTTATCGTGGCATTTTTCGCCACAACATTCTTTGCAATCCTTTTTTCCGTTCCCAAAAAAGAATTAATTTTCTGCGGATTTACCGGGGGATTTGGATGGATTATATATTATATTTTGTCACATAATGGAATAGGACCTGTTTTGTCTTCAGGCATTGCGACTTTTTTCCTTACTATATTTGCAAGACTTTTTGCAGTATTAAGGAAAAATCCTGTTACAATTTATCTTTTAACGGGAATATTCCCTCTTGTTCCGGGAGCCGGAATCTTCTATAGCGCATACTACCTATTTATAGAAGAAACACTAACTGCCTCACAAAAGGGAATCACCACATTTGAAATTGCAGGGGCAATTGTATTTGGAATTATATTCGGTTTTGCCATCCCACAATATGTTTTTAGTAAAATCGGTAAACTGATTAAAAATTAACCCTTAATTAATTATTCATTTTCTGTGCAATATCTTCAAGATATTCCCAGCGTTCCATTTTCTCCATAAGAAGTTCTTCTACTTCTTCTTTTTCTTTGGTAAGGGCATTTAATTTACCATAATCTGTTGAATATGTAACCATGTCCTTATCAATTGAGGATAATCTCTCCTCAAGATTTGATATTTCTGCCTCTATGGTTTCATATTCCCTTTGTTCTTTAAATGAGAATTTAATCTTTTTTTCATGTCCCCATGTCTTTTGGGACTCAAGTGGCTTCTTTTCCACATTTACGCTGCCGGCAGAGTTTTCTTCTTCCGGTCTTTTTGCCATATAATCTGAATATCCACCCTCATACTGAACAATTTTCCCATCACCTTCAAATGCAAATATCCTTCTTACAATTCTGTCAAGAAAATATCTGTCATGGGATACAGTTATTACAATTCCTTTATAATTATCAAGATAATCCTCTAAAATTGCCAATGTTTCTGTATCAAGATCATTTGTTGGCTCGTCTAATACCAGTACGTTAGGAGCTTCCATAAGCACTCTTAATAAATTAAGTCGGCGTCTTTCTCCACCTGAGAGTTTGCCAATAAGACTATATTGCTGGTCCGGAGTAAACAAAAATCTTTCAAGCATGCTGGATGCAGACACAAGTCCATCCTCTGTTCTAACATATTCTGCTGTATTTTTGATATAGTCAATTACCCTTTCATTAGGATCCATGTATGCAGTGAGTACCGTATCATCCTTTTTATCCTTATCAGAAGTTAAAGCTATCTCCTGACAATAATAGCCGATTTTAACAGTCTGTCCGATATCAATATTTCCGCTATCAGGCTCAATGATTCCTGCAATCAGCTTCATAAGAGTTGTCTTACCACAGCCGTTTTTTCCTACAAATCCAATTCTGTCATCCTTAAGAAATATATAAGAAAAATCCTTAATAAGACATTTATCACCATATGATTTTGAAATATTATTTAATTCAATGGTACTTCTGCCTAATCTTTGGGATACAGAGCTTAATTCTAATTTATCTTTAATTTCTATCCCCTGCTGATCCCTTAAGGCTTCATATCTTTGGATATGCGCTTTTTGCTTTGTGGATCTTGCCCTTGCACCCCTTTGCATCCATTCAATTTCCTTTCGAAGAATGGATTGTCTCTTTCTTTCCGATGCCTTGGCACTTTCCTCTCGTAAAGCCTTGCGCTCAAGAAATCCTGAATAATTGGTGTCATAGCTATATATAGAACCATTGTCTATTTCTACTATTCTGTTAACTACGCTGTCAAGGAAATATCTGTCGTGGGTTACCATAATAATAGCCCCCTTGTAATCCTTAAGATATTTTTCCAGCCACTCCACCATATCATAATCCAGATGGTTAGTAGGCTCATCCAAAATCAACACATCACAAGGCTTTAAAACTGCTGCCACAAGGGCAATTCTTTTACGCTGACCGCCGGATAATTCCCCTGTTTTTTGCTCTAAATCCAAAACTCCCAGTCTGTTTAACAAAGATTTTGCTTCACTTTCCAGTGACCATCTTGTAACTTCGTCAACCTCCGGAGAAAATATCTTATCAAGTACACTTTCGATAATTGTTTTATCCGGATTAAATTCAGGGTTTTGTGGCAGATAATTTATCACAACGTGATTTGCCACAATCACTGAACCTTCCTCTGGCTCTTCTTCCTTAGCTATTATTTTGAGCAAAGTTGATTTACCTGTTCCATTGATTCCAATTATTCCAACTTTCTCATGTTCCTGCACATAAAAGGAAGCTTTTGAAAAAAGCTTCCTCTCCGTATAAGACTTGGTTATATTTTCAACATTAATAATATTCATTCCAGTAACCTTTCGCTTATTTATTGACTGTTTCTCACACTAAGTCTTTCTCTTTCAATGCTTTGTTCTATCTTTTCAGCTTCCTCCTTCTTGGATTTTGCTTCAAGAATAGCTTCATTTAAAGAAAGCATCTTTGCATCAAGATTAGACACTATCTCCGCACAAGCCTTTAAATCCTCACTAATGTATTCCGGTGCATTACCTTCGAATTTGTAATAGATTTTATGTTCAAGACTCGCCCAGAAATCCATCGCAATAGTCCTGATTTGAATTTCAACCTTTGTATTTACAATTCGATCCGACAGGAAAATCGGTACCGTTACAATCATATGAAAACTCTTATATCCGCTGTCCTTTGGATGCTTAATATAATCCTTAACGGATACCACCGTAAGATCATTCTGCTTTCCAATCATCTCAGCTAATCTGTATATATCCGATGTAAAGGAGCATACAATTCTTATTCCTGCTATATCCTTTACATAAGTTATCATATTTTCTATGGTACTTTCCAAACCGGCTTTTTTTAATTTCTTCACAATGCTTTCCGGAGTCTTAATTCTAGACTTAATATATTCAATTGGATTGTATTTGTGGATATGAACAAATTCATCATTCAAAATCTCAAGTTTTGTTCCAACTTCCTTTAGTGCAGAATTATAAAGGAACATCACCGTTTCCCAGCTGTCTATATCTTCATTTACCATATCTATCTGTTCCATAAAAGTCCCTCCTGCCAAAATCTCTATCTGCCATCAGGATAGAAATTTCCATTTATTACCTCCCTGTTAGTATAACATGATTCTTCTCTTTTGTTGTCATTTTTCACAATATTTTTAGAATTTTTATTATTTTGTTGTGATAGTTTACGATTAATAATCTTCTTCCAACACTTGAATCTCCATATAATCAAATTCTATGTCGTCTATAAAATTATCCTTTGTAAACCTTGTTCTTGATGATTTCTGAAATTCCTTAACATTTGAGTCAAGCCATATAGGTTTGCTTAAATCAAATATCTCACATGCTCTGTCAAGAGAATTAAAAATCTTATGAGTTCTTGTATCATCATCAAAATTATCTATTGTTTCATTGGCAATAAGACGTGCATCTGAATAAATCTTAAACCATATTCTCATTTTGCACTCCTTCTTTGTCTGTTACATTCATACATTAATAATGTGGCTGAAATTGCTGCGTTAAGTGATTCAACTTTTCCTTCCATTGGAATCTTTATGTATGAATCTGCCATATTAGCAATCTCATCACTTAATCCGTTACCTTCATTTCCAATTAAAAATCCACTTGCTTTTCTATAATCCATCTCATCATAGGAAGCCTCTCCCTTTAAATGAGCGGCATAAAGGTTTATTCCATTTTCTTTAAGCACATTAATGCTTTCCTTCAAATCATTCGTTATATAAAAAGGCACTCTGTATATACTGCCCATGGTAGACCTTATGGTCTTAGGATTAAAAATATCCACAGTAGTATTATTCATTATAACCCCTGTTACACCTGCACCTTCACCAGTTCTTATCATTGTTCCTAGATTTCCCGGATCCTGAATGCTTTCCAAAATCAATACCATTGATTTATCCTTGTTCAATGTATCCTTAAGTTCATATTGTGGAATTTTCACCAATGAAATTATTCCCTGTGGTGTTTTTGTATCTGATACATTTTTAAATACAGAATCCACAACCACTTCGTAAGTTACATTGCCATTACATTTATTTAAATATTCTTTTATTTTTTTATCGTTATCAGGATTTGAAATATAACTTTCTGATACATATACTGCCTTTACCCAGTCATTTGGGGCTTCAAAACACATCTTTGGTCCTTCCACCACAAATACTCCCTGCTTTTTTCTTTCTTTTGATTTCTTCATAAGGGCAGTAAGGTTTTTAATCTGCTGATTTGATGCACTTGTAATCATATTATAATACCTCGTCTATATTAACTAAAAGCACCGCACAAACAATTAAACGTCTATGCGGTGTTTTTATAATGCTTTAATTTTAACTATATAAATAGCTTTTTCCCAGGTTAAATATCAATATTAAACAAGACTCTTTGAAACATCAAACATGTACTCGTCTACACCCTTAGTCATAGCTAATGCTTCATCAATATCGAAATCAACAAAATTGCCATCCTTATGAGCTACAACTCTGTTGCTCTTTCCTTCGCAAAGTAAATCAACTGCGTATGCACCCATAAGTGTTGCATATACACGATCCTTACATGTTGGAGAACCACCACGCTGCATATGTCCTAAAATAGTAGCTCTTGTCTCAATCTCAGTTGCAGCTTCAATTCTCTTAGCCATATTCTGTGAATCACCAACACCCTCAGCATTGATAATGATATAATGCTGTTTTCCAGCTTCCTTTGCATGTGCAATCTGCTCGATAAGTCTGCTTTCGTTATAATCATATTTCTCTGGAAGTAAGATTTCCTCAGCACCATTTGCAATACCGCACCATAAAGCAATATATCCTGCTCCACGTCCCATTACTTCAATGATTGAACATCTCTCATGTGAAGTTGATGTGTCACGAACCTTGTCGATTGCTTCCATTGCTGTATTACATGCAGTATCAAATCCGATTGTATAATCTGTACATGCAATATCAAGGTCGATTGTTCCAGGTACACCAACTGTATTAATTCCAAGTCCTGCAAGCTTCTGAGCTCCCTGGAAAGAACCGTCACCACCGATTACAACGATGGCATCAATTCCATGCTTTCTACAAATCTCAGCACCTTTTTCCTGACCTTCTTTAGTTACGAATTCCTTACATCTTGCTGTCTGTAAGATTGTACCTCCACGAGAAATAGTATCAGATACACTCTTAGCATCCATATCTATAATTTCTTCATTGAGAAGTCCTGCATATCCACGCTTGATTCCCTTTACTTTCTTTCCCTTTGAAAGAGCTTGACGAACAACTGCACGAATTGCTGCATTCATTCCAGGAGCATCTCCACCGCTTGTGAGAACACCAATAGTATTAATTTCCTTAGACATAGATATATCCTCCATATATATAAACTGTTAAATTATTATCAAATTAATAGACCATTAATATTTTATACTTTTTAGCGTATATTTTCAATATTCTTTTCCACAACTTTTACATTTTTTTCGCCTAATTTAGTAAACAAAACTGACAATAATTCATTTGTGACATTAATTGTTTGATTTTTGCTCAATCTTTTAATGGCTTTTGGATTTTTCACATAAATGACCACCTCATCATTACCGTCAGAATCCCTTAAAAGATCCATCAATTCACCTTCCATTGCCATATATTCTTCCTTGTCATTGAACTGAAGCCACAATTCTTTTGTGGTTTCTTCAAAAGGAACAATTCTTTCACAGATTATTTTGCCATTCTGCTCATCCTCAACCGTTGCCTTACCCACAACAAATATCTTGGAATCCTCATTAAGATAATGCTGGAATTTCTCGTATTCCCTTGGAAAAATTATAATCTCCACTGCACCGGTTAAATCTTCAAGTTTAATAAAAGCCATCGCCTTATTATTCCTTGTAAATTTAATGCTTTTTTCAGAAATCATTCCTCCAACAATAACATGCGCATTATCTGCTACTTTTACAATGCCACTTTCTTCTTCCCTTAGAAAATCCACCGCCAACGCCGTAACATTTTTCTTTATCTTATCCATATAACCCTCAAGTGGGTGACCTGAAAGGTAGATTCCTAAGACTTCTTTTTCAAATCCCAATAAAGTTTCCTTATCAAATTCCTCCACATTAGGATATGAAACCGTAAAATGCTTCTTTTCTTCCTCTGAAACAATATCAAAAAGGCTTATCTGACCTGCCAGAGATGTCTTTTTATCCTTCATAACATTGTCAACGATACTGGTATGAACCAATGTCATCTGCCTCCTGTTTCCATCAAGACTGTCGCATGCTCCGGCTTTTATCAGGTTCTCAATTGCCCTTTTGTTAATTTCTCCTTCGGCAGTTCTTTCAATAAAATCCGATAAAGTCCTGTATTTTCCATTGTTATTTCTTTCTTCAATGATTCTGTCAATTACAGACCTTCCAAGGGATTTGATTGCATACATTCCGTATCGTACATCTTTATCCTCAGTGGTAAATTCACCCATTCCCTCGTTGATGTCCGGTGGAAGCACCTTTATTCCCATTGCCTTACAGTTGTATAAATATTCAGAAGTCTTGGTTGAATTGTCAATAACTGAAGTAAGAAGGGCAGCCATAAATTCAACAGGATAGTAATATTTAAGCCATGCAGTCTGCACACTAATCATTGCATATGCTGCAGCATGGGATTTGTTAAATGCATATTTAGCAAAATCAACCATGGAATCGTATATTGAATTGGCAGCTTTTTCATCTATTCCATTGGCAATGCAGCCCTTAATATTTCTTTCCGCGTCTCCGTATACAAAACTCTTTCTCTCGGCATCGATAACATACTGCTTTTTCTTACTCATGGCTCTTCTAATGTTATCCGCCTGTCCCATGGTATATCCTGCAAGTTTTTGCACAATCTGCATAACCTGTTCCTGATAAACTATACATCCATATGTAGGTTTTAGTATAC
Source organism: Agathobacter sp. (assembly GCA_036308125.1). GTDB lineage: Bacteria > Bacillota > Clostridia > Lachnospirales > Lachnospiraceae > Roseburia. The sequence goes on from JAXJWH010000076.1 coordinate 88,394, forward strand.
TTTCAAGTTCAGGGGTAACATAGGAAATTGTATCAGGAGAATTCTTTCCCTTGATATAATTTGGGATGAAATCCATAGGACCTGGTCTGTATAATGAAATTCCGGCTATGATATCTTCGAAGCTTTCAGGTTTTAATTCCTTCATGAAATTTTGCATTCCTGCAGATTCCAGCTGGAAAACCCCTTCTGTTTTACCTGTTCCGATAAAATCCAGCACGCCCTTATCGTTATAGTCAATATTGTCAATGTCTATGTCAATTCCCTTTGATGCCTTAATATTTTTTACAGCATCCTTTAAAACGGTAAGGGTTCTTAAACCAAGGAAATCCATCTTAAGAAGTCCTAATTCTTCAAGCTGAACCATATTGTATTCCGCCGTTGGACTTCCATCGTTAGCTCTACCTAACGGTACATAATCACTTGCCACTCCAGGATAAATAACAACTCCCGCCGCATGAACTGAGGTATGGTTTGGAAGTCCTTCCAGTTTCCTTGACATGTCAATTAATTCCTGAACCTTAGGATTGGTTTCGTATAATCCCTTTAATTCCGGATTCATTGTAAGGGCTTTTTCAATTGTTATATTATTTTCCGCCGGAATCATCTTTGCTAATTTATCAGTTTCCGAATATGGAAAATCCAAAGCCTTACCGACAGCCTTAATCACTCCCCTTGCAGCCATTGTTCCAAAGGTAACAATCTGCGTAACGGAATCTTCACCATATTTTTGTGTTACATATTCTATGGCTCTGTATCTTTCCGCATATTCAAAATCCACGTCAATATCAGGCATGGATACTCGTTCCGGATTTAAGAAACGCTCAAAAAGCAGATTATATCTTACAGGATCTATATTGGTTATTCCCGTACAATAACATACTCGGCTTCCGGCCGCAGAACCTCTTCCCGGTCCAACCCAGCAGTCGTTATTTCTGCACCAGTTTATATAATCCCACACAATGAGAATATATTCCACAAATCCCATTTTCTTTATGATTCCAAGCTCATATTCCACATCCTTGTATATTTTTTCACATGCACTGTCATCATAATCAGGATTATCTTTATATTTTTTCTTAAACCCTTCATCACAAAGGTGTAAAAGGAAATCATAAGCAGTATCATATCCTTCCGGAACTTCGTATTTTGGAATCTTGTAATTACCAAATTCAAGGGTAACATGACATCTGTCTGCAATTTTCTGGGTGTTTTCCACAGCTTCCTTGGCATAAGGAAAAAGTTTTAACATTTCCTCTTCGCTTTTAACATAAAACTGTCCACCTTCATATCTCATTCTGTCTTCATCTGTAACCAGTTTTCCTGTCTGGATACACAATAAAACATCATGTGCCTCCACATCACTTTCATATGTATAATGAATATCATTTGTGCATACGAGAGGAATGGAAAGTTCCTTGCTCATTTTATAAAGATGCTGGTTTACGATTTTCTGGTCGCTTATTCCATGATCCTGAAGTTCAAAAAAATAATTTCCTTTTCCGAAACATTTTTCATATTTTAATGCAATCTCTTTTGCCTCGTCCAAAAATCCTCTTACTATATTTCTTGGCACTTCACCTGCAAGACATGCTGATAAGCATATCAGTCCCTCGTGATATTTTTCCAATATTTCAAAATCAACTCGTGGTTTGTAATAATATCCTTCTGTAAATCCAATTGACACAATTTTCATCAGGTTAGCATATCCTGTATTATTTTCTGCCAGAAGAATAAGATGATGATATTTATCCTCTCCATGACTTGATTCCCTGTCAAATCTTGAATTCGGTGCAACATATACTTCGCACCCAATAATCGGATTTATATCATTTGCTTTGGCTTCTTTATAAAATTCAACTACACCATACATATTGCCATGGTCCGTAATGGCTGCACTGTTCATGCCAAGTTCTTTAACCCTTGCCACATAATCCTTAATCTTGTTTGAGCCATCAAGAAGACTATATTCTGTATGTGTATGTAAATGACAAAACGACATATTTTTCTCCTTCTGATTGAGTATTAACTCTATACATTTTATCACATATTTGCCTGTAAAAAACAAATACTTGAAAATAATTCAACAAAAAAGAGGCGCTACAAAACGCCTCTTAAATATCTTTTTTAGTCAAAATATATCACATGAAATTAAATCCCAATAAAAAATCTACCAATGCAAATAGCAAAAGGTGAACCGGATAAAAAAGATAGAAAAAATATTTAACCTGTCGCCCTCTTTGTCCATTATAGAAATGAAGTGGTATAAGCATTAAAAGTGCAAGGTATTCAATAGAACCGCACATCATTCCAAGGATTATAACTCCTGCCCCGAAGCTTAACATCATATCTTTCTGTAAAAGATACATCACCACAATACAGGCAACTCCGCCTGCACCGTAGTCAGTTCTAAGAACATATTCGGCAACTGCCATTCCTGTGAATACCACCGCCAGCATGAGCAAATATTTAATGATGATTTTAAAAGCACCCGCTTGTCCACTATTATCTTGCCAAAGTTTGTTTTTTATTGTATCCATTATCCATATCACAATAAGTCCTATGAACAAAGTGAAAAAAACATTGTTACTTTTAAATTCCAACACACATTCGTTAAATGCCATATCAAATGGTATTTCCGAGATAAAAGCAAAAATAAGCAATCTAATAGCATATTTTTTTCTATTTCTTGTGTATCTTAATCCCTCAACCAGCATGAAACAATATAGCGGAAATGCCATTCTTCCGATATAACGCATAATCTCATAAATATTCCACCACATCATTTCATTGTCGTAATTTATAAATCCGCTTTTTCCATGATACAACAGGCATTTTAGAAGAACTGAGGCTGCCAGATGGTCAATAAACATAGTAACTACTGCTATGATTTTTAACCATAAGGCAGTTATTTTCCCCTTGGAATTATCCTTTAAAGTATAATTATTAACTGTCGTCTGCACTTATTTATTCCCTTCTTCAATATTCCAGAACAAGAAATGGCGAACCTTAACAAACACCTTTTGTTTCTCCCCAGTTCAGTTGTTTGTGGATTTTACCTTAATCTTGTCAAGATGCCATATGTCATCAACATATTCCTGAATAGTACGGTCTGATGAGAATTTTCCGGCACTTGCAACATTTAAGATAGCACTCCTTGTCCATGCATCCTTATCCTGATAATATTTATTTATCTTTCTTTGAGTATTTGCATAATCCCTGAAATCTGCAAGTATAAAGTATCTGTCCGCTACTTCATTGGAATTACTTAAAAGAGAATTATATAATTCTCTGAATAATTCATGGTCATTAGGAGAATATGTTCCATCAACAAGCTGATTTAACACTCTTCTTATCTCACCATCATTATTGTAAATAGCCATAGGATTATAGTCATGATTATGTTCATGGGCGATAACTTCATCTGAGCTCATTCCAAATATGAATATGTTATCCTCTCCCACTTCTTCATACATCTCAACGTTGGCTCCGTCCATTGTACCAATGGTAATTGCTCCGTTTAACATGAATTTCATATTACCGGTTCCTGAAGCCTCCTTACTTGCAGTAGAAATCTGTTCACTTACATCTGCTGCAGCAAAAATCCATTCAGCAATTGATACCTTGTAATCTTCAATAAATACAACTTTGATTTTGCCATTAATTGAAGGATCATTATTGATAACATCCGCCACAGTGTTAATAAGTTTGATTGTCTTTTTGGCTGTCTTATAACCGGCTGCCGCCTTTGCACCAAAAATAAATGTTGTTGGATAAAATTCCATATCAGGATCATCCTTAAGTTTGTTATATAAATACATAACATGCAAAATATTCATAAGCTGTCTCTTATATTCATGCAATCTCTTAACCTGAACATCAAAGATTGAATTTGGATCTACATCAATACCATTATGCTCCTTAATGTATTTTGCAAGTCTGACTTTATTTTGATATTTTATCTCCCTGAATTCCTTTTGGGCATTTACATCATCTGCAACATTCTTAAGTTTTGATACCCTTGATAAATCAGTAATCCAGTTTTTATCTGAATACTTTGTAACCCAGCCGGCAAGCAATGGATTACCATGAGCCAGAAATCTTCTCTGAGTAATACCGTTTGTCTTATTATTGAATTTCTCAGGGAACATCTCATAGAAATCCTTAAGTTCCTGATTCTTTAAGATTTCAGTATGAAGACGGGCTACACCGTTAACTGAATATCCTGCTGCAATTGCAAGATGTGCCATTTTTACCTGGCCATCGTAAAGTATTGCCATTTTTCTTACTTTTTCTTCGTCACCAGGATATCTGTTTCTTATCTCCATAACAAATCTTCTGTTGATTTCATCCACAATCTGATATACCCTTGGCAATAATCTCTGGAATATGTCAATTGGCCATTTTTCCAGGGCTTCCGCCATAATTGTGTGGTTAGTATATGCAACACAATGTGTTGTAATATCCCAGGCTTCATCCCATGGCAGTCTTTCCTCATCCACAAGAATACGCATAAGCTCTGCTACTGCCACAGTTGGATGGGTATCATTCATCTGGAAAACAACCTTCTTAGGCAAATCATGGATATCATCATGGGTTTTCTTGAATCTCTCAAGAGCCCTTCTGATACTTGCCGATACGAAAAAGTATTGCTGCTTTAATCTAAGCTCTTTTCCCTGCACATGATTGTCATTAGGATATAAAACCTCAACTAAATTTCTTGCAAGATTCTCCTGTTCAACAGCCTTCTGATAATCTCCAACATCAAATGAAGAAAGAGAAAATCCCTGTACCGGCTTTGCATCCCATATCATCAGTGAATCAACCACATTGTTATTATATCCCACAATTGGCATATCATATGGAATTGCAAGAACAGACTGATAGTCTTTATGCTCAAACTGAAGCTCTCCGTTTTCGTCAAGACTTTGTTCTACATGACCTCCAAATTTTATCTCATAACAATATTCCGGTCTTTTTAATTCAAATGGATATCCATCTTTAAGCCAGTTGTCCGGAACTTCAACCTGGAAACCGTCTATAATCTGCTGTTTGAACATTCCATAGCGGTATCTTATTCCACATCCATAAGCAGGATATCCCAGTGTTGCCAGAGATTCCATGAAGCAGGCAGCAAGTCTTCCAAGACCACCGTTTCCAAGTGCTGGATCAGGTTCCTGGTCTTCAAGCTCATTAATATCAAGCCCAATTTCTTCAAGAGCTTCCTTTACCTCGTCATAAGCACAAAGGTTAATAAGGTTATTACCCAAAGCCCTGCCCATTAAAAATTCCATGGACATATAATATACAGTCTTTGGATCTTCCTTATCAATAACTCGTCTTGTGGCAAGCCACTGATCCATAATTACATCCTTGACAGTATATGCAACTGCCTGATAAAGCTCCTGCTTGGTTGCAGTTTCAAGAGTCTTACGATACATGCTTTTTACGGAATCTGTTACATTTTTGATAAATGCCTTTTTCGAAAATACCTTATCTCTCATAATTGTCCTCCTTGATTTTGCGAAAATCACAGTTCTTAAGGTATTATTAAGGGAATCATCAACCACAAAAAGGGAGACGAATCGGCTTCGATTCGCTCCCTTATATTTATTTTTTATTATTGTTTTTCAACTGAAAGTTGTACTTTTTCCCCATTGATATTCCAGTCCTTCTCATATCCAACTAAATTACCTGATGTAATTGATACACCTAATACTTCTGACTTGATATCATCACCATATTTTTCAAAAATCTCTGTTACTTTCTCATCTGCAACATAAGAAATTGCGATATGGTCCATAACCTCAAATCCTGCTTCTTTACGCATAGTCTGGATTTTACTGATGATTTCTCTTACAAAACCTTCTTCGAGAAGTTCTTTAGAAAGGTTAGTATCAAGTACTACTGTTACTGTATTGTCCCCCTCAGTAACATAGCCTTCCATCTGAACCATTGTAATCAATAAATCCTCTTCTAATAATACTACTTCAGTACTAATACTGTCAAGTTTAAGTGCTCCTTCAGACTTAAGCTCTGCCATTGCTTTATTTCCATCTAAGTTAGCAAGTGCTTCCTGAATCTGTTTTAAGTATTTTCCATATTTAGGTCCTACTGTTCTAAGCTGTGGCTTAAACTGATATGTTGTATATGAAGAAACATCTTCTGTGAATGTTACATTCTTAACATTAAGCTCATCTGCAATAATATCAACATAAAAATCATCAAGTACAGAAGGTGCTTTTACATACATCTGACCGATTGGCTGACGATTCTTGATATTAGCACTGTTTCTACATGCACGTCCCATTACTACAATCTTAAGAACCTCATCCATTGCATTCTCAAGATCCTTATCCATCATCTTAGGATCTGCTACCGGATAATCACAAAGGTGAATTGATTCAGGTGCATCTTTGTCGATTGAGCATACAAGATTACGATAAATTTCCTCTGTCATAAATGGAATCATTGGTGCAGCAACTTTGGAAATTGTAACAAGTGCAGTATAAAGAGTCATATAAGCATTAATCTTATCCTGCTCCATTCCCTTTGCCCAGAAACGAGCACGGCAACGTCTTACATACCAGTTACTCATATCATCAACGAATTCCTCAATAAATCTTGCTGCTTCAGGAATCTTGTAATTTGATAAATTAGTGTCAACTCCTTCAATACATGTATTAAGTTTTGAAAGAAGCCATTTGTCCATTACAGGAAGTTTATCATATTCTAATGTATATTTTGTTGCATCAAATTCGTCAATATTTGCATAAAGTACGAAAAATGCGTATGTGTTCCAAAGTGTACCCATAAGTTTTCTCTGGCCTTCCTGAACGAGCTTACCAGAAAATCTCTTTGGAATCCATGGTGCTGAAGCTGTGTAGAAATACCAGCGGATAGCATCTGCTCCGTATTTTTCTAATGCATCAAATGGATCTACTGCATTTCCCTTTGATTTTGACATCTTCTGTCCGTTTTCATCCTGAACATGTCCAAGTACGATTACATTTTCGTATGGCGCTTTGTTGAAAAGAAGTGTTGACTCTGCCATAAGTGAATGGAACCATCCACGAGTCTGGTCAACTGCCTCTGAAATGAATTTAGCAGGAAACTGCTGCTCAAATAATTCTTTATTCTCAAATGGATAATGATGCTGTGCAAATGGCATTGCTCCTGAATCAAACCAGCAGTCAAGTACTTCAGGTACACGCTTCATTGTCTTTCCACACTCTGGACATGGGAAAGTTACTTCATCAATGTATGGTCTGTGAAGTTCAACTTCGGCAACCTTAGGATCTCCTGCAAGCTCTGCAAGTCTTGCTCTGCTTCCTACACATTCTCTGTGTCCACATTCACATTCCCAGATGTTAAGTGGAGTTCCCCAGTAACGGTTACGGGAAATAGCCCAGTCCTGAATATTCTCAAGCCAGTTTCCGAATCTTCCTGAACCGATTGATTCTGGAATCCAGTTAACTGTATTATTATTTCTAATTAAATCATCTTTTACTGCTGTTTCCTTAATATACCATGACTCTCTTGCATAGTAGATAAGTGGCTTATCACATCTCCAGCAGTGTGGATATTCATGCTCAAATTTAGGAGCATCGAAAAGCTGCTGTCTAGCATCAAGGTCCTTAAGAACCTCAAGGTCTGCATCTTTTACCCAAAGACCTGCAAAAGGAGTTTCCTCTGTAAGTTCTCCCTTACCATTTACAAACTGAACGAATGGTAAATCATAATTACGTCCTACGTTGGCATCATCTTCACCGAAAGCAGGGGCAATGTGAACAATACCTGTACCATCTGACATAGTAACATAAGAATCACATGTTACGAAAAATCCCTTCTTGCTTTGCTTGTCTGCTACTGTCTTAGCACAATCATAAAGTGGCTCATATTCCTTGTATTCAAGGTCTTTTCCTTTGTATGTTTCAAGAATTTCGTATGTTTTTGTTCCATTTTCTTCATCTGCAAGTTTTCCAAGAACCTTGTCAAGTAAAGCTTCTGCCATGTAATATACGAATCCGTCAGCAGCCTTAACCTTAACGTATACGTCGTCAGGGTTTACACAAAGAGCTACGTTAGATGGAAGTGTCCAAGGAGTTGTTGTCCATGCAAGGAAATATGCATCTTCACCAACTACTTTGAAACGTACAATTGCTGATTTTTCCTTTACTGTCTTATATCCCTGTGAAACCTCAGCTGTTGAAAGAGGTGTTCCACAACGTGGGCAGTATGGAACGATCTTAAATCCCTTATACAATAATCCTTTGTTCCAGATTTCTGATAAAGCCCACCATTCTGACTCGATGAAGTTGTCATCGTAAGTTACATATGGATCATCCATATCAGCCCAGAAACCTACAGTTCCTGAGAAATCTTCCCACATTCCTTTGTATTTCCAAACAGATTCTTTACATTTCTTAATGAATGGCTCCATTCCGTATTCTTCAATCTGCTCTTTTCCGTTTAATCCAAGAAGTTTTTCAACTTCAAGCTCTACAGGAAGACCATGTGTATCCCATCCAGCCTTACGAGGTACATATTTTCCCTTCATAGTCTGGAATCTTGGAATCATATCCTTGATTGTACGAGTCTCAACATGACCGATATGTGGTTTTCCGTTTGCAGTAGGTGGTCCATCATAGAATGTATATGTCTCACCTTCCTTTTTATTTTTCTCAAGTGATTTCTTGAAAATGTCATTTTCACGCCAGAATTTCTCTACTTCTTTCTCACGTTCAACGAAGTTCATATTAGTATCAACTTTATTGTACATAGAATCCTCCTAAAAATATTATTAAAATACTTCTATTTCGACTATTGCCAAAAAACGCCCACATCCTGTAATAGGACGCGGGCGCACGTTATACCACCTAATTACAATGTACTTAAATCATACACACTTACTAAAAACTGCTGCAATAAAAAATAAGAAAAATACAATCTTATATTGCCATGTATAATTTGCATACTTGTTTCCATAACGCAGAAAATACGTCAGAACCTAATCTTTATGCATATATCTTAAATTCTAAAATAATAATTCAAAAATAATTTACATAAATTTCGGACTGCAACTCGGAAGTGATATTCATACCAGATATTAACATAGATAAAAAATATCCAGCCCGGCTACAACCGGTATCATATTACTCATGCCGGATTCCACCATCTCCGGCTCTCTGTGATTTTCATAATGATAACTACTGTCTTCGTCATAGTCTTTAACCAACTAAATTAAAGTATAATTACTTTATGAATTGTTGTCAAGATTCTATTTTCATAATACCCTTATTACTGAAAAAACCTTACTCTGCCTTCGTCCAGAAATCCACAGGTTCATAATCCTGTAACTTTGCCAGAAAGCCTTTCTTTTGTAATTCTTCCTGAATCATATCAAGAATTTTTTCGCTTTCAGCAATAATTGTGTGATAATGAAAACCTGATGTTACATTTTTTAACAGGCTGGACTTACCTGTACTTATATTCTGCAGATAATTCTTTATATCCATTCGTGATTTAATATTCATATCAGCCCTGACCACACCATAGACCTTGTGATATACAAATACATCCTTAATCATACCGCCTAAATCTACTATCAGTGATAATTCTGTTTCAACATCTTCATCTGAATGATATATCTTAAATACTCTGCTATATTCCTTCTGTTTCTGAATAAGATACCCTCTGTTTGTGGAAAAAATCCCGGTTCCGTTTGCACGAAGCAATGCAATATCCTGCACTATAACCTGCCTGCTGACAGAAAGCTTACCTGCTAATGCCACTCCTGAAACCGGAGTATCACTTTCAGTCAAAATCCGAAGAATCTTTTTTCTTCTTTCTTCCCCGTTCATTCTCTGATATCCTTTCTTAAAATCTAAAATTAAAGCTAACGTTAATAACTTATCTATACTGCATTATACTGCATGAAGATTCTTAAGAGAGATATCCATGATAGGAGACGAATGTGTTAAAGCACCACTTGATACATAATCAACACCTAACCCCTTAATTCTTTCGATATTTTCCTTAGTAACATTTCCTGATACTTCGATTTCAGCTCTTTTATCAATGTAATCAATTGCCTCTTTAAGTTCTTCTGTTGTCATATTATCAAGCATAATAATATCAGCACCTGCTTCTACGGCTTCTTTTACCATGTCGAAAGTTTCTACTTCCACTTCAATCTTACGAACAAATGGAGCATATTCCTTTGCCATCTCAATAGCCTTTTTAACTCCGCCTGCAGCACCAATGTGGTTATCCTTTAATAATACACCATCTGAAAGATTGTATCTGTGATTATTTCCACCACCGATTCTTACTGCGTATTTTTCGAAAATACGATTGTTTGGTGTTGTTTTTCTTGTATCTAATAATTTAATTCCTGTTCCTTCAAGAAGAGCTGCAACTTCACTTGTGTATGTTGCGATACCACTCATTCTCTGTAAATAATTAAGGGCTGTTCTTTCTCCGCAAAGTAATGTTCTGATATCTCCATGAACCTTTGCCATTAACTGACCTGCCTTAACGCTGTCACCGTCTTTTACAAAGAATTCAACAGTTGTCTTATCATCAATAAGAGTAAATGTTCTTTCAAATACCTGTAAACCGCAAATAATTCCATCCTGCTTACAAATAAGGTCTACTTCTCCCTGCTGTGGTGAAGGCATAACTGCATTAGTTGACACATCCTCGCTTGTGATGTCTTCCTTAAGGGCACTTAAAATAAATGGATCCACGTTAAGTGCTAATGTTACCTGATCGTACATAATAAATATTCCTCTCTTTATCTAGGCTGACAATGTCGCCTTGTTATTTTTTTTAATTTCATCCCATACCAGATTCTTATTTTCTTCTTCATAAGCCAAAAGATCCTGATATTTTTCAAAATGCATGCCGGCGATTATTCTGTTAAATTCATTAACGTCTTTTGAAAAACCTGTTTCTTTCATGTGAAGTGCCGCTTTTTTGGCAAATACAAGGCTTTCAAGCAAAGAATTACTTGCAAGTCTGTTTCTTCCATGCACACCGTTACAAGCTGTTTCTCCTACTGCATACAAATTATCCATGGTTGTCTTGCTGTTATAATCAACCTTGACACCGCCCATAAAGTAATGCTGGGCAGGAACAACAGGAATACATTCATTAAACACATCGTATCCCATTTCCTTACAATGCTCTACTATATTTGGAAAATGTCCCTCTAATTCATCCTTTGGAATTGTTCGTAAATCTTCCCAGACGAATTTCGTTCCATCTTTTTTCATCTGCTTTAATATCTCTTCAGTAAGCAAATCCCTTGGAAGAAGTTCGTTGACAAATCTGTTACCGTTTTTGTCATATAATTTAGCTCCCTCACCTCTTACTGATTCAGATATAAGAAAACTTCTGTCTTCAGGTTTGTCCGAATACAAAGTTGTGGGATGTATCTGAACATAATCCACATTTTTGGTCTTAATACCATTTCTTATGGCTATGGCAACTCCGTCACCTGTAAGATGTTTAAAGTTGGTTGAATTTTCATATAATCCACCTACACCTCCGGTAGCAAGAACCACATTTGAAGCATTGATAGTCTTAATCTCACCTGATTCAGTTAAAATTATTCCACCATAGCATTTATTATCTTTTGATATAATATCCAGCAATGTAGTATTCTCAATTATCTCAATATTATCGCAGGTTCTTACTTTTGCAAGGAGCTTACTTGTAATCTCCTTACCTGTGATATCCTCATGATACACTATTCTCTTGTGAGAATGTGCCCCTTCTCTTGTAAATGCAAGGCTTCCATCCTCTTCTCTTTGAAAATCCACCCCTATTGACAATAATTCTTCCACAAGCTCAGGAGAAGATTTAATCATTATCTCCACTGATTTTCTGTCATTTTCATAATGACCTGCTTTAAGGGTATCCTCAAAATAACTTTCGTAATCATCCTCACTTTTAAGCATGCACATTCCGCCCTGGGCTAAAAATGAATCATTACTGCAAGCATCAGACTTTGTAATAATCGTTATCTTTTTATCAGCAGGAAGATTAAGTGCACAATATAAACCTGAGCAGCCGCTTCCTGCAATTAATATATCTGTATTCATATCTGTCACCTCTTCGGCTTTTGTTTGGTAGAGTATAACACAAAAATTTTTATCTGACAAGACACTTGTTTTACAGTTGTATTACAGTTGTTCATTTTATGTAAAGTAACTGTTGACAATCGGGTACAAATTTAATTATAATCGTACTTAACTTGTTGAGAATTTTTACAATTCTCTTATCATACAATATTATTTTAATTTAGAGGGTACATTTATGTTAACAACATCAGAATTGCAGGCCGAGATCCTGCGCTTAAAAAAAGAAAATGACATCTGCATACTTGCCCATGCATATCAGAATCATGAGATTTTAGAGATTGCAGATTATACCGGAGATTCCTACGGACTTAGTTTACAGGCAGCTAAAGCCACAAATAAAACAGTCCTTATGTGTGGTGTCCGCTTTATGGCTGAAACTGTTAAAATTCTTTCACCGGATAAGAAGGTTATTCTTTCTAACAGCGATGCAGGATGTCCTATGGCTGAGCAGCTTGATGTAGAACTTTTATCAGCATTAAAAGAAAAATATAGTGATTATACAGTTGTAGCTTATATTAACACCACATCAGAGCTTAAGACTTTATGTGATGTGTGTGTTACTTCATCTTCCGCTGTAAAAATTGTTAAGAATATCGAAAATCCTAATATTTTATTTATCCCTGATTGCAACCTTGGAGCATGGGTTGAAGAGCAGGTTGAGGGTAAGAATTTCAAATTTGTAAACGGCGGATGTCCAACTCACCTTAGAATGAGCAAACGTGATGTGGAAAAAGCTAAGAAGGCTCATCCAAACGCCAAACTTCTTGTGCATCCTGAGTGTCTTTCTGAAGTAAGTAAGGAAGCTGATTACATTGGAAGCACAACAGGAATCATGGATTATGTAAGAAAAAGTTCTGACGACGAATTCATTATCGGAACAGAAAACAGTATTCTTGCACACCTTCAGTATGAATATCCTGATAAGCATTTTTATCCACTTTCAAAGGATTGTGTATGCCACAATATGAAGCTCACAACTCTTATGGATGTATATAATTGTGTTCGTGGAATGGGCGGTGAGGAAATCACCATTGATGAAGATACAAGACTTAAAGCCAAAAAGTGCATAGATACAATGCTTACTCTTGGTCAGTAATTTATATTCAAAAACCCCAAAATCTTATGTAAGACTTTGGGGTTTATTTTTATATTATTCTAATTAAATCCAACTACCTTCTGTGAAATTCTATATGCTGCAATGGAAATCTTTCTTCCGCCTTTTCCTGGAAGATTCATGGTATTACCCATTATTCCTCTTCTTAATTTGTGGAATAATCTGATATCAGTATCCTTGATATATTTCCACAAATTACGCTTCTTCTCAAGATTTTCTTCTGTTCCTGATTTGATTAACATGATTGTTGAGATAACTGTTATAATCTCTAAATAATTAAGCATATATTTGCGGCATTTTTTATTTGTGATTTTCCAGATATCAACATCTTCAATCATGATTTTATTAACCTTAATCTGCTGGTCAATTCTTCCAATCATGACAGATTCGTTAACAGACTGGTCATCCCTTCCAATGTAATAACGATAGAAATCAACATCCATGTAATACATCTTCTTAACGTATGGCAATGGCTTATATACATAAATGTTATCCACATAAAATGTGTGTTTTGGAAGCTCTAATCCACATTCCCTTAACAACTGTGTTCTATAAATAACAGAATGCATAAGGATATAATGACCTTTGTAGAAATGACGAATATCATTCCATGTAAAAACCTTATCCTTTGGGAAACCTAACTGTCTCATGACTTTTTTATGTTTTGCGCCTTCCTTCTCATAAACATAATTTGCAAGAAACATATCAATAGTTTCGCTTCCACCTGATAATTCCTTTAATTTTCCAAGAATTGCCTTGTATGCAGTTTCATCTACCCAGTCATCAGAATCCACAACCTTAAAGAAAAGTCCTGTTGCATTCTTAAGTCCTGTATTAACAGCTTCACCATGTCCGCCATTTTCCTGATGAATGGCCTTTACAATATTGGGATACTGTTCCTGATAACGGTCTGCAATTTTTGCAGTATCATCCTTTGAACCGTCATCAACGATTATAATTTCTACGTCATCTCCTCCTACAAGGATTGATTCAATACATTTTTCCATGTAATCCTGTGAATTATAACATGGAATTGCAAACGATATTAGTTTCATATTCTTTTTCCCTCTTAAATTTTATCAGCAAGCTCCATTGCCTTAAGTGTCATTGCATCAATATTATAATACTTGTATTCTGCAAGTCTTCCAAGCAAATGGAAATTTTTATAATTTTTTGTAAGTGCTTTATATTTTTCATACAGTTTTTCATTTTCTTCATTTAAAATTGCATAATATGGTATCTGACCATCCTCACCGGTATAAGCAAAAGGATATTCTTTGATGATTGTTGTTCCGTCAGTATCTTTTTGACCTGTGAGATATTTAAATTCTGTAATTCTTGTATAATCTTCACTTACTGTGTAATTTACAACACTGTGTCCCTGATAAGAATCCTTATCATAATGCTCGAATTTGAAATCAAGAGAGCGATATGGTAAACGTCCGTATCTACAATCAAAAAGCTCATCTAATGCTCCTGTATAAATTACATCTCCATCGAACTTTTCACCATTAAGATAAATCGCATCCTCCTCAAATGTAAGTATATCCTTACAGTCAACACCTGTCATTACTTCAATATTATCATAATCTAGCATTTTTTCAAACATTGGTGTAAATCCCTTGTCAGGCACACCCTGATACTTATCCTTAAAATATCTGTTATCATAAGAAATAACAACAGGAACTCTTCCTGTAACTTCAGGGCTTATCTCTTCAGGTGTCTGTCCCCACTGCTTCATTGTATACTTCAAAAATATATTCTCATATACATAATCTGCAATCTGTCCTATCTCCTTATCTGGATTCTTACGAAGAGTCATAATAGGAACTCTTTGTCCTTCTCCGTATTCTTCGATAAGTTTCTTCTCTAATTCACATGCCTTCTTATCATCATAAACCATGTGAAGAGTATTAAGATTGAATGGTACAGGAATAAGCTGTCCGTTAACATTTGCAACAACTTCATGTCCAAAATCATACCAGTTCGTAAATCTTGATAAATATTCTCTTACGCTTTCGTCATCAGTATGGAAAATGTGTGGGCCATATTCATGAACTAAAATTCCATTATCATCGAACCTGTCATAACAGTTTCCACCGATATGATTTCTTCTCTCTATAACAAGTACTTTTTTATTTTTCTCTTCTGCTAATTTTCTTGCTACAACTGAACCTGCTATTCCCGCTCCAATTACAACACTATCATACATAACAAATTCCTTTCTTATGTGTATACTTCCGTTTACTTAACAATTATAAACGGTCAACATTTTTAACTAATTTATGGGCAAAAAAAATCCCTCACTCTATTATACACAAAAGTACACAATTAATCGAATACTTTTTATTTAAGTTTTTATTAATAGAACCTTTATATAACCTTAATTATTGTTACTTTAGGACTACACAGTTTGTTCATATTTTATTTACAAAAAAATCAAAAACCAATCATACCATTTTCATATTTAAATTTTATACTTATATCATAACAAAGCAAGACAACATTCTTGCAAAACATTTAAAATAGGGTAACGAGATTATTCTCATACTAATCTTTTTCATATAAACACCGGTGCACGCCACATGCACCGGTTTCCTCTTTTTATGGGATACTTTTGCTATGTTTTGTATGTATGATAGTAATTTATTAATAATTCTTAAATAAAGGTAACAGAGGGCGGTAAATAATTGACAAATTTTTGTCAAAGTGTTACTATTACCCTATCACATTTATGAGATAAATAGGAGGATTTTATACGATGAGTGAATTCAAGAATTTAACACTTGACGTTGCTGATGAAATTGCTGTACTTGCTATTTCAAGACCAGCAGCACTTAATGCTTTAAATAGCGAGACACTTGATGAGTTAAATGTAGCTTTAACAGAGATCGAGGCTAGAGATGATGTTAAGGTTGTTATCTTAACTGGTGGACCTGATAAGAAGGGTAATGAATTTAAGTCATTCGTAGCTGGTGCTGATATCGCTGAGATGGTTAACTTCACAGCTCCAGAGGCAAGAGCATTCGGAATCAAGGCTTCAGAGCCATTCTTCAAATTAATGAACATGCGTCAGGTTACAATTGCTGCTGTTAACGGATTTGCACTTGGTGGCGGATGCGAGATCGCAATGGCTTGTGATATTCGTATTGCTTCTGACAATGCAGTATTTGGACAGCCTGAGACAGGTCTTGGAATTATTCCTGGATTTGGTGGAACACAAAGACTTGCTCGTTTAGTAGGTATGGGACGTGCTAAGGAAATGATCTTTACATGTGACAATATCGATGCAAACGAAGCTTATCGTATCGGATTAGTTAATAAAGTAGTTGCTAAGGAAGAGTTAATGGAGACAGCTAAGAAGATGGCTGCTAAGATTATCTCTAAGGGAAGCTACGCTAACGCAATCGCTAAGGCTGCTATCAACAACGGATATGACATGGATATCAAGAACGCTGTTGAGATGGAAGCTAACCTTTTTGGTGTTGTTAATGATACAAACGACAAGAAGGAAGGAATGGGAGCATTCCTTGAGAAGAGATCTGCTACACTTACAGATTTCTAATCTGACTGTTATCAATACAGATATAATATTTAAGAGGTTGGCTCTGGCTAACCTCTTTTTATATGTAAAACTTTGTATATAAATTTTTATACTAAAAACGGTCTGCCGGATAAAGATTGTAAATCCTATCCTCCAACAAACCGTTTTGTAATCAGAAATTTTTCTGATATAATTTCATTTCAATTACTCTTAAAATAATCATTTCACTACAACTATCTTAAGATATATCCTGTATATGGCTTCATCTCAAAACCATTATTTATCTTAATTACCTCTCCGGTAATCTCATCTGTCAATTCACCCTTATCCGGGTTAAAATTAGCATAATATGGCTGATCCGTTGCATTTACACCAACATAAACCTTCTCGCCTTCCCACTCTCTTTTGAAAATGCACTGGCCATTTGTAAGCACCACAGATGTAAAATCACCATATTGCAATGCCTTTAAATTCTTTTTACATTCTGATAACTTACTAATAAGTTCCGTAAGTTCATTACTTTCAGGCTCATCAAAGGAAACTCTAAGCGCAGGATCACCTTCTTCTTTCCTTCCCTTTGCGTCCCACTCGCTTCCATAATATACACATGGAATTCCAGGCATACCAAAGCATAAAATGTAAATAAGTGGCAAATGTTTTTCATTATTTAAGATACTTGCAACCCTTGTTACATCATGATTATCCACAAATGATAAAAGGTGTTTTCCTTTGTATAAGGTCCACTGCTCCGGTCCAAACTGTCTAAGGAGAGAATGATTAATCTCGAACATATTCATTGAATTAAAACTTGAATGTAATCCTTTGTAACACTCATAATTTGTAACGGAATGAAGCATTGAATCATTCATAATCTGATTATAATCACCATGAAGTGTTTCACCTACCAAAAAGAAATCTTCTTTTAATGTTGATGTAAAAGTTCTTAATCTTCGCAAGAAATCATGGTCAAGGCAATATGCAACATCAAGCCTTAATCCATCTATATCAAATTCTTCCACCCAGCCGCGTATTGCATCAAAAATATGATTAATTACATCTTCATTTCTAAGATTTAATTTGACAAGGTCATAATTACCTTCCCAGCCTTCATACCACAATCCGTCATTATAATTTGAATTTCCATCAAAAGAAATCTGACTAAACCAACTTGTGTAGGGAGAATTTTCCCGATTCTTTAACACATCCTGAAATGCCCAAAATCCTCTGCCTACATGATTGAATACTCCATCTAACACAACCTTAATTCCGTTAGCATGAAGCTTATCACATACTTCCTTAAAATCTTCGTTTGTTCCAAGTCTTTTATCAATTTTTGTAAAATCCCTTGTGTTGTACCCATGAGTGTCTGACTCGAATACAGGAGAAAAATATATGGCATTAGCCCCAACTTCCTTGATATGATCAATCCAGTCAATAACTTTTAAAATCCTGCTTTCTTCCACTCCGTCATTCTCAAATGGTGCTCCACAAAAACCCAGCGGATAAATTTGATAAAAAACACTTTCATATGCCCACATTTTTTCTATCCTCCAATACCTATTATTCTTCATTAACCTTCTACTATTAATTGTTACTTAAAGCACAAAGTTCTGCTAACATCTTTGGTAATTCTTCATCCATATTTTCATCTGTAAACTGACATGTTCCAACAGCCTTATGACCACCGCCATTATATTTAAGCATCAGTTTTCCAACGTCAACATTTGATGTTTTATTTAAAATGCTATATCCAACTGCTGCCGAACAGCCTGCTCCCCCTCTTCCGCTTACAATCCATGCAGAAATATTCTGTTCAGGATACATGCTGTATATCATAAAACGGTTTCCTGTATATATAGGATCAACTCCACGAAGGTCAGAAATAATTACATTGCCTTCTGTTCTTGTATATTTCTTAACCATCTCCTTGAATTTATCCGTCTGCTCATAATATACCTCAATTCGTTCCTTAATATCCGGAAGATTAAGTATTTCTTCAGTTGTCATCACACGACATGCATCTAAGAGTTTTTCCATTAACTGATAATTTGATATTGTAAAATTACGCCATCTTCCAAGACCTGTTCTTGGATCCATAAGAAATCCAATAAGAATCCATCCTGTTGGATTTTGAACTTCCTCAATTGTAAGATTTGCTGAATCTACTTTGTCAACAGCTTCCATAATATCATCAAACTGTGGAAATCTTTCCTTTCCGCCGTAATATTCATATATAATTCTTGCACATGATGGTGTAACTCTGCTTTCACCTTTGTATTTTCCTTCAAGCTGCAATCTCTCATGCTCACTTGAATGATGGTCGAACCATAATCCGCAACCTTCTACATATGGCACATTTGCCAGACAGTCATCTTCATTAACTTCCACAAGCCCATCCTGAAGATCCTTTGGATGAGCAAATTTCCAATGATCTATTATGCCTGCTTCAAGAAGAAGCGCTCCACATACTAACCCATCAAAATCTGATCTGGTAATTAATCTCATTTATTTGCCTCCTTACACTCTGTTGGTATTAAAGTACTATTTTATTATAAGAAATTTAGAGATTTTTTTCAATAGGCAAATAAGACTTTTTTCCTACTTATCGCATTTTGATTAAAAAAAATCAAATTTTTCAAACTGATAAAATATCTTCATGATATAATTTTAAGTAAAAAAAGTAAAATTTTTTAACCAAATTTCAGAAAAACTATTAAAAACTAGTAAAAAATTACATGATTTTTAATAAACTTTTGTAAAAAATTACATAGTGCTTTTTTCCTAACGTTATGATACAATACATATTGTCAAAGGAAGTAATTCCTTTTTCATTATTCCCTTTTTATTAATAAACATTTTCATAACTAAACTCCTCGAAATAAGCCGGTGTTCTACCGGCTTATTCGACTTTTATTCAGAAATATCATCTATTATATTTCCCTTTTCAATATTTGGTTTGAATATATTATCCATTGCATAATCCCATATCGCTTTGGAACCATCCATTGTCTTTGCATTTCGATTTAAAATCTGGCTAAAATGTACTTCATGTTCTCTCCAGCTTTCGCCACCTGATGCCGCATTTAACATTGCAGGCTGTATATTATCCATTGTATGAGCAAATTTCGCCTCAGGTGTCTTATATTCTTCAAATTCTTCCCAGAGATTTCTAAAATATTCACCCTTTTCTTCTGGTAATAAACCAAATATTCTTTCTGCGGCTTTTTCTTCTCTCTCCCTTTGGGTTTTCTTTCCTTCTTCATCATATGCATATGTATCACCTGCATCTATTTCAACGATATCATGTATAAGAAGCATGGTAATTGTCTTTAATACATCAATTTCTTCATTTGCATACTCACTTAATAATATTGTCATTATCGCCATATGCCAGGCATGCTCCGCATCATTTTCCTTTCTTGAACCATCTGCCAAAAATGTCTGTCTTACAATCTCTTTCTCCTTGTCAATTTCCTTTGCGAAATCAAAAATTTTATCTATATCCTTCATATTTTCTCCTTTATATCATCCAAAAAGCTCTGTCACTTAAGCGACAGAGCCTTCTTACTAATCTTTATTAATGCTTTGGAATAAGTTTCTCTTTTCCACCCATATATGGCTGTAAAGCCTTTGGAATATTGATTGAACCATCTGCATTTAAATTGTTCTCTAAGAATGCAATAAGCATACGAGGTGGCGCAACTACAGTATTGTTAAGTGTGTTAGCAAAATATTTCTTGCCATCCTTACCCTTAACACGAATCTTAAGACGTCTTGCCTGAGCATCACCTAAATTAGAACAGCTTCCAACTTCGAAATATTTCTGCTGACGAGGTGACCATGCCTCTACGTCACATGATTTAACTTTAAGGTCTGCTAAATCTCCTGAACAACATTCTAATGTACGAACAGGAACATCAAGACTTCTGAATAAGTCTACAGTATTCTGCCACATCTTGTCATACCAAACCATTGCATCCTCTGGCTTACATACAACAATCATCTCCTGCTTCTCGAACTGGTGGATACGATATACTCCACGCTCTTCGATTCCATGAGCTCCCTTTTCCTTACGGAAACATGGTGAATAACTTGTTAATGTATATGGAAGGTTTTCCTCGTCATTGATTGTATCGATGAATTTACCAATCATTGAATGTTCTGAAGTTCCGATAAGATAAAGATCCTCTCCTTCAATCTTATACATCATGGCATCCATCTCATCAAAACTCATAACACCTGTTACTACGTTAGAACGAATCATGAATGGTGGAATACAATATGTAAATCCTCTGTCAATCATGAAATCCCTTGCATATGAAATTACTGCTGAGTGAATTCTTGCAATATCTCCCATTAAATAATAGAATCCGTTACCTGCAACTTTACCTGCTGCATCAAGGTCAATTCCGTCAAAACGCTCCATAATCTCTGTATGGTATGGAACTTCAAAATCAGGAACAACAGGCTCTCCGAATTTCTCGATTTCAACATTACAACTGTCATCTTTTCCAATTGGAACTGAAGGATCAATAATATTAGGAATTGTCATCATAATCTTAGTAACCTTCTCTGAAAGCTCCTTCTCTAATTCCTCAAGTTCCTTTAATCTGTTGGCGTTGGCAGAAACCTTAGCCTTAACTTCCTCTGCCTCTTCCTTCTTGCCCTGTGCCATTAATGCACCAATCTGTTTTGAAAGCTGATTTCTACTTGCACGAAGCTCATCTGCCTCTGACTGAGCAGCTCTTGACTGCTTGTCTAATTCAATTACTTCATCAACCAATGGCAGTTTATGATCTTGGAATTTCTTTTTGATATTTTCTTTTACAATGTCTGGGTTTTCCCTTAAAAATTTAATATCTAACATATGTCCTCCGGATAAAATATTATATTTATATTCTGAAGAAATACCATTCTAATAAGGCTTTCATCCTGAATTTATGGAATTTCCTCTTAATTTCCTATAGCTTAGATAAAACTACTCTATTAATTGTACTTTAAATGTATACAAATTGCAAGAGAGCAAACAATTTTTTGAATAAAGCCTCATCCTATTCAAAATCTGCAAGGTTAAGTATTTCCCTTGCCCTTTGTGCCCAGGTATGTTTCTTTTGCACTTTATTTTTTCCAATAACAAGAGCTTCTTCTAATTTATCCACATCTTCTAAAAGATTTGACAGCTTTTTGCACATCTCATCAGGTTTTTTAAGGTCATAATAGAACACTCCTGCGCCTTCCGGTAAAACCTGCTTTATAAATTTACTGTCATCTGAAAAACTAACCGTACCATTAAGTATTGAATTAAATACCCTGTCATGTGCACCATTTTTAAACCAAGGCATAACATTAAGGGAAAGTCTGGCTGTTTTAATAATTCTAAGACATTCTGCAGAATTACACTGATTAATAATTTCAAGTCGGTTTGGCATTTTTACATCTAATTTGTCCCAGTCTTTTCCCACAACAGTTACCTTAAAACCCTCATTAACCAGCTTGCTTACAACTTTTCCTCTGTAATAATTTCTTACATATAAATCCACAAATATCATTCTATGCATGGCAAGGCGCATATCTTCCTTGCTTTGCTCACCCATTTCTTTAATGCAATGAGCTGTTTCTGCTTCTTCGACTGTTTTTTGCGGATTTGAAATTAATTCATCAATAATCCCCTGATAAAAATCTGCATATTCTTCATTGGTCTGATGAATAAATTTATCAAAATATGATGGATGTGTGTAGTTTCCCGCAAATACTATGTCCCTTGGTCTTTCTGCAATGGGTATGCCATTTTCCATTGCAGCATCCATCAGATTATTATAGTCTTCATTTAATATTGAGCCTGCCAATGGGAAAAATCCGTCATTGGTAAAATCAGGATAATATTCCTGCATATATTTTACATGATTTTTGTCTATGCTTAAATGGTGATACTGCTTAAGTAACCCAATATTATGCTCTTCATCCTCAAGTAAATCCATGAAACGATCATGATAATAGTATGGGTGGTCTGCAAGAATGTTGTATATAGGTATATCATATCCCCGCCAGATATAACCGCTTTCAAAAGAAAAAAGCCCCTCTTCCCTCTCCAATCCTTCAAAATTAAAGGTAATAACCATGGTTTCCTTTGGTTTTATAAATCTTTTGACAGTTTTAGCCTGCTGCCTTGATTCTTTTAAATTAAAATAAAATACATTAATTCCTAATCTTTCAAATTCTTCTCCCATTCGTCTTGAAAAATAGTCAAGCGTTTCAACGCCACCCTGAAATAAAATAATCTTTTTATATTTGCCCATGTTCTTCCCCCCTTACCCTTATTATAACAGTCTGTTTTAAAAAATAAAATGGGGTTTTTCGCCCCATTTTACTTTTAGTTATAATCTTTGTATTTTTTGTTTAAAATTACTCCAATAATTAAGAAACAAATTGCTATTATTATATAGAAAATATATTTTTCTGTTATAACATTCCCGTTTATAATATTAGGTTCATAAAATGACAATTTGCCAAATTTCCCAAAATCAAATAATACCGAGCCAAAACAATAACATAAATTTGGAATAATTGCCAGTGCTACTTCCTTAAATAAATAGCTGCACATATATGCCAGTGCTGCCAGAAGAAAATATACAATTAACATATGTATATAGCAGAATTTAAATGAAGAATCTATTTTTACATACCCAAAATATGGTATTAAATTAATAAATCCATACATCAAAAATATAATCAGCGTGTCCCATAATCTGTTTCTTTTTAGTATGTAAAATATCTCATTTCCCTTCTCGTCAATATACATGGTTAACATTCCATATATCCAGATTGTTGATATTATCGGTGTAAGCATCTGAATAAGAAAATATATATTTCCTGCCAGCAAATCCCTATCTGTTTCTAAATATTTTATACATAATATATATGCTATCAATGGTATTAACAAATCACATATTAATATTGGTATCATGGTCATTACAATACCTTCTGCTTTAAATATTCCTTTAATTTTTCCAAACATTACCAGAATAATTCTCCTTTACCTTAATCCATCTAACGTGTTATCCACATGTATCCGTCTTCCACTGTGGTATTTTCCACTTTCTCACCCACAGGTTTATCTGATAATACCCTTATCACTTTTTCTTCTTTTCTCCATGTCTGGGAAATTAATGTCACTTCATCCTGAATTTTTTCATACATTTCTTCTGATACAAGATAAGTCTTGTCGCTCGCCATATTTGCAAGCTCCTTAGTGGTATATACCCCAAGAACATCCCCTTGCTTCATTACTATTATTTTATCGCACAAAGTTTCTATATCCGAGACGATATGGGTAGATAAAATTATGGTTGTATCACTATTTCTATATTCCGAAACCATTCCCTGAAATCTAAGGCGCTCCTTTGGATCAAGACCTACTGTTGGCTCGTCAAGCAAAATCATCTCAGGATTTCCCATAAATGCCTGAGCAATTCCCAGTCTTCTTCTCATTCCGCCCGAAAGGGATTTCACCTTGTCATTTGCCCTATCCTGCAAATTAACCATCTTTAGCACTTTATCAATTTCAGCGGATTTTTCACTTTTAGGTAAACCTTTATAATCTGCAAAATAATCTAAAAATTCCTTTACCTTTAGCATTTTTAATCCTGAAAATTCCTGTGGTAAATAGCCTACCTTTTTGTAAAACTCTTTGTTTTCAAAAACCGATTCACCGTTCCAACTGATTTTTCCTTCGTTAATTGGATACAATCCAAGAATACATCTCATAAGTGTTGTTTTTCCGGTTCCATTTTCCCCTAACAATCCATAGATTCCTGCTTCCTCAAGCTTAAGATTTACCGAATCTAAAACCTGTCTTTTATGAAATTTCTTTGATAAATTATTTATTTCAAACATTCTAAAATACTCCTCCTTCATTTACGAAAACCTGATTTTCACCATATATCTCATAGTCACCTAACTGATTTACACTTGGAACAACAAATATAGTTGTGTCATCCTTGTCATAAGACTTAAGACATTCTTTCATACAATAGAAAAAATATTGTTTTGATTTTTCTTTAACACTGTCTTTAGAAGCAATAATTTTCTTAACTTCCTTATCAGGATCTTCTGCCTCATCTGGATTAAAATAATCCTCTGGTAAAAGGTATGGATATACAACATTATTTCCATTTCCTAAATCCTGTTCCTTATAATAACCTGATAAAATGGTAACTCCGTCACATTGCCCCTTATATCCATCATCAGTCTTTGGTAAATTGGTATAAATTTCAAATATGGAATTAATTTTCAGATTGAATTTTGTATTTTTATCCACAAAATTCTGTTTCATTGATACATAATCCAAATCAAAAACCGGAATATATCCTGCCCTTGGATAATAGCAAAAATATCCTGGAAGATAAGTTCCCTGAACATTTGAATAATATTTTGGAGAACTTCCTGAATATTCCACATTAATTATTTTATTCTCATCGCTATTTTCCACCAGAATATAATCATTCTTCTGATTAAATTTAAGCTTATCTCCCTTTTCATCCGTCACTTTGCTTACTTTATAACCATGGAATAATGACATCTTATACTCAGATAAGTATTTATTCATGGTCATGGTTACTTTAGCTTTTAGATTTATGCCAATTGTTAAATCCATATCATATTTTTTGATTTTATAGTCAGGTTTTTCATCCTTAATTGTATTTCCATATGGTGATGACTTGACAAAATATTCATACTGCTCGCACATTCTTGTATTTGAAGGATTAAAGTTCATATTTACTTTACAACTGTCACCAAATACAATTATTCCCGATAAAATGCAGGCAATTAAAGCCAGTACAGCTTTTTTGCGTCTTTTTACCTGACATAAAAATAAAATCAAAAGCGACACTGAACCTAAAAATATTATAATGCACCATCTGTAAGGTATAATCGAATCAGCAAAACTATAAATAGGATCCATATGCTCATCACACAATGGCAGCACGTTAAAAAATTCTGCAATTGTATAGACAAAACCACCTTTTTTATTTTCAAGACAAACCATGGTTGCTATTTGAATAAAATAAGGAGACACCAGAAATATCATAAGAAAACTAAGCATATATGATACAATTCTATTATTCAAAGCTGAAAGTGTTATTCCAAGTATTATCGCAAGTTCCATCACGAAAAATATATTAAGAACCAATGATAATACCACATGAATATAAAATCTGCTGTCAGGCAAAACCACATTGTTTTGTCCCATGCATATAAAAAAACCAGCCATGCATGAAATTGTGCAAAGCAAACTCCATATTGTAATCACAACAAATCCCATGGTCAGATGTTTTCCCTTGTAGCCGCTCTTAGTACACCAGCATACATCACAAATTCCCTCTGCACGCAACTTTCTCATAAATTCATTACTTAAAAATATACTGACAATATATAAATAGATAGAGAAAAATAAAACTCCATTCAATTTGTCCAGCACACCACTGTTCTCATAATTTCCAAACTGGTTATATCCGTTAATAAATGATAACAATATCATAACCAGTGCAATAATTGCTGAAAAATATGATTTAATAAAAACTTTCAAACAATTCTTAAGCATTTTACTCCTCCAAAAAAGCCATAGAATATAAACTTATATCCCATGGCTGTATTATTACTACAATTTAATGTACAATCTTATTTAACTTTAACTGGCCAAATTCTTCCGTTAGCTTTAGCCCCTGCTTTCTTTACCCCATATGGATTAAGCTGAAGTCTGAAATTAGTTTTCTTAGTATATTTACGAATAGATAACGTAGGACATTTCAATCCTGACTCTACAAGCAACGACGTATCAGAATAATGCCATTCTCCATCCTTATCCATATACTCAATAATAAAATATACAGACTTCTTTCCTGTATTCTCTCCGTCACAGGCTGCCTTAATTGTTTTAATTGAGTCTGAATTAGCCCAATACTCATCCAACTCCAACCTTACCCTCTTCTGATTAGCATAGTTCTTTGCACTAACTGGAACCAAACTCCCACTAATCATAGCAGCTGTCATAATCGCTGCAAACATTGTTTGTTTAATCATCTTCTTGCTTCTTGCTTCTAGCTTCTAGCTTCTAGCTTCTTGCTTCTTGCTTCTTGCTTCTTGCTTCAAAACAAATTCCCCTTTCGTATTTATTTTTTAATGATTAAAACTACTTCTCATCACCATTAATAATACCATACATTTTTATAGTATTCAAGGTATTTTTTTAAATAATAATTTTAAACATAAAAACAGTTACAAAACTTAATTTTCTAAAGTCTTGCAACTGTTTTATGTTACGATATATTTTAGTATATTTCTGCTCTACTAATAAATATTCTACTCAAATCTAAGTGGATATTTATCTGTAAGAGTCTTAACAATATCCTTAGCTTTATCGATTGCTGATTCCCCTTCTTTGATAAGCATTGCAATTGCTTCAGCAACCATATCAAAATCATCCTCTTTAAGTCCACGAGATGTTGCTGCAGGTGAACCAAGACGAATTCCGCTTGTTACAAATGGCTTCTGAGGATCATTTGGAATTGTATTCTTGTTAGCTGTAAGGTGAGCTGCATCCATAAGTTTCTCAACTTCCTTACCTGTAAGGTTAAATGGAGTAAGATCCACAAGCATAAGGTGGTTATCGGTTCCATCAGATACAATCTTGATTCCTCTTGATTTTAATCCATTGCAAAGAGCCTGTGCATTCTTAATTACCTGAGTCTGATATTCTTTGAATTCAGGCTTTAATGCCTCTTCAAAACATACTGCCTTGGCTGCAATCACATGCATAAGTGGTCCACCCTGAATTCCAGGGAAGATAGCTTTGTTAAATTTGTATTTATCAGCTGCTTCCTGACTTGAAAGGATCATTCCTCCTCTTGGTCCACGAAGTGTCTTATGTGTTGTTGTTGTAACAACATCAGCATATGGAATTGGGCTTGGATGAAGTCCTGCTGCAACAAGACCTGCAATATGAGCCATATCAACCATAAGAACTGCACCAACTTCATCAGCAATTTCTCTGAATTTCTTGAAATCAATTGTTCTTGCATATGCTGAAGCACCGGCAATAATCATCTTAGGTTTGCATTCTTTTGCAATTTCCATTACCTTATCATAATCGATAAATCCTTCATCATTTACTCCGTATGGTACGATATTGAAATATGTTCCTGAGAAATTAACAGGTGAACCATGTGTAAGATGTCCGCCATGATCTAAATTCATACCCATTACTGTATCACCAGGTTTTAAAATTGCAAACTGAACTGCCATATTAGCCTGAGCTCCTGAATGTGGCTGAACATTTACATATTCACATCCGAATAATTTCTTTGCTCTTTCTCTTGCAAGCTCTTCAACAACATCTACGCACTCACATCCTCCATAATATCTGTGAGCAGGATATCCTTCTGCATATTTATTTGTTAACACACTTCCCATTGTAGACATAACTGCTGGACTAACCCAGTTCTCAGAAGCGATAAGTTCAATATGACTGTTTTGTCTGTTAAACTCGTCCGTAATAGCACCTGCAATTTCAGGATCTACTGCTTTAATATCATCCAATGTATACATATGATAGCCTCCTTTTTCATCACAGACAGATTAATATTTTATTCTGTCTCGTTTTAATAAACATAGGACTATTATAATTCATGAATTTTCACAAATCAACCTTGTTATTTATAATATTTTTTCATTACTTCTATTCTTTTGGCTTATTTATCTGACTTGAAACGCATTTTACTAATTATTTAAAAATACGTTTACATAAACATGCCCCAAATGCTCCAATTCCAACATGTGTTGCAATACTAAGTGGAACTGCCTCAATCTGTGAAAATGCTCCAAAATGTTCCTTTACCTTATCATTCCATGCAATAGCTTCTTCCCTTGGAAGGGCTGCTGCTGTGTAAATCACATAGTCATCGATATTATCACTATGGAATTTTTCCTCCATATCTTTGTCGAGATTTTGTAAAATCTGTTTCTGGGCAGCTTTAATTCCCCTTGCTTTGCCCACTGCCTCAATTCTGCCATCTTTAACAGATAAAATTGGCTTAATATTCAAAACTGAACCAACTGCCGCAGTAGCTGCATTTATTCTTCCTCCGGCTTTTAAATATTTTAAATCATCTACTGTAATATATATAGAAGCATCATCCTTATGATAAGTTAATATCTGGCTTATCTCTGTTGCACTTTTGCCTTCATCAGCTAACATTTTCGCTTCAAGTACAGCCTGTTTTTGGGACATTGACACTCTTTGATTATCAACTACTATTACACGACCGTCATAATCTGCTGACATGGCAACAGCTGTTGCCATTGAACTGCTTAAATTACCTGCCATTGGAATATGGATTACATAATCGTTTTCTTCTAATAATTTATCCCACATTTCCATAACAGATGCAGGAGAAGGCTGTGATGTAAAAATCTTTGCACCATCCTGTTGTAATCTAAAAAATTCATTATGTGATAAATCCACACCTTCTAAAAATTCTACTCCATTTATATTGAATGGCATAGGAATCACATTCACTCCGTATGCCTTTGCCTTCTTCATGGAAATTCCACTGTTACTATCTGTTAAAATTGCTATCTTACTCATAAAATCCTCCATTTTTACTATATAAGTTATTATGCCTAATTACTCCTGCAAAAATTATTTTCATTATCAAATTTTTTTATATATGCTACATTATATCATCATTTCTATATTATGCCAAATAATTTGCTCAAAATAAAAACTCTGTAAATATCAGTTTCCCGATATTTACAGAGTAAAATATAAGATTATTTATATTTATTTTTTATCATTTTTCTTTACGATTCTATTTTTTCCAACATGTAATTTCATTACATACCATAATTCAGTAGCAATGAAGATTGAAGAATAAGAACCTGAAATCAAACCTACCATAAGTGGTAATGCAAATTCACGAATAGATGCAACTCCAAGAATGAATAATAACAATACCATGATAAATGTTGTGATTGATGTATTAATACTTCTTGACAATGTCTGTGTAAGAGAAATGTTTGCAACCTCTGCAAGGCTCTCAGGTGTCTGCTTAACACCCTTAAGATTTTCTCTTATACGGTCAAAGATTACGATTGTATCATTTACTGAATATCCTACGATTGTAAGCATACATGCAATAAATGTTCCACCAACTGAGATTCGTAAAAGTGCATATGCTGTTAATACAACTAATACATCATGTATTAATGCAATAATTGCACTTGTAGCAAATCTGAAATCTTTGAATCTGAATCTGATATAAATTAACATGAATAAACATGCTACTAAAACTGCCACGATGGCATCTCTTCTCATCTCATTACTAATTGTAGAGCTGATATTTTGTCTTTCGATTGAAGATTCTTCAATTCCAAATTCTTTAGACAACATCTCATCTAAAGCTACACGCTCGTCTTCAGTAAGTGACTTTGTCTTAATAACAACGCTGTTACTGTTCTTAACAGGTGCTACCTGAACTGCACTGTCGTTAATAACTTCTACAACCTTAGGAGTAATCTCCTTCTCAGCTTCTTCAACTGTGTATTCTTTGTCAAATGTAGCTGTTGTTGATGTACCACCAACAAATTCAAGACTGTAATTAAGTGCCTTGTTTCCTGATACACTGTATCCAATCATTCCACCGAAACCTGCAATAATTACTACAATTGAGATAACAAAGTATAGAACTTTATTCTTCATGAAGTTAATAGGCTTTCTTTCTTTTGCCTTACCATATAACTTCTCGCTCTTGAAACCAATTGCATATAAAGCTCTCATAAAGTATTTTGCAACAACAAGTGATGAAAACAGTGAAAGGATAATTGAAATCATAAGAGTATATGCAAATCCCTTAACTGTTCCTGATCCTAATATCATAAGCACAAATGCCGCAACAAATGTTGTAATCTGTCCATCAAGAATTGCTGATAAAGCCTTCTTGTAACCTTCGTTAATTGCATTGATTACACTTCTTCCTGCTGCGATTTCTTCCCTGATTCTGGCAAATACAATAACATTGGCATCAACCGCCATACCAATTCCAAGGATAATACCTGCGATTCCAGGAAGTGTAAGAGTAATCTCATACCAATATAAAATTGCAATCATAAGTACTGTATAAATTGCAAGAGCAACTGAAGCTGATACTCCTGAGATTCCATACATTACAATCATGAATACCATTACAAGAACAATACCAATAAGTCCTGCCTTAACAGAGCTTGTTAAAGCCTCTCCACCAAGCTGAGCTCCTACTACGTTAGATTCTAATTCCTTAAGTTCAAGGTTAATAGCACCAACTCTTATATATGTAGCTAATTTCTCAGCAGCTTCTAAGCTTTCCATACCTTCAATGACACAATTTCCGTTGGAAATCTGGCTTGATACTGAAGGTACACTTACAAATGCACCATCATAATAAACACCAATAGTATCCTTGTTAGCTTCGTATGCAGCCTTTGTAGCTTCTGACCACTTATCTACTGCATCATCATTAAGAGTAATACTTACAACAGGACTCTTATTTCCGTTGTTTGTATCATATATACCCTTTGCATCCTTAACATCTGTTCCTTCAAGAACAACTGAACCATTCTTAATTAAATCTTCAATTTCATAATTGAGTTTGTATTCACCTGTTGTGGAATCAATCGAATAATTCTCATTTCCATCTGCATCCTTGTGAGCGATGAAATAAAGTGATCCCGGACTTCCTAATTCCTCTAATACTGCATTAGCATCGTATACACCAGGAATTTCTACTGTAATACGGTCTCCACCGACTACATATACAGATGCCTCTGTTGTATAATTTTCTGCTCTCTTTTCAAGCTTAGCCTTTGTGTCTGCAATATCTTCAGCACTTGGATTCTCATCCACAATATCATATGTGATTGAAACACCACCCGAAAGATCAAGACCAAGCTTAATTCCCTCTGATTCCTTGGAATTGTCAGTTTCTTTCTGACTAGCACTTGTGTCCGTTACAATTGAATATCCATACCATCCGAAAAAACCAAGACAGGCAAGGATAGCCAAAATAACTATGACTCCTCTTCCTTTTTTCATTTTTCTCTACCTTCCTACTCTCATTATTCCGCTTCTGCGGCCTTTATCATAATTGCACACTCGATACGCTTCTTCTGAAGTTCACACCCAATATCATACGCATCTGTGATAGTGCCATGGAAATTATATGAATTGGCAGCACATCCTCCACTGCAATAAAATCTTGCAAAACAATTACGACATTTTTCTTTTGCGTAAACATTACAACATTTAAATTCATCTCTAAGCTCTGTTGCTTTAATTCCATCCCAGACATTCCCCATTAAGAAATCTTCATTTCCTACAAACTGGTGACATGGATATAAATCACCCCATGGTGTAACCGCAAGATATTCTGTACCGGAACCGCATCCTGAAAGGCGCTTATATACACAAGGACCACCTTCAAGATCTATCATAAAGTGGAAGAAATTAAATCCTTTCTTCTCTTTGTTCCTTCTGACCATCTCTGCTGCCAATTTATCATATTCTTCAAATAAAACTGGAAGATCTTCCTCTGTGATTGCATAATCATCTGTTGGCTGTGCAACTACAGGCTCAACAGAAATCTGCTTGAATCCTAAATCTGCAAGATGAAGAACATCCTTTGAAAAATCTGTATTGTAATGTGTAAAAGTTCCTCTTACATAATATCTGTCCTGATTACGACTTTCTGCTAATTTCTGGAACTTTGGTACAATTAAATCATAACTTCCTGCACCCTTACGGAATGGACGCATTCTGTCATGAACTTCCTTACGACCATCTATACTAAGCACTACGTTATCCATTTCCTTGTTAGCAAATTCCATTATGTCATCATCTAAAAGGACACCATTTGTTGTAAGTGTGAATCGAAAATTCTTGTTGTGAATTTTCTCCTGCTCCCTTCCATATGCAACAAGCTGCTTAACTACATCAAAATTAAGAAGAGGTTCTCCTCCAAAGAAATCTACTTCAAGATTTCTTCTTGAACCTGAATTTGCAATAAGGAAATCCAATGCCTGTTTTCCTGTTTCATACGACATAAGGGCTCTTCTTCCATGATATTCTCCTTCTTCTGCAAAACAATATTTGCAGGCAAGATTACAATCATGTGCTATGTGAAGACAAAGAGCCTTTACAACAGTAGGACGCTTCTTGAAATCAATTATCTTCTCTTCATATTCGTCCTCTGTGAATAATTCTCCATTATTCTTTAATTCCTGTACTTCTTCAATTGCCTCTTTAATCTCATCTACCGGATAGCTTCCCTCTAAAGCTTTAATAATTTCCTCCGTAGAATGTTCCTCGAACATCTCAATAACGTCATATGTGACATCATCAACCACATGGATTGCTCCACTGTTAACGTCTAAGACAATATCATAGCCGTTGTTCTTAAACTGATGAACCACTATAATATTCCTCACTTTCTAATATGAAATAACTAAATTATACTGTAACAGAAAAATGACCGCACGCTTCGCGCGCGGTCCGATTACAATCAATTACAAATACTATTTGTACTGCTCACATGTCTGGTTTCCAACTGTACAAGAAGTCTTGCAAGCTGACTGACAAGATGTCTGACACTCACCACATCCACCTTTTTTAATTGTGTTCTGTAATTTTCTTGTATTTAATGTCTTTACGTGTTTCATAAGAATCTCTCCTTTTTTCACTCTTATTTGCGAATTTAGACACTTCGCCTATCTTCAGTATTATATCACAGACATAAACATATTAAAAGCATTTTTTAATAACTCCCCCGCAATTTACATCCTGTAAAATACGAACCTGACACCAGAACACATACAATTATTATGTGACCTATATTCTTGTTTCCGCAATTTATATTAAGAGTTATTATAAGCCATGTTATAAGATATAGAAAAAGTCCAAGACACTTACTCTTTATATGCTTTTGTCCAATTATAATATAATTTCCAAATATATTTTTCCTGTAAAAAATGCCACCACCGTAACCTATGACACAATAACCTGCTGTAATCATCACTTTCGCTGCATTTCCCGGAATTCCAAACACAAAAACACAAAAACTTATTCCTACTATTACAATTCCTGTCAGAATATACATAAATATAAGCGTAAAAAGACTCTTTGCACACCTTTTAATTTTCCTATTGTTACAAAAACAATTTCCCATAAAAAAACCTCCCTGCATATAATTAATCAGATAATCTCTAATTCATTGTATGCACGAAGGCTTTGTATTTATAATATTATTTAGTTATTATAATTCACAGTTATTTACTGTTCTTGGGAATGGGATGACATCTCTGATATTTGACATTCCTGTTAAATACATAACGCATCTTTCAAATCCAAGTCCAAATCCTGCATGTCTTGCTGTTCCATATTTACGAAGGTCAAGGTAAAATTTGTAATCCTCTTCTTTAAGTCCTAATTCGTTAATTCTTGCAAGAAGTTTATCGTAATCATCTTCTCTCTGGCTTCCTCCGATAATCTCACCGATTCCAGGAACAAGACAGTCAACTGCTGCAACAGTCTTTCCATCATCATTAAGCTTCATATAGAATGCCTTAATTTCCTTTGGATAATCAGTTACGAATACTGGGCGCTTGTATACTTCTTCTGTAAGATATCTCTCATGTTCAGTCTGTAAGTCACATCCCCATGAAACTTTGTAATCAAATTTGTCATTGTTCTTAGATAAAATATCAATTGCCTCTGTATATGTTACTCTTGCAAAATCATTCTCAACAACGTTCTTAAGTCTGTCAAGTAATCCCTTATCTACAAAGTTATTGAAAAATGCCATTTCCTCTGGTGCATTCTCAAGTACATAATTAATTACATATTTAAGCATGCTCTCTGCAAGCATCATGTCATCATTTAAATCTGCAAATGCAATTTCAGGCTCAATCATCCAGAATTCTGCTGCATGTCTTGTTGTATTGGAATTTTCAGCTCTGAATGTTGGTCCAAATGTATATACATTCTTAAAAGCCATTGCATATGTCTCACAATTTAACTGTCCTGATACAGTAAGGTTAGTTGGCTTATTGAAAAAGTCCTTAGTATAATCAACCTTACCATCTTCACCCATTGGAAGATTGTTCATATCCATTGTTGTAACCTGGAACATCT
The DNA here is from genome assembly GCA_036308125.1 of Agathobacter sp. GTDB lineage: Bacteria > Bacillota > Clostridia > Lachnospirales > Lachnospiraceae > Roseburia. The sequence continues at coordinate 123,415 of JAXJWH010000076.1, forward strand.
CTCCTGCACCTTCACAGTCACTTCCTGTGATAATTGGTGTATGAACATATACAAAATCTCTCTCCTGGAAGAATTTGTGGATTGCATATGCACAAAGTGAACGTACTCTGAATACTGCCTCAAATGTATTTGTACGAGGTCTGAGATGAGAAATCGTACGCAAATATTCAAATGTGTGTCTCTTCTTCTGTAATGGGTAATCAGGTGTTGATGCACCTTCAATTACAACCTCTGATGCCTGAATCTCAAATGGCTGTTTTGCCTCAGGTGTTGGCACAAGCTCACCTTTTACAATAACTGCTGCACCTACGTTAATCTTGCCGATTTCATCGTAATTTGGAAGTCCGTTTCCATATACAACCTGAATTGGCTCAAAGAAAGTACCATCATTTACAACTATAAATCCAAAATTCTTGGAATTACGGTTACTTCTAACCCATCCTCCGATTGTCACTTCTGTATTTTCGTATTTCTCGCGATTGTGGAATATTTCTCTGATATTCGTTAATTCCATCTCATCTGCCTCCTTAAAAATTATCTAATCCCATTATAAAATTCTTAATTTGTATAAATTAATTTTAATCCTCAGCTGCTTCCCCATCATCGAAAGTAACTTTGGCATTTTTTACAACATAATCAATTGCCTTATTGCAAAGATATTGTGATTTAAGGTAGTCCTCACCTTGTTTTGCATCACCATTGCCATAATATTCATACATGGCATTGGCATCTGTAAATGTTGAGCTGTTTGATGATAATACATACTGTTCAAACTGTGAATAATCATCTTCGTCCATTTCAACCTTCTCTTTGTCTGCAATATATCCAAAAATAAATTCAAGTTTAATCTGTGATTCCAGACTTTCCTTCATTGATGCAATTGCAGAATCCCTTGTCTGTCCAATTGATTCGTAATATTCATCAACTGTCTGTGTATCTGTTGTCTTTTCCTTCTCGAAGGATTCAACATATTCATCAAGTCTTGCCTGAAGATAATCATCGGGAACTTCTACTGTACTGTTCTCAAGCATATATGTCTTAGCCTGTGTTGCAGTCTGACTGTATGCATTTGATTCAAGCTGGCTTTGTACTGCTGCTTTTAAATCCTTTACTGTTGTGATATTAAGCTGCTCTTTGAAATTTTTCTCAACATATGCATCATCAATATCATCAAATGTAACAGGTTCAACTACTGAGTGGATTTTGAATTCAAATACAGCATCCTTACCTGCTAAATCCTCACTGCCGTAATTATCAGGGAATTTCACATTACCCTTAACAGTTTCTCCAACTTTAGCTCCCTTAAGTGCATCTGTAAATCCTTCTATAAATCCGGTTCCGCCACCTGCTGCACTGTTTCCCGCAACATCGATATACTGGTCAGTAGCTTCTCCGCCGTCAAATTTCTTATCGTCAACATAGCCTGTGTAATCAGCTTTTACGATATCATTTTTTCCTACTGTCTTCTTGTCCTTTACTTCTTTATATGCATCTAATGACATATTTGTAAGTAAAGATGTAAGGAAGTTATTGCAGGCTTCATCTGTCACTTCGTAACTTGTTGGAAGTGTAACTTCAATTCCTTTGTATTCTGCTAATTTACTAACCTGCTTGGCATAATCAATGTCAATATCACCACTCTTGACATGTGAAGCTTCAGATGTAATCTCTGTTCCGTTAGTATCTGATTCCTTGCCGCATCCAGCCATTGACCCAATAACTGCTGCACATAATAATAATGCAACTATTCTCTTTTTCATTATTCTATCCTTCCTAACTAGTAAAATTTGTAACTGAAAATAATCAGTTATATCTATATCACTATCACTTTAAACGTAAACAGTATCACTATTTTATCATGAAATAGTACAAAATACAATCAACTCGTTGATTTTTCCTAAAATCAATGTTAGAATATTTTCTAGCAGAATTTAGGAGGAATTAACATGAAGGTACTTATTCCGTTACTTATCGTTGTTGCTATACTTCTTGCAGTTTTTATCGGACTTTATTTTCTCGGTAAAAAAGCCCAGCGCAAGAAAGAAGAACAGGATGAGCAGATTAAAGCTGCGGCACAACAGGTAACTATGCTGGTTATTGATAAGAAGAAAATGAAAATGTCAGAATCAGATCTTCCTCAGCAGGTTATGGAACAGGCCAACTGGCTTATGAAGCGTTCCAAACTTCCTTTTGTAAAAGCTAAAGTTGGTCCAAAAATTATGACTTTTATCGCTGATGATCAGATTTTTGATCTTATTCCTGTCAAGAAAGAAGTTAAAGCCACAGTAAGCGGTCTTTATATCACATCAGTTAAGAGCGTTCGTGGTTCCCTTGAGAAACCTCAGAAAAAGAAGAGCTTTAGAGCAAGACTTCAGGACAAATACAACAAAGCCAATGCTCAGCTTCAGGAAGAAAAAGCCGCATCAAAATCTAAGAAAAAGAAATAATTCAAAAGAAAAAGGCGCTACAATGTAGCGTCTTTATTCTTTGTCAGATTTTATGCACTTGCAATTTTAAATCCTTTGCTTCCTTTTTGTCTTGCTTCTATATGTATATCGCAATCTGCTGCATGCTCATAATTGATTTCAAGGCTGTATTTAACATTACATTTAATAACTTCCTCATCCTCATCAACTGATACTTCCTTGGCATTAAATCCTACCGGAATAGAACCAAAAGGAGTTGAATAATATGTCATGTTTTTCTTTCCTTCTTCGAATACCATATGAACGCTTGCAGGTCCTTTTCTTACCACTTCAAGTGATTTATCACCTATTTTAATTATATTCTTGGTAACCTCTCCGTCTGCCACATCTTCATATAATAAATAATGCTTGCTGTTTCTAAAATAATATTCCCCCGGTGCAATTACTTCTACTGTATCTGAATCATCATCCGGCGCCATCTGAAGACCGCCTATTGTAACAAGAACATCCTTTGTCATACCTTATTCCTTTCCAACTAACTGAAATTCGTATACATTCTACTCGTTTTATATGAAATATTCAATAGATTTTTTCAATTTAATAATATCAATTATTAATTTAGAATTTAAAATACTCTAAGAACTTGAATTTTATGGCAAATTTTCCTGTATTAAATACTTCTTTATATTCATCAGTCGTCAATACTTCTTTTAGATTTTCATCCTCATTGTCTGACTCTTCGTACACACTTCCCTTAAAACACATATTAGGATACAAAACACACCACCAGTTATGCCCCTTTCCTTCGCCAAGTACAATTTGTAACGCCTCATATTCACCCTCCGGGAAGGTATATTGTCCATATGTTTTTTCAGGAAAATCTGTATTTTTAATTCTGCCGGTGGCTTTATAGGAAAAACCATTTTCCTTTAAAACACTATTTGCAGTCTCAATTATCCCATCCATATTATCATTTACAATTTTTCTGGTGGTATTAATATCCTTTGATTCTTCAAGTTTTGGTTCTATATATTTTCCCACAGCATCCCTGACTCTTAATTTTACATCCTGATCCGCTTTATCATCGCTGTTTCCAAGAACATGAAATCTTAATATCTTCTGAGATATCTGACTTTGGATATTTTCCTTTGCATTAATTTCCATAGCATTTTTTGTTGCAATTTCACCATATATTCCAATTCCTATTAAACCTGCCATAAGACTTATAATAATCTTCTTTTTTAATCTGTTCATAATTATCTCCTTCAAATTTTCTTAATTATAAGTCTTACCGGCTTTTTGTTATTTATTCACTAAATCTAAATTTATAATCATTTTTCCAGATAATTGTACCCTTATCCATTGTGATAAATGGCATTGTAAGTTCTCTTTTTTTATTCTTTTGCTCATCAATCAAATCCCCTAAAGTTGCAAGGCTTATATCCTTTTTTCTTGGATGATTTTCTATAAATTCCTCAAGATAACTGCCTAAATCAGTGTTAAGTTTCTCATTTTTTTCCAAAAGAACATTTGCATCATTCGTTATACATATATATGTGTTTCTTGGAAAATCTCCTTTATCCCTTAAATCCTTAAGCATTTCGTTAAAAGCCGTCTTATCCTCAATAAATGACTTGCTAATTAACAAAACCTTCAGGTGATTTACATCAGTTTTCTTGCTTACATTTTCCTCAAATGCTATCCTTGCTTTATTAAAATCTGATTTATTTACAGGAGCTATTTCAGGATTTGCCATATTTTTACCATTTTCTGTTTTCAATCCTGTTCTTGGGTATATATATGCAAATTCAGTTTTATCATCACTTTTATCCACCATGGCAAGCATTGGAAAAAGCCTGTTTGAAAGCTCGTTTGAATGACATCCGCATGCAAACATTGCAACAGGAATCACTAATAGCAACAGCAAAATAATTTTTGCCAGAAGGTTTTTATATCCACTCATATCTCCCCCATAATTAAACATACTTACAATTAAAAAAATTATTAGGTCAATTCCAAATATATATATGTTCTTTCCTTTTTTGTTGATTACCTCTTTTGAAGTCTTTACTGCATAAAATATATTTAAATTTAAAAAAGCAAATAGTGTAAAAAACCATATGCCAAGCATAAATGCATCTGTTCTTTTGAAAAAACTTCCCTTCATCTGAATGGTGCTCATAAGTGTAATAATGGGATATTTTATACTGCCAATTGCATATGTTCCTATATTACCTACAAGAATTATATATACCATAAGAAGTATAAAGCTGCTTAGCAATAAAGCTTTTTTTCCTGTAAAAATCAGCTTATTTTTATCTTTTTCCTGTAAAAATGATGGAAAAAACAAAATATTAAATAGGGACATATACATTAATACTATGACCAATGCCCCCTTTATTATATTTATCCCACTATTTTCCACGCCTTCCATAAGAATATATTCTATTTTAATATCTCTTACTGCCATAAAAAGCATTATTATCAGTGGAATCAGTACAAAATAAAATGCGATTTCATAAACCCTTGCCCTGCTTTCTATTCCTGCACTAACGGCATAGGCAGATGTTATAAAAATAACTGCCAGAATAATTATTATATTTTCTTCCTGCACAAGGTTTACCTTTATGATATCCGAAAAAATGTATCCTGCAAAAGCTGCAGTCGATACTGTCAGAATAAGGATTTCCATTAATATTGCTATTCTAAAAAATTTATAGAATAGATTTTTATTTCCTATTATGTTTAAATAGCTAAACATATCCGTACCCATTCTATCTATGACTTTTCCAAGAAAACCAAGGTATATCATCATAATAACTGTACCTGCCGCAATAGCCATAACCCCTTCCCAAACACAGTAGCCTGACAATAGTGGCGGTACAAGAAGTGTGGAAAGACCAAGAAGGTCAAATGTCAACAGCCTGAAACACTGTCTTATAGATATTTTTTGATTTGTCGAAAACATATGCTCATCTTTCTAATTTAATCTATTTATATTTGCCAATATATTTGTCCATACATTTATTAATGTACATTCTATAAACTTTCCATAAATTTAGTGTTCTTACTTATTCCTCCATAAGTTTTATTTTCTATCAATTTTCTTACTTATTGTTCCATAGGTTTTATTCTCTTCAATTTATTACTTAATTTTCCGTAATTTTATTCTCTCGTCTGTAAGCGAAATTACAGGTCTTTTTCGCAAGGTTCTTATTGGAAATCTTATTATGGAATCCATCTCATCCTGATAATCATTTAATTCCGGTGCTACAAATGGCATTAAATAGGGAGTTCCAAAGCTTTTAAGTTTTGTCAGATGAATAAGCACCGTCATTATTCCAATTAGTAAGCCAAAATATCCAAGCCATGCCGACAGGAAAATTATATAAAATTTTAATATTCTAAAGGCAAATGCAAATTCTTCATTTGGAATTGCAAAGGAGCAAAGGGCTGTAAATGCCACAATAATTACGACTATGGGACTTACAAGATTTGCATCCACCGCCGCCTGACCAATTATAAGACCTCCGACAATTCCAATGGTATTTCCAAGAGCCCCCGGGAGCCTTATTCCCGCTTCCCTTAGCAATTCAAATGATAATTCCATCAGCAAAACTTCAATAATCTCAGGAAACGGCACTCCGATTCTTGCTTCCCAGAACGCCAGCAAAAGAGAAGTCGGTAATATCTGTGTGTGAAAATTTGTCACCGCTAAATAAAGTCCTGGCAATGTCATTGCAAAAAATGATGCCAGATATCTTATTATTCTTGCAAAGGTTGCCGCTTCAAACCTGTTATAATAATCATCTGTGGTTTTTAAAAATGAATTAACATCCGCAGGCATTACCAACGCAACTGGAGAATTATCACATAATAAAACCACTCTTCCTTCAAGAAGTGCCATGGAAGCTCTATCTGGTTTTCTTGTTGTCATAAATTCTGGAAACGGTGAATACCATTTACGTTCTGTTAATTGCTCAACAACTCCGCTGTCCATTATTCCATCTATGGTATATTCATTTAATCGTTCTTCAATTTCTGAGATTAGTTCAGGTTTTGCCACATCTTTTAGATATACAATATCTATATTTGTATTGCTTCTTACACCCTTTTTAACTTCTTTGACTTTAAGCCTTGCTGACCTTAGATGTCTTCTTATAAGAGCAGTATTAATTTTCACAGAATCCGTAAAACCTTCATTTGATCCCCTGACAACTTTTTCTTCATCAGTTTCTTTAACCGGCATGTTGGGATAACCCTTGTCTGCAATTTTAATAGCCTTGTTGTAGCCATCCACAAATAACAAAGCGTTTCCGGTTAAAATAATCTGCGCCGCCTCCCTAATGTCATCGAATAGAGTATAATCCGATACTCCCCCTTCATTGTTATTGAAAAATTCATTAATACTTTCTTCGTTTCCAAAATCACAATAATCCAGTTTATCAATAAGTCTTCCAAATGCACTTTGCCTTAATAACGTATTTTCCAATACAACCTCTATATATACAAGAAAGCACTGAAACTTTTTTTCTTTACCCAATTCCATCTTTTGCATTTTTATATCAACACAATCCTGATACAGTGTTTTTATATATTCAATATTCTCTTCAAGTTTCCATGATACAGATTGTTCTTTTGAATCCGGCATTATTTTTCCTCCAAAAAAAGAAGTAGACCTTCGTCTACTTCTAATTTGTCCAAAAAATATTTTTTTATCCACAATTTATTTTGAAAATTTCTCATCCTGCTGCTGAATAACAGATTTAACTGCTATTGCCTGATTTGCAACATGATGATGCATGGCTATTGTAACTTTCTCTTCGTTTCTTTCTGCAAGAGCCTTCACAATCTCATTATGTTCATTGATAAGGGCAGGATAATTCTTAGGATCTTTTAAATATTCAACTCTGTATCTATATATCTGTTCCCTTAAATTATTTAATAAACTTACTAATTTTGAATTATCTGTTGCCTCATAAATTACATCGTGAAATCTCACATCAGCCTGTGCAATTCTTTTTATATCATTTGATGCAAGACTGTCTTCAAATTCATCTCTTACTATTCTAAGTTTTGAAAGCTGTTCCTCGTTTATCTTCTTACATGCAATCTGAGCGGCAAGTTCGTCTAATGCCTCCCTGACTTCAAGAACATCTTCCATATCCTTAAGTGTCATCTTGGCAACTTCCGCACCTTTTCTTGGAACTGTAACAGCTAAGCCTTCCTGTTCTAACATTCGAATTGCTTCTCTTATCGGAGTTCTGCTTACTCCAAGCTTTGAGGCAAGCTGCAATTCCATTAATCTTTCTCCCGGCTGAAGTTCTCCCTTTAATATTGCTTCCCTAAGTGTATTAAAAACTACATCCCTTAGTGGAAGATATGCATCCATATTAAGCGTTAAATTATCTGTCATTTACTGTCTCCTATCTTCGATTGTTATAAACGGATGTAAGATATATTTGCTTTGAAAGACCTGACTTTTTCATATCAGCATATGCCTTCTTAGCAACTTCCTCATCATCAAAAATTCCAAATACTGTTGGTCCGCTACCACTCATCATGGCATTTAAAGCTCCCGCTTCTATCATCCTGCTTTTTATTTCATCAATAACCGGATAATTAGGAATTGTAACTGTTTCAAGAACATTTCCCATATTTTCTGCTACGCCCTTTAAATCCTTGCTCTTGATATTGGAAACAATTTTATCAATATCAGGATGGATTGTGTTTTCATCAAGTTTTAAATTCTGATATACAAATTTAGTTGATACAGAAATTGGTGGTTTTGCAATCAAAACAGGGCATTTTACCATAGGTGGAAGTGATGTAAGCTCTTCACCTATTCCTTCTGCTAAAGCTGTACCACGCATTATGCAATAAGGAACATCAGCTCCAATCTTAACCCCTCTTTCCATCAGCTGCTTCCTTGATAATCCTAATTCAAAAATCTGATTCATTCCATATAGCATTGCAGCTGCATCCGTACTTCCCCCTGCCATTCCTGCCGCTACCGGAATTTTCTTTATCAGTTCAACCGACATTCCTTCTTTTATATCAAATTCATCCATGAGTAATTTTCCGGCTTTATATACAAGATTGTTCTCGTTAACCGGTAAAAAAGATAAATTAGTTTTAATTTCTATTCCTTTATTCTTGGTTTTGCTGATTTTTAATCTGTCATATAAATGAATTGTCTGCATAATCATTCTAACTTCATGATATCCGTCATCCCTTCGTCTGACAACATCCAATCCAAGATTAATTTTAGCAAGTGCTTTTAATGAAATCTCATCCATATTGTATTACCTCTGTTTTTTGTATACAGAAATTATATCATTTAATTATCAAAATCGCAAATTTATTATTGTGGTAATTTTTTACAATAAAATAAGCCGAAGAAGACCTTCAAAAGTCCCCTTCGACCACATTTATTATTTATGTTCTTTTCTGCCATAAATGAATGTCGCAAAATATATTACCGAAGCAATTATTACAATCATAGGTCCTGTTGCTACATTTGTATAGTATGACACAAGCAATCCTAAGAATCCTGAAAACAGCGAAAAAATAATGGAAAACAAATGATATTCCCTCATATTCTCAGCTATATTACGGCTGGATGCAGCCGGTAATATAAGAAGTGCATTGATTATTAGAATTCCTACCCATTTAATTGATAACATTACTATCAATGCTACCAGGACTGCAAATAAATTATCCATAAGTTTTACAGGAATATGCTTACTTTTTGCTACAGTTCTGTGAATACATATAGCATTTAATTTATTAAATCCCACAAGCCAGAATACAATTGTAACTACAAATATTACAGCAAGATATATTATTTCCTTTTTTGTAATACTTAATATATCTCCAACCAAAAGGCTTGAATATTTGCTGAAATTTCCACCCCTTGACAAAATTGCAAGTCCGATTGCAATTGAGCAGGATGAAAAAACTGAAATAATCGTATCTGTTGATGCAGTATTCAGGCTTCCGATTTTATTAAGAAGCAATGCAAAAATTATTGCAAAAATTACCATTGATATTGTTGTATCTCCAATGCCGCACACCACTCCGACTGCAATTCCTGTTAATGCGGAATGTCCTAATGCATCTGAAAAATAAGCCATTTTCTTATCAACAATCATGGTTCCCATCATTCCAAATAATGGTGTAATAATTATAACTGCCAGTAAGGCATTTCTCATAAATTCATAATTTAACCAGGAGGTCCAGTTCATTATTCTTTTTCCTCCTCTCTTATCCATCTTTCCTCACCCTGAGCGAAAGTCTTCTCAAATTCTTCACTGTTACATACTTCCTTAACACTTCCCTGCTTTACAATTGTAGTGTCAAGCAAGATAACCTTGTCAGCATATTTTGATACATAATCCAAATCGTGAGAAATAAGTATAATTGCCAAGTCATAATTTTTCTTAAGATAATCCATGGTCTTAAAGAACAATTCCATTCCATTCTGATCAATTCCGGACACCGGCTCATCCAATAATAACAAATTAGGCTCATCTATTATCGCCATGGCAAGCAGCACTCTTTGAAGCTGACCACCTGAAAGATTACATACCTGCTTATCAATTAAGTCCTCTGCTTCAAAAATTCTAAGTGCCTCTATTATCTCTTTTTTGATTTTCTTATTCTGTGGAAGAAAAACCGGATAATTATATTGATAACTTGCTATAAGGTCATACACACTAACCGGTGTATTTTTCTCAATGTTAATAGCCTGTGGCACATAACCAATCTTTAATTTTTGCATATGTCCATCTTTGGTGTCACGAAATTCTATCTGACCGCTATGAGGTATATCATCAAGAATTGCTCTAATAAGTGTGGATTTTCCTGCTCCGTTTTTACCAATTATGGCATTAAGTGTTCCACAATGTATATGGAGATTAACATCTTCAAGTATTACCTGCTCACCAAATTGTACACCGAGGTGATTTATCTTGATACAATGAAAACCACATGGTTGTATAATTTTACGCATTATCTAATCTCCTTTCTAATCCAAAGCCTCTTTAAGAATTTCTATATTTTTTCTCATTCCATCAATGTAACTATCCTTATCATAGTCACCTCTGTTTAGTGGATTAATATATATAACTTTAATATCGGATTCCTTTTCTACGGTATCACCCATACTCTTACCATATAATTCTTCAGCAAGAATATATTTCACACCATTTTCCTTAGCAACAGTCAAAACATCAGCAACCTCTCCTGCACTTATCTGACGCTCTTCATCCAAATCCATACAATAGATAACATTAAGACCATAATCTTTGGCAACATATTCATACGCCTCATGGAAAATTATAATATTTTCCCCTTGAATCTTTTGCATCAGTTCTTCCTGTTCTTCCTGAAGTTTAGCAAGTTTCTGGTCATAAACCTTTGCATTCTTCTCATAAACAGCTGCATTATCAGGATCAATTCCCTCAAGATTCTTGGCAATTGCCTGTACCTGACTTCTATAATCAGAAATACTCATCCATACATGCACATTCTGTCCATGATCATGCTCCTCATGGGAATCATGCGTATCTTCATCCTCATGGGAATCTTCATGACTTTCATGTTCCTCATCCTCATGTTCAACATGGGAATCAGTTTCTTCCCCATGAGAATCCCCTTCATCCTCATCCTCTTCTTCAATAAATGTAATATTTCTCGTGGTATCAACAACCCTTAATGTAGGATATGCTGCTGCCACATCAGACATGAACCCTTCAATTCCACCGCCATTTATTATAAACGCATCTGCAGTTGATAATAATTTCATATCATCTGGGGTAAGTTGGAAATCATGAAGACATCCGGTCTGAGGTTCACTTAAATTTTCAAGTTTTACATTATTTGCATCACCCACTACATTAAGTGCTGCAATATACATAGGATAAAAAGATGTTACAATTTTCAATTCATCATTTTCTTTTGTATTACCATTTTCATATCTTACATATACACTTGTTGCCCCTATGCTAGTTATAAAAATAGCTAATAGCATCGTAAATACAAATAAATATTTTTTCTTCATTTCTTATTTCTTTTTCTTCTTTCCAGCCTTAGCTTTTTGCTTATCATGTCTTTTAATGGTTTTCTTTGCAACTGGCTTTCCAGTCTTTTTCCATCTTTGCTTTCTTGCAGGTTTTTCCTCTTCCTTTTTATCTTCAGAATCCAAAACCTTGGAATTATCTTCTTTAATTTCCTCAATAAGCTCTTCCGGCAATACCAATGAATCAATCAGTTCCCAGATTTCATCCTTTCCCTGTTTTGTTTCTGCGGAAAAAGGAATAATTACTGTATCTGGTTCAACATTTAATCCAATCTCAATTGCCCTGATGTGATTATTAATCTGACCTCTTTTTATTTTGTCTGCCTTTGTTGCTATGATAATAGGAGCAAATCCCTGGCTGACCATCCATTCATACATAAGTTTATCATTTTCAGAAGGATCATGACGAATGTCTATAAGTAAAAAGACTGCCTGTAATTTCTTAGACACATGAAGATAATTCTCTATCATTTCTCCCCATTTTGCCTTAATTTCAATATTCGCATTCGCATAGCCGTATCCAGGAAGGTCCACAAGATACATACAATCATTGACATTATAAAAATTAATTGTCTGTGTTTTTCCCGGTTTTGATGAAGTTCTGGCAAGGGATTTTCTATTCATAAGGGCGTTAATAAGCGAAGACTTACCAACATTTGATTTTCCTGCAAAAGCCACTTCATAATAGGGATTATCCGGAATCGTACTTGTTATTCCACATACTGTCTCTAAATTTACATTTCTTATTACCATATCAATATCCTTTATTTATTTTCCTTTAGAAAATGCCACCTTAAGCACCTGATCCAGTCTGCTTACCGGTATTATCTCCATTCCATCTGTTATTTCATCTGATATTTCATCAAGATCTCTTTTATTTTGCATTGGAATACAAACAGTTTCTATCTTGGCATTTTTGGCTGCAAGTAACTTTTCCTTGAGTCCTCCAATTGGAAGTACCCTTCCTCTTAAAGTAATCTCTCCTGTCATTGCCACATCTGCCCTTACAGGCTTTTTAATTATGGCTGACAAAACAGCAGTAGCTATTGTTATTCCCGCAGAAGGACCATCCTTTGGAACGGCACCCTCCGGTATATGAATATGTATGTCATTATTCTGGAAAAATTCATAATCAATATCATATTCATCACTTATGGAACGTATGTAACTAATACCTGCCAGTGCAGATTCTTTCATTACATCACCTAATTTACCGGTTAATTTTATTTCACCTTTTCCTGGCATAACATTAACTTCTATTTCCAAAGTTACTCCGCCAACACTGGTCCATGCCAATCCTCTTACAATTCCAATTTCATCTTTATCATTCTTTAAATCCTGAATATATTTCTCTTTACCAAGATATGATTCAAGATTTGATTTTTTAACTTCAACTTTATCCTTTTTATCCTGATAAATTTCTCTGGCAGCCTTGCGACAAATCTGACTTATTTTTCTTTCAAGCCCTCGTACTCCAGCTTCCTTTGTATAACCACGAATTATTTTATTAAGTGCTCCATCTGATATAGATAATTGTGATTTATCAAGTCCGTTTTTGGCAAGCTGCTTATCCACAAGGTGTTCCTTTGCAATATGGAATTTCTCGTTTTCCGTATAACTTGATACCTCAATTACTTCCATTCTGTCATACAATGGCTTAGGAATATCCTGCGCAGAATTTGCTGTGGCAATAAATAATACATCAGACAAATCAATTGGGATTTCCACATAATGATCCCTGAATTTATTATTTTGCTCATTATCCAAAACTTCAAGAAGAGCTGCTGATGTGTCACCTTTATAATCACTGCTTACTTTATCAATTTCATCTAAAAGCATAAGAGGATTATTAACACCTGCCGTCTTTAATCCGTTTACAATTCTTCCTGGCATTGCTCCGACATAGGTTCTTCTGTGGCCACGAATTTCAGCCTCATCTCTGACTCCTCCAAGACAAATTCGAACATATTCCTTATCAAGTGCCTTGGCTATGGATTTTGCAATACTTGTTTTTCCTGTACCCGGAGGTCCAACAAGACATATTATAGGACAGTCTCCCTTGCTTGTAAGATTACGCACCGCCAGAAATTCTAATACTCTTTCCTTGACATCTGAAAGTCCGTAATGCTCTTTATCAAGAACTTCCTTTGCATAATCTAAATCCTTGTTATCCAAAGAAGACTTATTCCATGGAAGTTCAAGAAGAGTTTCTATATATCCACGACTTACGCTACTCTCAGATGAATTGCTGCTTATTCCTTTAAAACGCTTAATCTCTTTTTTAATTTTATCCTTAACAGCATCAGAGGCATCTAATTTTTCAACTTCCTTTAAATAATTGTCCACATCATCATCTAAATTATCATCTCCAAGTTCTTCTTTGATAAGTCCCATCTGCTCTCTAAGGATATATTCCTTTTGATGTTTGTCTACTCTGTTTTTTACTTTCTTTTGAAATTCATTCTTAATCGCTGTAATATCAATAAGTTTGAACATCAATTCAAGTACTTTTTCATATCTTTCTTCCAAAGAAAATATCTCAAGAAGCTCCTGTTTCTTTTCATATTCAACAGGAAGGCTGTTTCCAATAAAATCAATAAGTCTGGACAAATTGTTGATTTCATTAACCTGACTTATTACTTCCTTTGACATTTTTGCATTTACATTTGAATAATTTACGAAGGTATCCTTAAGGCTTTGCAGCATCGCTTCTTTTTCCACATCATCAAATTCATCTTCCTTTTCCTTACAGACTATTATATCAGCCTTTAAGAAATTCTCTGATGTCAGATTAACAATTTTTGCACGTTCACAGCCTTCAACCAGCACCCGTACATTACCATTATGTAATTTAAGTACCTGTTTTATATATGCAACGACACCCACAGCATATAAATCATCTTCCCCAGGTTCGCTTACGTTAGTGTCCTTTTGAGCTACTAATAAAATTCTTTGTTCATCATTCATCGCATCTTCAATTGCCTTTAATGAAAAATCACGACTAATGTCAAAATGAACAATCATTCCCGGTAATATGGTTAATCCTCGTAATGCCACTGTAGGTATTGTAAATTCAATATCTTCCACTAATTTTCTCCAACTAAGAGGCTAAATCTTCCTGCCCCGATTCTTTATCTTCGATTAAATTTTCATCTTCAATCTGAAGATTCTTATCTACGATTTCTTTTGTAATTGTATATGTTGATATGCTGTCATTTGAAGGAATAGTATACATAATATCAAGCATAACACTTTCCATAATTGCTCTAAGTCCTCTGGCTCCTGTCTTACGCTCTAAAGCCTTATCTGCAATTGCATTAACAGCATCATCCTCAAATTCAAGTCCTACTCCGTCAAGTTCTAATAATTTCTTGTACTGCTTAATAAGAGAATTCTTAGGCTCTTTTAAGATTCTAATGAGAGCTTCCCTGTCAAGCGAATCCAATGAAACTGTAATTGGAACACGACCAATAAATTCAGGAATAAGTCCGAATTTGACAAAATCCTGTGGTAATGCTCTTTTGAATGTAGCTCCAACATTAAGTTCATTTTTTTCTTTAACTTCTGAATTAAATCCGATTGATGAAGTATCCATTCTGCTTTCAATAATCTTCTCTAATCCGTCAAATGCACCACCGCAGATGAATAAAATATTAGTTGTATCAATTGGAATAAGTTCCTGCTGTGGATGCTTTCTTCCTCCCTGAGGTGGAACAGAAGCCATTGTTCCCTCTAAAATCTTAAGAAGTGCCTGCTGTACACCTTCACCTGATACATCCCTTGTGATAGAAACATTCTCTGATTTCTTTGTAATCTTATCTATCTCGTCAATATATATAATTCCATGCTGAGCTCTTTCAATATCATAATCAGCTGCCTGAATTAATTTAAGAAGGATATTTTCTACATCCTCACCTACATATCCTGCTTCTGTAAGTGTTGTTGCATCTGCAATTGCAAATGGAACATTGATAATTCTTGCAAGAGTCTGAGCCAGTAATGTCTTTCCTGAACCTGTTGGTCCTAACATAAGAATATTACTCTTTTGAAGCTCAACTCCTAAATCATTACCTGCAAGTACACGCTTATAATGATTATAAACAGCAACCGAAAGAACCTTCTTAGCCTGATCCTGACCGATTACATATTCATCCAAAAATGCTTTAAGCTCCTCAGGTTTTAATAAATTAATTTCTTCCTTTGAAGTTCCTGTACGTCCTTCTTCCATTGCCTCTTCTTCAAGGATTTCTGCACAAATATCAATACACTCATCACAGATAAAAGCCCCGTTTGGTCCTGATATTAATCTGTTTACCTGTTCTTGTGTCTTTCCACAAAATGAGCAGCGAATTCTTCCATCATTTTTTACTGCCATATTACTCTCCTTTATTATGCGGTTTGAGGGCATCCCAAAAAATGGGGTACCCTCCAACACGCTTCGTTATTATCGACTAGTTATTACACTATCAATTAAACCATAGTCAGCTGCTTCCTGCGCTGAAAGATAATGATCTCTTTCTGTATCTGCCGCAATTACCTCATATGGCTTACCTGTATTTTCTGCTAAAATCTCATTTAATCTTTTCTTAGTCTTTAAAATATTCTCTGCTGCGATTTCGATTTCGGTTGCCTGACCTTTTGCTCCACCGGATGGCTGATGAATCATAATCTCAGCATTTGGAAGGGCATATCTTTTTCCTTTTGCTCCACCTGCTAATAGGAATGCTCCCATGCTGGCTGCAAGTCCTATACAAATTGTCGATACATCACATTTAATATATTGCATTGTATCATAAATTGCAAGACCTGCTGTTACCATTCCTCCTGGTGAATTAATATATAAATGAATATCCTTATTTGGATCTTCTGACTCTAAAAAGAGAAGCTGTGCTACTACAAGACTTGCTGTAGTTTCATTTACTTCCTCTCCAAGAAAGATAATACGATCTTTTAATAATCTTGAATAGATATCGTAATTACGCTCTCCTCTGCTTGTTTGCTCAATGACGTATGGTACTAAACTCATCGTAAAACGCCTCCTTTTTATAAGTTCAAAAGACCGGCCCGAAATACGAGCCAGTCTGGTATATATTACAAAGAATTTTATTCTGTTGCTGCTGCAGCTGCTGCCTCAGCTTCTTTTTCTTTCTTGCTCTTTGGCTTAGCACGCTCTTTGATATTTTCCATGATAAGTTCAACAGCTTTTGTGATAGCAAGGTCATTCTTCATTGACTTCTTTTCTGCTTCACCCATGTATTCTTTTAACTTATCAGCATCCATATTGTACATCTTAGCCATCTTCTCTATTTCTGCATCGATGTCTTCATCTGTTACTTCAATGTTCTCTACCTTAGCAATCTCTTCAAGAACAAGGCTGCTCTGAATACGTGTTACGGCTTCTGGACGAACCTGCTCTTTTAATTTGTCGATTGTAAGTCCTGAGAACTGCATGTACTGATCCATAGAAAGACCGCTCTGTGCGATTCTCTGTGCAAATTCCTCGATCATTGTCTGACACTGTGTATCAATCATAGCCTCTGGAATATCCATCTTTGACTTATCAATAATCTTCTGGATAGCTTCATCTTCCTTAGTCTTCTTAGCGTCAGCCTGCTTCTTCTCTTCTAAATTCTTCTTTAAGTCTTCTTTGTACTCAGCTAATGTCTCAAATTCAGATACGTCCTGAGCAAATTCATCATCTAATTCAGGAAGTTCTTTAGCTTTGATTCCATTAATCTTAACCTTGAATACTGCTGGCTTTCCAGCAAGTTCAGCTGCCTGGTACTGCTCTGGGAATGTTACGTTAACGTCTAATTCCTCTCCAATGTTCTTACCAACTAACTGATCTTCAAATGTATCAATGAATGAATGTGAACCAATCTCTAATGAATAGTTCTCACCCTTTCCACCTTCAAATGCTTCTCCGTCAACAAATCCTTCGAAGTCGATTACTGCTGTATCACCTGTCTCAACTGCTCTGTCAGTTACATCAATTGTTCTTGCGTTGTTTGTTCTTTCTTTCTCTAAAGCTTCTGCAACTTCATCATCAGAAACAGAAGTATCAATCTTAGTTACTGTTACTCCCATGTATTTTCCAAGAGTAACCTCTGGTCTTACAGCAACTTCTGCTGTGTAAATGAAAGGCTTTCCTTTCTCGATCTGTACAACATCTACTGTTGGGCGGGAAACTATTTCAACACCGCTTTCGTCGATTGCTGATGGATATGTCTGCTGCATCAGTGTATTAGCTGCATCTTCATAGAAAACACCTGCTCCATACATCTTTTCTACCATTGCTCTAGGCACTTTTCCTTTACGGAATCCTGGAACGCTGATTTTATTCTTTTCTTTCTTGTAAGCAGCGTCTAAAGCTTTCTCTAATTCTTCAGCCGAAACTTCAATTGTAAGTTTCGCCATATTATGTTCTAAATTCTCAACCTGTACACTCATTGTTACCGTTATCCTCCTTAAAATATCTCGCGAACAGTCATTTATGCATTTTAGCATATAACTAAATATTTTGCAAGTTTTTTGCTACCTTTGTCTTTAAATTCCAATTATCTAATTAATGCAACATAATTTACCATATTGACCAATTCACAATTTTATCATTTATGCCAGATATTTACAATATTTTTTACTTATATTTTTTTGATTTCAGGTAAAAATATTTACTGTAAAGGAGGTGACAAAGATGTCAAATTCAAGTAATTCAAATTCATCACGTATGGCTGTCCCAGAAGCAAAGGATGCCATGAACCGTTTTAAGGAAGAAGTAGCACAGGAGCTTGGTGTTCCACTTAAAGACGGCTACAACGGTGACCTTACTTCCAAGCAGGCAGGTTCAATCGGTGGTGAAATGGTAAAGCAGATGATTAAAAAGCAGGAAGAACAAATGAAATAGCCTTTATAAAGGCATAAACTGACAAAAGAACCGTTAAATATTCTAAAGGATATTTAACGGTTCTTTGTTTTATTTATATACAATTGCCTCAGCAAGTTTTTGTGCTGTCTGTTCATCTTTTAAGAATTTAATTATCTCAAGTGAAAAATCAATGGCCGTTCCCATTCCTCTGCTTGTTATAATATTTTCGTCAGTAACAACCGACTCATTAAGGTATACAGATTTTTTGAATTTATCTTCACAACTTGGATAACTTGTTACTTTTTTATTCTCAAGAATTCCTGCATTTTCCAAAACAGTAGGAGCTGCACATATTGCTGCCACAAGTTTACCCTTTGCATTAAATTCCTGTATTACGGATTTTACTTTGGCATCCTCTCTAAGATAATCTGTTCCTGGAAGGCCTCCTGGCAGAATTATTCCATCATACATACTAAAATTTGCTTCATTTTTAGTAACATCCGCCCAGAAATCAATTCCATGTGCCCCTGATATTAATTTATCATCGGTTATGGAAATCATTTCGATATCAATTTGTGCTCTTCTTAACAAATCAACCACTGTAAGCGCTTCTATTTCCTCACAACCGTTTGCCACAAAAATTCCAACCTTGCTCATCTAATCATCCTCCCTTTTTGTTTTTTACAAATAGATTAACACATCCTTATTTATTTTGCTATAATGTATGCTATAGAAATTTAAAAAAGTTTATACCTGGAGGTTAAAATGGAAATAGAAAGAAAATTTAAAATAAAATCTCTTCCTTCAAATTTGGAGTCCTATGCAAACCAGAAAATGATTCAGGGCTACCTTTGCACATCCCCTGTTGTACGTATCAGACGCTCCAACGATGAATTTTACCTTACATATAAAGGAAGCGGAATGATGGCAAGAGAAGAATACAATCTTCCTTTAACAGAAGAAGCCTTTTATCACCTTCTGCCAAAAGCTGACGGAATTATTATCGAAAAAACCCGTTATCTCATTCCAATTGACGATAATCTTACAGCAGAACTTGATATTTTTGAAGGAGCACATAAATCCCTTATTATTGTGGAAGTTGAATTTTCTTCCATCGAGGAAGCCAATTCATTTGTTCCACCTGACTGGTTTGGGGAAGATGTAACTAATAGCATTTTGTACCACAACAGTTATTTAAGCACACATCCTATTAACTAAAAAACTCTGCATTATGATTAAGTATTTTACTTTCTCATAGTGCAGAGTTTTTATTGTGCTTTATTCAATTAATTATTTAATTTATAAGACAATCTATCTGAATCTGTCATTATATTCATATTTGCCTTTAGTTCTGACTGCGTATTTTAATTGGTCATAACGATTCATAACATCTCCTTCAGGAATCACCAGATCCAATACCACCGCCATATCATCAACAAGTCTGTCTGTTATTTCATTTTCCATTGATACAAGAACGTTATATTTATCCTCGTATGAATCCGCATCCAAAAATTCAATCAGCTTTGGATTAGGTGCAAACATATCATCCGAATGGAGATTTCCACCGATATTAAGCTTTTCTCCTAAGTTATCCACTTCTTTAAAGTCATTTTCATTTGGATTTTGTGGATATTCTTCCTGTTCTGATTCATTTTGGTTGATAATCTGCTTTTTTGCATTTTCCATAAATATATCCACACGTCTTGTGTATATTCCATAATTGCCGAATAATTCCTGATATATTACAAATCTATCATTTGTATCGACATCTGTTGCCACATTTACTATCTGACATAAACCTCCCTTATTCTGACGATAAAATTCACCTGTCTTTGGTTCTCTTCCCATATCTAATCCTCCTTAAAACCAAAGAAACTTCCTTATATGCAGCATAATGTTTTTAAAATCTGTTCTGCCCTTGCATTTGGACTTGAATCAGTTTCCCTTTCCTCCAAAAGAGGGGTTACATCTGATAGAAGTCTTGCTGCTTTCTTATTTGAAGTTCCTTCATATTTATCAGCAATGGCATCTGCCTGTTTTATGCATGACGCCAGACATTTTTGCATATCAAAAATAAATTCAGAGTGGTATATTCGCATTACTTTTCCTACCTTGTCAGGAAAAGAAAGTTCTAATAAATCATTGTTCGACCACCCCTGATAGAAAAAAGCTAATGCAAACAAATCCGGTTTTTCTCTTCCTAAACCTTCCTTTGTCAATGCTATGAGATTTTCTATTTCACTATGTAAAATAACCCCGTTTTTGTGTTCACTTACATAATCCGGTGAAAGAGATAAAACTGACTGAAGCGTTGTATGAAAATCCCTGTCAGCTTTACTTATGAGAAATTCGCTGTCAAAATCTCCCTGCATGCTTTTCATGTCTTTTACATCATCCAGAAATTTGTTTTTTTCATCCTCTGTTAATTCGTTATATCCGATTATCATCTGTTCTAAGTCCTCAAGGTCACCAAGGAGCTTTGTCAGCTCCTCTTTAACCCTGTAATAGCGTCCTGCAACAGATGTTGAATTCTTCTTGGTTTTTTCATATACCTTAAACCATCCTTTAACAAAGGAGTTATCCGCTCCTGCCGCTAACATGGCATTTTTTATCTTCTTTTCATTTTCATCTAATCCACCAAGCATCATATATTATTCGCCCTTTCAGAAATCATTTACATATTTTACGCTGTGTAACGTGCAACTAACTCCTCAAGTTTGTTCATATTTCCTTCAATCCATTCTTCGTATGTCTTATCCTCTTTAGAAATCATTCTTCCAAGTTCTACAAGAAAATCAGGAATCTCATCTGCATAAATGGCTTTGCCTGTTGGTGCTAAAACTTCCTTGCCCTGCTCATAATTTCCACCAATGGAAATTGCAAATGCCATCTTAGGTCCATCTTCACTTGGCTTCATTCCTCCTCTGAATCCAATCTCACCACACTGATGAGCTGCACAAGATGATGGACAGCCTGAAATATGAATCTTAGGAAGAACTCCATCCTTGAAGTTTTCCTTTCTGACTGCTTCTACACACTTATTTAAAAGTCCCTGTGAATCACCGATTCCGCCCTGACAGGTTGTTGCACCTATACAGGCTACTGATGTCTCAAACAAATCTCTTGCTCCGTCAGTTGTTGTCACAAGAACTTTCTTTACTTCCTCAACATCACAGTTGATGATATAAATCCCCTCTTCAGGAGTAATTCTTAATTCCACCTCATCCATATATTCAATGGCTTTGTAGATTTCCTTTAATTTATCAACTGTAATAATTCCTCCGATTGGCTGATAGAATACACTGTATAATCCATCCTGCTTCTGTGGAATAACTCTCTTATCTGATAAAATCTTGTCATTTTTATTTTCGTAATTCTTGACACATAAAGCCTTACCATCAGCATCAGGAATCTCAACCTCAAAATCATAGGAAACGAAATCAAGCTCTAATTCTTCCTTTTCCAATGCTTCATCAAGTTTTGCTAAAAATGCTTTCTTTAAGCCGTCTACACCAAGTGTCTCCTGCATATATCTTGTTCTTGCTTTTGCACGATTATCGTAATTACCGTTCTCAACAAATGTATCGACCATTGCCTTAATATAATAAAGTATCTTTGTTGGCTCTATCGCCTCAGCGACAAGCACTCCCATCTTAGGATTTGCACCTAAACCACCGGC
This sequence comes from Agathobacter sp., assembly GCA_036308125.1. Taxonomy (GTDB): domain Bacteria; phylum Bacillota; class Clostridia; order Lachnospirales; family Lachnospiraceae; genus Roseburia. The sequence goes on from JAXJWH010000076.1 coordinate 145,467, forward strand.
AATGTATAAATCAAATTTTCCATCTTCTCTTGCCACAAATCCCATATCCCTGAATGTTGCATGGGTGTAATTCTTTTTGGAATTTGAAAAACATACCTTTAATTTTCTAGGGAATTTTGGTCCTTTGATAAAATTCATTAGATATTCACTTGCTGCTTCAACGTAAGGCGCAACGTCAAAATATTCTCCAGCCTCAACTCCCGACAATGGCGACATCATTACATTACGAGGAAAATCCCCGCCGCCTCCTCTTGAAATCATGGTTCCCTTCCATGCCATCTCCATTATGGCTGTTAAATCTGAAGCTTCAACATCGTGTAACTGAACAGATTCACATGTTGTAAGTTTCATTCTTGGAATCGTATATTTATCGCAAATATCAAATATGCATTTCATACGATCCTTTGTAAGACGGCCACCTGCCATCCTTAATCTAAGCATATGCTTTTTTGCTCCCCTTTGCGCATAACTTCCGTATCCACCTGAAAAACCTTTATAATCCTTAACCGAAATCTCTTCGTTATGAAATTTCATAGTCCTATCTTCAAATTCTTTCAAATCTGGCATAAATTCATCTAAATATTTACCCACTGTCACTTCCTCCTTAAAATCTGTTATCTATATCGTATATAATTGAATTTTCTCCCCATTATCTGTAACTGTCTTACCACTTATTATATAACAAAACCATCTAAATATCTATCTTTTGAACTAAAAAAACTCGCATCAGTGTACGAGTTTTTTGCTTTTTATTTAATTTCACTACAAGTATACTTTCCGTCTTCAAACTCAAAAATTTCAATATCAGCCTTTGATTCATTGTAGAATATATTTTCTCCCATGGAATATATTGCAAAAATCTGTTTCTTTTCTAATGCATTTAATTTATCCTGATTTAATTCTTCCTTAGCATATATATCCAGAAGTTTTAGTGCTATGTCTGAACATTTTTCTTTATCAGAATATCCTATAAGAGTGTCTGTTGCTGTCTTGTTAAAACCATCATCTGTATCAAGATATTTACTATAAATTTTTCCTTCATCAAAAGTATAATAATTTTTTCCTTCGGAATCATTTACAGGAAAATTTCTAAAACAGACTATGCTTTTTAAGCCGCTGTAATTAAAAGATGCCACCTGACGTTTTTTTCCTGCCAGCTCCCCAAATATGTTAAAACTCCTTGAATCTTTATTATCACTTAGATTCCTTGAAAAACCATCATAACTGGTTATACATCCATTCACAAAACCATCTTTAATTAGTTCATCTGCAACATAATCAATAATGAATGCATTTAATGTCACATTAAAATCAATAAAATTACATATTCCCTGTTCCTTTGCGAATTCATGATAATCTTTCGATATATTTAATCTGACATTATTATCATCTAAAAGTTCAATGTTTACAGCGCCATTTTTTATATATTCAATTATCTTTTTATAATACCTCTCTATATCCTTGTTACTATATGGATCAAAATCCAAAACCTTAGAATCATCCTGACAACTAAATAAATCATCATAGGTTTCATAAACAGGTCCCATATATATATTAGTGGATTTATTTTCCACAACTATTTCAAAAGCATTATATAGTGCCTTATCCACCTTAATTTTCTCATTAGGATGATTATTTATATAATTTATATTTATTATTTCATCTGAAACTGCTGCCGAATCAAACATTTGGTATGCCTTAATAATCGCATTTGAATAAGCAGTGGATAATGCTTTATTTTCCGCCGTTGCAGAAATATCGCTTTTTCCAAACTCATATAAAAATACAAAATCATCTCCACAATGGGCAACATTCTTATTGGTTACCTCAACTTCCTCCCAGCCATCTTCCGTTGACAATAACCTTTGCAACGAAATGCCAACTAAAAGAATACCGATACCTAAAAGTAAAGCGGCAATTATAACTTGCCGCTTCATATTTTTATTTGAAAGTTCTACTTTTTCTACTGGTTTAACATTTGGTCTTTTATCTTTTACAGTTCTACTCAATTTATATTACCACCCACAATAATCCAAGAAGCATTATCACAATTATTGCAACTATCACTAAAAATCCAGCAATAGCACCTTTTTTGCATGCGCTATAATTTCTGTAATGTTTCTTACTCTTAAATATTAATGCCGCTATTATACCAATAATTGGAAGGAAAAATGAAACCACCGTATACCATATACTGCCTGTATCATGAACAGGGGCTTCTAAAAATTCCTCTTCAGCCTTAGTCAATGCTATCTGCTGTGCATTTGGTCTTATTTTATCAAGTTCTTCTTTATTTTCTACTATTTTAACAGACTTGATAGGTTCATTTTTCTCCCTGATTGCCTTATATTTCTCGATTTCTGCTTTATTGCCATATACCCAGTGGTCATGACCTATACATACAAATTCCGGTTTATCCTCACTATAATCGTGAATTGATGGATCATATGTAAATAATTCCTTATTTTTCTCCAGTTTAGGATCAGGAATAGGTATTGCTGAAATCAGCGAATGAGTATATGGGTGCAATGGGAAATTAAATAACTCCTCTGCATCTGCAACTTCCACAATATTACCTTTATAAATTACACCAATTCTGTCAGAAATAAATCTTACGACTGATAAATCATGGGCAATAAAAAGGTATGTAATGTCTTTTTCCTTTTGGAATTTCTTAAGCAGATTAAGAACCTGCGCTCTTATGGACACATCAAGGGCTGATATTGGCTCATCCGCAACAACCAGTTCCGGCTCCATTACCATGGCTCTTGCTATACCGATACGCTGTCTTTGACCTCCGGAAAATTCATGTGGATATCTTGTCAGATGCTCGGGTAAAAGACCTACTTCCTTTATCATATTCTCAACCTTGCTGATACGCTCTGCATCATTTTCATACAAATGAAAATTGTTAAGTCCTTCTGAAACAATATATTCAACTGTTGCACGTTCATTTAATGATGCCGCAGGATCCTGAAAAACCATTTGGATGTTTCTAATCACTTCTCTGTCCAAAGAACGTGATATTTTTCCTGAAATAGGAACACCCTTATAATATATCTCTCCTGCCGACAAAGGATTAACCCTTATGACAGCCCTTCCGATTGTGGTCTTTCCTGAACCTGACTCACCTACAAGTGAGAAGGTTTCACCTTTATAAATATCAAAAGAAGCATTTTTAACTGCCTTTACAGCATTATCTCCTTTTCCAAATGTTATATCAATATTTTTTACTGATAATAATATTTCTTTACCATTTTCTTCATTAATAGGCCCATGTTCTGGAAAATTCTTAACATTTGCCTTATTTTCTTTATCTTTTTTTGACTTAGACACGCTCTAAATCTCCTATTTTATTATTTTATATGTTAAATGCGTTTACAAGTTTCTCATGAATATCCTCAATTATCTCAGGCTTATTAATCTTAGGTGCCTTTGGATCTAAGAGCCATGTTTTTGCGTAATGTGTATCTGTTACTTTAAACATAGGTGGCTCTAAGAGAGTATCTATCTTGAGGCAATATGGATTACGAGGTGCAAATGCATCCCCCTTTATTGTATTGTATAAAGAAGGTGGTGTACCTGTAATCGAATATAATTTAGTATCTCTTTGTGCAAGCTGTGGGAGAGATGAAAGTAATGCCCATGTATATGGATGTCTTGGATCATAAAAGACCTCTTCAACATTTCCCGCTTCAACAATCTGTCCTGCATAAATTACAGCTACTCTGTCAGCAATATTAGCTACAACCCCAAGGTCGTGGGTAATAAATACTGTTGTAAATTTGAATTCCTTCTGAAGATCCTTAATTAACTGAAGAATCTGTGCCTGGATTGTTACATCAAGAGCAGTTGTTGGCTCATCACAAATCAATATCTTAGGCTGGCATGATAAAGCAATTGCAATTACAATACGCTGTCTCATTCCTCCTGAATACTGAAATGGATAATCATCAAAACGAGCCTCAGGATTTGGAATTCCTACCTTAGACATAAGTTCCAATGCCCTTTTTCTTGCTTCACTTTCTGAACATCCCTGATGCTTAATTATAATAGAAGTAATCTGTTTACCAATTGTTATAATAGGATTTAATGAAGTCATAGGATCCTGGAATACAGTTGCTATTTTTGAACCTCTTATATGTCCCCAATCCTTTTCATATGTTACATTGGCAAGATTAAGGATACAGGTTCCATGCAATTTATCAGGAGTTTCATCCAAATATTTAACCCTGAATGCCACATTGTCAAATACCTTATTTCTTACTTCATCATCATTAAGGTCTACTCCCATCTTCATGGCTTTGCAAAGTGCTTCAAGCAAACCTTTAATTAATCTTCTTCTTCTGACTTTTCCATATCTTCCAACAGAAAGATAAATTTCTTTAGCTAGAATTAAATTTCTATCGTCTATGTCTTTTCCAATTTCAACATCAATGGCTTTGGCATAATCATCCTTTAATTCTGCCATTTTTTCCTTGTATTCTCTGTTGTAATTTTCATCAGAATCTGCTAATTTTTTTCTTTCTTTTATTTTATCTTCATGTTTTTTCTTTAAATCTTTTATTTTTCCATCCAAATCCGATATCTGGTTTGAGATTTCTTTTATTTTCGCCTTTTCCTTTGAACTATCAAGAGTCTGCTTACTGTTGAATAATTCATTTCTCTTAGACTGCAATGAATTCAGATTATTCTCGTATTCTAAAATTTCTTCTGAAGTTAATCCTGCTTTTTGTCTTTTTTCTGACTCAAGCTCCAAAATCTCTTTGTAAATATCAGCACCGAATTCGTATTTTGAATATTCATTTAATTTTTCATGACATTTCTTAATGTTGGATTTAGCAGAAGCAGTCAGTTCAACCACTGTATCTGCAAGTTCTTCATCATTATAAATAATCTGTCCATTGCTGATATATCCATTACTGTCAAGCATTCCTGAAAATGTTTTGGTAAATACGGATTTTCCTGAACCCGACTCTCCAACTATCGCAATGGATTCATTTTCATAAATATCAAGGGAAATCCCACGAATCGCAGTAAGAATACGTCCACGCACGCGGAACTTAACCTCTAAGTCTTTGATTGATAATAAAACTTTCTTGTCTTCCATAATCTCCCTCTTACATATGTGTTCTAGGATCAGATGCATCTCCGAGATTTTGTCCTGCTACATACAAAACAACTGCAATAAGAGAAGCAACTACTACCGGACTCCAGAATTCAAACTGCCATCCCGGAGTAACCATTGCACTTTCAGCCTGATACATCATCTTACCAAGCGACTGCTGCTTAATTCCCATTCCGATATATGCCAAAAACATCTCATATCCGATATAGGAAGGAATTTCCTGAGCAATAAGCGTAACAATAATTGATGTCATAAATGGAAGAATATTTTTCATTGCAATCTTAAATGTCGATGTTCCAAGACACTTGGATGCAAGATTATATTCCCTGTCTCTAATTATAATAACCTGAGTTCTTATAAAATACGCTATCGTAAGCCACCCTGTAATTGTCATGGCAAGTACCAGTGTCCAGAAACTTGGGGAATAAAGCATTATCATAACGGAAATTAATAATATATATGGAATATTTGAAATAATATTATAAACTTCCTGCATAAAGGCATCCACCTTTTTGGAAAATCCCCAGATTGCACCAACAATAACACCTACTGTAATATTTATCGCTGCACAAATAAATGCAAGGGAGATGGAAATTCTTGAGCCATACCATACCGCATCAAAGGTTGACTGTCCTGCGGCACCTGTTCCTAAAATATTGTGAATATTAAATCCTAACTGATTAATTGCCTTTGCCGGTGATAAATGCTTATGTGCATCAGACAAAACATTCGCATATGGATCATATTCCGTAAACATAGGATAAACATATGACATCAGAATAATTATCCCTAATAATACTAAAATGAAAATATTTATCTTTTTCTTAAAGAAAACTCTCATAACTGAATGCCAGTAAGAATATCTTGGAGCTGTGATTTTTTCCGACTCCACATCACTATGATCAACCCTTGAAAAAAGTTCTTCTTCTGACAATCCTAATTCTTCTAAATTATAATTCATACATCCTACCTGTCTTTCTCAGAAAATGAAATTCTAGGATCTACCATGGCCATTAATATATCACCTAAAAACAGTGAAACAACCGAAAGTACCGCATAAAAAAGCGCAACACCTACAATTACACCATTATCATATCTTGAAATAGCCTGTGTAAGTAAGTTACCGGCTCCGGGAACTACATATACACTTTCTGTTACAATTGCACCTACCAAAGCGAAAAGAACCTGTCCTGGAATATCATGGACAATTGGAATAATCGCATTTTTTAAGATATGTTTTGAGAAAATCTCATTTTCAGTCAAACCGCCTGTTCTTGCAAACTTAACATAATCAGCATTCATCTGATCAATCATATATCTTCTTAACCATCTCATCAATGAACCAATAACCGGTAAAGCCAATGAAATAATAGGAAGTATATACATTAATTTTCCATCGGAATCCATGTCAAATGTTGTAGGAAGACCAAGACTTCCGCCAATTGCTTTAAATAAGAAAATGTAAGCCAATGATGGAACTGATATTATGAATACAACATAAAATGTACCAATTTTATCTATCAGCTTATCCTTCTTTCTTGCCATTAATATTCCCATTGGAACTCCGATAAGATATGACAGCACAATGGAAATTATACCAATAATAAATGAATAACCAAGTTTTGAAAATCCCTTCTTATGGGTGATTACATTTGTGTAGTCATCTTCAAATCTTGCTTCGTTAACAGCACTTGAACTTCTTGAATCCTTCAGGTAAGTTGCACTATGAAGGTCATCTGCACTATTTTCCGTAAGCCCCGTAGGATATGTAATAGGTGACTTAACATAAGACCCCTGGGACTGTGTCATTGTAGTAAACACATCAACCCCGGTATTAACTGTATAAGACGTACCTAAATTTATAGTAAAAATATTCTGGTGAATATATGGAAATTTCGAATCACAATATAATAAATACTTATGTGTAGTACCGTTTCCAATAATTGCAGGAGAAAATTTTTCTCCACCATAAACCGGATCGTACCATGTAAAAGAAATGCCCCTTTTACCTTCGATATTCTTCACATTGTCTACACTATCAACTGTAATTATGTGAGAAAAATAATCCCATAACCGCTTAAATAACGGCACATCCTTATATGCAAATATCGCCTGCTGACCACCATCTGCACATTTTCTTTCATTCATCATTACAGCATCAAGTCTTTTTATACTATACCCCTTAGCTTTATACTCATTAACAAATTTAACAATATATTCTTTTACGATATCTGAATCATCATTTTTTGTTCTGCCATATGCAATTGCTAAAGACCTTGTTTCTTCATCTATCTCTCCGTCTTTAGCAAGTTTTTGAATATAATCTTCATATGTCACATAATCAAGATATCCGTATTCTTCCCATTTCTGGTAACTATATGTTACCTTAGCATTATTTTTCTGATGAGAATAAGTCGAATCCTTAGCAAAAATAAGATTTCGATCCATCAGAGAATATATAAGGGACATTACAATTCCAACAACTATTATTATTGAAATAAGTCCATGTAACAAACGTTTTCCTAAATATTTTGCCATAATCGCTCTCTCTTTTTTATAAGGAAGATGGGGAATATCCCCATCTTCCGTCATATTCTCTACTTTACAGACACTAAATTAAAAGATTCCAATACATTTTGCTGTATAACCTGCATAATCAGGTAAGAATGTATTAAGGTATGTCTGTGGATCACCGTAATCAGGTCCCCATCCGGAAAGATCAAATATATCATAATTCTGCTCGTATCCGTAAGATGTATAATAACCTGAGTAAAGCCACTCTTCAGTTGATGCACATTCTACAAGCTTAACAATTACCTTTCCTTCTAAAGAATCTTCTACAGATTTCTTATAAGCATTTGCCTTGTTTGTATAATTCTGGTCAGATGCATTAAATGGTAATTCAACAATTACAGGATTATCCTTATCAATTGTTAAATCAGAAAGTTCCTTAATTGCAGCATCTAATTCTTCCCTTGCATTATCTACATTATACCATCCGTCAAATCCATCACTTGAGCCTGCTCCGTTTGCTCCATCTTTGTCCCAGACTTTCACCTTAACTCCGTCAGCATCAATCTGATCCTGAACAATCTGACCAAAATATGTTCCGGCTTTATATTCTTTATCTTCACCATTAATCTTAATTGTTGTATCTTCCTCAAGACTTACAAAATTACCTGGTGTATAGGTATTTCTTAAAGAATTGTATTTAAGCTCCTCACCTACAGCCTGTGCATTATATGATGCTCTATCAACAGCATATGAAAGAGCTCTACGGAAATGAACATTGTTCATAGCTGTATTAGTTTTAGCCTTATCTTCATCTGTCTCTGATGAAACAGCCTTTGTTGAATCATTTGCATTAGCAAAAGCCTGACGATTCAAATTGTAAAATGCCACATATGAATTTGCATCTGTTGGAGATGTAATAGCATATTTATCAAACAATCCCTCTTCTTTGCTTGTTGCAATTGTTGAATTTGTAAGGTCGGCATAGTCAATTGTTCCAGCCTTAACATCTTCATATGACTTCTTAGGATCAGATCCATCATTAAAAAGCCATGTCAATGTCTTAATATTTATATTATCCTTGTTCCAGTATGACTCATTAGCCTCAAATTTAATTGTACTCTTAGCTGTGCAGTTAGTTACAATGTATGGTCCGCAATATGCGATTGTATCAGGTGATGAACCATATTTATAATCTGCACTTGATTTTGCCTTCTCATATTCAGCACCGAATTTTCCACCCATTGACTCGAAATATGTTCTGCTCATTGGAGCAAATATACTATAGCCTAACATTGTTGTAAAATAAGAAGTTTTCTCTTCCAATGTATATTCCAAAGTATAATCATCAACAGCCTTAACGCCTACATCTTCAAAATTAGTTGTCTTTCCATTGATATAATCTGAAGCACCTACAATTACTCCTTCAACAAGATATTCAAGACCAGCCTTTGCATCCATCATATGCTGCATTCCTGCCACAAAGTCATCAGCCTTAACATCATCAACTTCACGTCCCTGAGAGTCAACCCATTTCTGACCTTTTCTAATCTTGAAAGTATATGTTAATCCGTCATCTGATACTTCATAACTTTCTGCCAATGCAGGCTGAAGAGTTCCCTCCTCATCGTATTCCACAAGGCCATCATATGTATTTACGATAGCTTCCGTATCTGATGCTAATGATGTTCCAAGAACATCCCATGTAACAGGATCAACTGGAGATTTGATTGATAACGTATCTTTTAATTTATATCCTTTTTCTTCAAGATATTCCTTAGCCCACTTGGCATATTTTCCTGTTCCTCTTAATTTAGCCCACTCTTCATTCATCTTAGCTCCGTCTTCAGCTGTGATAAATTCAGTAGTAACAAGCGCCTGGTGAAATCTTACATAATCATTTCCCCACAAAGCATAATCCCATGAATGAGGTGCACGTCTTGTAAGCTGCGAATAACCATATCTTGTACATAATGGTAACATAACTGCTGATTCAAGAAGTTTTGCCTCTGAAACTGCCATTAAAGCATATCTTTCAGATACATTTTCTGCACCTAAAGCTTCCTGATATGCATTATAAAAATCGCCTAACTGCTCATCGTAAATTTCCTTAGACTTAGTATCATACTCACTTACAGAAGCAGATGATTCAGTTTCCTGCTCTGTTCCTGTACTTACTATATTGTCGTCATCTTCGCTACTTTTAGTTCCACAAGCAGCCATACTGATTCCCATTGACATAACAAGAATCAGACTTAATAATTGTTTCTTTTTCATATTATTTTCTCCTAAAGAATTTATTTTCAGCAAAATTACTCTGCCAAATTTACATATTAAATATATTAAAATATAAAATTAATACACACCCTTATTAACTTTCCTGTATCCTACAACATTTCCGTTAAAAAGGCACAAAAAAACAAAAAAGCGCAATGACTTATGCGTCACTGCACACTTAAAAAATCAGTTGTCCTATTGCTTATACAACTACTATTTATCACACACAGAACGTTTAATTTGTCAATCTATATACTTTCTTGAATTAATTTATAAACATTCCAAACATCCTTAATATGCCCATACCCAAATAAAAATTTTAGCTTTTCCATGTCATTGCGTTTCTCACAAATACAGTTGTTTTTCCCTTGCGTACAAGCATGTTTTATTATACACGCACACATTTTTTTGTCAATATTGACGAAAATGCAATATTTTGTATAAATATACCCGAACTTTCCACTCCATAAGTTATATCGGCATATTTATTCAAATTGAATATGATATTTTTTAATATTTTTTCATTTATTCACATTAAAAAAATCTGTTTTTTTATTCGTACTTCTTTGACCATTTATTTTATTCATGCTATCATGTTAAATGTATTCTAGTTAGATGGTATAGTAATTATCTTATATTTACAAACAGATTTATACAGATTTATACAGATTCATACATGTGCACATGCATGTATATCTCTTATAATACGACTGCACATATATATACAATTACATGTATTTATGTCAATATATATATGCAAATATATATACACACAAACATATATACACAAACATATATACACAAACATATATACACAAACATATATATACAAATCTATATATATTCGATAACCATATTAAATATAATTTACAGAATGGAGTATGCAAATGTTATCTTACGAAGATGCCTTAAACTTAAACTATCACAAAAAAACCTCATTCACCGGATGGATGGGAGGTATGCGTTTTTTATTAAAACGAATTGCCCCAGAAGAAGGGGATGAATATTTCATGGCTTATGTCTGGCCGGGACCATATATTTTCGATGTGACTCCTGATGAGAAGAAAACCTCTGCGAAATTTCCATTTACGGATGAAGGCAAAAATCAGGCTGTAGACTGGATAAACCAGCAATACACATCCCGCATGGATGAATGGCCTAAGGAAAAAATTATTTTGTAGCTTAAATTCAAAAAAAGCCTTGATTTTTTCCATTAATTAGGTTATTATATTCAAGTCGAGCGGGCATGGCGGAATTGGCAGACGCGCTAGATTTAGGTTCTAGTGGGAGACCGTGCAGGTTCAAGTCCTGTTGCCCGTACTTAAAAAGATGAATCAAATTGATTCATCTTTTTTGTTTTCAAATAATTCTATATTCTGCCCCATAAAATTCCAGCAATTACTAATTCCATTAAATCAATAATAGTTCTATTCTGCAACTCAGCCAATCTCCATTTTATAACATAAGCAATAAAAAAACAGCTTCATTACTGAAACTGTTCACCTTGTGTTCAAAAAAATTCAAACACTTATTAGAATTACCTTATCTGTTAAACTGGGCTAGTTGGATTCGAACCAACGAATGCAGGAATCAAAATCCTGTGCCTTACCGCTTGGCGATAGCCCAATGCTCATTAAATATACTATTTAATGAATGTGCCCAAAGGGATTCGAACCCCCGACACCCGGCTTAGAAGGCCGGTGCTCTATCCAGCTGAGCTATGGACACATATAACCAATTATTTATTGGCTAAGCGGGTGATGGGAATCGAACCCACGTATCTAGCTTGGAAGGCTAGTGTTCTACCATTGAACTACACCCGCAATATAAAGTCGGGGTGACAGGATTCGAACCTGCGACCTCCTGGTCCCAAACCAGGCGCTCTAGCCAAGCTGAGCCACACCCCGAAGGTTTATGTCTTATGTCATCTCCGTGACACAAGACATATTATATGGTATACCCCATCAAAAGTCAACACTTTTTTTAACTTTTTTACATTCTTTTTTCTATCTCTTTTTTCATTGTTCTTAAAGCTTTTCCTCTGTGACTAACTTCATTTTTCTGCTCAGGAGTAAGTGAAGCTGACGAACATCCAAATTCATCCATATAGAAAATAGGATCATATCCAAATCCATTTTCACCTTCTATCTCATATCCAATATAGCCTTCCATTGTTTCTCTTGTTACAGTTGTGCTTCCATCAGGGAAAACTGCTGCAATCGCACAGACAAAACGTGCAGTACGTTTTTCTTTCTCCACTCCATCAAGTCGGTCTATTAATGACTGATTCTTAATAGTGTATGATGTATCCTCTCCCATATATCTTGCTGATAAAATTCCAGGTTCTTTATTCAAATAATCAATCTCAAGACCTGAATCATCTGCTAATACAATGGCATCTGTATAAGCTGCCACAGCTTTTGCCTTAATCAACGCATTTTCTTCGAATGTCTTACCGTCTTCTACTATGTCAACATTAATTCCAGCTTCTTTCATAGACTGTATTTCAACATCTAATCCTCCAAGAATCTGTCTTATCTCTCTCATCTTGTCTTTATTTCCTGTTGCAAAAATAATCTTTTTCATATTAATATCCTTCCTCAAAAGCCTTTTGAATTGCTTTGTAAATTCCCTTTGCTATTTTTTCCTGATAATCACTCGAAACCAAATTCATAAGTTCCTCTTTATTCGTCATAAAGCCGACTTCTATAAGAGCAACCGGCACTTTGCTGTTTCTAATAATGTGTATTTTATTTCCCTCCAACAAACCAATTTCATTACTTCCGGTTTCCCCTGTCACACATTCAAGACATATATTAGCAAATTTTTTGCTTGTAAGTTCGCCATCATCATCTTCACTGTATAAAACCTGTGTACCATTTAAGTCTGAATAATTACCGCTTCCTGACGTATTGCTATGTATGCTTATAAATAAATCTGCATTTAATTCATTTGCCAAACCAACACGCTGCTCAAGGGTTGGATTCACATCGCTTGTACGGGTATAGAAAAATCCTATTTTGTCATCAGTATTTTCCTCATACTCCTTTAATTTCAAAAGAATATCCAAATTGATATCTTTCTCCATATAATCCATTCTGCAGGCACCAACCGCTCTTTCACCATGTCCTGCATCCACAACAACAATTTTGTCATATGCCTTATGTGGTTCTAAAAAGTCTAGATACAAATTCCCATTTTTCAGTTTCCAGGATGGAATATAAATTTTATCCATCACAAAAACTATAACACCATCACTTCCATCCATATAATAGGACAGTGACAAAATGTGATCTGAACTTCCACTTATTTTATAATTTGAAAAAAAGTCATCAACACCATTTGAAAAATGCAAATATACAACATGATTATAACAATCATTTTCTGCTGATATTTTTTTCTCTCCTGCTTTATCCGGCAGCTCTATTTTTAATTGTGCCTCTAAATCTTCATTTTCCTCAACAACATCATATGTTGATTTAATATTTTCTATAGCTACGTCATTTGATATCTTTCCTGATGCTATCAACTGCTGGGCTTCCTTTGCCATGGCAATTTTTGCATGCATATCAGGGAAAAACTGAAGACATATACACACAATTACCGTCAAAAAAACTGACATGACGGATATTACCCTTAATACTTTTTCATCCATACTATTTATCATCTGTAAATGCTTTTATGCACAGATTACACTCCCAATTTAATTCCTTCCTGACATTTTTAAATACAATACCATCTTTACTTGTATAACCTACTCCATCATCTAAAATTACGGTGTCATCAAATGAACTTTCGCTTGAATCATATTCAACTGCAACTGTCGCTTTGTTTCCTGGCTGCTTTATATATATACCAATAGCATAATCCTCACCTTTGTCAAGTGAAACCAGATTATCAAATTCTACTGTATAATATCCTACATTTTTAAGTACGCCGCTTGCAACAGTCTGCCTGTTTTTAAAGGATTTCTTATCTTCAAAATCTTTCACTACAAATACTTCATATTCTGTATTAGATGCTGTTGCGTAGAATCCGCAGGCTCTTAGAGTTTCGTCCTTCTTAGCTGTATATATGTTTGCCGCATATATGCTTTCTCTTTTGTAACCCATTTTACCAACCCAGCCGCATAAATCAGCCTGGTATATATTGTCATAATTATCCGTGTCTTCTACTTTGGTATATACAACGTTGTGGGTACCAATATTTGTATCATAATATGACACATAAAATACTCCATCATCTCCAAAGCCATCTCCCCAGCTGTTCTGACAGATAAATGCTCCGTCACCTTCAAGAGGCACAGAAAAATTATCCTTGGAATAATTGTCATCCCAGCCTATAATTACCACATCATGATTGGCATTTGCCGTTCCCAGATAACAATATGCATTTTTCTTCTCGTTATAATACATTGAGGAATTATCTGCACTATTTAATGTTATATATAATGAACTTTGTACACCACCATATTTAAATACAGCTTCTTTAATGGACTCATAATTTTTTCCATCTAAAATCTGCATTTCCTGAACATGAGCCACAGGCTTTGCTTTTTTATTGCATTTTTCATCGCCATATTCATCGTCTTTTTCATTTACCGGTCCCTGCCATCCTGCAAGGTAAGCCATTCCCATGGTATATTCACCGCCATCATTTAAATTCACATTAAATGAATTGTTTAAAATCATATTATCCACAGAATAACTTACTTTTTTCTCTGGAAGCATTGAGGATTCCAATGCACTTATTGCTGCAAATGCCCAACAGGTTCCGTAAAATCCCTGATCCCTTATTGTTGACATTCGCTGTTTATCCCTCAAATCATATTTTGTAGGTACATTACTTTTTTCAACTTCCCTGTCCGCCGAAGTAATCACATTATCTTCTATATTAAAGCTGCAATCATAATCAAGAAGGTCAGATAAATCATTTAAACTTACATAATATTCGTCACCTTTTTTCGTCATAGGCGAGATAATATAATAATCTTCATCGTCCTTCTTCGCCATCTGCTCTTCTAATTTAAAACTTGTGGATATATTTCCTTTTTCAACAAGAAGGGTATCATCATCATACATATGGGCACTGCAATTAAGTCCTTCGGTAAGCAAAGTCACCGGCACCATTATGTTACGATTGCTATCCATGTAAAAATCAATATCTTTGCTGGAATATTCCTTATTATCAATTACTACTTTAATTTCTCTGTTGTTTACATCCGTTGCAACCATTGGATTCCATACATCCTCTTCTAATGTTGCACCTCTGAATGCCTCAACATCAGAATTATCATTTCTGGTTTTATAAACATTGGTACCAATTAAAATACTTAGAATCAATGTAAATACTATGTATTTTTTTGAATACTTCATTAACTTACTCCCTTATCTTTTGTTTTTCGGCGGCTTTGGCCCCATAAACTGATAAAAATAGGTCTTAATCATTCCGTTATATATTTTCCTGTTTTTGTCAGCTTTTCTACCTATATATCTTTCTGTATCTTCATAGCTTGTTATAAGATACATAGACCATGAATCAAGCCCTTTGTACGCCTCACCAATCTGACTATATAAAGCAGGGAGTGCAGATTTTTCCTCAATTCTTTCTCCGTAAGGTGGATTACTTATAATAAATCCATATTTCTTTGGATGATGCAATTCACAAACCGGACGCTGTTGGAAATGAATAAGGTGATCAACCCCTGCCCTCTTGGCATTTTCCCTTGCAGCATTAACCACATCCTTATCAATATCATATCCTTGAATGTCAACTTTAATATCTGTATCTACCATATCTTGTGCTTCCTGCACCGTGTCATACCACATCTTCTTTGGAATGATATTAGTCCATGCCTCTGCGGTAAACTCTCTGTTTAATCCAGGTGCAATATTTGCCGCAATCATTGCCGCTTCAATTGGAAAAGTTCCACTTCCGCAGAATGGATCTACAAGAATTCTGTCTTTTCTCCAAGGGGTAAGCATAATAAGTGCTGCTGCCAGAGTCTCTGTGATAGGCGCTTTACTTGTCTGTAATCTGTATCCCCTTTTATGCAATGAATCACCTGAAGTATCCAAAGTAACCATTACTTCATCTTTATGTAAAAAAACTCTTACAGGATATTCGGCTCCATCCTCCGGAAACCAGTCCAGATGATATGATCTTTTCAAACGTTCAACCATGGCTTTTTTCACTATTGACTGAATGTCTGAAGGACTGAAAAGTTTACTCTTTATTGAGGATGCCTTCTTAACCCAGAACTTTCCATCCTTTGGAATATAATCTTCCCATGGCAAACTCTTTATTCCTTCAAACAATTCATCGAAAGTTGTAGCTTTAAATCTTCCAACCTGCAATAAAACTCTTTCGCCGCTTCTAAGAAAAACATTTGCCCTGCAAATAGCTTCTTCATCACCTTCGAAAGTTACTCTTCCGTCTTCTACTCTTGTAATTTCATACCCCAGGTCATATATCTCTCTTTTCATAATAGCTTCCATACCAAAATGACATGGAACAACAAGTTCAAATTTTCTCATATATTTTCTCTTTCTAATTGTTATTTTGTTGCAAAATTACAACTAATCTCTACCTTACATTGTTACACAAAATCACTTTTTTTTAAATAGTTTTTACAACTTTTATCCACATAAATTTATATTAATAACAAATTTATTCCCAAATCTTATTTTCCAACAAATTTTTCGATGGAATCATAACCGCCGATAACCGTAGCTACTTTGTAGCCCATCCTGCCTAAATACCTTGCAATCTTCATGCTGCTTCCCCCTCTGTCACAATATAAAATATAATATCTTCGTTTTGACAGCATTTTTTCATATACTTTTTCATTTTCATATGGGATATTTATGGCATTTTCCATATGTTCGGCTTCATATTCTTTTTTCTCTCTGATATCAATAATTATGGCATTTTTTATTTTTGCCAGCTTTAAAATATCCCTTGCATATATAATATCAAAACTCATAAAATTCCTCCCTTAATATTTAATAAAAAGCAGACAATAATGGTTAAATTCATATTCGAATCCACCAATTATCATCTGCCTTTTATAGATTATGCAAAACTAATATTTTATGCCACTAAAAATATATTTATTTTGCGCTGTTTTTACTTGTATTTTTTGAGCTATTTTTTCCGCTGTTTGTTGAATAATTCTTCGAAGAATTTGAAGTTTTATTAGTCACTCCATCCCTGCAGTTTCTTGTTTCACTGTCCTGGAAACCATTAACAGAGTTTCCGTTTTTAGTATTTTTTGTCATGTCATTTCCTCCTGATAAACTTGAATAATGCCTATAAAATAGGGCTTTTTAACTGTTACAAGAGTAGTATGTGATTTTATTTTAAAAATATTCACTATTTATATTGATTTTTAGTTTCCATTCTTATATAATATTAACGAAAAGATTTATCTTTTCAATGTTATACCTCTTATTAATTATTTATACTCCCCTCAAAACAGGTCCGTAGCGGGCCTGTTTTATTATACCCATTTTATCTGATAATATTTTGTGATGTATGCTTAAATTTTTGATGATATTTTATACTGATATGATTTACTTTTTGAAATCCTTTTTGATAATATTTACACAAAATTAAAGCCCCCTTTCGAACTTCAAAAGGAGACCTTAATCTGAAATTATATAAACTTTTCCCTAATATGTCTGACTCTAAATTAATAAACCATAAATGTCTGCTCAATAGTACAAACCGGAATACTCTTCTTCTCCATAATCTCAACGCATTTATTTTTCTCCAGCTTATCCAGAAAATATGCAACCTTATTATTCATTCCCTGAATAATAATCTCAACACTATCCTTATCTGCAAAATTCATCCATCCTGTAAAATTAAGCTGGTTAATCATCTTTGCAAATCCCATTTTTAAAACAACCCAGAAATATTTCTCCCTTAACACTATACGATATCTGACCATCTCATCCTCTGGAAAATCCGGCATTTTATTAATATTTCTGCTCATAACTTTTGTAAAATCCATATTGCTACCCCATCAATACTAATTACATTAGTACCCCTTTCCATTAAAATACAAAATTCATTTGAATACTTTTCTGTAACTTTTATACTATAATAGTAACACAAAATTCATTTTTTTCAAATAAAATCTTTGTGTATTTTTGTAATATTTCCTTAACAATTATTATAAAAATCACCATAATAAACTAAAAAGACATCTATACAGATGTCTTTTATAGTAAATTTTAATCATTATTTTCTTTTGTCATTTTTATGAATAATCCGGCAATTTCCAAATCCTCAGGTGTGGTTATTTTTATATTGCGATAATCGCCCTTTGTAATTTTAATATTTCTGCCTGTTGCATATTCAAGCACCATTGCATCGTCTGTTATTGATGGGACATCTCTTCCTTCTTTAATATCCTTATATATTTTCTCATAAGATGATTTAATCAAAGGAAGTGAAAAGGTCTGGGGAGTCTGAATCATCCACAAATATTTTCTGTCAGGTGTATTAATCGCATATTCATTATCATCTGATATTTTTATTGTGTCCTTTACAGGCATTCCAACCACACATGCATTTTCTTTCTTCACGCACTCAAGGGAGTCAGAAATTATTTCCTGAGTTAACAATGGTCTTGCGCCATCATGTATCATCACATATTCAGTGTCATCTAAAGCATTAAGACCTTCGTTTACTGAATCATAACGCTCTTTTCCTCCGGGAACAATTTTCTTTACCTTGGTAAGAGCATATTTCTCAACAATTTCCTTACGACAATATTCAACATCATCCTTACCTGTTACCAATACAATCTCCTTGGCATCACTATCCTGAAACGCCTTAAGACTGTAATATATAACCGGGTAACCACAAAGACTAAGATACTGCTTTGGAATATCGCTATTCATACGGCTTCCTACCCCTGCTGACAAAACTATTGCTGAAAAACTCATATGCTATTCTCCTAATTTTAAGTTTGGAACTGCATTTAAATCCAAGCCTGCTCTCTTTCCTGCTATAAAATCATAATATGCAGCAGCACCAATCATTGCCGCATTATCAGTACATAAAATTGGAGAAGGATGATAAAATTTCACACCTTCGCTCTTGCACATCTCCTCCATGGCATTACGGATAACACTGTTTGATGCTACACCTCCTGCTATGGCAAATTTGTCCATCTTGTACTCTTCTATGGCACTCTTGGCATGTCCAACTAAAACGTCAGTAACGGATTTTTGAAAAGATGCGGCTACATCAGCCTGATTAATCTCAATTCCTTTCATCTTACATCCATTTAAATAATTTAATACTGAAGATTTTAATCCGCTAAAACTAAAATCATATACTCCGTCAGATACCTTTGCCCTTGGAAAATCTATGGCATCAGGATTACCTTCATGGGAAACCTTTTCAATCTTAGGTCCTCCAGGATATCCCAATCCTATGGCTCTTGCAACCTTATCAAATGCTTCACCTGCAGCATCATCCCTTGTTCTTCCAAGAATCTCATATTTTCCATAATCTGCAACTTTAACAAGGTGAGTATGACCACCTGATACTACTAAGCACAGAAAAGGTGGCTCTAAATCTTTATTCTCAATATAATTAGCGCTAATATGTCCTTCTATATGATGAACTCCGACTAATGGAATATTTTTTGCATAGCTAATTGCCTTTGCTTCCGCCACTCCAACAAGAAGTGCTCCCACGAGTCCCGGACCATATGTTACACCTATGGCATCAATATCATCAAGTGTCATATTTGCATCACTTAATGCCTGTTCAATTACCTGATTGATTTTTTCAATATGTTTTCTAGATGCAATCTCCGGCACAACTCCACCGTATAAAGTATGAAGTGCAATCTGAGAAGATATAACATTAGAGCGAAGATCTCTTCCGTTTACCACAACTGCGGCGGCTGTTTCGTCACATGAACTTTCAATTGCAAGAATCTTTATTTCTTTTTCTGTATCTATATTACTCTTCATCTTCGGATGAATCTCCTTCTACTTGATAAAAATGTAATATTTTCCACTGACCTTCATCATTTTTTCTCAAAACAAATTTCTCATAAGTTCTTGAAAACTCATTTCCAGTTTTAATAAAATAAGATGCATTTACATATGCAAGCTCGTCTTCTTTATCTTTGATATATTGTACCGAGTTGCTGTCCCCAACGCTTGATTGTGAAATAGTTTTATTCAATTCCTTGTATTCTGCAACATCTGCTTTAACCGCTGCCAGATAGTTTTCTTTGGTATTTTGTTTTAAAAGCTCATCATCCATAAGCTTTCTTGCCTGCTCTGTCAATGTTGCAAGCTCAGACTGTGTATATTCTTCTTTGTAATAACACATAATCATTCTATTGAATAATTTAACTACTTCTCTTGGCGTTTCCGGGTAATCAGTGTCAATATTTTTTGTGTTGACTTTTTGAACCTCTGTTAATATAACTTCTTCGGAATTCTTATCCTTTTGAGTTACATAGTAAAAACCTCCGCAAACTGCTGCTATACAGATAACAGCTAAAATAGTTACAACTATTTTCTTCATACATTAATCCTCCTGAAATTTTAATTCTACAGTCTTTCCATCCTTTCCCAAATACGAATTTCCAAATATTTTTCTTACAGCCGGCATATAATCTTCTCCACGAACCAACGATGGTGAAAAATGTGTAAGCCACATTTCCTTTACGTTAGCCCTTTTTGCCATCTCAGCAGCTTCATAAAAAGTCATATGCTTATACTGTCTTGCCTTGGCAATCTTCTCCTTCTCTGCATACATTCCTTCACATATAAATAGGTCTGAATCCTTCGCTGCCTCAACAATTGAATCAAGTGGTCTTGAATCTGTGCAATATGTAAGTTTAATTCCTTTTCTTGCAGGTCCAAGAACCATCTCAGGCTTATAGACAACACCGTCTTCTTCAACGATATTTCCTTTTTGCAATGGATTCCAAAACTTCATAGGAATGTTTTGTTCCTTGGCTTTTTCCACTGAAAATTTACCTGAACGTTTAATTTCAATAGAATATCCATAACATACAACATTATGCTTAACCTTAAATGCATGGATATAATAACCATTCATCTCAATATACTCATCGGCTTCATTTAATTCTATACATTTTATCTCAAATGGAAGCTCCGGTGCTATGGTGCGAAGGGCTGATACAACTCTTTGCAACCCCTTTGGACCTATTATGGTAAGTGGCTCTGTTCTTTCTGCGTTCCCCATTGTAAGCAAAAATCCAGGCAAACCACTTATATGATCAGCATGAAAATGTGTAATGCAAAGCACATCAATAGGCTTAAAATTTACTCCGGCTTCTCTCATTGCAATCTGAGTTCCCTCACCGCAATCGATAAGCAGACTGCTTCCATTGTACCTAAGCATTAAGGCTGTAAGCCAACGATTTGGCAACGGCATCATTCCCGCCGTACCTAATAAACAAACATCTAACATTATTCTTCCATCTTTCTAATATTTTCGCAAATCATGATACAGGCATCTTCTTTTGGCTTTTCGTAAAAACCTTTGCGAACACCAACATTATTAAATCCAATTTTATTATATAATCCAATGGCATTTTCATTGGAACATCTTACCTCAAGAATTATCCTTTGAATTCCTCTTTCCAAAGAAAACTTCATGGTTTCTGACATAAGATATTTTCCAATACCTTGTCCCCTTTTACTTTCTTTTACGGCAACATTTGTTATCTCGCCTTCTTCAAAGGAACAATACATGCAGGTATAACCTACAATCTCACCGTCTTCTTCCACAACGGTAAGCATGGCATCCGGATTTTTAAGTGCATCCATAAAACCATTAAAAGTCCATGGCATTGAAAAACTGGATTTTTCTATATCAGCCACATATTTTATATCATCTTCCGTCATTTTTCTGGCTAGCATATTTTAAAATCTCTTTCCTTTTCCTGACGTTCTCTTTCAGCCTGTGAAAGTCTTAAATAATCAGGCTTATGCTCACTTGCCAACTCATCTTTGCCTTCCTTGAACATAATCTCTCCAAGTACCGCTACGCTGGAAGCTCTTTGCTTATTATTATTTGCCAAAGCATATTCATATGGAACTTTGATATTTTCCTTAATGTAATCTTTGAATACATCCACACCGTCACCAAGGAAAATTACTTTTTTGCCAATCTCATTGATTTTTTCAATTATTTCTTCTATCATGAGAACGCTTTGTTCAATTATTGTATTCATTTTGCCATCTTTAAATTCAAACAAGCCTGTGTATGTCTGCTGTCTTCTGGCATCCATTATTGGACAAACCAAATCCTTAGCGCCCCACATATTAAATGCCATGGCATCAATTGTTGGAACTGAAACGATAGGCTTATTTAATGCTAATCCAAGTCCCTTCGCAGTAGCTGAACCAATTCTAAGTCCTGTAAATGAACCTGGTCCCTTTGATACTGCAATTGCATCTAATGAATTCATATCAAGTTCAATCATTTTAGCCACTTCATCAAGCATCGGTAATAGTGTCTGTGAATGTGTCTTTTTATAGTTCATGGTATATTCGCCCAGAAGATTATCATCTTCAACGATTGCAACACTTGCAACAAGTCCCGAACTATCAAGTGCTAATATTTTCATTTTGTAACCTCTTTTATAATTATTTTTCGATAGTCAAAACCCTTATCCAAATCCTTTTCTATTGTGATTTCTTTTCTATTTGGTGGAAGTATTTCTTCAATGAGATTTGCCCATTCTATCATGGTTAATCCTTCTCCATAGAAATAATCCTCATATCCTATTTCGTCCATTTCTTCTATATCTCCAATACGATATACATCAAAATGGTAAAAAGGCATACGACCTTCTTCGTATACCTGAACAATAGTAAATGTAGGTGAAGAAATAGGTTCTTCAATGCCTAATCCAAGGGCTATTCCCTGGGTTAGAACTGTCTTTCCAACACCTAAATCTCCAACCAAAGTATATACGTCCCCGGGAGTTGCATTTTTCCCAAGACTTTCACCAAGTTTTAAAGTGTCCTCAGCTGAAAAGCTCTCAATTTCTGTTACTTTTTCCATAATCCTTCCTATCCGGTCTTAAATCAGGATTTAGCTAATTTAAGACGATATTTTTCAAGTTTTTTTGATGCAACATCACATAATTGTTCGTATTTATCTCCAAGCTGATTTCTTGGAATTATGTATGCATTCTTTCTTCCGCTATATATAAGCACCTTTTTGGAATCAGCTACCATCTTATATACATACTCCCATGGAAGTTCTGCACTTTCCGTTCCCTGACTTACCTTTATACATTCCTCACTTATCTCATAATGTAAAACCTGTGATAAGGATTCATTAGTCTTTAATGTAAGTTTAACCCTGTTCCATAAACTTACCGGTATGTAAATAATAAAAATAATACCAGCTCCCACATAAGGCAGGCTATATACTATACCCTTCTCATTACCTTGCATTACTGCCATTACAAAAGATAATATTCCAAGAATTATCGCAAGCCATCCATTGAAACTTCTGTAATTCTGATAAAGATTAAAAGAATATAAATCTTTCTGTGACAATTTAATATCAAATTCTAACATATCCACCTCTTAATTATATCATATTTTTTACCAGTATTCATTATACAAACATAATAAACATTTATCCCTTAAACAGTAACATGTCATTAAAATCTTCCTTTAAGAATCGGAGAAAGGGGCTTGTAAATAAGAATTGTTATTCCCGATGCAATAAGTCCCTTTACAATTGTAAATGGAAGATTAAAGCAGATTAAACATTCCAATATTGAATCCATAGCAGGATTTATCACCTGATAAGCCTGAAGTATTACTTCTTTGCTCATTCCGATTCTATAATAAATTGGATATACCAAAAAATTATTGGAAAATACACTTATTACGCCCATTATTATAGAACCTGATACAGCTGCAATAATTGCCATTTTCTTAGTTTTTTTGTGTTTATAAATTAATCCTGCAGGAAGTACAAATGCCACTCCTAATAAGAAATTTGAAAATTCTCCTACA
Source organism: Agathobacter sp. (assembly GCA_036308125.1). GTDB lineage: Bacteria > Bacillota > Clostridia > Lachnospirales > Lachnospiraceae > Roseburia. Next base: position 169,434 of record JAXJWH010000076.1, read on the forward strand.
AATGCACTTTTTGATACTGTAAGGTGTAACACATTTTTGATAAGGCAGATTAATACTCCATACCATGGTCCCAGTGAAAAAGTTCCTATTAATGCCGGCAGGTCAGACAAATCAAATGCTATAAATGATGGCATAATCGGAATACTAAATTCAAAATACATTAATATAAATGCTACTGCAGAAAGCATTGCTGTTGATGTTAAATAACGTGTTGATTTTGTTCTATTCATTTCTAAACTCCTTATTCTATATAAATCATTAATCAAAAAATATGATTTCTATTTCATTGTAAGCTGAATTCGTTGTTTTTTCAAATCCACACTTAATACTTTGACCTCAACAATATCCCCAACGCTTACAACCTCAAGGGGATGCTTGATAAATCTGTCACACATCTGGGAAATATGAACAAGTCCGTCCTGATGCACTCCGATATCAACAAACGCACCAAAATCAATTACATTTCTGACTGTTCCCTTAAGAACCATTCCAGGTGTCAAATCCTTCATTTCTAATACATCACTTCTTAAGATAGGCTTTGGCATGTCCTCTCGTGGATCTCTTGCAGGCTTTTCAAGTTCCTTAACAATATCCTTAAGGGTAAGTTCTCCCACATTAAGCTCACTTGCCAGTTTGCCATAATCAGAAATCTTCTTGGAAATTCCCACAACATTTCTGTTTTCCACGTCTTCCATGGTATATCCTAATTTTTCAAGCAGTTTCTGTGTTGCAGCATATGATTCAGGGTGCACACCTGTTGCATCTAACGGATTTTTTCCACCAGATATTCTCATAAATCCGGCACACTGTTCATACGCTTTTGGTCCTAATTTTGATACTTTAAGCAACTGATTTCTGGAAGTGAATTTTCCATTTTCCTCTCGGTATGTAACTATGTTTTTAGCTATTGCCTTGGAAATTCCAGATATATACTCAAGCAAGGAAACCGATGCAGTATTTAAATCCACACCAACCTTATTAACACAGTCCTCTACCACACCGCCTAAGGCTTCACTTAATTTCTTCTGATTCATGTCGTGCTGATACTGTCCTACTCCAATGGATTTTGGATCTATCTTAACAAGCTCAGCCAAAGGATCCTGCAATCTTCTTGCCATGGAGGTTGCACTTCTTTGTCCTACATCAAAATTTGGAAATTCTTCTGTTGCAAGTTTACTTGCCGAATATACAGATGCACCTGCTTCATTAACAATAATATATTGAACCTTTGAAGGAATTTCCTTTAATAATTCTACAATTATCTGTTCAGATTCCCTTGATGCTGTACCATTTCCTAATGAAATTAATGATACATTATATTTTTCTATAAGTTCCTTTAAAATCTTTTTGGATTCTTCAACTTTATTCTGTGGTGCAGTTGGATAAATAACTTTGGTATCCAATACTTTTCCCGTTGCATCCACAATCGCCAGCTTACATCCTGTTCTAAATGCCGGATCCCAGCCTAAAACGACTTTTCCTGCAATTGGAGGCTGCATAAGTAACTGCTCTAAGTTCTTGCCAAACACCTTAATCGCACCATCCTCTGCCTTCTCTGAAAGGTCATTTCTTATCTCCCTTTCGATTGATGGAGCAATAAGTCTGTTATATGCATCATCAATAACCTCCTGCAAAATGACTTTTATTTCTTCCGCAGGATTTTGAATAACCTGTTTTTCCATATAACAGATAATGTCTTCTGTTGGAGCTCCAACTTTAACTGTTAAAATTTTCTCCTTTTCTCCACGATTAATGGCAAGAATTCTATGACCAGCAATTTTATTTAATGCCTCGTCAAATTCATAATACATTTCATATACCGACTCTGCCTCTTTATCCTTGGCAGTTGAAACAAGGCGTCCTTTGTCCATTGTTAATTTTCGAATTTTCTTTCTGTATTCTGCATCATCAGAAATAAATTCAGCAATTATATCCTTCGCCCCGTTGATGGCATCCTGTGCCGTAGCTACGTCTTTTTCCTCGTCAACATATTTTTGAGCCTCTTTAACAATGTCTCCGTTATATTTTTGCAGACTTATTAAATTAGCAAGAGGTTCAAGACCTTTTTCCTTTGCTATTGTTGCTCTTGTTCTTCTCTTTGGTCTGTATGGACGATATAAATCATCCACCGCAACCTGAGTTGTTGCATTTTGAATCTGTAATAACAATTCATCAGTCAATTTCCCCTGTTCCTTAATGCTTGCAATTACAGTTTCCTTCTTATCTTCGAGATTCCTAAGATATGTCAATCTGTCATACAAATTTCTAAGAATTTCATCATTTAATGCTCCCGTTTTTTCTTTTCTATAACGGGCTATAAACGGGATAGTATTTCCCTCATCTATAAGTGTTACCGAAGCTTCAACCTGTTCTTTTCTGATTCCAAGCTCCTGTGCTAAAGTTTCAATAATGTTCATTCTGTTACCCCTTTGATTTTGTTTTTCTACTTTACCTATTATATATGAAGTTATACAATAAAATCAACTTAATAGACTGTTTTATGGGTGAATGGTGAAAATAATTTACACTTTGCTTTCACACAACAACATTTTTATCAGTTCTACCTTATAAATATAATTACATTTTTTATAATCCAGTTTAAAAGTATTATTGCCATTGCAATCCACAAATATATTGGTCTGAAATGTATTCCTATTTTTATTTTTCCAAATGTAATTCTTTGCACCGTCTGGGTAACCATGAAAGCTCCTCCTAGAAATGCAATATAGACTACTATTGGATGCATCAAAAACAACTTTATTATATGTCCTTTTAATAATAGAAAAACTGCCCTTGTACCACCACATCCCGGGCAGTAAAATCCGGTAACTTTTCTAAACTGACAACCACCCAGCTTATATATCCAGTCTAATCCTGCTACATTCGAATAAATTACAAGCCCACCAAAAGCAAAAATACAAATCCAGCCAAGCATATAGAAAACCAAATCCAGTTCCTTGCTTTCTTCCATATAAATATCTCCACTCCTTATTCCATAAATATATTGTCTTTGGCATATTTAAGTGCTATAATCCAAGTCAAGAATTACTATAATTTAAATTATAATTTATATTATTATACATTAAAGGAGTTAACACATCAAATGACTTGTAAAGAACTTAAAAAATTAAGTCGATGCAACCTGAAGAATAATTATCCAACTACAATAATTGCATTTCTAACCGTAACGTTAATTTCTATCGCAATAAGGTTTCCCTTTATTTTATTACACAAAACCAATATGAAAATTTCTCATTTACCTTTCTATATTATAACTGAATTATTAATTTGTTCTATTTTAAGTGTCTTAAGCTCTGGTCAGATGTCTTTGCACCTTAAATTGTCAAGAAATGAACAAATTCTCCAACTGATGTATTTGAATTTTTCAGAAAAAATACTGACAGATTTATACTTGAATTTTTCTATATGACTTTAATTAACCTTGCAGCATTGCTCCCATTAATTATCACATTAATTCTTTTACACACACAAAATGTTACAAGGTCTACAATTTGTTTTGCTATTTTCTTTGGCTTTATATCCATAATTTTATTTATATATTTTAATCTTGCTTACAATTTTGTATTCTTTATACTTATTGATAATCCGGATATTAAGCCTCATAAAACATTTGCAATTTCAAGAATATTGTTATCAGGCAAATGTTTAAAACTTCTATATATATATCTAAGCTTTATTGGATACAATATTTTATCTCTTATGTCATTCGGATTGGGATTCCTTTGGGTAAGCCCTTATAAATACCAGACCATTACAAGCTATTATGTGTTTTTACTTCAGGAACAAAATGCATAAAATCAAAAGCCTTCACTGATTATTATTAATAATCAATGAAGGCTTATTTTAACATGTCAGTACATATTTTTCCATGAAATCATCATATGAAATTGGTTTTGAAAAATAAAATCCCTGATAGCTGTACACATTGTACCTTTTTGAAAAATCTATAAGTTCACGATTTTCCATTCCCTCTAAGCACACTTTTATTTTCATTTTCTCTGCACATTCCGTAATTGCCTGAATAATATTCTGGTTAACCAGATTAGTTTTTAAATCCTTGGTAAATCCTTTATCGAATTTAAGCGTATCCACCGACAACGCACTTAGAAGATTTAAGGATGAATACCCAGTTCCAAAGTCATCAATTGCAATTTTAATTCCTAATGACTTAAAATAATTCGTTGCTTTTATTAGTTTATCCTGTTCTAACTGTCTGCAACGCTCCGTAAGTTCCATGCAAAGATTTGCTGGTGGAAAACCAGTTTCATCCAAAATATTTCGTACCACCTTTTTGAATCCCGGTTTTGAGATTTGTGGATAAGTTATATTTACATTTAAAATAAAATCCGGATTGTTCTCCACAAACTTCAATCCCTGCTCCATTGCCTGCCTTAATATCCATGTTCCAAGGTCTGCAAAAATCGGATCATTTTCTATCCAAGGCATAAATACCTCTGGTGAGATATATCCATATTCACTGTCTTCCCATCGAATCAGAGCCTCCGCTCCTATTAATTCCTCCGTTTTTGCACTGAACAAAGGCTGATAGCATAAATAGAATCCTTCAAAATCATTAAGCACACATTCCCTTAATTTGGCAAGCATCTCAAGATTCTTTTTATCCTTGCCAAACACCTTATCATCGAAAAATATTATTTCACCATTATTGGAATATTTGGATTTTTCCATTGCATATCTGGCACTTGTCAAAATTGAATGTTCCTCTATCTGACCTTCACTTTGAACTGCACCTCCTGCAAGATGCACTGCAATTCTTGTATTACCAATAAATATATTATGCCTTACTTTATAGCAAATATCATTATATAATTCCTTAATAAAGGCTTTGTTATTAATGGTTGTACACACCGCAAAGGTTACACCATCCATGCGGAACAGTTCTCCTCTGTTTCCGATAATTTTTTGCATTTCATCTGCAACATTCCTTAAAACCTTATCACCGTTTGAATATCCGTAATTCTTATTAATCTCTGAAAAATTTCTAATGCCCATTTGCAAAACTGTTCCACAAATCCTGCCCTCTTTCCAGTTCGTAAGTGTCTTCCAAAATTCCACACAATTGTAAAGGTTCGTAACTGGATCAACATTGTCCAAAATGCTGTGATTCTCAATAGCTCCCAGATACAAATCAGGTTTACCATCCTCACCTTTTAACACAAGACTTTGAAGTGTGCAAACAACATAATCCCCTGATTTATTTCTCAGCCTGTAATCTCCAATACTTTTATCATTTTTTCCTGTGAAAACGGCTTCCAGACTGTCCACATATTTTTTTCTATAATCAGGATGTATAATTTTTTCAAATATCGCTCCTGCATTAGTCAGGTACTCACCTGATAGTCCAAAATATTCAACTGCATTTGAAGAGAATCGTGTAATTCCGGTTTGCATATTACAAATAAATATATATCTCCTATTTGATGTTCTTGAAAAACCATCAAATATCCTGCTTTCCAATTCACTTTTATCAACTTCCTGAAGAAGTTTCATCTGCTCATCATATCTTATATATTTATGATAAAATTCCACATTATCTTTTCCATGATTTTTCACATAATACATTGCCTTATCAGCAGCCGCCACCAGGGAAGTTTCATCACCACCATCCGCCGGCCACATTGCAACGCCAATGCTTGAATGCAGGATGTGCTCTTTTCCATTAAGAACAAATGGTATCATCATCTGTTTTTGAATTAACCTGGCATAATTTTCAACAACACCCTCGTCAACCGATTTAACTATTGCCATAAATTCATCTCCTGCTAATCTGTATACCTGGAAAATATCATCATTAATCCCACTTACCCTTCGTGCCACTTCCTTTAGCACCATGTCACCTTGATTGTGCCCATACAAATCATTGATATGCTTGAAATTATCCAAATCATACATAAGGATGGCAAAAGGGCTACCCTTTTCAATGCTGCTTTCTAAATCCTTACTAAAAACACCTCGATTATATATATTCGTAAGTGTATCATACCTGATTGTATGATTAAGTTTTTCGTTTGTCTTTTTCTGCTGGTTACATTTTATTATCAGAAAAATGGATATCATCGTAAATAAACCAATCTCCATAAGAGAAATATTCATAATTAAATCAGAATATTTCTTATCAAATGTCATTTCGTAACCATATAAATTTTCAGCCTGTGCATTAATTGGAGTCAGAAGAAAAAACAAACATAGTGTGGTTATAAAAATTTTTCTTCTCACCTATTATCCCCCCTGTTTTTTATTTCAACACTAATATTAGATTATCACAATATTAATCAACTTACAAAAGTGACACTGCCTGAGTTCCAAACAACAAAAATCTAATCAGATTACCCTATTAATCCAATTGCCAATTATAGAAGAAAATAATACACAAAGGACTGCTATTTATTATGTCTCAAATAAATAGCAGTCCATATTCATACTAAAACTTAAACCAAAATAATCTATATTTTAGTGATAGTAAACTAATGTTGCAGAACATTTTGTAACTTCAGAGTTTCTTAAATCTGCTTTCTTATCTTTAAGTTTAGATTTTGCAATTACAAATCTAAAATCCTTTGTAGAGTATGAACCAACTGTAACATTCTTCTTAGATAATGAATATGATCCAATTGCTTTACCCTTCTGATTTACCATAGAAACCTTAAGACCCTTAATCTGTGTATATTTTGTACTTGTGTTGTTGATTACTCTTACGAGAAGAACAAGATTTCCCTTTGAATCATATTCAGCTCTGTAAACCTGCATTGCTCTCTTTCCACGGCTTACATTCTTAAGAGTTCCCTTTGTCTCAACATAAGCATTGTTCTTAACAGTTACCTTACATGTTAATTTCTTACCTGTTGTAAGAACTGCTGTAATTGTGCACTTTCCATTTCCTTTAGCAGTAATCTTACCACCAGAAACAGTTGCTACCTTCTTGTTAGATGTTGTCCACTTAGAAACTTTTCCATTATCAACTTTAATTGTTCTAGTAAATCCCTTTGTAATTGTAACAGACTTAGCTGAAAGTGCTGGTTCTGGAACTTCTCTTAATACTGCTAATCCATAATAGCTGCTATCAGTAAATTTAATCTTGAAAGTGTAATCTCCACTTGAAAGAGTCTTTCCATTTATATAGCCCCAAGCACCATATCCTTCATTAGAAACCTGCTCCCATCCGCTGTTGCTTGAAGAAACATTGTAAGTCTTAACAGTTGTTCCTGAAGAATTTGCAATCTGTAATGTAAATCCCTGTGGTGCAGCATGTGTAATAACTTCAAAATAAACAGCACCCTTCTTATCAACTGTTACAGAATGAGAAATTGTACTTCCTGCTTCTGCATACTTAAAACTACCTCCTGTGGAATATAAAGTCTTATAATCTGTTGCTGCTGAAACTTCTGTAGTGTTACCAGCAAATGCAAATGACGTAAGGCAAATTGCTAATGTTAAAACAAATGCCAACGATTTTTTAAAAAAGTTATTCATCTTATCTCTCCCTTATTTCTTGAAAAACATACTTAATGTAACAAGGGATATTATAACAAGTTTTTTCCAAAAATCTACTGTACTCAAGTCCTATTTTTAACATTTTGTTGAATTTTCCCAATAAATTACTTTAATCTTTGTATAATTTCATCAACGATAGCTTCTGCCACTTCACTTTTAGACATTATATTTAATTCCTTAAATCCATCTTTAGTTATTAGAGTCACTACATTTGTGTCTGTTCCAAATCCTGCACCCTCAACTTTAAGATTATTGGCAACAATCATGTCAACATTTTTCTTTTCCAGTTTCTTCTGAGAATTCTCAAGCATATTTTCTGTTTCCATGGAAAATCCACATATAAACTGACCTTCTCTTCGATTCTTACCTATATATGATAAAATATCTTCTGTTCTCTCCAACTCAATTACTGAATCATCATCTTTTTTCTTTATTTTTTCTGTTGCAATTGTTCTAGGACGATAATCAGCCACAGCTGCAGTCTTAATTATTATATCTTGCTTAGGTGCTTCTTCCTTTACCACATTAGCCATATCCATAGCTGAAACCACATTAATAACATTAACAAACATTGGTGGATTAATTGATACCGGACCTGAAACCAAGGTTACATCAGCCCCTCTTCTGGCACAATTTGTTGCAAGAGCATATCCCATCTTTCCGGTAGAATGATTTGTTATAAATCTTACCGGATCCATCGCCTCCTGAGTAGGACCAGCGGTAATTAAAACTTTCTTTCCAAGCAAATCCTTTTCATAGGCAATTTCATTAAGAATATATTCCATCAATACTTCTGGTTCAGGCATCTTTCCCGCACCTGTATCCCCACATGCCAAATATCCGCTTGCAGGTGTAATTATCTTAAATCCATAACCTTCTAACTTTTTCATATTATCCTGAACAATTTGATTTTCAAACATATTAGTATTCATGGCTGGTGAAACTATTTTAGGACATTTAGCTGCAAGTATTGTTGTAGTTAACATATCATCTGCAATCCCATTTGCCATCTTACCTATAACATTTGCAGAAGCTGGAGCTACCATAAATATATCTGCTCTTTTTGCCAACGCTACATGTTCAACATTAAACTGAAAATTTCTGTCAAACGTATCAACAAGGCATTTATTTCCTGTCAATGTCTCAAATGTAATTGGATTAATAAAATTAGTTGCATTCTGAGTCATAATTACATTTACATCTGCATGTAACTTTACCAATGCACTAGCCAGATTTGCAATTTTATATGCCGCTATACTTCCTGTTACTCCTAATACTACACACTTTCCTTTTAACATTGTTACTCTCCTAAAAAATTTTTCATTTTCTATTTTAACTTTTCATTTCAACATTTTGATTATATACATTCATTGATTATACAATATTTTATTTGTATTTACATCAGTTCTTTTGTTTTTATATTGGTACAAATTCTTCAAGTATGCGAATTATATATTCAATAATTAAATCAATCTCTCCAACTATATTTATTTTTTCTTTTATTTTGCTGCCAGTTAATCTCTAATTCACCCTCGCCAATCACTTGCCTGACTACTTGTTAAACTACCAACTTAACCATCCAAGTAATTGCCCTGTAATTACCAGCTAAGCACCTATCTAATCAAGATTTTGTCCATTTGTTTATTTTTCAATTTATTTATCTATTTATTAATCCATTTATTGATTCATCAATCTATCTATTAATAATCTATTTTTTAATCTAATTATAAAATATATAATTTATACACCCTTAATTAAAAAGGCCTCATTACGCAAAATGCATAATGAGGAACCTTTTTACACTTTATAATTTTTAAAGGTCTATTTAACCTTTGCTTCCTTTAAAGCTGCTGTAAGAGCTGGAACGATCTTCTTCCAATCTCCAACGAGACCGTAATCTGCTACATCAAAGATAGGAGCATCTTCGTCTTTGTTGATTGCGATGATAAGATCAGACTCTTCCATACCTGCAACGTGCTGGATTGCTCCAGAAATACCGATTGCGAAATAAATCTGTGGACGTACAGTCTTTCCAGTCTGTCCTACCTGATAATCCTGTGCTAACCAACCGTTCTCAACAGCGGCACGTGAACAAGATACCATTCCACCTTTGAACTGTGCAGCAAGCTCTTTAAGATCTTCAAATCCATCAGCACTTCCAACACCACGTCCACCAGAAACAAGTACGTTTGCTTCCATGATATTCTCAACGTTCTCAACTGCCTTAACGATTTCCTGAATTTCAACATATTTGTTGTTCTCTTTAAGGTCTGGATTGAACTCAATGATTTCAGCCTTACGTCCTGCTTCCTTTGGAAGTTTCTGCATAACACCAGGACGAACTGTAGCCATCTGTGGACGGTTATCAGGACATGCAATAGTAGCGATTGTGTTTCCACCGAAAGCTGGACGAGTCATAAGAAGCTGGTTATGCTTCTGCTCATCTTCTTTTCCAGGAACAGCATTAAGTGGGAAGTTTCCAATCTCAAGTACTGTACAGTCAGCTGTAAGTCCTGTTGCAACTCTAGCTGATACAGTTGGTCCAAGGTCACGTCCGATAGCTGTAGCACCAACTAACATGATCTCTGGCTTATATTCATTAATTACAGCTGTAAGAGCCTGTGCGTATGGCTCTGTACGATATGTCTCTAATACTGGGTTATCAACTACGATAACCTTATCTGCGCCATACTCACCTAACTCATCAGTAAGTCCCTTAACGTTTGATCCAAGGAGTACTGCAGTTACTTCTGTATTTAAGTCGCTTGCTAATTCTTTTGCTTTTCCGATTAACTCAAAAGCGATTGAGCTAAGCTCGTTGTCTACCTGCTGTGCGTATATAAATACGCCCTTATATTCTTCTAAACCCATTTTTCATCCTCCATTATTATTTATGGATTTTCTAATTGTCATCTTTGTAAAATTGCTAAACAAATTAAATGATATGTTTCTCTTTGAATTTGCCCATAAGGTATTCTACTGAAGCAGTAGGATCAAGATTTACTTTCTCTCCTGCTCCCTTAGGAACCTTGTCAGAAGCCTTAGCAATCTTAGTTGGTGATCCTTTAAGTCCAAGGTTAGAATCATCTACATCCTTAAGATCTGCTCTTCCCCAAACAGTAACTTCTTTGTCTAATGCTTCGAAGATTCCGCCTGGTGTCATGTATCTAGGCTCATTTAACTCTGAAAGAGCTGTAACTAAACATGGCATTTTTGCTTTTAACATGTGATATCTGTCTTCATACTGACGCTTAACGATAACTGAGTCTCCCTCAACCTTAATATCTTCAGCGTATGAAATTACTGGTACTCCAAGATGCTCAGCGATCTGTGGTCCAACCTGAGCTGTATCACCATCGATAGCCTGACGTCCTGTGATAATGAGATCATAATCAATATTTCTAAGAGCTCCGGCAATAGTTGTAGATGTAGCCCATGTATCAGCTCCACCTAATACTCTGTCAGTTACTAATACTGCGTCATCAGCTCCCATAGCTAAAGCTTCACGAAGAACTGCATCAGCCTTTGGAAGTCCCATTGTAAGTACTGTAACCTTAGCGCCTGTCTCATCTTTAATTCTAAGTGCTGCTTCAAGACCAGCTTTGTCATCTGGATTCATGATAGCAAGCATAGCTGCTCTATCAAGTGTTCCATCTGGATTGAATTTAACTCCACCCTTTGTATCAGGAACCTGTTTAATACATACTACGATATTCATGTATTTGCTCTCCTATTTTCAATAATTTGAATTCAACTTGTTACTATTTAAGAACTGCTCCTGAGATAACCATTCTCTGAACTTCTGAAGTTCCTTCATAAATCTCAGTAATCTTAGCATCACGCATCATACGCTCAACATCATATTCACGAATATATCCATATCCACCGAATAACTGAACGCACTCTGTTGTAACAGCCATAGCTGTCTCTGCTGCAAATAACTTAGCCATAGCAGCCTCTACAGAGTAAGATACTCTTGCTCCATCAGCAAACTCCTGCTTCTTCATAGCAGCCTTGTATACTAACATCTTAGCAGCTTCAATTCTTGTTGCCATATCAGCAATCTTGAACTGTGTATTCTGCTGTGCAGAGATTGAACGTCCAAACTGTTTTCTTTCTTTTGTATAAGCAATAGTCTTCTCTAATGCTCCTTCAGCGATTCCAAGTGCCTGAGCTGCAATTCCGATACGTCCTCCGTCAAGAGTATGCATAGCGATTGGGAATCCCTTTCCTTCTACTCCAAGTAAAGCATCCTTTGGAATTCTGCAATCCTCGAAAATAAGCTCGTATGTTGAAGAACCACGAATACCCATCTTCTTTTCTTTTGTTCCGAATGAGAATCCAGGTGTTCCCTTTTCTACGATAAATGCAGAGAAGTTCTTCTTCTTACGTCCTCTCTTATCTTCTGTAATGCTTGTGATAGCAATTACGATATATACATCAGCAACTTTTCCGTTTGTGATGAAACATTTAGATCCGTTAAGAACCCACTCGTCTCCATCTAAAACAGCCTTTGTCTGACATCCCTGAGCATCTGTTCCTGCTCCTGGCTCTGTTAAACCGAAAGCTCCAAGTTTCTCACCTGTTGCAAGTGGCTTAACATATTTCTGTTTCTGCTCTTCTGTACCATATGTTAAAATTGGATCTACACAAAGAGATGTATGAGCTGAAACAACTACACCTGTTGTTCCACATACTTTTGATAATTCTTCTACACACTGAATGTATGTAAGAATATCACAACCCTGTCCACCGTACTCCTTTGGAACTGGAATTCCAAGGAATCCATATTTTCCCATCTTATCAACAGTTTCCTGTGGGAATGCTTCTGTCTCATCAACTTCCTGAGCGAGAGGTGCAACCTCTGTCTCTGCGAACTGCTTAAATAAGTCGCGAGTCATCTCATGTTTCTTGTCTAAAGTGAAATCCATGATTTATTCTCCTTTAATTTAAATATATGATAAAACTTAAGAATTACATGGATTATAATATGTAATTCATGTAATTCTTTAAGTTTGCACAATTCACACTATTGTGATACTTGCAATATTAATTACTGTGCATCAACTGGTGTCTTTGTACGATCTGCGTTATAAACGTAGAATCCCTTACCGCTCTTAACACCAAGATTTCCACCACGTACCATCTTACGAAGAAGTGGACATGCACGATATTTGCTATCTCCTGTCTCATTGTAAAGAACATCCATGATAGCAAGGCAGATATCAAGTCCGATGAAATCTCCTAATTCTAATGGTCCCATTGGATGGTTAGCACCAAGCTTCATAGCTGTATCAATACCAGCGATATCAGAAACACCTTCCATCTTAATGAAAGCAGCTTCGTTAATCATTGGGATAAGAATACGGTTTACTACGAAACCAGCAGCTTCATTAACCTGTACAGGAGTCTTTCCGATTTCCTCAGAAATCTTCTTGATTGCATCTACTGTCTCAGCAGGTGTGTTAACACCAGCGATTACTTCGATAAGTTTCATTCTGTCTGCTGGGTTAAAGAAATGCATTCCTACCATTGGACGTGTAAGTCCGTTTCCAATCTCTGTGATTGAAAGTGAAGATGTATTTGAAGCGAAGATACACTCTGGCTTAGCAATCTTATCTAATTCGCTAAATGTAGTCTTCTTAACTTCCATATTCTCAAATGCAGCCTCTACGATTAAATCGCAATCAGCGCAAAGGTCTTCTTTTAAACCTGGAGTAATCTTTGCAAGGATTCCGTCAACAGCTTCCTGTGTCATCTTTCCTTTTTCAACAAGTCTTGCATATCCTTTAGCAATCTTGTCCTTTCCACCTTCAGCCCACTCTTGCTTAATATCGCAAAGAGCTACTTCATAGCCATCAACCTGAGCAAATGCCTTAGCAATGCCCTGTCCCATTGTTCCAGCTCCGATAACACCAACTTTCATTGTGTTTCCTCCTTAATAAAATTAATGTATTTTTCAAGAAGTGGGAAGCCCCACTTCTTAGTATTTATATATTTTTATATAATTGGCAAATTAATCTTCGTATTTCTCAACGATTGTAGAACATCCCATTCCACCACCGATACAAAGTGTAGCAAGACCCTTCTTTGCATCGTCTCTCTTCTGCATCTCATGTAATAATGTTACAAGGATACGACATCCTGAAGCTCCTACTGGATGTCCAAGAGCGATTGCACCACCATTAACGTTAACCTTGCTCATATCGAAGTTAAGGTCTCTTGCAACAGCGATTGACTGTGCAGCGAATGCCTCATTTGCCTCGATAAGATCGATATCATCAATTGTAAGACCTGTTCTGTCTAATACTTTACGAGTAGAAGCTACTGGTCCAACTCCCATGATTTCTGGCTCAACTCCGCCAAGTGCTCCAGCTACCCATGTAGCAAGTGGTTTAACACCAAGCTCTTTAGCCTTCTCTTCGCTCATTACAACGATTGCTGCAGCTCCATCATTGATTCCTGATGCATTACCAGCTGTAACAAGTCCGCCTTCTTTTCCTGAACAACAACGTAATTTTGAAAGTGACTCAGCTGTAGTTCCAGCACGTGGTCCTTCATCTTTCTTGAATTCAACAATTTCTTTCTTAACCTTTACTGGTACAGGAACGATTTCGTCATCGAATTTTCCTGCTGCAATAGCTGCTTCACATTTCTGCTGTGAATTTGCTGAGAACTCATCTAACTCTTCACGAGTAATTCCATATTTATCACATACATTCTCTGCTGTAATCATCATATGATAATGATTGAAAGCGTCTGTTAATGCATCGTTTACCATTGTATCGATAATAGTTGCATTATTCATACGGTATCCGAAACGAGCCTTTGTCATAGCATATGGAGCCATTGACATATTCTCCATACCACCTGCAACAACGATGTCAGCCTGTCCAGCTAAAATCTGAGTAGCAGCTTCATTTACACACTTAAGACCTGATCCACATACAACGTTAAGAGTAACAGCTGGTACCTCGATTGGTAAACCTGCTTTGATAGATGCCTGACGTGCAACGTTCTGTCCCTGTGCTGCCTGAATTACACATCCCATTAATACTTCATCAACTGCTTCTGGCTTAACTCCAGCGCGGTTTAATGCTTCTTTAATAACAATTGCTCCTAAATCAACTGCTGGTGTATTGCTTAATGCTCCACCCATTTTACCGATTGCAGTACGACATGCCCCTGCTAATACAACTTTCTTTGCCATATTCGTATCTCCTTTAAAATTATAAAGTGTACACGTTTAACGTGCTGTTAATTTTTTAACGAAGTTATTTTACCATAAACAGCAGGTAAAATCAACTCATTTTGTTAAGTATTTATCAATATCATGATTTCCTATAAAAAACAGGTGCTTTTTTCCTACTTAATTAACAATATTGTAACTTATCTCTAAAGGTAAATATACAATAATCACTAGATTTTATGTTTATCTTTTGAACATAATTAATAAAAAACCTGTTTTCCAATTACATATCCGTCTACTTCTCCGGTGTTAAAGCAAAAATATAACCAGTCACCTGTAACATTTCCTGCCAAAACAGCCGCTGCCGCATTCTTACAACTTGTTGTTGTCAGATTATTTTCAAGCACCAGTGCAAGTTTGCCACTTGCCGCCGGCGAGAACTGACCATTTTGATATATAACTCCGGTTATTGTATTCGGAAAATATGAACTATTTACCCGATTTATCACCACGCTTCCCACCGCAAGCTGAGCTTCATGTGATTCTCCGCCTGCTTCACAATATATTAACGCTGCCAGAAGTTCCTTCTCCCCTACTTCAGGAATAACGGGACCTGAAGGCTTAGTATCATTTTTATTAGTATTCCCTTTATCTGAACTACTTGAATTATTATTTGAATTGTTCTTTTTCTTTTCCTGCTGCTTTCTTTGTGCTTCTTTTTTTTGCTGCTCTTTAATTTTCTTTGCTTCTAAAGCAGCCTTTCTTGCTTTTTCTTCTTCCAATTTCTTTTCATATTCTTCCATTGCCTTTATCTTCTTGGACAAAGCTGAAAGATTTTCTTTTTTATTTTGCAATTTATTCTGAGCATCCTTTAAATCGCTCTTCTTATCTGATATAGATGCCAATAAAGTTTTTTCTTTCTGTTCCAGTTTCTTTTGCTCTTTTTGAAGCTGCTCATTTTTTGCATTTAATTCTTTGTTATATTTTTTTATTTTTTTGTATGTATTATTATATTCATCAAGCATTTTCCTATCATAAGAATTAATTCTTATCATATACTGTGCTCTGTTTAGCATATCTGTAATGCTTCCTTCAGTGAATAAAGAAATCCATGAAAAATCTTCTCCATTTTCGTATACAAATCTTATTCTAAGTTTCATGTCGTTATATTGTTCTTTTGATTTTTCCTTAGCTTTTTCAAGTTTTTTAGTCGTCTTTTTAATTTCTTCTTCACTTTTGGATATACGAGTCTGCAAATCATCAATTTCATTAGAAAGCTCGTACAACTTCGAATTCATATTCCCTAACTCTTTACTTAGTTCTTCTTTTGCCTGTCTTAATTCTTCCGTCTGTTTATCAGCCTGCTGCTCTTGCTTTTTTAATTCACTTAGAGTTGTCGCCTCAGTTATGTCATTTCCCAAGGTAACAATCAGGATAATCAAGACAGCAAGTTGAACTACTAAATTCTTTGTTTTATTACTTTTCATTATTCATATTAACTCCATTAGATAGATAATTCATTATCAATTTGTAAAAAATGACTATCCTTGATTATCTTATCAGATTGTTTTTCTTCTTTCAATATGGTAAGATAAAAATAGTCAAAAACTTTTATTGATTTTATTAACAAATTCTGAAAAATATCAAAAATCATTTGCGGGGGGATAATACAATGAAATTTGTTAAGACATATGACTTAAAACCTGGGATGCGTTTGGCAAAACCTATCTACAATAGAAACGGTGTTTTACTGTACGACAGAAACACACCTATTACTTTATCGAGCATAAAAAATGTTCAGAATTTTGGACTCATCGGCATTTATGTTTTGGATCCTGCCGAGCCACTTCCACCAATGTCAAAAGAAGATATTGAATTTGAGCAAAATCAGACAGTTTATCTTTTTAAACTAAGAGATTGCTTCAGTCAGCTTCTAAAACAAGAAGAGATGAATGAATTTCAGAATTTCATTAATAACATCATCACACGGTATGGGATGCTTGATCATAGGGTTAATTTTAATCAAAATTTAAGAAGTTCTGAAGATTATATATATAAACATGCAATAAGTACTTCAATTTTATCTGCCATGATTTCGCATACAATGAAAATTCAGTGGGCAGATCAGCTTGCTTTGGTGGCGGCTGCGCTTCTTTTTGATTTAGGTCTTTCATTTGTTCCAAAGGCAATTCTTGAAAAAGGCAATTCAATTGATGACGAAGACAATCAGATTGTCGTTCAGGCTTTGGAAAAGGGATTGATTTACCTTGAACACATAAAAAAATCCTATTCTTTTATGCCAAAAGCCTATGCATTAATTGAATATTACATTTTTATGCATGACGAGAGCAAATCAGTCAAATCCAATGACAGTTCCATTGTAACTATGGCTAATATTCTTAAAGTTGCTGATAAATTTGACACTTTAACAGGAATGACAATGGGATATGAACCCAAAAGTGAGATTGCTGCAATGAACATATTGCGTGAATCACCTGATGACTATGATCCAAAAATTGTATCTGCACTTGCCCAAAGCATACATATTATTCCGGCTGGTTCAAGTGTTGACCTTAATAACGATGAAAAAGCTATTGTCCTTGAAGAAAATCTTAATGATTATATGCATCCATTAATTCTTAAACTGTCTGATAATCAGGTTTACGATTTAAGCGATCCTTTGGTTTCTTCTAAAATACAAATTATGGATTTGATGAAAACATTAGACAACAGAGTTCATATTGATGAAAAAACTTTGCAGCATTTTGTGGCTGATGAAAGAATCCGAAATACTGCAATAAAATTCCGCCGTACTCTCTACGGACATGATTAAAATAAAAGGATGTGCCTTAAAAGCACATCCTTTTATTTACTATTTTGTATATTGACTGTAAACAGCTATATGATCATATATGCATCTCCAACTACTATATGTGTTTCCTGTAACACAAATATATGGAACTCCGCTATCTGATATCTGATAACTTGCCGCACAGCTTCCCGACTGATTTACAAAACCTGTTTTTGCACACAATACAGTTCCATTTGTTTCATAATCTTCTATTCTTCTTAAGAATAAATTGGAAATTGTAATACCTTTTTTGTGTTTTTTATTTTTGGTTGTTGTATATACATGTGTTGAGAGAACATCTCTTGCAAAATCATTCTGTACCGCCGCCTTTAATATCATTGCCATATCATAGACAGAACAATAATGGTCTTCATCATATAATCCAACACAATTTGTAAAATGAGCAGTATCTGCCAAACCTAATTCCTCTAGCTTATCATTCATTAATTTTACAAATTCTTCCTGAGAACCTGCAACGTATGTTGCTAATGCTACTGCAGCTTCTCCTCCCGATGGCAAAATAGTTCCATAGAATAAATCCTTTACTGGAACAACCTCATTCTTCTTAAAACCTACTGTACTGCAGTCGTTAACATAAGCATAGTCTGTAATATCTACTGTAATTTTAAATTTATCATCTAAACTTAAATTTTCATTTTTTTCTATCTGTTCAGCAGCTACTAAAACAGTAAGTATTTTTGTCATGGAGGCAGGACTTATTCTCTTCTTGGAATTTTTACCTGCGATTACCTTATTTGTACTTGCATCAATTAAAACAACATATTTACTGGTTATATCTGTATCTTTTTTAGATATTTTTGCTGTATCATCATCAATATCAGCTTCATATCCATATAAGAATTTTGTATCACCAACATCAAACATGCCATCTTGATCAAGAACGAACCCCTCACTGGTTACAACTTCAGTTTCAGTCTCTGTTTCCTCTACAACAGGAGCTTCCTCCGTAACGTTTATTCCCTCAGAATCGTTGCCAGAATTTTCCTTTTCCTTTCCGATGTTAATACATAATACGATTATTACAACACAAACAAGGCAGAAAATACTTGCCATCAACGTCTTTATTCTCTTATCATTTATCATTTTCTTTTCTCCAATATCACTTCACAACAGTATTTTTACCGTTGTTTTTCCCTATATATAACTTTTCATCTGCTAAATTAATCACCTTTTCATAGTCATTTTTAGATGTCCCCTGTGCTAGTCCAACCGTAACGGAAAGTCCAAATTCCTTTAAGCCTGACTGAATTTTTAGTTGTGCAATTTTTCTGCGAACTCTGTCCATTTCCTTATAAATCATATCTATGTCGGATTCCGGGAAAAATACAACAAATTCCTCTCCACCCCAACGTATTACAGCTTCCTGTTTTGGATTACTGCTCAACACATCTGCAACTTTCACAATAACGGTATCCCCCGTTTTATGACCATAGCAATCATTTATCTTCTTAAAATCATCAATGTCAACCATTGCAATAACATATTTTTCTTTAATACTATCCTTAATTATATAATAAAAAGCTCTTCTGTTATATACCCCTGTTAATGCATCATGATTGACATAAAATTCCATCTTTCTTTGCAGCCTGTTTCGTTCAATCATATACAAAAGACACATCAGCATCAGCAAAAATATAGTAATTATTACATTTCCAATTAAGAAATATTCCTGATACTCCGAAAGCCTTCTTTCCTGACTCTCAATAAAAAGAAATTTATTCTCAGAAATATATACAACTGCAACCGCAATTATCAGTACCAGAAACTGTTGCGCCAATTTTCTTATGGTATAATTTGTATCCAAAAAACAAATAACGGCAACCATACCAAATATATATAAGTAAAAACCATATCTGTTTCCAAGAATCACTTCATTGACACCAGCAAAAATAATTACTTCATAATACGCCCACAAAATATGTTCATCTGCATTATCACGAAATTTAACTGTATAGAAACTATAAAATAAAACACTTAATAAATCTATGAAAAAAAGTATCCACGCACCTAATATTGCAAACACAACTAAATACATTGTATGTATGATTAAACACAAAATAACAAACACCATACAAGTTATTTTTGAATTAATATTTACACGATCTAATATATTTTTCATTATACAACCTCATACCTATAAATACAGTACTTTATTCCTATTAATTATACAAAATAATTCTGTCACATTCAATAGATTTTTCCAAAAGAGGTTGTATTAATTATTAAGCTTTTATAAACTCAAAAAACTGTCGCCTTTTTCAATTAATCTGACGACAGTTCTTTAAGCAAATCAATAAATCATTCTTCTAAAAATTAAATTCGATTTAAATATTTTTTACTTTAGCAATATCAACTGGTGTAAGCTGTCCATTTGCTGTCTCTAAAGATCTTGCAAGTGCATTAGCTGTATCCATTGCAGTGATACAATATACACCTGTTTCAATTGCATTTCTACGAATTAAAAATCCATCCCTTGTCTTATCTCCGTTACCTTGAGTTGGAGTATCGATTACAAGATCAATCTTATGTCCAAGAATAAGATCCATTACGTTTGGTGATTCCTGAGAAATCTTATTAACTCTAAGGGCATTAACTCCATGCTCCTGTAAATACTTAGCAGTACTTCTAGTTGCATAAATCTTATATCCAAGTGCTTCAAATCTCTTAGCTACTTCAACTGACTCCGGTTTATCTGCATCCTTAACTGTCATAATCATCTGTTTATGTTTTGGAAGTTCAACACCTGCACCAAGGAATGCCTTATATAATGCTTCATTAAATGTCTTAGCAATTCCCAAGCACTCTCCAGTAGATTTCATCTCAGGTCCAAGGCTAATCTCTGCTCCACGAAGTTTTTCAAAAGAGAATACAGGCATCTTAATTGCTATATAATCTGATGTAGGAGCAAGTCCTGGTTCGTATCCCATTCCTTTGATTGTCTCACCCATGATAATCTTTGCTGCAAGGTCTACTATTGGAATACCTGTTACCTTACTGATATATGGTACTGTTCTTGAAGAACGAGGGTTAACTTCAATTACATAGATATCATCATCCATTGCAATAAACTGAATATTAATCATTCCAACAACATGAAGTGCTTTTGCAAGTCTTCTTGTATATTCAACAAGTCTTTCCTTTGCAACTTCGCTAATTGTATGTGCAGGATAAACTGAAATACTATCTCCTGAATGGACACCTGTACGCTCAATGTGCTCCATAATACCTGGAATAAGAATATCCTCACCATCACAAATGGCATCTACTTCAATTTCTTTTCCCATTAAATATTTATCAACAAGAATTGGATGATCCTGAGCGATTGTATTGATGATTCCAATAAATTCTTCGATTTCTTCATCATTCCATGCAATCTTCATTCCCTGTCCACCTAATACATATGAAGGACGAACAAGTACCGGATAACCAATTTCATTAGCTACTTTCTTAGCTTCTTCTGCTGTAAATACTGTTCCGCCGGCAGCTCTTGGAATCTGAGTCTGCTCAAGAATCTCATCAAATAGCTCTCTGTCTTCAGCAGCATCAACATCCTCTGCTTTAGTTCCTAAAATTGGAACTCCCATTTTCATAAGAGCTTCTGTAAGTTTGATTGCAGTCTGTCCACCAAACTGAACAACCGCTCCGTCAGGTTTCTCAACATTTACAATGCTTTCAACATCTTCTGCTGTAAGTGGCTCAAAATAAAGCTTATCTGCAATATCAAAGTCAGTTGAAACTGTCTCTGGGTTATTATTTACAATAACTGTTTCCCATCCTTCTTTTGCAAATGCCCATGTACAATGAACTGAACAATAATCAAATTCTACACCCTGTCCGATTCTGATTGGACCTGAACCTAATACTAAAACCTTCTTCTCAGGCTTTGTCTCCTGAGCTTCATTTTCACTTCCGAAAACTGAATAGTAATAAGGTGTTTCTGCTGCGAATTCTGCTGCACATGTATCAACCATCTTGTATGCTGCAACAATTCCGTTAGCATAACGCATATCTTTGATTTCCTCTTCTGTCTTGCCTGTAAGCTGTGCAATAACATTATCAGGGAATTCAATACGTTTTGCTTCTTCTAATAATTCAACTGTTAATTCTTCTGTCTTAAGTTTGTGTTCCATTTCAACGAGAATAGCAATCTTATCGATAAACCAGATATCAATTTTTGAAATCTCGTGAATACGGTCGTATGAAACACCACGTCTTAAAGCTTCAGCGATTACCCAGATACGACGGTCATCAACTACTGATAACTGCTTATCTAATTCCTCATCTGTAAGACCTGTAAAGTCATATGACATAAGGCTGTCTACATGCTGTTCAAGAGAACGGATAGCCTTCATCATAGCTCCTTCGAAGTTATCACAGATACTCATTACCTCTCCAGTTGCCTTCATCTGAGTTGTAAGAGTTCTCTTAGCTGTAAGGAACTTATCAAATGGTAATCTTGGAATCTTAACTACACAATAGTCAAGCATTGGCTCAAAACTTGCATATGTCTTCTGTGTGATAGCATTCTTGATTTCATCAAGATGATATCCTAATGCAATCTTTGCAGTAACTTTGGCAATTGGATATCCTGTTGCCTTTGATGCAAGTGCTGAAGAACGTGATACTCGAGGGTTAACCTCAATTACACAATATTCAAATGTGTCCGGATTAAGTGCATACTGTACGTTACATCCTCCGGTAATCTTTAATTCATCTATAATATTAAGTGCAGATGTACGAAGCATCTGGTATTCTTTATCACCTAATGTCTGTGATGGAGCAACTACGATGGAATCTCCTGTATGAACACCAACCGGATCAATGTTCTCCATATTACATACTGTAATACAGTTTCCGTTTGCATCACGCATAACTTCGTATTCTACTTCTTTCCATCCTGCGATACAACGCTCAACAAGAACTTCACCTACACGGCTTAATCTCAATCCGTTTGTAAGGATATCAACCAATTCCTGTTCATTGTGAGCAATTCCACCACCAGAACCACCTAATGTGAAAGCAGGTCTGAGTACTACAGGGTAACCAATTTTATTAGTAAATGCAATACCATCCTGAACATTATTAACAACTAATGAAGCTGCGATAGGCTCTCCGATTTTTTCCATTGTATCTTTGAACGCCTGTCTGTCCTCAGCTTTGAAAATTGTCTCAGCTGTTGTTCCGATAAGCTTAACTCCCTGTTCTTCAAGGAATCCGCATTCAGCAAGCTCCATACCAAGATTAAGTCCTGCCTGTCCTCCTAATGTTGGAAGAATACTGTCTGGTTTTTCTTTGATGATGATTTCTTTGAGCACATCAAGTGTAAGTGGCTCGATATATACCTGATCAGCAATTTCTTTGTCAGTCATGATTGTGGCTGGATTTGAATTTACAAGGCAAACTTCAACGCCTTCCTCTTTTAATGAACGACATGCCTGTGTTCCAGCATAATCAAATTCTGCTGCCTGGCCGATTACGATTGGACCAGAACCAATAACTAAAACTTTTTTAATATCATAATTTCTTGGCATTACTGTGCTCCTCCCATCATATCAATAAAACGGTCAAATAAATATGCTGAATCCTGTGGTCCCGGACAAGCTTCAGGATGGAACTGAACTGTAAAAATGTTCTTTCCTGTATACTTAAGACCTTCATTTGTTCCATCATTTACATTTACGAATGCAGGAACTGCAATTGCTGGATCTAATTTATCTGTATCAACAACATATCCATGGTTCTGTGAGGAAATATAAACTCTTCCAGTCTCAAGATCCTTAACAGGATGATTTCCTCCTCTGTGACCGTATTTCATCTTGTGGGTATCTGCTCCTGTTGCAAGTGCCATAAGCTGATGTCCAAGACAAATCGCAAAAATTGGAACATCACTGTCATATAATTTCTTAATTTCTGCAATTATCTGTGTACATTCCTTTGGATCTCCAGGTCCGTTTGAAAGCATAATTCCATCCGGATTTGTTGCTAAAATTTCTTCTGCTGTTGTATGTGCAGGGTAAATTGTAACTTCACAACCTCTGTCATTTAATGACTTAGAAATATTGCTCTTAGCTCCTAAATCCAAAAGTGCAACCTTCTTACCAGCTCCCTTAAGTACAGTTTTCTCATCACATGTAACTTTATCAACCACATTACCTGTTGAATATTCTTTTAATTTTGGAATAATCTCATCAAGGTTATAATCCTCATTAGTTGTAATCATTCCATTCATAGTTCCCTTTTCACGGAGAATCTTAGTAAGTGCTCTTGTATCAATACCAGCTATTCCCGGAATATCATATTTAAGAAGGAAATCCTGAATTGTACCTTCACAACGGAAATTGCTTGGCATACGGGAAAGTTCCCTTACAATATATCCATCTGGCCATGCACGCTTTGACTCCATATCCGGTGTAATACCATAATTTCCAATTAAAGGATATGTCATAACAACAGCCTGTCCTGCGTATGATGGATCTGTTAAGACCTCTAAATATCCTGTCATAGATGTATTAAATACGATTTCGCTGATTATTTCTTTCTGTGAGCCAATGCTCTTTCCAGTAAAAACAGTTCCATCTTCAAGAATTAAAAACGCTTTCATCTTTACCCTGCCCTTTCGTGTATTTATTTGTGTCCTACGCAAAAAAAAAGAGTGGGGCTCTTTTTTCTTACTAGTTTGTATTATCAGTACTATTATAATTGTAAAGTCCGCAGACCTCACACATATACCTAAATTGCTAAAATGATACCATAAATATGATATTTTTTCAATATTTCTTAAAGAAAAAAAGTGCCGACTTTTTATAAATATACGCTTTATATTTATGCACATTTATTAATTAGGTTACTTAATTCCTATTTCAGACATAAAAATGCCAAAATACAGTATATAAAAAATGCAATCAGACAAATAATTCCTACTAAAACAGAATCATCTGTCTCTTTTTCTTTAACATAGCAACTGCTGTTTGCCATCATCGGAACAAAGGAAGCATGCTGAACATCTATATTGCCAAGAATCCAAAAACCATTTCTTTTAAAATATGATGAAGACCATGCAGGCATTGCATTTATGGAAACTGTTTCTATTTTAAGAACCCTGCCTGCATATTCTTTCATAGTGTCTAAAAGAGCCTTCGCTACCTTTCTGCCCTGGTATATTCTGTCAACATAAAGCATTGTTATATGCCCGTCCAGCTGCATTGCGGATACTCCCATAAGATTTTCTCCATCGTAAGCACCCCAGACAAATAACTGTCCCATCCTTACAGCCTCTTTAAGCTTTTCCTCAGAAACATATCCGTCAAAACATTCTTCCATTTTTTTATTTTGCATATAATTTCTAACCAACTCATCAAATACATCTTTTGAAAGTATGGTTGCCCTTAATATTTCATCTTCATGTAATAATCTGATTTCCATTTCTGCCTCCTTAGATGCTTTCCTCTTTTAGTCTGTCCTTCAAACCGCTATATCTGGCAAGCTCAGAATTATTATGTACCATCATGTTAAATGTATCATCATTTCCAACTATGGTTACACATTTTTTCGCCCTCGTTACCGCCGTATATAACAAATTACGATTTAATAGCATTCTTGGTCCTGACAAAAGTGGAATAACCACAGCCGGATACTCTGACCCTTGGGACTTATGAATTGTTACAGCATATGCAAGCTCTAACTCATCAAGTAATTTAAATGAATACTCCACCACTTTACCGTCATCAAAGGATATTGTCATACATTCAGAAAAATCATTTATCTGTTCAATTATACCCGTATCTCCGTTAAATATACCTGTTCCCTTATCTATGCTAAGTCCAAATTTTGTCTTAATTTCCCATTCCAGCTGGTAATTATTCTTAATTTGCATAACTTTATCGCCTTCTCGGAAAATTACACCTTTGTATTCCTTCTGCCTTTTCCCCTTCGCTTCTGGATTAAGGTATGACTGAATTATACCGTTAAGCCTTTCAACTCCAAGAAGGCCCTTTCTCATCGGTGTTAAAACCTGTATGTCATACATTGACGCATTTACATATTTAGGCATTTTTTCTATGATAAGCTGAAGGGTAACATTAATTATTTTGTCAGCATCATATCTTTTCAGGAAGAAAAAGTCCATACTTTTATTGTCAAGTGTTATGTTCTCCCCCTTATTAATCTTATGAGCATTAACAATTATATCGCTGGTACTTGCCTGTCTGAAAATTTTTGTAAGTTTTACGGTATGAAAACACTCAGATTCAATAATATCCTTTAACACGCATCCTGGTCCGACACTTGGAAGCTGATTCACATCTCCTACAAGAATAAGTTTTGTTCCTGCAACTATTGCTTTTAGTAAAGAATTCATAAGCGAAACATCTACCATCGACATTTCATCAATAATGATTACATCTGTTTCAAGGGGGTTTTGCTCATTTCTTTCAAAACCGCCTGTTTTTTCACCTTCCGGACTTCCATTAATTTCAAGCATTCGATGAATTGTTCTTGCCTCATACCCAGTCGTCTCACTCATTCTCTTTGCCGCTCTTCCTGTTGGTGCCGCTAGAAATATATCATAACCCTCAAGTTCAAAATATTTGATTATTGTATTAATTGTTGTTGTTTTTCCTGTTCCCGGACCTCCGGTTATAATCAAAAGTCCATTCTTTACAGCTTCCTTAACAGCTTCCACCTGATGCCCGTCAAGCTCCATATGTGTTTCTTTTTCTATCTGTCTGATTTTTGTTTCTATTTCTGAATCTGCAACATCATAGCTAATATCCAATTCTTTTAACATATGAGCTATATTTAATTCCATGTAATAAAATGGTGCGGAATACACTTGTGTAATATCATCTTTTTTCTGAATCACAATCTTTTTTTCCATTGCAAGATTCATATATTGATCTTCAATATGCGAAGCCTCCACGCCTAAAAGTTCACTGGCTTTTGCAGTCAGTTCATCCATAGGGTAAAATGTATGCCCCTCAGTTGAAGTCTGCATAAGTGTATACAATATTCCACTTCTTATTCGAAAATCCGAATCTGCCTTAATACCGGCTTTGGTTGCAATATCATCTGCGGTTTTAAATCCTATTCCTTCGATATCATCTGCAAGTCTGTAGGGGTTTTCCTTTAAAATTCCATACACTTCCTGACCATATTTTTTATATATTTTCACCGCCAGGTTAACATTTATACCAAACTGCTGCAGAAAAATCATTGTCTG
This sequence comes from Agathobacter sp., assembly GCA_036308125.1. GTDB lineage: Bacteria > Bacillota > Clostridia > Lachnospirales > Lachnospiraceae > Roseburia. The sequence continues at coordinate 196,245 of JAXJWH010000076.1, forward strand.
CCTGAGTTCCTTTTTTTCATTAACCTGATCCGCAATCTCCATGGCTTTCCTCTTGCTTATTCCCTTTACTTCTGCAAGTCTTTCAGGTTCATCCTCAATAATCCTGAAGGTATCAGATTTAAACCTCCTTACAATCCTTGCAGCAAGAGCTAAACCAATTCCTTTAATCGCGCCTGAACCTAAATATCTTTCGATTGCTACTTCATCTTCCGGAGGCTTTTCCTCAAAGGATTTAACTTTAAATTGTCTTCCATATGTAGGATGATCCGTATATTCTCCTGTTGCCTCAATATATTCACCCTCCGCAATATCAGAGAAAATTCCAACCGCAGTAATTTCTTCTTCATCTACGACTAAAACCAAAACCGTATATCCATTTTCTGAATTTCTAAATATAATATGATCTACATAACCTGTAACTGTATCCAATTTATTTCTCCAAAATCTGTTATATTCTCTTTGCTTAATTAATTTTACTATACGCCTTAAATTCTTTATTCCACATCTGCTTAAACCAACACTTCGGTATCTTATAACGACTGATTCATATCCAGCTTAAAGCATTTCATCCAGCTTAAAAATGACATAAAGGATGTGCATTAGCACATCCCCCATAATACCTTAATTATATGTTATAATTTCTTTTCATTTGCTCATATAACTGCTGTGTGACGTTACCGCCAACCTCATCCAAAATCTCATCAGATAAATCTTCTATGGCATAATCCATGAAGAAATCTGTATATGATGATGCCGTTTTATCAACACCTTCCTCATCTGAACCAGAATCAGTAAATGTTTCCTTTACTTTCTTAATCATTTCTTCTACAAAATATGATTCGAAATCCTCTATAACCTCTAATAATTCATCTTCTGATGAATCAGATGAAATTCCTTTTAATGAACCTGACAATTTATTAGCAGATTCCGTTGAAACACCGGATAATCCGGTATCAACTGTTGATGTTAAACCATTCAATGAAATTCCCATTTACATACCCCCGACTAATCTGTCATAAATCTGTTATCTCTTAAGATTATTTGCTGTATCAAGCATTGAATCAGCTGTTGTAATTGCTTTAGAATTCAATTCATATGCTCTTTGGGCAATTATCATATTAACCATCTCATCCGCAACCTGAACATTGGAGCCTTCAAGATAATTGGCCAACACCTTACTGCTTGATATTCCATTTGTTGCACCCTCAAGCATCGGATTTCCTGATGCTGCAGTAGCAATAAGTCTGCTTGATGATGTCTTCTCAAGACCAGCCGGATTATTAAATTGATAAATTCCAAAAGACTGATTAAGTAACACTGGATTTCCACTTGCATCTTTATATGCAATGGAACCATCCTGATTAAATATCATTCTCTCAGCTGAAATTCCCTGTGGAACCATAATCTCATTTCCCTGACTGTCTAAAACCGGACAACCTTCTGAGTCAGTCAGTAGTGTTCTTCCGTTTGCATCTATCGCCCAGGTAAAATTACCATTTCTGGTATAATATGTATTTCCATCCATTCCCCGAACTGCAAAAAATCCGTCACCTACAATACAAAAATCCGTTGGGCTTTCACTTGCCGTCTGTGCTCCCTGTGTATACATGGAAGTTGTAGATGCAACCCTTGTTCCGAGTCCAACCTGAGCCCCAACAGGCTTAACATCCCCATTCCCTGAAGTTGTTCTTGTTTGTATTGTCTGATATAGTAAAGACTTAAATTCAGTTCTCTCTGTCTTATATCCATAAGTATTAACATTTGCTAAATTATTGGAAATATTATCCACATTTGTCTGTTCTGCAAGCATTCCAGTCGCTGCAGTATATAATGCTCTCATCATAAGCCAGTTTCTCCCTTCTCCCTCGACTTATTATTAAACTTTACCAACCTGATTAACCGCTTTATCCAATGTGCCATCTATTGACGTAATTACCTTCTGACCTGCCTCATATGCCCTTTGAATCGTAATCATGTTAACCATCTCAGATACCACCTGCACATTAGACGACTCAATAACGCCCTCCTGTACCTGTGCATTGGATGCTATAACATTACCACCATCTGCAAGATCATACAGATTCTCGCCATACTTTACGATATAGTCATAATTATCAATATCCACAACACCTATTGTTCCTACGATATTGCCATTTTGAATTAAATATCCTAATGAATTTACCGTAAAATCTGAATTTGGATCTATCCTAATCCAGTTTCTCTCATCCGCATCAGAATTCATAGCTCCGGTTGCATTTAATACATGATCTCCGTCCTTTGTCACTAAGTATCCATTCGTATCTACGGTAAACGCTCCATCCCTTGTATATTTCACAGATGTATTTTCATTCTTATCTGTAAATGCAACTGCGAAAAATCCATTACCGCTTAATGCAAGGTCTGAAGAATTGTCCGTAACCTTAAGACTTCCAGACTGCCAATCAGTATAAGTCTCACCTAACCTGACTCCATATGTAATATTACCAACATTCTTATTTAATCCATAACTTGATGAATCCTTTATCCTTACTGCCAATTCAGATTCAAAGGAATGAGAAGTTGTCCCTTCCTTCTTGTAACCATTGGTATCTGCATTTGCAAGATTATTTGCCAAAACATCAAGTCGTTTCATTTCATTTCTCATGCCCGTATAGGCCGTATATAAACCCTTAACCATAGTCTGACTCCTTAACATAATATGCACTATGCCGTTTAACCTATATCTCTTCAGAAAGAAGATTTAAATTAATACAATTCTAGACTTTATATCGACTCACCAATAAATATTCTTTAGTCTGATTAAGGATTTATAAATATTTTATATGTAATTGCAGTTTATGAAAATTCATAAACTGCAATTATAATTTCTATTCAGCGTCACGTTTTCCTGCAAGGAACTCAACATATTTACCCGTTCCAATAGCAACACATGTCATTGGATGCTCTGCAGTCATTGTATTGATGCCTGTCTTATCTTCAATAAGTTCTTCTAATCCACGAAGTAATGATCCGCCACCTGTTAATACAATTCCCCTGTCAGCAATATCTGCTGCTAATTCTGGTGGTGTTTTCTCAAGAACAGAATGTACAGCCTCAACAATCTGAAGAGTTGGCTCACGAAGTGCCTCTTCTGTCTCCTCAGAACTTACAGTAATTGTTCTTGGAAGACCTGTAACTAAATTACGTCCTCTTACTTCAATAGTCTCATTTGATGCTAAAGGATAGCATGTTCCAATCTTAATTTTAATATCTTCTGCTGTTCTTTCTCCGATAAGAAGATTATGTTTCTTACGCATATAACGAACAATTGCCTCATCAAAATCATCTCCGGCAATCTTCACTGATGTGCTGACTACTGAACCACTCAATGAAATAACAGAAATATCAGATGTTCCACCTCCGATATCAACAATAAGGTTACCACATGGTCTTGAAATATCGATACCTGCACCAATAGCTGCAGCGATTGGTTCTTCAATAATTTCTACTTCTCTTGCTCCTGCTGAATAAGTAGCATCCTCTACTGCCTTTCTTTCTACCTCTGTTACCTGACTTGGTACACATACAGTAATACGTGGTTTACGGAAACTTTTCTTTCCTAATGCTTTCTGGATAAAGTGTTTGATCATCTTCTCAGTAACCTTGTAATCTGAAATTACACCCTGACGAAGAGGTCTTACTGCAACAATATTACCTGGTGTTCTTCCAAGCATAAGTCTTGCTTCTTCTCCGATAGCTTTGATTTCATTCTTATCTCTGTCAAAAGCTACAACTGAAGGCTCTTTTAAGACTACACCTTTTCCTTTTATATAAACCAATATACTTGCTGTTCCTAAATCAATTCCGATATCTGATCCGACCATTTTAATAGCCCCTTTCTCTTATTTCAATTTCTCTAAAATCATATTCTATTACAATTCTACGCTTGTAAGCACAAAATTTCAGTTAACCATATTTTTCGTATTCTAATTTATTATATACAATTAATTCCATTTTTCAAACTATTTTTTTAAGAAAGAAGATATTTTAATAAAAAATTAAGGTTATTCTGTCTTTTTATTCAAATATGGAGCCAAAAATTTACCAGTGTATGACTTTTGTACCATGCATATTTCTTCCGGTGTTCCCTGGGCTACTACAGTCCCGCCACCGTCACCACCTTCAGGTCCCATGTCAATAATATAATCTGCAGTTTTTATAACATCAAGATTATGCTCTATTACAACTACGGTATTACCTCCGTCTGATAATCTTCTTAAAATCTCTACCAATTTGTGAACATCTGCAAAATGAAGTCCTGTTGTCGGCTCATCAAGAATATAAATTGTCTTACCTGTACTCTTCTTACTAAGTTCTGTTGCCAGCTTTATTCTTTGCGCCTCTCCTCCTGAAAGTTCTGTGGAAGGCTGTCCTAATTTAATATATGAAAGACCTACTTCATACAACGTCTTTATTTTCTTATGAATTTTTGGAACATTTTCAAAGAAAGTCATTGCCTCTTCTACTGTCATATCAAGAACGTCATATATACTTTTGCCTTTGTATTTAACATCAAGAGTTTCTCTGTTATAACGCTTACCTTCACATACTTCACATGGAACATATACATCAGGAAGAAAATGCATCTCAATCTTAAGAATTCCATCTCCATTACACGCTTCACATCTTCCGCCTTTTACATTAAAACTGAATCTGCCTTTCTTATATCCCTTTGCTTTTGCATCTGCTGTTGCGGCAAATAAATCTCTTATCATGTCAAATACACCTGTGTAAGTTGCAGGATTTGAACGTGGAGTTCTTCCTATTGGTGACTGGTCTATATCTATTACTTTGTCTAACTGCTCAATTCCCTCAATTCCATCATGTTCACCAGCTATACATCTTGCACGATTAAGGGATTTTGCTAAATGCTTATACAAGATCTCATTAGTTAAGGAACTTTTTCCTGAACCTGAAACACCGGTTATACAGGTCATAATGCCAAGTGGTATCTGAACATCTATATTCTTAAGATTGTTCTCTCTTGCCCCTTTAATTGTTATATATCCTGTTGGTTTTCTTCTCTCTTCGGGTACCGGAATATATTTTCTTCCGCTTAGATAATCGCCTGTAATGGACTCCTTACAATTCATAATATCCTGCGCCGTTCCTGTTGCAATTACTTTTCCACCATGAGAGCCGGCTCCAGGTCCGATATCTACAATGTAATCAGCTGCACGCATTGTATCTTCATCATGTTCAACCACAATAAGAGTATTTCCCAAATCCTTTAAATCCATTAATGCTTTAAGTAATTTGTCATTATCCCTTTGATGTAATCCGATACTTGGCTCATCCAAAATGTATGCTACTCCAACTAAACCTGAACCAATCTGGGTTGCAAGTCTTATTCTTTGAGCTTCTCCTCCCGACAGACTTCCGGTTGCTCTTGTCAATGTAAGATATTCCAATCCTACCTGTTTTAAGAATCCTACCCTCGCCTTTATCTCTTTAAGTATCTGATCGCCGATATAGTGTTGCTGTTTTGTTAATTCTATATTCTCAAGGAAATCACATAAATCCCTTACAGACATAGATGTCATCTCATATATATTCTTATCTGCAACTGTCACAGCCAAAGAAGTAGGTTTAAGTCTTTGTCCTTTACATGTAGCACATGGTGTTATTCTCATAAACTGCTCATACTCAGCCTTGATATTCTCCGAACCAGTCTCCCTATATCTTCGTTCCACATTATTAATAAGGCCTTCCCAGTTTAAATCATATACTCCGACTCCCCTTTGCCCTTTGTAATGAACCTTAAGAATTCTTCCATCTCCGCCATGTATAAGCATATGTCTTATATCTTCAGGCAAATCTTTATATGGAGTATCCAACGAAAAACCATACCCCTCTGACAAGGCTTTAAGCGTAGCATAAGTATAACTTGAAGGTTCTGTACAAGATTGCCACCCTATAACCTGAATTGCCCCCTCTGAAATTGCAAGCGACTTATCTGGAATCATAAGGTCCTCATCAAATTCCATCTTGTATCCCAGACCATAACATGTCGGACATGCTCCAAAGGGATTATTAAATGAAAAACTTCTAGGTTCTACTTCATCCACGCTTATTCCACAATCAGGACATGCAAAATTCTGTGAAAAATTCATACTCTCACCGTCTATAACATCTATAACGGCATTCCCTTCAGCCAGCTCAAAAACTGTTTCCAGAGAATCTGTAAGTCTTTTCTCAATTCCATCTTTAATAACAAGTCTGTCAACCACAATATCAATATTATGCTTGATATTTTTCTCCATAGGTATATTCTCTGAAAGCTCATACATATTACCATCAACAATAACACGAACATATCCGCTCTTCTTTGCCTTCTCAAAAAGCTTCTGATGTTCTCCTTTTCTCCCCCTTACCACAGGAGCTAAAAGCTGAATCTTTGTTCTCTCAGGCAGCTGCATTATATAATCAACCATCTGGTCAATACTTGTTTTTTTAATTTCCTTGCCACACTTTGGACAATGGGGAATTCCAATTCTTGCATATAATAATCTGAAATAATCATAGATTTCCGTAACTGTTCCAACTGTGGATCTTGGATTCTTATTAGTGGATTTCTGGTCAATTGAAATAGCCGGTGGAAGACCTTCTATCGTCTCAACATCAGGTTTTTCCATCTGTCCTAAAAACTGTCTGGCATACGAAGAAAGGGACTCCATGTATCTTCTTTGGCCTTCTGCATATATAGTATCAAATGCCAACGATGATTTTCCTGATCCTGACAATCCTGTAAGTACCACAAATTCATCTCTTGGAATCTCTATATCAATTCCCTTTAAATTATGTTCCTTTGCTCCTTTAATCTTAATGTATTTTCTCTCTTTAGCCATCTTAACCCTCTTAAATTCTATTATCAGTGTTTCCTAAATGTATCTGTATATCAGCTCTCTATTTCCTGTAAAGCAGTCTTAAGCTGAATCATCTTATCCCTGTATTCTGCCGCTGCCTCAAAATTGAGCTCTGCTGCCGCCTTTTTCATCTTCTTTTGAATATCAGCAATAGCCTTGTTAAGCTCCTTCTCACTCATAGATTCAGGATCCTTAGCCATATTAAGTTCATCCGCTGCAACTTTCTTTGAAATGGCGATTACGTCCCTGACAGCCTTCTTAATGGTCTGAGGTGTAATATTATGCTCTTTATTATATTCTTCCTGAACTTTTCGTCTTCTTTCAGTTTCATCAATGGCAACTCTCATGGAATCAGTAATCTTATCTGCATACATAATTACATGACCTTCACTGTTACGGGCAGCTCGTCCAATTGTCTGAATAAGAGATGTCTCGGAACGTAAGAAGCCTTCCTTATCTGCATCCAGTATTGCAACAAGGGTAATCTCCGGAATATCAAGCCCCTCTCTTAAAAGGTTGATACCAACCAGTACATCAAATACTCCTAATCGCAAATCCCTTATTATCTCAGCCCTTTCAAGAGTATCTATATCTGAATGAAGATATTTTACCTTAATTCCAAGTTCAGCCATATATGCACTTAAATCCTCAGCCATTCTCTTGGTAAGGGTTGTAATAAGCACCTTATTATTATTTGCAATCTCCTTATTAACTTCGCCTACAAGATCATCAATCTGACCTTCAACAGGTCTTACCTCAACCTTAGGATCTAATAAACCGGTTGGTCTTATAATCTGCTCTGCCCTTAACAATTCATGCTCACTCTCGTAAACATTAGGGGTTGCCGACACAAAAAGCATTTTATCTATCTTGCTTTCAAATTCCTCAAAATTAAGCGGTCTGTTATCAAGGGCTGATGGGAGTCTGAATCCATAGTCCACAAGAGTATTCTTTCTCGAACGGTCTCCTGCATACATTCCCCTGACCTGAGGAATTGTGATATGTGACTCATCAACAATAATAAGATAATCATCAGGAAAGAAATCCATTAAAGTAGCAGGAGATTCTCCTTCTTTTCTCCCTGTAAGATGTCTCGAATAATTCTCAATTCCACTGCAAAAACCAGTTTCCTTAAGCATCTCAATATCAAAATTAGTTCGTTCCGCAATTCTTTGAGCCTCTAAAAGTCTGTCTTCACCTTTAAAATATTTAACCCTTTCTGTCATCTCCTGTTCGATTTTGTCACAGGCTTCAAGCATTTTCTCCCTTGATACTACATAATGTGACGCAGGGAAAATTCCCACATGAGTTCTTGTGTTCTTCACTTCCCCTGTAAGAACGTCAAATTCTGCAATTCTGTCTATCTCATCTCCAAAAAATTCCACTCTGACTCCAAGTTCCCCTCTGTCAGCCGGGAAAATATCCAAAACATCCCCATGCACTCTGAATGTTCCTCGCTTAAAATCCATCTCATTTCTTGAATACTGCATGGCGATTAATTTCTTAATTACATCATCCCTGTCTATCTCCATTCCGGGACGCAAAGATATCATCATTTCCATAAAATCATCCGGTTCGCCCAAACCATATATACAGGAAACTGATGCTATTACAATAACATCCTGTCTCTCCACCAATGCAGCCGTCGCTGATAATCTCAATTTATCTATCTCATCATTCACAGAAGAATCCTTGGCAATATAGGTATCTGACTGTGGGACATATGCCTCCGGCTGATAATAATCATAATAGGATACAAAATATTCCACCGCATTCTCCGGGAAAAATTCCTTCATCTCACTGTATAACTGTCCTGCCAAAGTCTTATTATGGGATATAATTAAAGTCGGTCTGTTGAGAGCTGCAATAACATTGGCCATAGTAAAAGTCTTACCAGAACCCGTAACTCCAAGCAAAGTCTCAAACTGATTGCCTTCCTTAAATCCATTAACCAGCTTCTCAATAGCCTGAGGCTGATCTCCTGTAGCTTCATATGGCGAATGTAACACAAAATGATCCATGACTCTTCCTCCCTACCATGCAAAATAAAATATCTATCAAAAATCATATCTATAATATACAAATATTTCCAAACGTCTTTTCGATTTATTCTATTGTATCACAAAATATTTTAAATGTACAGCATTTTCGAATACGTGTTTGTAATATTTTTACGTTTTTTCCAAAAATTTTTAGTAAAATTCACTAATTTTTATTTAAAAATACTTTTAGCTATTTTACCACATCCCCTATCGGATTTATATTATTGAATGCAAATTCTTTCCGCAAAACTTTTTGGTTTTTCAGTGTCTTTCCTTTTTAATATTTGTATAATAAAACATAAACCTTTGCAATGTAAGTTTTCTTGCTTATTCTTTAAAGATATGTTACCCTTAATTCCGTTATTAAATATGTACAATTACATAAATTCACTGAAAACTAATCAGATATATTTTCAATATATTTTTTATTCAAACGAAAGGGAAAACCATGGCAAACATTATTAACATAAATGATTTCAATTCCAAAGAACTTGATTATTATGCCAGATACAAAGAGATAGAACTTCTAAGAATCAATGAACCCGACCCTGGATTTTTCATTGCAGAAAGTCCTAATGTTATTATAAGAGGTCTTGATGCAGGATACGAACCGGTTTCACTGCTTATCGAAGAAAAACTTATCCAGCAGGAAGCCAAAACTATCATAGACAGAATGAAAGATGTACCTGTTTTTACTGCAAAACTGGATATTTTGTGCAAAATCACAGGTTTTAACCTGACTAAAGGCGCTCTTTGCGTTATGAAAAGAAAAAAACTTCCCACACTTGAGGAAGTTTGTAAAAATGCAAACAGAATTGCCATATTAGAAGGCGTTGTAAACCCAACAAATGTCGGTGCAATTTTTCGTTCCGCAGCCGCATTAAATATGGATAGTGTAATTTTATCCCCTGCGTGCTGTGACCCATTATACAGACGTTCTCTTCGTGTTAGTATGGGAACAGTTTTCCAGATTCCATGGACATACGCGTTCAAAAAGGAATCCCAATGGCTCGACAAGGGAATTGCCACAATCAAAGAATTAGGATTTAAAACTGCTGCCATGGCACTTGACAATAATTCTGTTTCTGTAGATAACGAAAAACTTATGTCCGAAGAAAAATTAGCAGTTATCCTTGGAACTGAAGGCGAAGGGTTACACCAATCCACAATCAAAGAGTCTGATTACACCGTAATGATTCCAATGGGACATGGTGTAGACTCCCTAAATGTTGCCGCCGCAAGTGCTGTTGCATTCTGGCAATTATCCAGACATTAATAAATTACATTCATAAAATTATCCTAACATTAATGAGTTGCAAGTCTGTTTATCTGGGTTGCTATATATCCGGCTCCATAGCCATTGTCAATATTGACAACAGAAACACCATTTGCGCAGGAATTAATCATTGTAAGCAAAGCTGATAATCCGTTAAAGCTGGCTCCATATCCCACTGAGGTTGGAACAGCTATAACCGGTTTATCCACCAGTCCTCCTATAACACTTCCCAATGCTCCTTCCATTCCCGCAACAGCAACGATACAATTCGCTTTCTGAATCTCTTCCAAATGTGAAAAAAGCCTATGAATTCCAGCCACCCCCACATCATATATACGATTTACATTCGTTCCGAAATATTCCGCTGTCACAGCCGCTTCCTCTGCCACCGGTATATCAGCAGTTCCCGCAGTACACACAACAATATTGCCGACTTTCTCCTTTTCCTTTTCAATCATAAGAATTTTGGAAATTTCATCATATTTTACCATAGGAAGGGTTTGTTTTATTAACTCGTACTGTCTGGCACTGGCTCTTGTGCCCATAACTTCCCCATCTTCTTCATATATTCTCTTAAAAATGTTCACAAGATGTTCATCGCTTTTACCACTACAAAAAACCACCTCACCAAACCCTGAACGAATTTTTCTATGGGAATCAATTTTTGCATATCCCATATCTTCAAATGGTTTTCTCTTAAAATAACTTTCAGCTTCTTCAATAGAAATTTTATCCTCTTTTAACATTTCAAGAATTTCTCTTGTTTCCATAATTGCTCCTTACTTATATAAAATTTAACATCTATATTCTACTGTATTTTAATGTCCCCATAACGCTTCCATTCCCTTGCCCTATAATTCTTATGTATCCCATTGCCACTTACCCAAGCTACATACTATATTCGGCATATTGTAATAAAACACCGCAAGTATACACTTGCGGTGTCATAATTAACATATTAAAATCAAATTTTCCAATTATCTGCGGCCACAACACTGTTTGTATTTCTTACCACTTCCGCATGGACAAGGATCGTTAGGGTAAACCTTAGCTTCATCTCTCTTCTTAGGAGCACCCTGCGCTGCTGCATCCTTGTTAGTTCCAGTAACCTTAGCCACCTGCTCACGCTCTACATTCTGCTGAACCTGAACGTGGAAAAGAAGTCTTACTGTCTCTTCCTGAATTGCACTGATAAGATCATCAAACATATCAAATCCAATCATCTTGTATTCAACCTTAGGATCTTTCTGTCCGTAAGCCTGAAGACCGATACCCTGACGTAACTGATCCATATCATCAATGTGATCCATCCACTTACGGTCAATAACCTTAAGTAAAATCACACGCTCAATTTCTCTGAATTGCTCGATCTCAGGGAATTCTGTTTCCTTAGCTTCATATAATAAAACAGCCTTCTCTTTCAAATCCTGCTTCAATCCCTTGTAATTCTTAACATCCGCAATTGACTCCGGTGTAATAGGATCAAGTGGAACAATTGGAAGAAGAATCTCATTTAATTCGTTAAGATCCCAATCTTCTTTTGCAATATCATCAGAAATACATGTATCAACAGCCTTCTCAACCTGCTCCTGAATCATCTTGAAGATAGCATCTCGCATATTATCTCCATTTAATACTCTTGAACGCTCTTCGTAAATAATCTCTCTTTGGTCATTATTAACCTGATCGTATTCAAGAAGATTCTTTCTGATTCCGAAGTTATTTCCTTCAATCTTCTGCTGTGCCTTCTCGATTGCTGAAGTAAGCATCTTGTGCTGAATCTGCTCATTCTCAGGAACTCCAAGGGCAGAGAATACATTCATAAGCTTCTCTGAACCGAATAATCTCATCAAATCATCCTCAAGAGAGATGAAGAATTGTGATTCACCTGGATCTCCCTGACGTCCGGCACGACCACGCAACTGATTATCTATACGTCTTGATTCATGACGCTCTGTACCGATAATCTTAAGTCCGCCAGCTTCTCTTGCAGCATCATCAAGCTTAATATCAGTTCCTCGACCAGCCATGTTAGTTGCGATTGTAACAGCACCATGCTCACCGGCTTTTGCAACAATCTCAGCTTCCTTCTCATGGAATTTGGCATTAAGTACTGTATGCTTGATACCTTCCTTCTTAAGCATCTTACTGATAAGTTCAGATGTCTCGATTGTAATAGTACCAACAAGTACAGGCTGTCCCTTTGCATGAGCCTTCTTAACTTCCTCTACTACAGCTCTGAATTTTTCTTTCTTAGTCTTATAAACTGCATCCTGTAAATCAATTCTGGCGATAGGACGGTTTGTTGGAATCTCAACAACATCCATTCCATAGATATCACGGAATTCATTCTCCTCTGTTAATGCAGTACCTGTCATACCTGCTTTCTTCTCAAATTTGTTGAAGAAATTCTGGAATGTAATTGTGGCAAGAGTCTTACTTTCTCTCTTAACCTTAACATGTTCCTTTGCCTCAATCGCCTGATGAAGTCCGTCAGAATAACGTCTTCCTGGCATAATACGTCCTGTAAATTCATCAACGATCATTACCTGATCATCTTTTACAACGTAATCCTGATCCCTGAACATAAGATTATGTGCACGAAGTGCAAGAATAATATTATGCTGAATCTCAAGATTCTCAGGATCTGCAAGGTTATCTATATGGAAAAACTGCTCTACTTTCTTAACACCTTCGTGTGTAAGGTTAACAATCTTATCCTTTTCATTTACAATAAAATCCCCTGTTTCTTCCTGCTCAATTCCCATAATGGCATCCATTTTTGAATATTCAGGAATGTCATCTCCTCTTTCCAACTGGGTTGCAAGGATATCACATGCTTCATATAATCTTGTTGACTTACCACTCTGGCCTGAAATAATAAGTGGTGTTCTTGCTTCGTCGATAAGAACTGAATCCACCTCATCGATGATGGCATAATGAAGTCCTCTTTGAACAAGCTGTTCCTTGTAGATTACCATGTTATCTCTTAAGTAATCAAATCCTAATTCATTATTTGTAACGTATGTAATATCACAATTATAAGCGGCTCTTCGTTCATCATTCTCCATACCGCCAAGTACTACACCAACGGTAAGTCCCAGGAATTCATGAACCTGTCCCATCCACTCAGAATCTCGCTTTGCAAGATAGTCGTTAACTGTTACGATACATACACCCTTTCCCTCCAACGCATTTAAATATGCTGGGAGTGTCGAAACCAATGTCTTTCCTTCACCGGTTCTCATTTCTGCGATTCTTCCCTGATGAAGAATGATACCACCAATAATCTGAACTCGGTAATGTTCCATGCCTAATACTCTTTTTGCTGCTTCACGCACTGTAGCATATGCTTCAGGTAAAAGGTCATCTAATGTCTCACCCTTCTCAAGTCGCTCCTTGAATTCTTTTGTCTTTCCCTTCAATTCCTCATCTGAAAGAGCGTTCATTGTCTTCTGATAAGACTCTACCTTATCAACGATTGGGTAGATTCTTTTCAGCTCTCTTTCGCTGTGAGTACCAAAGATTCTGGTTAATGCACTCATATAAATCTCCTATCAATACTGATTCCTCTTAAAACGAGGTTTCACATAGAACATATTTTATCACTTTCTGAATATTTTAACAACTCTATTAAAAAAAATGTTTTATGAATTTTTTATTAACTAAATATTACATACTTTGTTTAAAACTGATTATATGTTATAATTTTGTTATTCATAAATGATTACTTAGGAGGATATACAATGACATACACATACAAAACAAAAGGAACATGTTCTACTCTCATCGAGCTTGAGCTTGAAGGAGATATCGTTCACAATGTCAAATTCACAGGAGGATGTAACGGTAATCTTCAGGCCATTCCAAAATTAGTCGAGGGACTTACAGTTCAGCAGGTAGAAGACAAAATTGGTGGAATTAAATGCGGATTTAAAAATACTTCTTGTGGTGACCAGCTTGCCAAGGCATGCCGCGAGGCATATAACGCATCACAGAACAACTAGTCATATTTCATAAAACATATGTAGGCGATACCCATAGGAATCAGTAATAATTCTTATGAGAATCGCCTTTTTTATTTAATCAGCACAGGCTGAATCTGTTTTCCCTCCAGGGCATATTCTATGGTTTCTTTTGTTTTTTCAAGGTCACAAACCAGTGAATTAGGTTTTGACTTGTAATTATCCTGACCGAAGGGAATAAAATATATATTTTTCATATTCATAAGATTTCCGATATTCTTAAAATTCATCCCCAGGGCATCATTTGTGGAAATTCCAATCACCACCGGTTTGCCATTTCTCATGTGGGCTTTTGCCGCCATAAGAACCGGCGTGTCAACAATTCCGTTACACAGCTTTGCCGCAGTATTTCCTGTGCATGGGGCTATAACAAGAATATCAAGGTAATTATTAGGTCCTATTGGTTCTGCTTCCTGAATTGTAAAAATCCCTTCATTCCCCGTTGTGTCACATATTCCATCGCTAAAATGCTTTGCACTTGTAAACCTTGTATCCAGATTCTGAGCATTATAGGAAAAAACCGGAATTACCTTTGCCCCATTATCAACTAAGTTCTTTACAACTTTTTGTACCTTGGAAAAAGTACAAAAAGAGCCTGTTATACAGTAACCTATAGTACAATTTGATAAATCCACCCTTTATTCTCTCCTATTTTTTGTTCATAATAACTATGCCGTCTAATAGCTTCAGCCAAAACCTTACTACTGCTTTTAGGCGTATATATTCCCGGCAGTCCAAGTGCCAGCTTGTAGCTGATTTTGTATTTCTTCACCGCTTCCAGATCGCATCCGCCGGGTGATGATGCAATATCAATAATAATCGAGTCCTTTGGTAATTCTTTAATCATGTTTTCATTTACCACCATATCAGGTACGGTGTTTATCAAAACCTGACATCCTTCACATTCCTCCGGACCATAGGAAAAATCCGTCGCATAATATCCATTTTCCTTTGCTTCTTTCCTTGCCTGACGTTTCCTTGCAAGTATCGTCACCTTGCCACCTAAATTACTTATTTTGTCAGCAACTGCTTTTGCACATCTGCCAAAACCTGTTATCACAAATTTACTTTTATCGATGGAATAGTTTCCCTGACTAATCACCAAGGCTACAACAGCCTCTGCCGTTATTGCGGCATTTTTAATTGCCACTATCTCATCTTCCATTAAATCCACATATGGAATCTGACTTTTTTCAAGGTAATTTTTCCATTTTGGCGTAAATTTTCCACCGTACACCGTAACTATCCCCTTTGATATATCAAGATAGTTCATTAATTTTTCCTCTTCCATGGGGTATTTTTCCAATTTTGAAACAGGAGTTGGAAGGATAATTCTGTCAATTCCCCCTTTGGAAAAAACATCGCTTTCTATCTTTTTCTTTCCCGGAAGAATTTCACTTAAGTATTTCTGCCTTTTATCCGTCACATAAATAAGTGTATTAAGGTACATAAAAAGCGCTCCCTTCCATATATATTATGAAAGAAAACGCCTTTGGTTACTATATATTCAATTAAAGCTTTGTCTCAACGAAAATATCATAAATTGCCTTGATTGCATCGTCGAAATCTTCATTACTTACACCAATAATAATATTAAGCTCTGAAGAACCCTGGTCAATCATTCTGATGTTGATATTAGCATGTGCCAATGCTGAGAAAATTCTTCCTGCAGTACCTCTGTTAGACTTCATTCCACGTCCTACAACAGCGATAAGTGCAAGGTCTGCTTCCAAATCAATAATGTCAGGATTTGCAAGTCTTCTGATTGAACTGATTACCTGCTGCTCCTTGCCTTCAAATTCAGCCTGATGAACGAATACTGTCATTGTATCAATTCCTGATGGCATATGCTCGATGGAAATTCCATTCTCCTCAAATGCCTGAAGGGCTTTTCTACAAAAACCTACTTCTGAATTCATCTTATCTTTCTCAAGGTTAACTGCAACGAAACCTTTCTTACCGGCAATTCCTGTAATTGTATATAATGGCTTCTGACATGTACTTTCTACGATTAAAGTTCCGTCAGCTTCTGGCTCATTAGTATTACGAATGTTAATTGGGATACCTGCTTTTCTTACTGGGAAAATTGCATCTTCGTGAAGAACTGATGCTCCCATGTAAGAAAGCTCTCTAAGCTCTCTGTATGTAACAACCTTAATTGGCTTTGAATCCTTGATGATTCTAGGATCTGCAACAAGACATCCTGATACATCTGTCCAGTTCTCATACATGCTTGCATGACATGCCTTTGCAACGATTGATCCTGTTATATCGGAACCACCTCTTGAAAAAGTCTTAACTGTTCCGTCAAATGCCGAACCGTAAAATCCAGGAATTACAGCCTTTGGAGTCTTCTCTAACTTCTTAGAAAGAATCTTCTGAGTCTTATCTGCATCAAACTCTCCCTGCTCATCAAAGAAAATTACTGTTGCAGCATCAATAAACTCATATCCAAGGTAATTAGCCATGATTATTCCGTTTAAGTATTCTCCTCTTGATGCAGCATAATCAATGCCGGCTTTTTCTTTAAATTTCTTGGAAATTGTCTTAAATTCTTCATCAAGGGATAATTTAAGATTCAATCCGTTAATAATTGAATCATAACGATCCTTAATCTTCATAAGGGGAACGCGGAATTCTTCGTCATTCTCAGCTAAAGCATAACATGCATAAAGCATATCTGTTACCTTAGTATCCTTTGAATTTCTCTTTCCCGGTGCACTTGGCACTACGTATTTACGACTTTCGTCTGCTCTTATAATGTCACCCACTTTAGCGAACTGTTCAGCACTTGCAAGTGAGCTACCACCAAATTTAACAACCTTAACCATTTTAATTTGCTCCTTAATATAACAATGTGACATACACGATTGTTATTATACAGTGGGTGTGCATATTTAGTCAATTATTTTCTACTTATTTTATTCTATATATTCGATTTCTATATCAATTTTCCCATGTCCGTCAATGGTCATAACGCCATAGGAAGGTGCAACTCCCCAAAGTGGCAGTCCGATGCTTCCCGGATTAACAAGTCTTACACCGTTATGATAATCATAAAATACCTTATGGGTATGTCCGAACAAAGCAAGGTCTACTTCTTTTTCCATTGCCCCCATCTGTAATCTGTAATAATCAAATTTAACTCCGTAGGTATGACCATGGCATATAAGAATTTTGTTTCCTTCAATATCTATTATCTTCTCCTGTGGTCCATCTTCGTAGTCGCAGTTTCCCGGAACCACTTCAAAGGGTATGTCATCATATTCATCCTGAAGAATCATCGCATCATCCTTACAGTCACCAAGGTGAATTATCATGTCCGGAAGAATTTTTTCAACTGCATACTCCATATTTTCTATATTTCCATGGGAATCACTTAAGATTAATACTTTTTTCATCTTTTCCTCTTTTCCATTACTATATTATTCCGTAAAATTTATCCTATGATAAATTTCTGGTATTTTAGTCGTATATGACAAAAAACTCCTGCTAAAGGCTCCATTGCCCTTTGCAGAAGTTTTCCTTCCCCTTATATAAACATCTTCTAAAAAATTCCCCCTAAGCTAACCGCTTCCATTGCTTGCTACATTTGTAAAACGAATAAAACATGCATTTATCCGCCTGAGCACATCGCTTCGGAGCTGTCTCAATATTACACTGACAGTTTACAATAGCATCCGCCTTTCCCTTACAAGTTCCTTTGATCATAACATCATCTAAAACTTCGCCTGACATAACCGTCTCCTTACTAAATTTAGTTTACAACGGCTTTTATTATACAATATATTGTATTTATTATCTATATGACAATTCTAACAAAGAAAATAATTTTTTCTGATAAAATTTCCACTTGACTATTTAGGCAAAATTGGATACTCATATATATATTCTTATGTAATATTTGTATTATTCTGGTACTATTTTTATCTGCTTAAGACAATTATTCTATATTTATATCAAGTTCCACCGGACAATGGTCAGATCCCATCACACTGGTATGAATTGCGGCATCAACAAGCCTTTCATTTAAGTTATCCGACACAATAAAGTAGTCAAGACGCCATCCTGCATTTTTCTCCCTTGCCTTAAACCTGTATGACCACCATGAGTATATGCCTTCTTTGTCCGGATAAAAATATCTGAATGTATCCGTAAATCCATCCGAGAGCAAATCAGTCATCTTTTGTCTTTCTTCATCTGTAAATCCTGCACTGTGATGATTTGTTTTAGCATTTTTTATGTCGATTTCCTTGTGTGCCACATTTAAATCACCGCACATAATAACAGGTTTATCCTGTTTAAGTTTCTTAAGGTATGCCTTGAAATCATCTTCCCACTCCATTCTGTAAGGAAGTCTTTCTAATTGCATTTTCGAATTAGGCGTATAGCATGTTACAACATAGTAATTTTCATATTCTAATGTAATTACCCTGCCTTCGTTATCATGCTCTTCTATTCCAAGTCCGTATTTTACGGAAAGTGGTTCTTTTTTTGTAAAAATTGCAGTTCCTGAATAGCCTTTCCTCTTGGCATAATTCCAGTACTGATGATATCCTTCTAATTCAAGTTCTATCTGCCCTTCCTGAAGTTTGGTTTCCTGAACACAGAAAAAATCCGCATCCGCTTCCTTGAAAAAATCAAGAAACCCCTTCTGAACGCAGGCTCTTAAACCATTTACATTCCACGATATTAACTTCATATATTCCTCATTTCTATATATTAAATTTCTTTTTATATATAAATATAAATATCTGACATAATCTAGACATATTACTTGTATGTTTAGATTAGCAAACTACATGCAAATTATATATATCATTACTCACTGATTCTATTTGTATGTATATAATGACAACCTACTTACAGATTACTTATTATCATGACTCACTGATTTAATATGTATGTTACAATAACAAACTATTGCAGATTACATACAATCATAACTCACAAATTTTATTTACATATTTATGGTAACAAACCATGTGCAAATCATATGTCAAGTTCGTGTATCAAATTAAGATTATATTTTTTCACAAGTTCCATGGCTTTTTTGTAACTTGAAACATCCCCCATATGTCTTATGCAGTGGGCATCAAGCCCCAAAATTACTTTATTTCCTGTTTTTGCCACAATCTCCCAGAATTTTGGATTTGGATAATGCTTTTTTTCGCCGATTCCAAGAATATTTATCTCAAGGGGAATATCCATTTCCTTAAGTTCATTACAAAGCCTTGACATTTCATCATTATAGATATCATCATCCCCCACATAATTTATCAAATCCGGATGTGCAAGATATTTATAGCTGCCTGTTGCCATTCCTTCTATAACAGAATCCACATAATTAGTAAGGCGTTGTTTTTCGGTGGTTTGTTCTCCTGAATATGGACCAAGTTTTTCACTTTTTGTAAAATGCTGTCCCATAATAAGATAATCACAATTTAATTTATTAAACATATCCATCTGTTTTTGGTAAAATTCCTTAATATATTCAGCCTCAAATCCTACATATATCTTAATGTCATCACGATACTCTTCCCCAAGGCTTCGTATGGTGTCCACATATTCAGCCGCCTCTTCCATGGTCATTCTGATTCCTGAAACATAACCATCAGTGAAGGGACATGGAATATGGTCTGAAAAACCAAGTTTTTTTATTCCAAGCCTTATGGCTTCTTCTATATATTCCCTCTCGGTGTCATAAGCATGCTTACATCTGTATGTATGGGTATGATAATTTGCAATCAAAAAATCTGACATACTTTTTCCTTTCTTAATCCGTCATAATCCATATTTACAATTATTTTTTCAACAATTTTATCACTATATTGCTTTTTTGACAATAACACATAATTTTCCATAGGATAATTGAACTATAAATCTTGTAAATAATTTACCTCAGAGTTATAATATTTTATGAAAATTTAATATTTTGAAGGGAGTACGGATTATGTTATTTCAAATCTATGGAAAATTTTCCGAATACCAGTTAATTGGTTTTTTACTTGTTTTCCTTGGGCTTATTCTTTGCAATGAAATAGCAAGACGAACAAAAGCAGGTGGAGTATTTTTCTTCTTCGTTCTGCCAGTAGTTCTTACTGTATACTTTGTTGCAATAGCAGTCGGTGCAGCTAACGGCAGTGAATGGGCTTTAAACAACCAGACTCATGTATATATGGACGGCTGGTTCCATTATGCCAAATTATATGCCGCTACCATCGGATGTATTGGTTTTATGATGATTAAGTATGGTTGGGGAATAGGTAAGAAGGATTGGTTTAAGCCATTTCCTTTTATTATCGTAGCAATTAACATTCTTATTGCCGTAGGTTCTGACTTTGAATCTGCAATAAGAGGTGCAAATGCCGCTGGTGGATGGTGGTTCTCCAACGAAGGTGTCTGGCTTAACGGCGGATGGTGGAACTGGGTTAATGGTATCGCAGGAATCATCAACATCTTTTGTATGACAGGATGGTGGGGAATCTACCGTTCCAAGAAAAAGGATGATATGTTGTGGCCTGATATGACATGGCAATTTATCGTAGCATATGATATCTGGAATTTTGCTTATACATATAACAATCTTCCTACACATTCATGGTACTGCGGTGTTGCTTTATTACTTGCACCAACATTTGCTGCTGCATTATGGAACAAGGGTGGCTGGATTCAAAACAGAGCAAATACCCTTGCAATATGGTGTATGTTTGCACAGGTATTTCCACTGTTCCAGATTGGCACAAATTTTGCAGTATTACCAACACTTTACCAGGGTGCACAGGAACTTGGTCTTAACGCATTAGACCTTACCAAAGTTTCTGATATCACAACTACCGGAATTGTTGCAAATACAGTTCCTCAGGGTGTTATCTCAATACTTGCCCTTGTGGTTAATGTAGTCTGCCTTTGCGCAATAATAAAAAGAGCAAAGAAACTTAATATCAACCCTTACAAACAGGAAGTCTGGAAGGGAACAAAGGATTTTGAAGAGGCTATGGAAAGAGCTGAATAAATCCAAAAAGGTTTGCCATAATCTATATGGCAAACCTTTTTTATATGGTATTTTAATTTTCTAACAATAAATTAATTCCTGATTAACGAAGTGATTCTTCATATGATTTTCTAAGGCATACATAGGCTAACAAATCCTTGTCCATGTTTGTTATCTTGCATCCTAATAATGTGTATGCACCGTCATCCATCTCTCTTACACGGACACATTCAATATTCAGTGTAAATCCATGTCCCTGTACCACATCATCATATGTAATCCTTAATATTTTTCCCCCTGGATTAAAACCTGATGCCGCAAAAAATGATAGTCCACCGTCACTTATGTCATGAACAATAACCGGCACACTTTTATCAGAACCTCTTACAATGGCGCTTCCCTTAACATCAAGCACCATTCTTTTATTTTCCCTTCTGTCGCTGGATATTGGAATATGCCCCATGGCGCTTAATTTTACTGCATAGAAAAACATATCATTAACCTTAACAGTTGAAATGATTACGCTTCGCCATACCTTCCTGTCATTTTCCGCTTTATCCGCCACATGAAGATTATATGTCATACTTTTAAATTTTCCGCTTCCTAAATCTAAAGTTGTCCCCTTATACGAAAATGGAAGGATAAGTAATGCATCCTTTGTTGCCCCCACTACTTCCGTTTGTATATCATACTTTGTTTCCCCCCAGACAACTTCAAGGGTGACCATCTGTCCTTTTTTCAAATCCTGAAGTGTCATACTTTGCTCCTTATTGTTTTTATAAAATAGTACCTTTTCTCTATTATATACTTTTATAGATACTTTTTCAATTACATTTTCACATATAACTTTTTTACTAATTTCCCTTGAAAAGCCCTTGGCAAATAGCTATAATAGTACCATAGTAATAGTTTAAAATTATAGGAGTATATATGATTCAACGAAAGTACATGCGCACCAGACAATTAAAGCCCGGAATGGTCATCGACCAGTCTGTTGAGGATCGTATGGGCAGAAATCTTGTAGTTAAAGGCTCTGTTCTTGATGATTATATAATAGAATCTTTACTTAAGTTAGGAGTTATGAGTGTCTATATTCAGGATGGAGAATATGATCCTGATGATCCGGATAAGCTTCTTTCTCCCATTGCAAAGAAAAATGTAGAAAGACTAAGAACAGAGGACCGTTCCAAGGTTAAACTTACAGACAGTGTACGAAAGCGGGTATCCGAAGGAATTCAATATATTTACAGCAATGCAGATTCTAACGAATTAGCTTCTACCACCGATTTACTTGCCAGCAATCTGCTTGATGTTATTGACAGTAACGATGCCATAGCCATCGACATTAATGAGCTAAAAACCAGTGATGAATATACCTTCAAGCACAGTGTTGATGTTGCCACTATCGGTATGATTCTTGCAAAACAGCTTAATCTGTCTAAAAAAGAAATATATGAAATTGGAGTTTCTGGTCTTCTCCATGACATTGGAAAAACTAAAATTCCATTGGAAATTCTAAATAAACCTGGAAAACTTGAGGATAGTGAATTTGCCATTATGAAACAACATTCCGTTTACGGATACAGAATGGTTAAAGATAAACCGGAATTTAATAATGCCATTTCTCTTGGAGTATTGCAGCACCATGAGAAAATAAACGGAAGCGGTTATCCTTTGGGGTTTGATGATAAAAAGATTTGTTCTTATGCAAAAATTCTTAGCGTTGCAGACATTTATGATGCATTGGTTACGGAACGACCTTACAAAGCTGCCTATTCCCAAAGGGATGCAGTTGAGATGATTATGTCAATGACAAGTGAGCTTGACATGGATGCCATGAAGGCATTCCTTGAAAGCATGATTTTGTATCCTGTGGATTCAATTGTCACTTTAAGTAATGGAGAAAAGGCAAGAGTTGTTAAAAATAATCCCCACTATATATTACGTCCTGTTGTTGTAGGTGTGGAAACGGGAAAGGTATATAATCTGGGAGAAGATTTAGATTGTGCACATATTATTATTTTATAGTGCATTTCTTTAGGATTTTTATAATAAATAAAATCGCCAAAACCTCAGAGTTCTGGCGATTTTAATGTTATTGTTAAAAATTGATTACACAAACTTGTGTCAAGCATTTTTGAAAATGTCCCAAAATAAATGAAACATTTGCCCCGAAATTTCGGGGCATTATTTTTTGTCCCTTATGTTAAGCCGACTCATCATGCAGATGATATTTCTGTTGTTTTACAAACTTTCCAAAAGTTAT
>JAXJWH010000077.1:0-2257 GCA_036308125.1 Agathobacter sp.
AATCTCATATAAAGAGCTATCGTCTTATCCATTGCTGCTCACCTCTCTTTCTTCTGCCACCTCAAGCAGTTCCTTAAGGAAATCATCATACAGAAGCTTTACTTCTATATTGTTATCAGAAAATACAATTTCTGATACAAACGCTTCCACAAGCTCCCTTGTAAGTTTCCTCTTTGACAAATACTTATTAACGGTTTCTTCCCAGCCTTCATCAATGTGAAAATCTTTCTCATAGAGACTTCTGCGGTAAAGCAGCTCAGTGATTTGAACCTCAATCTCATTTACTCTGCTTTCATACTCTTTCTGATACTGGCATAACTCTTCCGCCGTTATAAGCTGTTCCCTGTAATCTTCATACAAGCCGCTTTTGTTAGCAGTAATTCTTCTAACATCATTCTGAAGCTTTGCTATCTGTTTTGTATAAATGTCATATTGCAGGACATTCTCTTTTCTGCTGTTCATTTTCTGAACAAATTTTGTTTTTTCAATACACAGATTCATGTGCTGGCGGATAACGGAAAATACGCTGTCCATAACCTCATTGTATTCATAAGAAGATTTATTCCCGCACAATGCTGCTAATTTCCTACGCTTACTGCACTTATATATGAACTTTTCCGAATGAGTATGATGTCTGGTAACCAAAACACTTCCTCCACAACAGGCGCATTTTGTTTTATATACCAGAATATTATCCGGCTTTTTGGGAGCATCAGGGTTAGGTTTTGATGCTTCCAAATGCCTGTTCTTGATAAGTTCCATTCTTTCCTGAACTCTATAGAAAGTATCTTTATCAATGATAGGTTCATGAGCATTTTCTACTCGCTGCCACTTGGACTTATCTGTTTTTTTATTCTTTCTTCCCGTATCAAGAGCCTTCCTCTGCTTTCCATGAACAATATTTCCAATATAGTATTCTCCCTGAAGTATCTCTTTTACGTGTGAATAGTGCCATTCCCTTGCTTTTTCGGCAAACTCAGTTTTTCCGGCTTTGTAAAATCTGTATTTCGGTGGCGAAAGGATTCCTTCGCTTTGCAGAGTTTTTGCAATACTGGCATACCCTTTCCCATCCAGAAACATATTGAAAATCCTGACTACATTGTCAGATACTTCTTCATCAATCAAAAGCTTTCTTGAACCATCTGTAGCTCTGTAATACCCATATGGTGGCGTTCCTTCGCTGAAGCCGCCCTGTGCCCAAATACTATGCTTACCAGTTTCTACTTTCTTTGAAAGGTCTTTGGAATAATATTCGTTCACAATATTCTTAAGCGGTACGGATAAATCAGTTCCCGGTCTTGCAGTATCAAAATCATCTGTGATGGCAATATATCTCACATCAAGAAAAGGAAATACTCTCTCAATGTAGTTACCTGCTTCCACATAATTTCTTCCAAGCCTGCTAAGGTCACGGGTAATAACAGTATTGATTTTGCCGGCCCGAATATCCTGAATCATTCGGTCAAATTCCGGTCTTTCAAAAGTTGTTCCTGTAACAGATATATCAGCATACACACAAACTTCTACCATATCATCCTGCCCATTAATAAACTCTCTGATATATGCAATCTGTGTATCTACAGTATCTCTTTCCTTATTCGCCTCTGATTCGAATGAAAGTCTCGCATAGATTCCAACCTGATATGGTTTTGCCTCCTTATCCAGACTTAAAACTGCTTTTGTTGTCAGATTGTCAGTTGGCTCTGCAACTGCAATCGGCGTATTTTTTCTACTCTTTCTTGCCATACTACACAGCCTCCTTTAATCTGATATTCAGTTTTCCCGTACTGTCCACTTCAACAAAATGTCCCTGACTTTCTATTACATCAAGACATTCCTTGTAGCTGTCATCAAAGTCAAACACTACTTCAATGCGATTCTTATCAAATACCTTTATTTCACGGATAAGAGATACAACCACTTCCCTCGTGAGTTTCTCAATGTTTTTATGTTCCGTAAAATAATCAAGCCATACAAAGCCCTTGCTCTTACGATTCAACACATCATCTATTTCCAATTCAATCTGATGAATAGCAATCTCAGCATTCTTTTTCCTCTGCTCATATGCCGCATGAAGTTCCTTGTAATCTTCCTTTGAAATAATACCATCCTTCATATCCTCATAAAGCATTCCTCTGAGATCTGCACATCTGTCTACTTCTGCCTGTTTCTTTTCACGCCTTTCCTCAAGCTTTTTCATATCCAGCTGCTGAAATGGCACGTTGCCGATAAAAGAAAGAATTCTTTTAAGGTCAAT
>JAXJWH010000078.1:0-8636 GCA_036308125.1 Agathobacter sp.
AGCATTTATCCTTTCTGATATTTTGGAATTTTGGTCGAGGACATTATATCAAAAATGGGAGGTAAATGCTCTTTTTATTTGCAAACTCCCTAAAATAAAGGTTTTTAATAAAAAATGAGGTAGTAAACTTGACACTACCTAGGATACTTTGGAGGAAAAGATATGAACAGAAAGGATATTGAAACATTTAATAAAGCGGTTGAATCACTAAGGCAGTATAGACGATATGAAATTGTAGACGAAAATAACAAAAATTTATTAGATGATATATATGTTGATCCAATTGAAGGAGATGCATTATTAAGATTATGTATTAAAGATAATACTACAGTTCTTGTGGGAAGAAAAGGAACTGGTAAATCAACAATATTTATGAAAATGCAGAATGAGTTAAGAAAATCTAAAGAGGTTATGACTTGTTATATAGATGTAAAAACGATATTTGATACTGCAAAACGTAATTATATGACAATAAATTATCTTAAAGCAAATAATTCAAAGGAAATTGAAAATTATTCAATCCAAAGGCAATTTATATTAGATTTCGTAAGTGAATTGATAAGTGAAATATCTAAGAACTATAAAACGAAATTTGATCAATTAAAAGATAAATTTCATATTCCTTCAAAAGTCAATGGTTCAATAAAAAAACTAGAAGGAATACGAGATAGAATTCAGAATAATGCACATTTAGGTAACATTGAACTACAAACTCTACAAGAGGTCAATTTATCAGTCATAGAAGAAAATAAAACGGAAAATTCAATATGCGGTAAGGTAGAGGATAGTATTGCGTTGAAGGACATAGGTGTAAAGTCTAGTGTTTCTGGAGAAGCAAAATTCAGTAATGCAAATGAGAATGAAAAGAAATATAATCGAGTGTTTGCTAGAATATTTGAAATTACAGAATTAGTCGAGGAGATAAAGAAGGTTTTACAGGATTTGGAGATGAAGAGATTATATTTGATTTTGGACGACTATTCTGAAATAGACCAAGATTCGTTGAGAATGTTTTGTGATTTGATTGTAAATACATTGAATAATACATCAGATAACTATATAAAATTAAAAATATCTGCCTATCCAGGTAGAGTAGAATTGGGGGAGTTGGATAGACAAAAGATAGATATTAGATACTTGGATTATTATCAACTTTATGTGAATGATAAAAGAACAGATATGGAAAAAGCTGCTGTTAATTATACGCAAAGAATTATAGAAAATAGATTGAAAATATTTACTCAACATGGTATTGATTATTATTTTGATACGGAGAAAGCGAGTGTTGAGGAGTATTGTACATATTTGTTTAGGATGACGTTAAATGTAGTTCGACATCTTGGCTTGATATTGGATTATGCGCAAGAGTATTCAATTGCGAGAAATGAAAAAATAACGATGGTTGTATTGAATGAAGCATCTAAGAGATTCTATAATGAAAGATTGTCATTATTTTTTGAAGAAGGTAAATCGGCACAAATGGCATATGATGAAAGGGTAGAAATTTTTCATCTTCGTACATTATTGTTGAGTATAATACAAAGAGAAAAGGAAATTAAGACTAGTATAAGAACCAATAAATATACTGCGAAAATATTCGATGCAGAAAGAACAAATCCATATACCAGTCATTTCTATATTTCGAAACAAATTGAACATATTCTTGGCTCTTTGGAATTAAATTTCTTTGTGAATAAATATAATGAGATGTCAAGTAAAAATGGTGAAAAAGTTTCAATATATGCATTGAATTATGGCTTGTGTTTAAACGAGAATTTACGTTGGGGTAAACCAGATGGTAGTGAAGCAAGAACTTATTTTATTGAATCTCCATTCAATTTTAATAACTTATTAAAGGACTTTTTAAAAGATACTAAGGAAATCGTTTGTGACGTTTGCGGATATGTGTATTCAGAGGATGATCTAGATATTCTAAAAAGACATAATATGAATTGCCTTGAATGTGGTGCTAAAAATAGTGTTGTAGTTAAGAAAAGAATATCTGATAGTTATAAGAAAGAAATTGAAGAGATTGAAAAAAAAGGAAATTTACTTGAAAGAGACCAATATATATTTATGAAATTGGCAATTATTAAAGGTGGACGTGTGACTGCAAGAGAAATGTCACTAGAGTTAGATGTTACTTCACAAAAAGTAGGATGGATCACAAAGAAATTAGAAGAAGAATTCTACTATTTATCTAAAAGCAGAGAAGCAGGAAATACAATTTATACAATATCGGAATTGGGGAAACAGATGATTTAATGATTCCAAAATGAATATTATTTATTGGATTGCAGTAGCTTGGGGAACGTTTGGGCAGTCCTGCGTATATAACACATATGCAACACCACCAACCAAAAATCCCTTATTTCAGGGCTTTTCTCGTTCTCAAAACGTTAACAAAGAGATAATAAATTTAATTCTTTTGAAGAATATCAAAAGCCCCAAATTTTGGGGCTTTTTTTGCATCTATTACTTTAAAGATGCTGTATATGCTATTTGGGCTAAGGTTTTAGATATCTGATAATGAACAAAGATATTATCATTTGTTTGAAGATAATATAGTAACAAAAATAAGGAAGAGAATGCATTAAATGAAGATTGAAAAGATAGATTATAACTTTTCTATATGCAAGGTAGAGGATTTCTCTATGACAGACTTGGAAAATGAGTATTGTTTTATAGGAAAAACTGATGAAGAAAAATCTGTTGTATGTATTACGGAGAGCTGTCCTAAGAACACAATAAAATGTGATGATGGATGGAAAGGGTTTCGAATAAAAGGTGTTTTGGATTTTTCATTGATAGGAATACTTGCAAAAATATCAGACCTATTAGCAAAAAATAAAATTGGTATATTTGCTGTATCCACATATAATACTGATTATATTTTTACTAAAGAGGATAATTATAAGAAAGCATTAGATGTTCTTAATAATGCTGGCTATGAAATTGTTTAGCGTAAAATGTATAGTTTGGTTAACAGGCTGCTGTAAGTAATAATTATGCGGTATTTATAAGTTAGCGAAGTTTTATAAGACTAACACTTTATAATTTATAGGTAGCAATCTTGAGAAAATACAAGTTGAAAAGAAATGAATAACATGAGCAAGGCATTTATTGATAACAAGATTAATGGTAAAGGATAGCCGGTAGTTGGTATAGAGAGATTAGGAGAAAATGATATTAGATTAGCAATAAATACAAATACAGAAGAATGTAAAGAGGGTTCGAATTTGGATAATAAGAATAAGCAGAGTAAATATGTAATAGCAGGGTGTATAATTATTATGCTAGGCGCTTGTGGTGCGCTGAATGCATTTATTAATAAAGATATATCAGATATTTTATTAGGAATAGGATTTATAATTATAGGATTGATTTATTTCTTAAAAACAGATAAAAATTGAACATTAATTTAATTGTATGACTAAAATATTTATTATTAGTACATGAGGAGAGAGTGATAATGCATATTGCGACAGAAAGATTGATTATAAGGGATTTAGAACAAAAAGATGCAAAGCAGCTATTCAAAATAGTATGGCAAAAAAATGTTGTAAGATTTATGAAAGATTGGTCAGAAAATAGTCCTTCAGAGGAATCTTTTAAAGGATATATTGACTGGCATCAGACACAGAAAGATTCAATTGACGTATTTGAATGTAAAAGATATGCAATTACATTAAAGGGAGAAGATACTTTAATTGGTGTTATAGGAATGGGGCTCGAGGATACTCTTAATGAAGTGGAAATAGCATATTTTTTAGATGAAAATTTTCAAGGAAACGGCTATGCAACTGAGGCGTTGATAGCATTTACAGATTGGTGCATAAAAGTATCAGAAGTCCCTTATTTCATATTAACAATTGATTGTAAAAATAAGGCCTCCTGTGCTGTAGCAGAGCGTGCAGGCTATGAACTCTTTGAAAAACGTACACCAATTAGCCACAAACAACCGAATATGGAAAGTGACAGCTATTTTTATTATAGAAAATATTCAAGATAAAATGAATAAATTTTCAAATTACAAACTGCAATAAAAATTAGTTGGCTTTATAGAAGATAGCTTGATAATTAATATAATCCAAAAGATGACAAGTTATGGGAAATATCAAAAGTTAAAATAGAAAGAGGAGAAATTATGATATTAGAAAAGGCAAAACAGGAAAATGTCAAAGAAATCGTAGAAATATCTAAAAGAGCGTTTAACTCAGATATTTTAGTAGGAGGAACAGAAAATGATGGACCCCCTGACTTTGATTCTGTAGAATGGCATGAAAAAATGTTGAAAGAAAATCATTTATTTCAGGCTACGGTGGAAAATGTGATTGTCGGTGGTGCAATTTTGTTTTTAGATGAAAAAAAACAAATTTATTCATAGGAAGAATATATATTGATGACAAATATCATAGAAAAGGCTATGGAAAAGAGTTGATGTCAGGCATTGAGAATATGTATCCAACAGTAAAAACAGTGAATCTTGATACACCAGCCTGGAATATAAGAACAAATTCTTTTTATAAAGAACTAGGTTATTTAAAAGAAAAAGAAGAAGATGGTTTTGTATTTTATAAAAAGGTAATTAACAGATAAAAATAATTTATGAAGATTTTAGTACTAATGAGAAATAATTTTTTAAGAAGAATAATTACATATTTTATCGGATTGTTTTTGATGACTATAGGAATCGCATTATCAGTGAAATCCAATTTAGGAGTATCGCCGGTAAGTTCCATCCCATACACAATGACATGTGTATGGAAAATTGAAATGGGAAAAGCAACTATCTTGTTTCATTGCATACTTGTTGTGATGCAGATTATATTACTAAGAAAAAATTTTGAGATAAAGAATCTTTTACAGGTAGTAGTAGGAATTATATTTGGATATTTTACAACCTTTTGCAACTGGAGTGTGGCATTCTTACATACACCGGAATCATTCGCTATCCGTCTTTTAATGATGTTGGTTAGTACGGTTTTTATTGCTTTTGGAATATTTTTATATATGCCTGCGAATATTATGCCCCTTGCAGGCGAAGGTGCAATGAAGGCGATAACTCAGGTAACAGATATTGATTTTTCAAAAGTCAAAGTTGTATTTGATATAACCATGGTTGGTGTATCGCTGGTTGTATGTTTTGCTATGCTTGGAAATATAGGTAGTGTCGGAATTGGAACAATTATTGCAGCAATACTGGTTGGAACAGTTCATGGATTTATTACCAAAATATTAGGGGAAAAGAGAGATATTTTCTTGGAAAATTAATAGACTTGTAAAATAAATAGACTAGGAAATTAAGAATGAGCAACATTAAATGTGTAATAGAATTGTCGAGTTTTAAAGAGCGCTTATAATGTTTTTTGATATATTTTGCAAAATTATTTATAGAAACTTCAATACAAAAAATCTAGAAAATATATGTTTAAGGTGCCAAAAAATATAAGGATAAAACACCATTATCTTAAGTTATTCTATAGGAAATAATATCCCAAAATATGTATCTATCTATGAAAATGTGTGTTAAAAAAAGCAGAAGAAGAACATAGCAAGAATAAAAATGATATTGTCTTAAGTTATGCAATAAAAAAATAATCAAGACCATGTGTCTATCCAAGAAAATATTTATTTAAGGTGTAAAAGAAGAATTTAACAAGAAAAGAAACGTCATTATTTTAGGTTATTTAATAGGAAACAGTAACTGGAAATTTAATAGTAAAATAGGAAATATATTTTTACAGATAGAGAATTGCCAGAATAATTTACTAGATGTAATATCGGTATTTATTAATGCTAAATTTATAAGCGGAATACTGTTCTAAAGATAAAAAAGATACTATAAATGGATTCTGAAAATAGAAATTTAGATTTCTACTACTATTTAAGATACCGGCATAGTGGCTGATATCTTAAAATTTTGCTACATGCGTATATAGCGTTATAATTATATGCAAAAACATATTACTTTAGTTTAGAATAATGCAAAAACATATTACTTTAGTTTAGAATAATGCAAAAATATATTACTTTAGTTTAGAATAATGCAAAAAACATATTTTTGTTTGAAAGAAAAGGTTAATTAGGCTTATAATGAAATTTTTGATTTTGACAAAAGGCGATATCTTTTAGAATAATTCATTTTTCAAACGAATGCAATTAAAAAAGATATATCTTGGAATATAAATAGTATTGATAAAATAGTTTTTTTGTTAGTATATTATTGTCATGAGAATAATCTCAAATGCTATCATTGTTAATTATTCTAATATAGAAATATGTAACTGTATATAACTATACATAAAAGCGAAGGTAAGGGTATAGAAATTCCCTGGAAAAATTGGTAATGGAGCAATACATAATCAATTATATGTAGAATGAAAAAATATTTATGTAAAATGTGATTATAAACAAATTATATGTAATATGAGTATCAATGAGATATATGTATAAATGAAAAAATAGTAAATCCCTCACTTTAACTGTTTTATTTTTGATTTGCATGCAGTTAAGATTTTCTGAAAATTGTATACAAGTGTACGTTTTAAGAAAAAATTAATGTATTGCACATAATTTATGGGCAAAAAGAAATATTTATTTGGTGCAATCAAGCATAATGGGTTGACAGAAACGAATTCTGTTGCTTTTTCGATATGTATTGGCGCATTCTTCAAATTCCGGAATGCCGGAAGATTCAGCTTCCCGAATCCATGACCAAAAATCGGTACGTTGTTCAGAATACTTTGGATTTTGACAGATTTCATAGAAACCCTCCTTAAGAAAATGAGCTTTTCTTAAATCATCATTATAAAGAAGCATGATATCGCACGCCTCTTTGGCTTCATCTTTTAGTTTTTTGTATCTTGTAAGTATTAGTCGCCGGCTGCACTTGTAATATTTTCGCAAATTTGCAGGCATTGTTTTTTGAATGCGTTTACGAACAGCTTCAATTGCCCATCCTGTCTGACGAATAAAATGATATTTATCAATCACTATTTTTGCATTTGGAAAATACATTTTTGCAAGCTCAACATAAGGCTTCCACATATCACAGACAAAGAATTCCAACTTTATACGTTCTGAACGTGGGATAGATTTAAAGTAATCAGTCAAATGACTCTTGGAACGGTCTGGAAGAATATTAAGAACCTGATGTTTGACAGGATTAACGAGGATGCATTGATATTTTCCTGTGGAAGCATTTCCTTTAAATTCATCGATAGACAATGCTTTGGGTAATTCCGGTTTAGGGAAAGAAATCGTATCGAGAATTCTGTTTACTGTTGCTGTTGAAACGTTTGCCTGTTCCACAATGTCAGAAATGCTTAACGTCTTATGAAAAGAATCTGCAATAAAAGCGGTAAGCCGGCTGGTTCGCTGCAAATATCTTGGTAAAAAGTCATAATTCTCATAAAAATGTTTTCCGCATGGGCATGAATAGCGCCTTTTGCGCAAAATGAGATAACAATGCTTTGTCTGAAATGGAAGATCCTTAATTGTTTGCATCCTATAATCATGAATTTTGCTGGTAGGGGTTCCACAGACCGGACAAATATGTTCAGAAGGCTTGGTTTCCAAGTAAATTTGCACAAAAGATTCAGCTTGAACAACTTTTTTTACAATTACATCTTTAATATTTATCAGTTTATTGATACAATGATTATGCATGATTTTATACCTCCGAGTGTTTTGTGTAGTGACTGGCACTTGGAGGTTTTTCTTTTATTATAAACTAAAAAATGCTGAGAGACGATAAAAATCGTCATCCCAACATTTATTTTAGAACCGAAAATAATTATGTTATTTAATTTATGAAACGTAGTTACAAACGTGTCATAGTCAATCTATGTAGAGAAAACAATTATGTTATTTGATTTCGAAATGTTATATGAGAAAAGTATAATTCTGGAAGGCTTAGGTATTAATCTGTTCTAAACGACATTCTAATTTAAAAATTTAATAATAATGTAATTTGGTATATAAAAGTAGTTGAATCTAAACATGTTTTATGCTATTCTAATTAATGCGTCACTTATTTTAGTAGGTGAATGAGTTTATAGAATTCCATTTCCGATGAGACTTAGATTATGTGATAAAATCCGATGTTATTTTTGTGCTATTGCATATGAATGATCGGATATGGATGTTTTTTGAAAAAAGTTGTTCGATTTGGAACTTGATGCTAAGTAGAAGGATAAGCGAATTGAATTCCAGGAGATACTAAAATAATGATTTTGCAATGTTTAATTGTTTAAAATGCAGATTTATATAGAATTGAATATATTATTTGAAAAATGAATTAGTATATTCATATACGAAAAAATAAATAATAAAAAAAGTGTTGACAATATATTCAATTGATGGTAATATTTATCTTGCGTTAAGGAATACAAGCAAATAGGCAGAGGTATCGAAGTGGTCATAACGAGGCGGTCTTGAAAACCGTTTGTCCGTAAGGGCACGTGGGTTCGAATCCCACCCTCTGCGTTTTCGATTTAAAATCAGATCGAAAAAAGTATTGACAGAACTTAATAAATCTGTTAATATGAATAAGCTGTCGCAAACAAAAGCGACAAAGAACATTGATAACTGAACAGTGAAAAACCTTGAAAGATTCTAATGAATTAATTCAA
>JAXJWH010000079.1:0-2613 GCA_036308125.1 Agathobacter sp.
CCGTCAGCGTTAGTGACAACGCCGTAAACGGTACCTGAAGGCTCGTGAGTTGCAACGACTGCTGCACCTACGATAGGCTCACCGTTAGCATCAACAACACGTCCACCCAGAGCTGATGTAGTCACCTGTGCGAAGGCAGCTACGCTCATAAGCATTGCCGCAAAAGCAGCAATAAGACACTTAATTGTTTGTTTCATAATGCTTTAGTTAAAAATAATAGGTTTTTTATGGCGCGAAGATAACATATTTTAATGGTTTTAGGAAGTTTTATACGCACTTTTTACTTCTATTTCACAATCTCAGGGACATCTGAACAAAAGTTGATTTGGACAGCGTGAAAGTTTTTCATATAAATGTTTGCAAGTGATAAATTTTATATATCTTCCTGTCTTTGACACTTGCATTTAGTGCAATTTGATATATTTCGAGGCTACAGACCGCTGTAATGGCGATTTGTAGCCTCAAGATTTTTTCTGGATATGTAGTATATAAGCCGTTGTGATGGGGTGGACTTCGGTCCGGTACGTGCCTACGGCACTATCCCTCCCAGCAGAGCTGGGTCCCTCCCGTTCACGAAGTCACGGGCGACTACGCCGCCCGAAGTCCACCCCATCACAACTATTAGTCTTCATTATCCTTGTCACGTTTCTTTGTCTGTGCTATGATGCTTCTCATCTGCTTCTTTGTGACTATCTGATAGTCAGTCCTAAAGCCTGCTGATCCATGTAGATTGTTCGTGAGGTCTGTTCGAGTGTATGTCGGGATGTATCCTTCTCCAGTAACGCTCAGGAAGTTCATATCCCTAAGTGTTCCTATGATTTCAGATGTAGTGAAGTACTGACCGCCACGGTTGACCTTCTTTTCAAGATACTTGTAAAGAAGCAGCGACAGAAAGCAGGTCAGGAAGTGTGCCTTGATCCTATCGTCTCTTTTCAAGTATACCGGTCTTGCCCTAAGGTCAGTCTTCATCGTGCGGAAGCCGTTCTCGATGATCCATCTGCCGCCATTTATCTTTATTATCTCAGGAGCGGAGCCTTCAAGGTCTGTACATATGCCATAGAAGCCATCGAAACGAGATTCCTGATCGATCATATCTTGATTGAGTGAGAAGTTTTCTATCTGAGCCAGCTCTCCATCTGGCGTGCAGTATTCCGATTTGATGTATCTCTTAGCATCATTCGGACTCTTGCGCTTTGATGTGTTGCCACGCCCAGAGTCAATCAGAGCCTGCGCTCTTGATATCTGACGATCGCGTACATAGGAAAGATATTCTCTATACTTGAACGAGAAGGTAACAATAAGACGCTGTTCCAGAATTTCACCTGTAGACATCTTTATAGGCTCCCATCTCTCCTTATAGAAGGTTACATTATAGTATTCGTCAGGATTCAACTGGCTGAGGTCATATTCTTCATTCGAACCACTCATGTGCCACCCAGTGGCCTCCAGCGCCCAGTCTTGAAGCGGCTTCTTGAGTTTCTTTAGAGATTGAACGGTGATGAAGGCCCTGTCTCCAACACTGTCATTTTTCCTGTTCTCATAAGATGATAGACCACCGTCTGTGCATACAACGAGTTTAGATAGTCCGAACTTTTCCTTCAGAAGTTCTTCCATCGGCTTGAGCGTGGTGGTTTCAGCCGTATTGCCCGGCTCTATGCACATTGCCAATGGAAAGCCGTCCTTGTCCATGAACAGACCCATCTGAACAATAGGCAGTGGACGTCCTTCTTTGCTGTGTCCATACTGAACCAGACCCTGTTCCTCCTCCCATTCAAAGAAGTAGTTGGTCATGTCGTAGTACACGACGCGAGTATCCCTTTTGCCCAACTTCAGACTGCGCTTATAGACATCTGCCTGCACCTCATTGAACTCAGTCGCAAGCAGGCTAAGGGCACGGTATACCTGATGTATATCCGCAGAAGGCTGTTCTATAAGTCTTTTGGCATCCTCAAGAGAAGATAGCTTTGAACCAGGATAGAGGACGCGAGTGTACAGAAGCATTGACAAGATTTCACTCAGGTCATACTTGTTCTTGTGCTTCTTCTCGAGCTTCTTGCAGATATAGTCAAGACCCAGTTCATGATAGATCTTCTGCAAGAACAGATAGCCGCCATTGTAGCTGCGTTGCTCGTTTTTCTGAATAAAGGCCGTTGGAGAGTACTCAACAATAACTTTTTTATTGCTTTCCTTCTCTGCAGCAGTTAGTCCTGCAACATATTTCTTTGCCTCACCAATCGGATCCTTATCACCAAAACGCTTCCGCAAGTCATCTATGGTGCCCAAGCGCTCTATATTCTTGGTGGAACACTTGCCGGTTTCTGTTCGAAAGGACTTCTGAACATAGTAAAATGTATAATTCTTTGAATTACAAGATTTTAGTATCATAATCTGCTTTGTAACATATCACAATATACTACAAATATAGAAATTAAATTTGACAAAAAAAAGACTTTCAACAGAAAGTCTATCAAATATTTACAAAATTTAATTTTTCAAGAAAGTGTCAAACTACCGGGTCATTTTGACATGAACCCCGAAAGTTAGACAAAAAACTTTCGGGGTTTTGTTATGTCTAAAAAGAGAAAGAAACATGGCTATGCAGAACGATTGAAG
>JAXJWH010000080.1:0-3444 GCA_036308125.1 Agathobacter sp.
ATATAATGGGCGAAAATGCACATGGTAGTACAATGAAGCACGTTGTAAAAAAAGATTTTGACAATACGCTTGTTGCATACCCATCTTTGGCAGAACAAAGGCGATTTTCAGTCATATATAAACAAGCCGATAAATCAGGGTTTGAACTCCGTAAATCGATAGAGGCAATAGACCAGGTAATAAAGAGTTTGATAAATTAAAATCAATCAGATGATTAATAGAAATTATTAAGAATGAAGAAATATAATTATTTAGACATAGCATCGTTTGTTGAAGAATTGATGGAAAAGAAAGAGTCAGCTGAAATTGAATTCAAATCTGCAGCTGGTGGATTCCCTAAAGCCTTTTGGGAAACTTACTCTTCTTTTGCCAATACCAATGGAGGAACTATCGTTCTTGGAATAAAAGAGAAAAAAGGAGAATTTTACGTTGATTCCTTGACCGACGAATTGATTGATAAGTATAAAAAGGAGTTCTGGAGTGCTGTGAACAATAGAGATATTGTCAATCTGAATCTATTGAGTAACGATGATGTAGTGGATGGAGAACTTGATGGTCATAAAGTTCTTTTATTCTACATTCCCCGTGCAGCAAGAGAACAGCGTCCTGTCTATCATACTCCCAACCCTTACAATGGAACCTATAAACGCAATCACGAGGGAGACTTCAAATGTACTGAACAGGAGGTTAAACGCATGTATGCAGATGCCAATGTTTCAGTATCTGCTGATTCTCGTATATTAGACAACTATACATTTGATGACATTGATAAAGCATCGCTTGACCAATACAGAAGATTATTCGACTTGGCTAAGCCAGGACATGCTTGGTTGGCTTTGGACGACATTCCTTTGCTCAAGAAATTAGGTGGTTACAAAGTTGACAGACAGACGGGAAAAGAAGGTTTTACATTAGCAGGATTACTAATGTTTGGAAAGACAGATGCAATTACCGATGAGACTTGCGCTCCTAATTTCTTTCTTGACTATAGAGAGCTAAGTGAAGACTCCCTCACCACACGATGGTTGGATCGTATTTGTCCAGATGGGACATGGGAAGCCAATCTCTTCCAATTCTACAAACGTGTACTTCCAAAATTGCAGGAAATCTTATCCGTTCCATTCAAGTTGGAAGGCGATACGAGAAAGGATGAAACTCCAGCACATATTGCAGTGAGAGAAGCATTGATAAACACATTGGTTCATGCAGATTATTCTGTAAATGCTTCTACTGTAATTACAAGAAGCAAAAGTGAATTGATGTTCTCCAATCCAGGCTGTTTGTTGGTTTCAAAACAACAATTCTATGAAGGTGGAGATAGCGTATGTCGAAACTTGTCTTTGCAAAAGATGTTCATGATGCTCGGCAAGGCTGAAAAGGCTGGAAGTGGAGCCGACATAATAATATCTGGTTGGAAAGAATCTAATTGGAATTCACCAAACCTTGAAGAAAAGAACAGACCTGATAAGGTAATTTTGACATTGCCTCTTATTTCTATATTAGATGATAAGGTTAAAGAAGAACTAATCAATATTTTTGGAGAGCAAGTTCTTCATATGGAGCATAACAAAGTACTGACATTGGCATTGGCTTTAACTGAAGGAGTCGTATCAAATGAACGTCTAAGATATACGCTGAATCTCCATAAGTACGATATAACCAAAATGCTAAAAGAACTTTGTGTAGATGGACATCTTATTTCTGATGGTATAGGAAGAGGTACTACTTATCATTTAAATACAGGACAAAATCTTACTAGTTCAGAGTCAAATCTTACTAGTTCAGAGTCAAATCTTACTAGTTCAGAGTCAAATCTTACTAGTTCAGAGTCAAATCTTACTAGTTCAGAGTCAAACCTTACCAGTTCAGAGTCAAATCTTACTAGTTCAGAGTCAAATCTTACCAGTTCAGAGGTAAATCTTACAAACTCTGATAATACTAAAATTATTAAAAAGAAATGCACTCGGCAAGAACTATTTGATATGATTACAGAGTGTGCTGACAATTGGAAATCTTTAGAAGAGATAGCCCGTGAAGTTAATAGAAGTTCACAATATCTCAAGGGAACAATTATACACAAAATGGTTGCCGATGGACTTTTAAAAAGAGAATTTCCTATGCCTAATCATCCCGCTCAAAGATATAAGAGAACGCAACAATGAGAACAGAAAGCTATGATTAGATCAACTTGGTCACCTAACTTAGTCACTTTTGTATAGCAAGTGACTAAGTTAAGTGATAAAGTTACTTTTAGGTCGCACGTTAATTGACTAACTTTATAATATAGTAAGATTATGGTTAAGAACTTGATTAACGAAATAGAACAGGCTATGCTCGGTTCATTGAACAATGAGCAGTTGGCCCAGTTGCGGAAGGTGCTTGATTACACCTTTCGTAATATTGTCGTGACTGAAAAAGATGCTGTCAATGCAGAAAGTAATAATCAGATTTTGGTTAACAACTTTATCTCAGCAAAAAAAGTTGAAGGATGTTCTCCTAATTCAATCGCCTATTATCGTAGCACTATAAATAATGCTTTGATTAAGTTGAATAAAGAGGTTGTCCATATAACTACTGATGATTTACGACATTACTTAAATACATATCAAAGCGAAAGTGGCGCGAGCAAAGTAACGGTAGATAATATCCGACGAATACTATCCAGTTTCTTTTCTTGGTTAGAGGAGGAAAACTATATAGTAAAGAGCCCAGTGCGTAGGATCCATAAAGTAAAGGTGGGTAAAACTGTAAAGGAAACATATACTGATGAATCTCTTGAATTGATGAGAGACCATTGCTCAAATCCGCGTGATTTGGCATTGATAGATTTATTGGCATCAACAGGTATGCGTGTTGGAGAATTGGTTAAGCTCAATCGCTCGGATATTGATTACAATAATAGGGAGTGTATTGTTACCGGCAAAGGTGATAAGCAGCGTAAGGTATATTTCGATGCCCGTACAAAGATTCATTTGCAGAAATACATCAATAGCCGTGCAGACGGCAATGAAGCGTTGTTTGTCTCACTTCTGGCTCCTTATGAAAGATTGCAGATTAGCGGGGTGGAGATTAGACTGCGTCAGATAGGGAAAGATTTGAATATACCCAAGGTGCATCCACATAAATTTCGCAGAACATTGGCAACAATGGCTATTGACAAGGGCATGCCTATAGAGCAAGTCCAGCACTTACTCGGTCATCAGAGTCTCGATACGACATTGCAATATGCAATGGTGAATCAGAATAATGTTAAATTGTCTCATCATAAATTCATTGGATAGTATGGTAGAATTTGTTGGTTTCAAATCGCAATTTATCGAGATGTTTGGTGATGCAAAGAAAGTCAAATTAGGTGAGTTAGCAACATTTGTCAATGGTTCAGCTTTTAAACCAGAAGAATGGAGCGAAAGCGGTTTGCCTATTGTTCGTATCCAAAATTTGACA
>JAXJWH010000081.1:0-9550 GCA_036308125.1 Agathobacter sp.
TATTGCCTCAAGTCGCTTTGTGGGGTAAGGGGAAGATGTGTCCGAAAACTTGTGTTTTTGTCAACAATTCAACGAAAATATTATTCTCGGCTTTTTTTCAAAAAAATTCTGCTGTTGTTTTTTTTGTTGCGGATTTTAGGTAGACGGTGATGTTTTTATTTCCCTTGGTTAGGTCATAATGGAAATATTGACAGTGTAAATCACAAATATTATAGTATAGTAATATGTTTCATACTTAATTTAATCAAAATTATGCGTCAATTAAGTTTGTTTGAAAATAAATTTATGTGCAAATGGTACGACAAACGCAAAATAGTTGTATCTTTGCTGTATTATTGGGGTATTGTAACCTAAGTGTAAAGATTATATGGCAAAAGATAACAAATATACAGTAATTGACTTGTTCGCTGGTTGCGGAGGATTATCATTAGGCCTCTATCATGCTGGCTGGCAAGGATTATTTGCCATAGAAAAAAACGAATTTGCTTTTGCAACATTGAAAGCAAATCTAATAGACAATAAAAAGCACTTTGCATGGCCCGATTGGTTGCCTCAGAAACCTTTGGATATCCAAGAGGTTAATCAGTGTTATACCGAACAACTTTTAAAGCTCAGAGGAACCATAGATTTGGTTGCTGGAGGCCCCCCATGTCAAGGCTTTTCTATGGCAGGAAAGAGGGTTGAAAACGATATTCGTAATCAACTAGTTTTTTCATATATCGACTTTATAGATAAAGTTCGTCCTCGATTAATTCTATTTGAGAATGTAAAGGGATTTACATATGTTTTTAATAAAAATGAAAATCCCAATGCAGTACCTTATTCACAGATTGTAATAGAAAAACTGAGTGCTTTAGGGTATGACTTGAGCGCACAAGTAATTGATTTTTCCAAATATGGTGTTCCTCAAAAACGCAAGCGTTTTATATTAATCGGTGTCCTAAATGGCTCAGAAGGGCTAGTTCATTCTTTTGTTGAGAGAATGGAAATAAGCAAAGACAAATTCTTGAAAAGTAAAGGGCTTAAAGAATTTTGTACTGTACAAGAAGCGTTGTCTGATTTGTTGAAGAAAAATGGCTTAGTGGATACACCTGATAGAAAGGGATTCCAATCGGGAGTTTATGGGAAAATTGAGTCGTCGTATCAAAAACTTATGCGCAAAGGTATAAAAAGAAGCATTACCACTCCCAATAGCCATAGTTTTGCTCATCATGGAGAGGAAAAGGTTGCTTGCTTTGATAAGCTTCTTGCAAATTATCCAGTAAGAGGAAAGAGAATAGACGGGGCTGCACGTTTGGATTGGGGTATTAGACAACGTGGTATTACAATTTTGGATCCCTATTCGATTGCCCCTACCATAACGAATATGCCTGATGATTATCTGCATTATCAAGAACCTCGTATTATGACAGTAAGGGAGTGCGCTAGAATACAATCGTTCCCTGATTGGTATGAATTTAAGTGCAAATATACCACGGGAGGACAAATGCGAACAAAGGAGGTGCCCCGATATAGTCAAGTTGGAAATGCCATACCTCCACTTTTTGCCGAATTGGTTGGATTAGTATTAAAAGAAATGATTTGATTCAGTAGATTCAGAATATGGACGAGTTAAAATTCAAAGTTAGCACTGGGTTAAAGAGTATTCTTGGCCAAGATTTGATTACAAGTGACAATATTGCGATTTTGGAACTTGTAAAGAACTCGTATGATGCTCATGCCACAAGGGTGATTATAACTTTTGAGAAGGATTCAATCATTATTGCAGACAATGGCAAGGGTATGAGCCTTAATGATCTGCAAAACAAATGGTTGTTTGTAGGCTATTCAGCAAAAAGTGATGGTACAGAAGATGCTTCTTATCGTAGTAAATTTAAGCGAAACTTTGCTGGAGCTAAAGGTATTGGTCGCATATCGTGCGATCGACTTGGAAGTGAAGTATGGTTAACTACAAAGTCCGAGGATTCTAATACTGTCGAAATCATTCATGTAGATTGGAATAAGTTTGAAAAGTCACTTAAGAAGGAGTTTGACAAAATCCCTATTGAACATGAATCGCGTACAGAAGACTATATCTTTCCTGGAGGAAGCACTATAGGAACCGAACTTAAAATCACAGGTTTCAGACCAGAAACTCCTGAATGGACAAGAGAACGAATCACAGACTTGAAGAAGTCTCTCGAAAAAATGATTAATCCGTTTTCTGGATCAGAAGACTTTAGTATTGAAATAAAAGCAAGAGCATTTGAAGAAGAAGACCTTAAGAAACAGGCGCAAATAGAAGCGTTCGATGAAAGTATAACTGAAGAGAAAATCGCTCAGATAAGAAATAGTATAGTAAATGGTGTTATTCAAAATACCATTGCAGATGTTTTGAACATCAAGACTACATTAATCGAAAGTAGGCTTATAAATGGCGTCATTACAACCAAATTGCATGATCGAGGAGAATTCATGTATGAGATACAAGAAATTAATACATTCGATAAGTTGGAGGATGTAACAATAAACTTGTATTTCCTTAATCAGTCTGCAAAAAAGACATTCTCTCATCGTATGGGTGTTCCGCCGGTAAAATATGGCAATGTAATGTTGTTCAGAAATGGTTTCAGAGTTTGGCCATATGGTGAACCAGGAGACGACAGTTGGAAACTCGATCAAAGAGCTCAACAAGGTTACAATCGTTTCCTAGGAACACGCGATTTATTTGGACGTGTGGATGTGGAGACTACAGATGTTAGTGCATTCAAAGAAGTATCGAGTCGTGATGGCGGTCTCATTATGACAGATGCCGCAAAACAACTGATGGAATATTTCTCAACAATTCATCGACGTTTGGAAAGATACGTAGCGGGCGTATTGTGGGGTGAAGGTTTTTTGCGTAATGAGTATTTTAAATCTCAAGATCTGGCTTTAAAGGCAAGAGAAATGCTTCAGAACATAGATAAACATTCAGATTCGTCTGATAGTCTTTACCAGAACATTGGTAGTAAAGTTGACTTCTTGCAGCTGATAAAGAACTTGGTAAATGATAAAAACATTGTCGTTAAGTACTATAACTCGAATCTGGCAGATGTGTTATCTGACATGACCTATGCTGATGTTTTACAGACTGATTTTGTAGAATCATTAAAAGAGGTTGCAGAAAAAACATCAGACCAATCTTTAGCTGCAAATATAACCTTTTTCGAA
Source organism: Agathobacter sp. (assembly GCA_036308125.1). Taxonomy (GTDB): domain Bacteria; phylum Bacillota; class Clostridia; order Lachnospirales; family Lachnospiraceae; genus Roseburia. The sequence goes on from JAXJWH010000081.1 coordinate 3,193, forward strand.
AAACAACTTGCCGATATGCGCAAGCAGAAAAAGGCTGCAGAAAAGATAGCTGAGGCAGAACGAAAAGCAAAGATAAAAGCAGAACGAGAAGCAAGGATTGCTAGAGAGGCTAAAGAAAAAGTAGAGAAGGAACTTGAAGTAAAAAAACAACAGAATCTGTATCTGGAGTCCCATCGTGACACATCTAAAGAAGTTGATGATATAATGCATACAGTATTGATATCATCTACAGAACTTGATAGTTTGGTTAAAATATTAAAGATTCTTGCATCAGAAGATATTGTAGATAAGACTGAACTTTTAAATACGATAAAAGACATAGAGTTTAATGTGGAGCGAATTCACATGCTTAGTAGTCTTATCACAAAAGCGGACGTATCAATACTTAGGGATTCTATCGAATTGAACATCTATGAATATACAAAAGAATTCCTTGGCATTCTTGGGAATTCAATAAATATTTCATTCATCAACAATTTGAAAACGGAAGTTTTTAAAAAGGTTCAGATTTTAGAATGGACTATCGTTTTGCAGAATTTAGTAAGTAATTCCAAAAAAGCCGAAGCAGATGCAATACAACTTACCTTTACAGCTGATGGAAGAAAGTTGTTACTTGATTTCTCGGACAATGGTAAAGGAGTTGATCTTGAAAAGTTTACACCGGATTCAATCTTTGAGATTGGTATTACCGACAGACAAGGTGGTTCTGGAATAGGTTTGAATACAGTACAGTCGGCTATGCGTGATAAGTTGAATGGTTCTGTTGAGTTTTTAGGTAATGGTTTAAATAATATGAAAGGTGCAACCTTTAGACTAACATTTGAATAATTATGGATAAATGTATACTAATTATTGATGATAATGATCAAAAAGTTAATGTAAGAAGTCTCAAGATGCAAGTCAAAGGTCATTGCAATCTTGACGTTATCGACATAAGGACTACAAATTCTGCCTATAAAGCAGAAGATTCGGAACATCTAGATATAAATAAGTTAAAACATGCTATTGGCGAAGCAATAAAAGGAAAATCCATAGCATGGGCTTTTACCGATTTTAACCTATCAGAGGATTTTATAAACGGATTGTCAGTTGTTCGGATTCTAAAAGAACTTAGAAAGAGTATTAAAATTGTAATGTACTCAGGTAATTTAGAAGATGTCGTACGTAATGTCGTTGGTAAGTCTTTAAATAGCGCAAATGAAGAAGATGTAATTAAAGCAGTGAAGTCACTTATGGAATATGAAATAGTTGATTACATAAAAAGAGATGATTATATCTCTAAGGCTGTCCAATTGATTAAACGAGATGAAGATCCAACGGTACAAGATTATTTTCTGCAACAATTAAGAATGTATAGCGATATGGAATTTAAATCTTGTTACCCTAAGTTATCTGGTAAAACGCTCGGAGAAATAGCGGATATGATAGAGAATTCGTCTGATAAAAGAACATACATTTGGACTCAAGAGCTAATTGAGCAGGCGGTTGCCTATCTTATAAAAATTAACAGTTAATATGGTTTGTATATACCCTAAGGATGAAACAACAGATTTCCTTCTCCCTTTATACGATAAATTATGTTCATTGGGGTTTAAGGGGCTTCATGTTGACACCAATGACAATATAGAGCTAGTCATAGAAGCAATTGACAAGGCAAAAGTCGTTGTCTTTCTTGGACATGGTACATCATATTCTCTTATGGGCACTCCATTTAATGGGGATAAAACAAATATCATTCACAAAGAGAATATTTCTATTCTTAAGGATAAAAGAATCTTTTTGTTGTCATGTAGGTCGTCAGAATTTTGCGAAACTTATAATCTGTATCCATCCATTGGCTTTGGAATGATGCCAACTGGTTTAGAGGATGTGCATTCCATGATTGATGAGGATGTGAATTTCCCCGCATTAGAACAGCAAGACATTGATGTTTATAATAAAGCACTAATCAATGCAATCAGTAATGCATTTAATTCGGGTTCTATGGATCAAATGGAGGATCTTTATAATAAAGTTAAACTTTATGCAAACATAGAAATTACGAATTGCTTGTTGCAAAAAAATACGCCAATGTATAGAGAAGTTGCAGATCTTATTCAAGATATGAAAAATGAATGTACAATATTCAAACAGCAAGTGTAGGCTTGCAATGTGTTTTAACAAACCTTACATGAAAGAATACGCTATTAATATCATGTATGATATGAAGATGAAATACCCACTTACGTATAAAGCAAATTAGGAAGCCCGATAAATCATATATCGGGCTTTTTTATTAGTAAAACTTTTAAATCTACATCTTTTAAGGATTGAAATAGACTCAATAAATAGAGAATGTTAATAAAAACTTGAGGACAATGATTGCTTTTAAAATAAAAGCAGTACATTTGTATGGGAAAAACAGATTAGCGTATGCAAAATGAAGATTTAAATAGGTTAAAAGTTGTATTGGTTGAAAAGAAACGAACCAATAAATGGTTGGCCGAACAATTAGGAAAAGACCAAGGTACGGTTTCAAAATGGTGTACAAACACTTGTCAACCAGATTTGAAGACGTTTATTAGAATAGCCCAATTATTAGAAGTGGATATGTCTGAACTTATCCGTTTTGAAAATGCAGCAAAATAAGAATTTACTAAATGGCTAAAAAGAAAAATAAAGCGGAAGAATCTCTGGCTCTCAAAGACGAGAAAACCCTTAAAATGGAAGGCGTACAGAATCTGTACAACTTCCTGTTTGAGGCATGCAACATATTGCGTGGCCCTGTGAGTCAAGATAACTTCAAAGATTATATAACACCAATCCTCTATTTTAAGCGTATATCTGATGTATATGACGAGGAGACTCAAACCGCACTCGAAGAAAGTGGTGGTGATGAGGAGTATGCATCTTTGCCAGAACAGCATAGATTTGTTATTCCAGATGGTTGCCATTGGTCTGATGTTAGAGACCGTTCCGAGAATCTCGGTGCTGCAATTGTTGGTGCAATGCGAGGTATAGAGTTGGCTAATCCGGACACACTATATGGCGTATTGTCGATGTTTAGCGCACAGAAATGGACCGATAAGAAAAACCTTTCTGATGGTAAGATTCGTGATCTGATAGAACATCTATCCACTCGTCGATTGGGCAACAATGATTACCCAGCTGATTTAATGGGTGATGCATATGAAATATTGCTGAAGAAATTTGCCGATGACAGTAAGGCTCAAGCTGGAGAGTTCTATACGCCTCGTTCGGTTGTAAGTTTGCTTGTACGCATTCTCGACCCGAAACCAGGTGAAACTGTCTATGACCCAGCATGTGGTAGTGGCGGTATGCTGATAGAGGCGGTACAGCACATGAATCATTCAAGTCTTTGTTGTGGAAGCATATTCGGACAAGAGAAGAATGTTGTCAACTCAGCCATTGCCAAAATGAATCTGTTTTTGCATGGTGCCAGTGACTTTAATATCATGCAAGGCGACACACTTCGTTCACCTAAGATTTTGCAGAATGGAGAAATTGCTAAATTTGATTGTGTTATTGCTAACCCTCCCTTCTCACTTGAGAAATGGGGTTCTGTAGAATGGTCATCAGATAAGTATGGCCGCAATGTTTGGGGTACTCCCAGTGATTCGTGTGGAGACTATGCTTGGATTCAGCACATGGTGAAAAGTATGGCATCGGGCAATGGCCGCATGGCGGTGGTGATGCCTCAAGGTGTATTGTTTCGAGGTAATGAAGAGGGACGCATACGTGAAAAGTTGGTAAAGAGTGACCTTGTTGAAGCCGTAGTAACCTTGGGTGACAAACTCTTCTATGGTACAGGCCTTTCTCCCTGTTTCTTGATATTACGTCGTTTGAAACCGGCTGCACATAGTGCGCGGGTGCTGATGATTGATGGAACAAAGATTCTCACCGTAAAGCGTGCACAGAATATATTATCTCCAGAAAATGTAGACCGTCTTTACGAACTGTACACCAATTATGAGGATGTAGAAGACTTCTCTAAAGTTGTAACTCTCGATGATATTGCAGCTAAGGATTATGACCTTTCACCTAATAAATACGTGGAATATCACAAAGAGGAAATCCGTCCATATACAGAAATTCTTGCTGAGTTCAAGGCGGCATACGAGGAGGTAATGAGATGTGAAGAGGAATTTAGAAAACTAATAAATTTATAACCCTATGGAACAACCTGTAAAAAATTATAGAAATCCCGATGAGCCTATTTCATTGGAAGACTTGAAATCGTTCCTATGGGGAGCGGCAACACGCCTTCGTGGTCAGATTGATGCAGCCGGTTATAAGGAATACATCTTCCCTTTGCTGTTTTTCAAGCGAATTTCTGATGTGTACGATGAGCAATTTGAAAGCTATGTTTGCGAAGGAGGTATAGAGTATGCCAATGCACAAGCCCAAGAATTGGTAATTCGTATTCCTGATGGTGCCCATTGGCGTGATGTACGTGAGTGTACAGAGAATGTTGGTCAGCGCTTGGTTGAAGCCTTTATTGCTATTGAACAGGCCAATCCAGGCGAGCATTCTGATGGTCGTGTAATTGGAGGTTTGGAGGGTATCTTTGGACCTAAAGATGGATGGACAAATAAGGCAAAGATGCCCGACCATATCATTACCTCATTGATAGAAGATTTTTCACGATATAATTTATCACTTAAAGCATGCCCCGCAGACGAAATGGGACAGGCATACGAGTATCTAGTAGGTAAGTTTGCCGACGATGCTGGTAATACTGCACAGGAGTTTTACACCAATCGTACTGTAGTAGATTTGATGGCAGAGATACTTCAGCCACGTCCAGGTGAAAGTATCTATGACCCTACCTGCGGTTCAGGTGGCATGCTTGTAAAATGTCTTGATTTTCTTCGCAAGAAGGGCGAACCTTGGCAAGGTGTAAAGGTGTTCGGTCAAGAGATTAATGCACTTACCAGTGCCATAGCACGAATGAACCTTTATCTGAATGGAGTGGAAGACTTTTCAATTGTTCGTGAAGATACTTTAGCACATCCTGCATTTGTTGATGGAAGTAGGTTGCGTAAGTTTGATGTGGTATTGGCAAATCCACCATACAGTATAAGTGAGTGGAACCGGACTTCATTTGAAAATGATAAATGGGGACGTAATAAATATGGAACACCACCTCAAGGAAGGGCTGATTATGCATTTATACAACATATAGTTTGCTCTATGAATGAACAAAATGGACGTTGTGCTATTTTATTACCTCATGGTATTTTGTTTAGAAAGGAGGAAACTAATGTTCGAACAAATTTGGTGTTATCAGACAAGATAGAAGCAATAATAGGGTTAGGCCCTAATTTATTCTATAATGCACCAATGGAGGCATGTATCATTATTTGTAACAATGATAAACGGGTTGATTTGAATAATAAAATCATCTTCGTAAACGCCAAGAATGAGGTAACTCGCAAAAATGCAGAAAGCTATTTGGAAAAGCATCATATTGATAAGATTTTAAATGCATATCATTCAAATGATGATATTGAAACATTTAAGCGTGTAGTAGACCTAGACGAAATCAAGAAAAATGGCTTCGACTTATCAATCCAAAAGTATGTCTTTATCAATGATGTAATCTCAAACGAAATATTAGATTTTGAAGATGCTTATAGTCGATGGAATAATAGCTCTATCGTGATGAGGAGTGAAATGGATAACTTACTTAGTTTAATAGACGATGCAATATAAATTTGAAGATATAGCTATTAATAGCACAGCAAAAAAGAAACCAACCGAAGAGGATAAAGACACTTATATCGGTTTGGAACACCTTGATAGCGATTGTCTATATGTCACAAGGTGGGGGGCTGATGCTGCTCCTACGGGCGAAAAACTTTTGATGAAAAAGGGAGATGTTTTATTTGGAAAACGTCGTGCATATCAGCGAAAAGTAGGTATAGCCCCATTTGACGGCATATTCTCTGCCCATGGAATGGTTCTTCGACCTAATGAGGAAATTATAGATAAAAAATTCTTCCCTTTCTTTATTAGTTCTGACCAATTTATGGAACGAGCTGTTCGTATATCTGTAGGTGGATTATCTCCAACAATAAATTGGAAGGATTTACGAATACAAGAATTCGACCTACCTCCAATTGATGAGCAACGCATATTAGCCGATAAACTTTGGGCTGCATATCGTTTAAAAGAGTCTTATAAGAAACTTCTCGTTGCTACCCAAGAAATGGTGAAATCGCAATTTATCGAGATGTTTGGTGATGCAAAGAAAGTCAAATTAGGTGAGTTAGCAACATTTGTCAATGGTTCAGCTTTTAAACCAGAAGAATGGAGCGAAAGCGGTTTGCCTATTGTTCGTATCCAAAATTTGACA
>JAXJWH010000082.1:0-2449 GCA_036308125.1 Agathobacter sp.
TTCACAAGCAGTTTTATTTTGCAAATGCGCCTCCATGATAGGTAGTTACTGTTATTATTACTACTTTTATTTCATGGAGGTTTTTTATGTACGAATCATATATTAATAAAATCGAAGATGTCGGAAAGCTTAGAAATCTTAAGCCTAAAACTATTACTCTTTACCAGAAAAATGTTTCTCGTTTTTTGAATTACATCAAAAAAAATCCCGAAGAACTGACTTGCGAAGATGCCAGAAATTATCTTCTCCATTTACAAGGCAAAGGAGACAAAGCTTCTACACTTAACAATAACAATGGTTCGCTTGTATTTTTTTATAAACGTGTCTTAGGTAAGCTATGGGATGATAACTTAGTACCTCGAGCCATTAACGATTATGCTGTTCCGGAAGTTCTTTCTTTTCATGATGTTGAGAAACTTTTAAATGCAACGGAAGATTTAAAATACAAAGCTATTTTTGCAATCATGTATTCCTCCGGCTTACGCATTTCAGAAGTATTACATTTGCACTATGAAGATATTTCAAGAAAAAATATGCAGATTTATATACGAGACTCTAAAACTCATACAGCTCGTTATGCACTATTGTCCAAGAGAGCTCTCGATATTCTTACTGAATATTGGTTCACTTGTGGAAGACCTACCGGAATTCTTTTTCCCAACAAGTGGACTGGTGAATATCTCACAACTTCCGGTCCAAGACTTGTTTTCAAAAAGTCTTTAAAGATTGCCGGCCTTCCTCACAGTATACGCATGCATTCTCTGCGACACAGCTATGCAACTCATCTTTTGGAAGATGGTGTTGATATAAGATATATTCAAACCTTGTTAGGACATCGTTCCCCTAAGTCCACTGAAATCTATCTTCATGTTAGCAACAAGGCATTATTAGGTGTTCAGAGCCCTTTTGATAAGAGAGCTGGTGAAATAAATGGTTAATCCTACAGTACAGGATATATTTCACCGGTTTTATCCACTCTATTTAGAGCAGTATTCTCCTTCTCCTCAGCAAGCAAAGGTGGCTCATTGTATTATCAATTGCAAAACCGGAGCTTATGGTGCTAACGTACAATTCTGTGAAGACTGTGGACATCCACAGATTCACTATAATTCCTGTCGTAACAGATGCTGTCCCATGTGCCAGGCGCTCCCAAAAGAAAAATGGATGGATAAACGTCGTGAAGATGTTCTCGAAGCTCCTTACTTCCATGTGGTATTTACAGTCCCACAGGAATTAAACTCTTTAATCTACAGCAACCAGCAACTTCTGTATGATGCACTGTATCATTCTGTTTCTGCAACTATCAATGAGTTAACAGCCGATACAAAGCATCTCGGTGCAAGGGTGGGATATATTTGTGTGTTACACACCTGGGGATCCGAAATGAATTATCATCCTCATATTCATGTTATCCTGCTTGGCGGTGGCCTGACTGCTAAAAATCAGTGGCGTGATAAAGGTGAAGAATTCTTCCTTCCGGTAAAGATTTTGTCAAAGCTGTTTCGTGGTAAATATATGGATGAGCTCAAACGCTTGTGGAATGAGAAGAAGCTTCAGTTTCATGGAAGTAGTGAAAAATATCGCAATCATTATGCTTTCAAAGAATTGCTGAATACCTGTTATGAAAAAAACTGGATTCCTCATTGCAAGAAAACCTTCAATGGTGCACAGTCTGTCATTAATTATCTCGGTAAGTATACACATAGAATTGCCATCAGCAATCATCGTATCATTCGCATGGACGAAAATACTGTTACTTACTATGTGAAGGATTATCGTGAAGAAGGCAAATGGAAAGAATATACCATTTCCGGAATTGAATTTATCCGCAGGTTTCTTATGCATGTGCCACCAAAGCGCTTTGTAAGAATCAGACACTACGGATTACTATGTACACGAAGTAAGACTCAGCATCTGACATTATGTCGGAATCTCCTTGGCTGTAAGCAGTATCTGTCAAGGCTAAAAGATATGGAAGCACCACAGATGCTGGAAACACTCTATGGTATCAAGGTTACTGTCTGTAAATGCTGTGGTGGTCATCTGGGGAAACCACAACAACGAATACCTCTTCGAATTTAAAAATAGATTTTATACTTTTACAAAAACCTCTTTAATGAGGTCTATTTGTCGTGCCATGATTTTACGAAATCAATTTGTAACACAACTATCATAACCAGAACTTCTTCTCATTATGATAAAAGAGTAAGGATTGAAAGTCCATACATATCGGCTACACGGACGCTTACTTTGTTCACTTTGGCAAAATCAAACGCGGCGCAAACGAAAGGGCAGTTTTACTATAATTTAAGACTGCTTTTTCGTTTACGCCGCTATTGATTGTAACCTAAAGAATTTTCACCTTACTGTGGAAAACCATACAAACTAACATAAACAATCATAGAAATAACATCAATCAAAACAATAACTCCAAAAATAATTGCAGCAA
>JAXJWH010000083.1:0-3640 GCA_036308125.1 Agathobacter sp.
GAATTGAACAAAGTCGCGTCCGTGGAGCCATTGTGTATGGAGTATCAATTCTTGCTTTCCTTGGTAAAGATGAATGCGAATTGATTTCATACTAGGAGGTTTGTTTAAATTATGGCATAGCAAACAAGCCTCATTGCTGAGACTGAATTTTTGATATTAAAATACATCTTTTAAATTTGTAACCGCATACGTTGCTGTGGTTTGCCAAGATGTCCGCCACAACATTTACAAACAGAAATCTTTATACCATATAGTGTTTCAAGGATTTGAGGTGTTTCCATGTTTTTCAGTATGGATATGTATTTCTTACATCCCAGAAGGTTTCGGCATAAGGTTAAGTGCTTGTTTTTACTACGGGTGCAAAGTAAACCGTAATGCCTGATTCTTACAAAACGTTTTGGTGGAACGTGCATAAGAAATCTTCTTACAAACTCTACACCGGGTATTGTAAGCTCCTTCCACTTACCTTCTTCGCGATAATCTTTTACATAGTAAGTAACGGTATCTTCATCCATTCGTATGATTCGGTGGTTGCTGATGGCGATACGATGCGTGTATTTCCCCAAATAGTTTATAACGGACTGTGCACCATTAAAGGTTTTCTTGCAATGAGGAATCCATTCTTTATCATAGCAGGTATTCAGAAGTTCTTTGAAAGTATAGTGGTTGCGGTATTTTTCGCTGCTCCCATGAAATTCGAGCTTATTATCTTTATGTAGAGTTTTAAGTTCGTCCATATATTTACTGCGAAACATTTTAGATAGCACTTTTACAGGCAGGAAGAAATCTTCACCTTTATCACGCCACTCGTTCTTTGATGAAAGACCACCGCCAAGAAGTATGACATGTATGTGAGGGTGGTAGTTCATTTCAGAGCCCCAAGTATGCAGAACACAGATATATCCAACCTTGGCACCAAGGTGTCTGCTATCAGTTGTAAGTTCGTTTATGGTAGCTGATACAGAGTGGTATAATGCATCATATAATACCTGCTGATTGCTATATATGAGTGGGTTTAATTCCTGTGGAACAGTAAATACCACATGAAAATATGGAGCATCCAGAACATCTTCGCGACGCTTATCCATCCATTTTTCTTTCGGAAGAGCCTGACACATAGGACAGCATCTGTTACGGCAGGAATTATAATGAATCTCCGGCTGACCGCAATCTTCGCATATGCTGACATTGGCGCCGTAAGCTCCGGTTTTACAGTTAATAATGCAATGAGCAACCTTAGCCTGTTGCGACGAAGGTGTATATTTGTCCAGATATTTTGGGTAAAAACGATGAAATATATCCTGTACAGTTGGTTTATCCATGGATATCACCTGCTTCCCTGTCAAAAGGACTGGTGATGCCAAGAACCGTTTTATTGCTTAAATGAAGGTATACCTCAGTGGATTTTGGGTCACGATGTCCAAGGAGTGTCTGGATATATCGAAACTCTACACCATTTTCTAACAAATGCGTCGCAAAAGCATGGCGCAAAGTATGTGGTGAGATATGTTTTGTAAAGCCAGCTTTTTTACATGTGTTTCTAAGGTACTGTTGAACCGCAGACTGGGTAATGCGGTTATGTGGCTTGTTTTTCTGAACAAATAAAGCGTCCATAGGTTTATTATAGGCAAACCAGTATTCTGTCAGGATATCCAACGATTTCTGAGAAAGTATGGTATACCTGTCAATACGAGATTTTGATTTCCGTACATGAACCGTCATATTTGTTCTGGAAATATCACAATAATCTAAGTATACGGCTTCCGAAACGCGAAGACCGGAACCATACAACAAGGAAAATATTGCTTTGTATTTGATATCATCCACATATTCAAGCAGGTAATTAATTTCTTCCAAGGACAGAATGGTTGGAAGATGATAGTCCTCTTTCATACGTGGAATGAGATCATCATCCCAAGGTTTATGTAAAACTCTGCGGAAAAAGAAATGAATGGCAGAATTATAGTGATTAAGTGTTGTGGCTGCAATGGTTTCCTGTTTGAAAAGAAGGAAATCTCTTACGTCCTGAGCTGAAATATCCTGAGGATCTTTTCCTGTATATTCAAGGAAACGTAGTATAAAATCTGTATAAGTTTTGATTGAACTATCTGCAAGATTGCGAAGCTTTGCTTCAATATGTAATTGTTTAATATATTCTTCGTACATAAATGACCTCCGTAAAATAAATGAAATGTTAAATGTTACATAATCTCTACGGTGGTGCATTTGCAAAATAAAACTGCTTGTGTAAGCAGCCTAAAGATGATATTCTTTTCATAGGCAGTGTTGGGACTAAGCCCGCGTTTGAAGTTTGTTATTGGTGGTACTTTAACAATACTATCTTGGGACAATCCTGTCACTGCCTTTTTTAGAAAAAGTTGAAAAAATTGCGTCACAGCCTTGGCAGGCCATCGCGCAGCGATTTTGTTCAATTTGAAGTTTGGTGATAGAAAGTGAGATGAGACAAAGGTGTCTCATTTGAAAAAATAGGGCTTTGCTCGCTCTGTGTCCTGTTATTTTTTTGACTCTATATGTAAGATGTTCTTGAAAGGAGGTCAAAGACTGATGAATCAGATTAAAATCGGAGGATTTCTAAAGGAACTCCGTAAAGAAAAGGGGCTTACGCAAGAACAACTTGCAGAACAGTTTAATGTATCTCGTAGGTCTGTATCAAGATGGGAAACGGGTAGCAATCTTCCAGATGTAGATATTCTTATTGAAATGGCAGATTATTATGAAGTTGATTTGCGAGAATTAATTGATGGAGAAAGGAAAAGCGAGAAAATGAATGAAGAAGCAAAAGAAGTCGCCAGTAGAATGTCTGACTATGCAGAATCGGAAAAAACAACGATTCTAAAAAACATCAAGACGGAAAGCCTGCTGGGCGTCTGCGCGCTGGTTGTGCTGATGATTCTCGAACTATTGGGTATCCGTTCTTCCAGCCAGCTGACTGAAGCCGTTTTTCTTTACTGCCAGGTATTTGTATATGTATCGGTGGTGATGGTTTTCTTCCATGCTTCAGGATTGCTGTATAAATTCAAGCGTGGATACAGGGAAAGCAGCTTGCCAAAGCCATTCCTTTTCTTGATTGCTTTGGCTGCTGCCGCTGCAGTTGCATTTGGAATCTGGTTTCTGCTTTTCTTGATAGGCGGATAACCCCCCGGGAGGAAAATGTTTATGTATAAGATCTGTAAAGACTGCGGGGAAAAATGTGATCTGTCGGAAAAGAAATGTCCTGTGTGCAGGGGAAAACTGAAAAAACAATTCACGGAAGAGGAATTAAAGGAAATCCGAAAACAGAATGACGATATGGCTGTAATCAATACCTTGCTGATGTAGATTCGGTTTAGCGGGGTATGAAGATATGAGAGCAAAGAAAAAGAGAGTCTTACTGGTTATCACATTATTGCTTATACTCGCAGCGGTTTTTGTGGCTATGTTTCAGTTTACCCAGTCCGGCTATCTGACGACCGTTCCGTACCGATCTGCATCTACGGAAATCGCTTCTCACGTTTACATCAAAGGCAAAATTGGAGATTATGCTCATCGCTTGTGGATTTAACCTTCATAAATTCCACTTGAAGAAGCTGGAAAAACAGCAAGCCGCTTAACATTTCATGAAGAGCAGATCCTTTTACAC
>JAXJWH010000084.1:0-40443 GCA_036308125.1 Agathobacter sp.
TATTACCAACTTCATAACCATATGAGGTTTATTGAAGTGCGCCTAAAAACTAAAGAACTCGCTTCATCTAGGAATTTATGCATTGACACAAACTCTTCCTTGTGTTGTATCAAGATTGCGAACTTGTTTCGCAATTACCTACTTTAATTCATTATATAATTTTCTATAGTCGTTATCAATAACCACACGACATAAAATCCCTATTAGCTTTATCGGATATGTCATCCCCTTTAAATAAAATTCTCCCTCCAGATACATTTTATCTGATTGAAAATCAGGATATATATGAACTGTCTTTTTATATAAAAAAGGTAACAAGGATAATATTCCAAGTGACATTCCTGTTAACTGTGGTTCTTCCAAAGAATATTTTATATCCATAGCTATTTTTTTAGGCGAGATTATCTTCATAAATCTCACAAAATCCACTTTTAGCTTCTTTAATGCCCTGATACAGCTTTCGTCATTTTTTATTGTATTGATTTTTTCAGGCCATTTCAATTTTCTTTTTTCTCTTTTTACTTTGTTTTTCTTTTTATGCTTGGTTTTATTATTTTTTCCTTCGTCAGATGATTTCTTTTTGCAATTTTCATCTGAACCTGATTTATCTTCGTTATCTGTAACTTGCCTATCTTCTAAATCGTCAGATTTATTTGCTTTGCCTGACTCTTTTGCATTGTCATCTTCACTGTGATTTGAATTTTCTTTAACTTCTTCATCATCCAAAAGTGACTCCGCTGCTTCATTATCTTTTTCAACACTATCTTCATCTGAATCTTCCTCAGAATCATCCTTGCTATTTTTCCAGAAAAATCGATAATTCGTACAAAAATCCTCATTATTATATCTGATATTGAAATTTACCAGTCCAAGCAGCCACCTGATTCCAAATTCGTAATCGTATTCACTTTCATGCACTTTACCATTAATTTTATAGCCTATAGGCGCAAATAGAAGAAGCAAAGATAAGCATACCAGCACAAGGAGTAGAACAAGAATTATCTTTATAATAATTTGCAGAATCGAAATCAGTATCATTATTACATTCTCTCCTTTTTCTTAACTAAAATAACTTTCAACCTTAAACTCTCCCGTTTTTTGATACATTTCATCAACAATTTTTGCAATTAAACAAAAGGCATCCTCTCTTCCATCTGCTAATCCTATTATATACATATTTTTCTTTGGATATCCTTTTTGCAGCAGTTCTCTCGAGGGAATAATATCAAACAGATTATCCTTATTGGACGCCAGTGCTATTACATATATATCTATCATTCCAACGTTATGATTAATTTTCCACTTTATTATGCCGACTTTTTTCTCTATAGTTTTACTAACATATAAATCACGATACCATCTCATTTTATAACCTCAAAAAAGCAGTCTAAATAACTGCCTAGTAATACTTATGATTATCATTCCAAAGATTACTTCTTTTTAATTCTAAATATTCTAAATATGCTTTCTCAAGAATTTGTTTTTCATTTGAAAATTTTAACAGATGATAAGCTTCATGGAATTTATAATATCCGGAATCTGTAAAGTATTCTTCCCTTTGTGGTTTGCTATAATAACTTTCACCCCTCATCAGATACCAATGCACTTCTTTTTCAATAGTATCTTCGGGAACAGTAAAAGTATAATGGCTGTTCCCGATATATTCTATTATTGAGGCTGTAGCGCCTGTTTCTTCCCTGACTTCCCGAATCGCAGTTTCTTTATAATTTTCCCCAGGCTCAACTGTACCCTTTGGCAATACCCAGCCTTCATATTTGTTTTTATAATTCTTATATAATAAAAGTATTTTTCCTCGAAAAATTACTACTCCGCCACAGCTGATTGCCTCAATCATTATACGCCCTCCAAAAGTTGATTTGTAAATAAGTATATCCTACTTTCTTATTCTTCGCAACTTTTCAAAATTATACATATTTTAATTAAAATATGTATCAAAAACCGCTTTAGCAACAGGAACTGCATAGCCACTACCGGTTCCTGACTTTTCTACTACAACAGCTATTGCAATATCTTCATACCCTTTCTTTTTTGCATAGCCTACAAACCATGCGTTTGTGGTATCAGAAACATCAGAAATCTGTGCCGTACCGGTTTTTCCATATGCGTCATATGATTGACCTGCCAGCTTACTTCCGGTTCCTTCTGTTACAACATCACGCATTAATCCTTGCAAAAATTTGCTTTCACCTTTGGTAATAAGAGAACCATACTGCTTAGGTGTATATTCCTCTACAATATTTCCTGTGTGAGATTCCACATGGTCCACCAAATATGGTCTCATGAGAACTCCATTGTTACATATTGCACTGGATACCATAACCATGTGTAAAGGAGAAACAAGAGTATTTCCCTGTCCTATACAAGTCTGCATAGTTAAAGCATCTGCATCACTTTTTGACAAAGAAAAAGTACTTTTTGTGGATTCAAATCCAACAGGCAAACTTTTATTAAACAACATGGAATTGCATAACTCATTTAATTTATTGTTATTAATCTCTAATCCGATATTTGAGAAAGAACCATTGCACGATTCAGCAAATGACTGTGCCAGATTAACTGTCCCATGAACTTCATTGCCTGCACATCTAATCGTATGTCCTTCATTTGTAATAGAACCTGTGCAGGTATAGCTATAATCTTCATAATCGTTTGGATGTTCCTTATAATATTCCAACGCAGTAAAAATCTTAAAAACCGAACCAGGTGTATATTTTCCCTGAGTTGCCCTGTTTAAAAGGGCTGTACTGCCTTCACCACTTACAGTTTCCCAATTCTGCGAAAGAGTATTTGGATCATAATCCGGCTTCGATACCATTGCAAGAATTTTTCCTGTGGATGGCTGCATAACAATCGCAGCCCCATCGTAATCCCCTAGTGCACTATATGCTACATTTTGCAATCTGTTATCCAATGTGGTCACAACATTGTCGCCTATATTCTTTTTGTCACTAATATCATTGGCAATCTGTTCAAGCACAAATTGGTGTGACCTTAGCAAATTGAAATTTGCCGTATTTTCCAAACCCGATTTTCCCTTTATGGAGTATCCGACAACATGGGAATATACCCTTCCCTTAGGATAACTTCTTGTCTCATTTCCATTAGAATCAACCTTGGTTTCTGCCAGAACCTCACCATCACTACTTACAATTTTTCCTCTCACAACTCTCTTAGAGAATAAATCCTGCAAAGAATTATATGGACTGTTAATAAATTCCTCACTTTTTACAATTTGAAAGTATGCAAAATATACCATGAGAGCCACAAACAAAGCAAAGAAAAAATATGTAATAACCGAATATTCTTTATTTCTATTTTTATTTCTAGAATTTACATTTTTATTTGCCATCTTCATTTTGGTTTCCTTTCAAATTCTTTTTGATTTTACGATACTCTTTCTGCTCATACTGTATAATATATAATCCCTGAATAATACCGAATAAAATCATTGTAGACAACAATGAACTGCCTCCATAACTTATCAAAGGTAATGTAACACCTGTTGAAGGGATAAATTTTGTGACACCTCCAATTGTCAGAAAAACCTGAAGTGCATATGTGCTTCCAAGTCCTAATGCTACAAGTTTATAAAACTCATCTCTCATTTGCATTGATACATTAAATATCATTAAAAAGCAACTGACACACACCATTATAAGGCAAAGTGCAAAAAATCCACCCATTTCTTCTGATATGGCAGAAAAGATAATATCCTTTTCAACAACCGGAATCTTCTCTGGCATGCCCTGATTTAATCCCATACCAAACCATCCGCCTGTTCCAATGGCAAACAGCGACTGACTGACCTGATATCCACCACTATCGATAAGACTTAACGGATCCTTCCATGCCATAACTCGGGTCTGCACATGGGAAAAAAGTTTATATCCAACCATAGCCGCCAAAGCTAAAAGACCGATTCCGCCTGCAAAATAGTACCATTTTTTCGTTGCAACATATATCATCACAAGATAAGTGAAAAAGAATAACAATGCCCCACCTAAATCCTTTGATGCAACAAGAATTAATACAAAAACCGCCGAAACCGCACTTGTTACAATAACTGTATGCATATCCTGATTCTTATACAACATACATGCGATATAAAATACAAATATAATTTTTACAAATTCAGAAGGCTGTATTGAAAATCCGCCAATGGATATTGACAATTTTGCTCCGTAACTTACCCCTCCTGCAATCAAAACATATAATAATGCAACAATTCCCAAAGCAGCATATAACCATTTCAATTTTCTAAACAAACTCATTTTTGACAATATTAACGGAATTATCATGGCAATACAGCTTCCTGCCGTTATGAACAAAAACTGTCTCATCGCCTTTTCATATGATAATCTGGTAAGAATAATCATACCAATGCTTAACAACATACACATATTATTAAGCACCAGTTCTGATGCATTCTTGTAAAACATATGATATACCATATATATTCCTACAAACAGCACAATCTGCATTAAATATAAACCGATAAGGTTAAAATTACCAGTAGTAATTAATAATACAAAAAAGCCATCAAAATGAATTATATACATCAGTTTTCTTTGTCTGTTGTATATATCCAATTGTTTTTGAAAATTTCCTTTGAATTTAAACACATGAAAACATTCAAAAGTATATACCATAAACAAAATCATCATTAAATATTTTGATAATTGAACAATTAAATGAATCATACTACTCTACTCCTCGTTTATAATGTCCATTAGTAAATTCACCAATGTCACTTAACATATCCATGGAAAAACCATCCCTTAATGTACATTCCATTATATTAAGCACTTTTGTAACGTCCCTTTTTTCTTCTATTGTGAAGGATAATCTGAAATTTGAAATCCCACTATCCTTTAATTCTTTATAATAATTAAACAGTGCAACCGGAAGAGAATTGTAAATTGTGTTATAGCACTCATTACAATTATTCTTTACCGGGAATAATTTTTTGTATCGGTCTTTTAAATACATAACACAGGATTTTTTATCACACTTTTCGGAATTTTTATGCACACACTGTGCACTCGTCATAAGCGCATAGAAACCATAAAGCACCATCTCACTATTACGATTATCCCTTTTTAGAATTTCTTTTCGATTTAATTCATATGGAATTGTATTAAGATTAACTCCATACTCATTCATTGCTTTAACCGCCCTGTCATTGTATGTATACATATTATGTTCCAGAATAACAACATGATTTGGGAAATACTGCTTAACAAGCCATAATTCTTCATAATTTTTTACAACAAAACCTGAAAATCCCATATTCGCTATATCATCAGCAATGTTCTTAAGGAACTCTGATGTATTTTTTCTACATATTGATGGCAGAATCAAAAATGCATCTTTGCCATTTTCAACAATCTTTTTAGCATCAATCTGTAGCATACGAAGAAGTTCATTTCTCTTATACATATTCCAGTCGATATATATTCTATTAATAAATGCAAAAGGAAGACAGGCTTCTAATTGTTCTTTTGTTTCAACTGAAACTGAAATGCCGGTTATTTCAGTATTGCTACATTCTATATTTTTATTCTCGGCTGGCACTGATTCACTTTTATATTTTCTTAACACTTCTGCTTTAAGCATCTCTAATGCATCACGTCTTAGCTTATTTAAAATTCCATTTGGAACAAAAATATCATCGTCCATATTTACATCTAAATATTCAAATTCAAATGGAGTATCCCCTGTTTTTGACATTCTTGTCAGAACATCATCTTTAAGAAGCGGTCTGTTTTTTGCACTATCAACTATTGCTCCAGTTACTTCAACAGCATAATTTTGATAATATACATTTAATTTTGCCTCTTCTCCCTTAATTAGTGACAAATATCCATTTATAGGAATTTTCGTAGAAACTCCAACATATTTTTCTTTAATCATTTTATGATAATTTTCATCACCTGTTGAATAATTTGGCTTTGAATATGTAATCATTTCCGAATCATTATGTTTTGAAAAATATGCATCCGTAAAACCACATCTGTTGCCTAAATTATATATATTTCTTTTGTCAGTTTCAGATATTTTATAATTATTAAATTTTCCCTTTGAAACCTTATCAATATATTTTCTATACAAAGATACAACTCCGGCAGCATATTCTGCCTGTTTCATTCTGCCTTCGATTTTTAAAGAATACACACCTGCATCATGCAATTCCACCAAATCATCTATTCCACACATATCCTTTAAGCTTAAAATGTATGTATCCTTTAAAACTTCCCGGTTATTCTCATCCAACACTGAATAAGGAAGTCTGCAAGGTTGTGCGCATCTTCCTCTGTTGCCGCTTCGACCTCCAAGAAGACTGCTAAACAAACATTGTCCCGAATAACAATAACATATAGCACCATGCACAAATGCTTCTATCTCAATATCTGCTTCCCTTTGGATATTTCGCATTTCTTCAAGAGATAATTCTCTTGCCATCACAATTCTTGTTACTCCATACTGCTTCAAAAACATTGCACCCTCAACACTTGTCACTGTCATCTGCGTACTTGTGTGAATTGGCAACAAAGGAAATTTTTCATGAATGAATTGAAGAACTCCAAAATCCTGTACTATAACTGCATCTAAACCTCTTTCATAAAAAGGTAATAAATATTCATACAGTTCATTCTCTATTTCCTGATTTTTCAAAAGTGTATTAACAGTTAAATACACCTGACGTTCTCTAACGTGAGCATAGTCAATGGCTTCAAGAAGCTCTTCCTCGCTAAAATTATTAGCATATGCCCTTGCACCAAATCTGCCACCTCCGACATAAACTGCATCAGCACCTGCTTCGATAACTGCTTTAAATATTTCAAAAGATCCTGCTGGAGCCAATAATTCAAACTCTTTACCTGTCATAAACATTCTCCTTTAAATCATTTTAAGGAAATTTAACCCAAATAACTTTATTCTAATAATTAAATTAAGGGACAGAGTCAATCAGTATCTGTCCCTAGTGCATTTAAATTATTAATTTAAATCCTTATTCTTTTTGCTATCTTCTAACAAGGAATCTTCCAACGCTGCCTCTAATCTTGTCTTATTCAATAACAACTCCCTATTTTCAGCTTCAAGTTTCTTTGCAGTCTCTTCAGCCGCCTCCATCTTCACCTGATTGGAAATCAAATCATGCTTTAAATCATAAATTTCTTTGTCTTTTAATTCAATCTCCTGCTCAAGTTTCTCAATTAAGGACTTTGCCTTGAAATAATCATCTGCAATATTAAGCTGTATTAATGTATCTTTCATATTATGTGGAAGATGTCTGTAATCCTCCATCGAATCATATTCATTTATTTTATTATTAATATAAGCTGCAACCTTTTGTAAATACTCCTCACCTTCATAACCACTCAAAGTATATACTTTACCATCGATTACAACTTCTGCACTTGTTTTGGCTGACATATTGTTTCCTCCAGTAAATATCACTACAATATATTGTATATTATTATGACTTAAAACGCAACATACAAAAATTAAATCCCAAAATGCTTATAAGCAAATTCCGTAGCGACACGCCCCTTTGGAGTTCTTTCAATAAATCCGTTTTGTACCAGATATGGTTCATATACATCTTCTATGGTTCCTGAATCCTCACCAATCGCCGCCGCAAGGTTATCAAGTCCCACAGGACCTCCTGAAAATCTGTCAATAATTGCCATTAATATCATTCTGTCATTGTTATCAAGTCCGAGTTTATCTACTTCTAATAAATCAAGAGCAAAAGAAGCAACTTCATATGTGATATCACCTTCATATTTAACCTGAGCAAAATCTCTTACCCTTTTAAGTAAACGATTAGCAAGTCTTGGCGTTCCCCTTGAACGTCTTGCAAGTTCATACGCTCCTCTTTCATCTATGTTTACATCTAAAACCTTAGCTGATTTTTCTATTATAAGTTTTAATTCATCAACTGTATAATATTCCATATGGCTTACTACACCAAATCTGTCACGAAGAGGTGCAGACAACATTCCTGCCCTTGTGGTTGCTCCAACCAAAGTGAATTTTGGAAGATTCAATCGAATTGAACGTGCCGATTCACCCTTTCCAATCATAACATCAATCACAAAGTCTTCCATTGCAGGATATAAAACTTCCTCAACCTGTCGATTCAATCTATGTATCTCATCAACAAATAGCACATCCCCTTCCTGCAATCCACTTAATATTGCAGCCATCTCACCTGGTTTTCCAATAGCGGGACCTGATGTAATTTTGATGTTTGTTCCCATTTCGTTTGCAATTATACATGCCAAAGTTGTCTTTCCCAAACCCGGAGGTCCGTAAAACAACACATGGTCTAATGCTTCGCCTCTGCCCTTTGCCGCTTCTATATATATTTTCAAATTTTCTTTTATTTTTTCCTGACCAATATAATTTTCAAGCGTTTGCGGACGAAGCGTTTTTTCTATTTTGATGTCATCTTCCTGAATCTGGGTTGATATGACTTTTCTTTCCATAACGCACTTCCTTAAAAATTAGATATATATTTTAATGCATTTCTTAATACATCTTCCACTTCCATTCCATCAGCAATATCAACTTTTGAAACTGCTTTAAGACTTTCCGTCTGAGAATATCCTAAAGCATTAAGCGCAAGAACTGCATCATTTTTGATTGTATTCTCTTTAGATACCGCTACATTCTCATTTTCGTGTTGTAATTTCTTTTCAAAAGCATCTTCCAAAGTCATTTTATCTTTCAATTCAAGTATAACTCTTTGTGCCGTCTTTGCACCAACACCCGGAGCCTTTGAAATTGTTTTGGAATCACCTGATAAAATTGCAAATCGCAAATCATCAGCTGACAGGACAGACAATATTGCAAGTGCACCTTTAGGTCCTATTCCGCTAACTGTTATCAGCAATTTGAATACTTCCAAATCATCTTTCTTAAGGAAACCATATAACATCATGGCATCTTCACGAACATAAAAATATGTATGAACCTGAATCATATCCCCGACAGCCGGTAAATATTTAAACAAATTTGCAGGAATATATATAGTATACCCTATTCCACCAACATCAATCACGATATTGTCAATATTAACTTCTACTAATTCACCTTTTACATATGTTATCAATTTAGTTAATAACTCCTAATCAAAATTTTATCTTTTTTCCAAGTCTTAATATCACTTCATTTGACACAATCCCTATTATCAGACCTGTAATGCTTCCCGCAATCACAAGTACCGGAATATAGTAAAAAATGTATAAATTTTCCACTACAATAGCTGCAACTAACAACTGTCCTATATTATGACTTAGCCCGCCAGCCACACTTACAGATGTCACACCTAATTTTTTTGTTTTCTTAAGCAGATACATGACTATGAAACTTAAAGTTCCTCCCACCAAAGAATACAAGATACTAAATCCCGAGCCAAACATAAATCCCGATAATATAATTCTGGCATATGAAACAATTAATGCTTCTTTTGTGCCTACTGAATAAAGCATCAGCACAACAACTATATTGGTCAATCCCAGCTTTACTCCCGGAATTCCAAAAGAAAATGGTATAATCGCTTCAACATAGCTGCATACCAATGCCAATGATAAAAATAATCCCAGGTATGCTACTTTATTTTTCATAACAGACTCCTAATTAGCTATTGCATCAAACTCCGAATTTTTTGAATCTGACACAATTGTAACAACAACTTTATTAGGTAAACATATAATAGTTTCATTATTTTTGTTAATTTGTTTCTGTTTTACACACAATTTATCTGGACAGTCAGCTTCAATCATATCAGCACAACCGTCTTTGATTGTAAGTATGTTGGTGACATTTCCATTTTTATTTTTAATTTCCACCGTCACATCCTCATCAAGGGGATATTCGCCATATTTTTCACCATCAACTGTAACCATAGCGTAATTTCCATTTGAGGAAGTTGTCAATTTAAAAATACCAAAACATAACAAAGCTATTACTATTATTATTGCCAAAAAAATTATATCGTTTTTTCCAAAACGCTTATTCATCCGCAACAACCTCTCCAATATAATAGAATCCCTTACATTCATTAAGTCTTACGTTATAAAGATTTCCAATCATATCAGGTGTTCCTGGAAAATGCACAACCGAATTATTCTCAAGTCTTCCCGTAATTAAAGAAGAATCATGTTCGTTTATTTCTTCCGCTAATACGTTCATGACTTTACCTTCAAGTTCCTTTGACTTCTTAGAAGATATATCCTGAACAACCTTAAGTAATCTATCAAATCTATCTTTAATTACATCTTCATCTACCTGATTTTCCATGGCAGCTGCAGGTGTTCCTGTACGTTTAGAATAAATAAATGTAAATGCACTGTCATATTCTACCTGCTTAACAACATCCATTGTTTCTAAGAAATCTTCCTCTGTTTCTCCAGGAAATCCTACGATTATATCTGTTGTAATTGCAATATCAGGAACTGCCTGACGTAGTTTACGAACTTCCTCAAGATACTGCTCTTTATCGTAATGTCGATTCATAATTTTTAAAATGCGTGAGCTTCCTGACTGTAAAGGAAGGTGCATATGATTACATACTTTATCGCAATCTCTGATTGCCTCGATTAATTCATCAGAAAGATCCTTTGGATGTGAAGTCATAAATCTTATTCTCTTTAATCCCTCTATCTTATTTACTTCCCTTAATAATTTAGCAAATGAGATTGGATTTTCCAAATTCTTACCATAAGAATTTACATTTTGTCCAAGTAACATTACCTCACATACACCATCAGCTACAAGAGATTCAATTTCTCTAATGATGTCCTTTGGCTCTCTGCTTCGTTCTCTTCCTCTTACATAAGGAACAATACAATAACTACAGAAATTGTTACATCCAAACATAATATTCACGCCCGATTTGAATGAAAATTTACGTTTAATAGGTAAGTCCTCTACTATTTTGTCAGTATCTTTCCATACATCAACAATCATTGATTTTGATTCAAAACATCTGCATAATAATTCTGCAAATTTATATATATTATGTGTTCCGAATACTAAATCTACGAATTTATAATTTTTTCTAATCTTCTCAACAACTGTTGGTTCCTGCATCATGCAACCGCAAAGTCCAATCATCATATCAGGATTTTTTTTCTTAAAATTAGATAAATATCCCAATCTTCCATATACCTTATTGTTGGCATTTTCCCTTACAGTACATGTATTATAAATCACAAAATCTGCATGCTCATCATCAGATTCCACATATCCGATTTCTTCAAGAATTCCTACTAATTTTTCTGAATCCCTTGCATTCATCTGACAACCAAATGTTTTTACAAAAAAAGTAAGTTTTCTGCCCTTTTTCTTTTCAAGGTTACTAATGTATTCTTTTGCTTTTTCGATGTATCCGTATTGTAATTTTGCTTCTTCTTCACCGGTTAACTGTATTGTTTCTAAATCTCTCATATTATCCTCTCATTATTTGCGAATTTGACCACTTCCATAAATTATATATTTATAGCTGGTTAATGCCTCAAGTCCCATTGGTCCTCTTGCATGAAGTTTTTGTGTACTAATACCAATCTCTGCACCAAAACCAAATTCATTTCCATCTGTAAATCTTGTGGATGCATTAACATAAACACATGCCGAATCCACTTCATTTAAAAATCTCTGCGCTCTGTCATAATCCTTAGTAATTATTGCTTCCGAATGATCTGTATTGAATTTGTTGATATGCTCAATTGCCTCATCTATATTGTCTACCACTTTAACAGACAATGCTTCGTCAAAATTACCCTGACTGTCTTCAACCTGACTTACACACTCTTTTGCATAATCGTCACATTCTAATCCAATGCTGTGCTCCTTTAAAGAATTATACAACAACGGAATAAATTCCTTTGCAACAGATTTATGTACTACAATATATTCACAAGTATTACTTGTATTTATAGATTTTAATTTTGCGTTTAAGATAATGTCAATCGCCATATCAAAATCCGCATCCGAATCAACATAAATATGACAACTACCAACTCCTGTTTCAATTACAGGTATTGTTGCATTGCTAAGCACAGTGGATATCAATTTGGAATTTCCTCTTGGGATAAGTAAATCAACATAACTGTCCATCTTAACAAATGATTTTGTAATTTCCTTATCATCACTTTCTATAAGACAAAGTGCTTCTTCTGGTATGTTATTATCAATTATTGCCTCTTTTAAAGCCAAAACGATTGTTTTATTAGTTTTCATTCCTGAATATCCGCCATCTAAAATTACACAGTTTCCAGTCTTAAAACATAACCCAAAAGCATCTGATACCATACCAGGCATAGACTCAAATATAATTCCAATAACACCAAAAGGTACTCTTCTTTTTCCAATAATCATTCCATTTGGTCGTTTCTTCATAGATAAAACTTCACCAATAGGATCATCTAATTTTACAATCTGTCTGAGACTGTCAGCCATTTCCTCAATTCTATTGCTGTTTAAAGTGAGTCTTTCTATAAATTCCTCTGACAATTTGTCTTCTTTAGCCTTCAAAACATCCTCAGCATTTACTTCAAGTATATGCTTTGAATATTTAATAAGGCTGTCAGCTGCATCATTTAACACCTTATTCTTGATATCTGTATCTAACAATCCAATCTTAATTCTCACATCATGTGCGCCTTTACACAATGTTTCTAGTTTTGTCATTGATTATAACCTCTCTTTTCTCTGTAATAATTTGTTTCATAGCTATATCATTTTTTTCAGTTTCCCATGCCTCAACTAACTGGCTTTCATAGGCAATGCCTATTGTATGAACTTCAGAAAAATTAGAAAGATATCTGTCATAATATCCTTTACCATACCCAATTCTATACCCATTCTCACAAGAAAATGCAACCCCCGGAACTAAAACCCATGTATTTTCATCTGGAATTGCAATTTCACAATCCAAAGACGGTTCCATTATGTTGTATGACCCTTTTTGTAATCCTGACATGTCATTAATCCAGAAAAAATCCATCTCACAATATTCCCTCACCCTTGGAAAAGCAATCTTAATCCCTTTATTCAAAGCCTCTTTAATAACTTTATCCAAATCTACCTCATTATTACATGCAGAATAAACAAAAAGTGATGAATTCTTATTAAACCATTCTTTTTTAATTATTCTTTCACATATCCGGTCACTTGCATATTCAACATCGTCTTTTGCTATCTGTTTTCTGTTTCTAATATTGTTTTTACGAATTTCTGCCTTTGTTTCCATATTTTTCTCCAAGGTTTTCCACAGAACCATCAGCATTAACCATGTCAATATTATTAAGCTGGTTTCTAAGGTTACCTCTTACGCTTGCAACAAATTCCTGACGTAAAATTGCCTGCTCTTCTTTTTCTGCTGCTGTCAAACCTTCTGCCTGTGATTTTCTATATAATTCATTAATTCTATTTATTTTATTATCCATTAATTTTACTCCTACAACATATTATCCCAAAGTTTCCATGATATAATTTGCTAATTGAAAATTCGGATTCTTCATTCCATGGAATTTTGTTCCGACATTTTCACCATCTACTATATGATACAAAACTTTAACTTCCTGTGCATTGGCAATTACCATGTCTGCTCCGGAAAAAGTTGCAATCTTTGCAGCAGTTAATTTGGTTGCCATTCCGCCTGTTCCGACATCACTTCCTGTTGTTCCCTTTGCCATATTGTATAAATCTTCATTAATCTCATCGACATCAGAAATTAATACTGCATCCGGATTATTATGTGGATCATCTGTATACAAACCATCAATATCAGATAATAATATTAAAAGGTCTGCATCCACCAAAGATGCCACCAATGCAGATAAAGTGTCATTATCTCCAAACTGCATCTCATATGTACTTACAGTGTCATTTTCATTAACAATAGGTACAACACCTAATTCAAATAACTGATTGAAAGTGTTTTTGGCATTGGATCTTGAAACCGGATTAACCATTGTATTCTTAGTCATAAGAATCTGTCCTGCCTGCTGATTATATTCACCAAAAAATTTCTGGTATGTCAGCATAAGCCTTGCCTGCCCTACAGCCGCACAAGCCTGCTTTGTAGCCATATCCTTTGGTCTTTCCTTCATTCCTAATGCCTCTCGTCCAACAGCAATTGCTCCTGAACTTACAAGACAAACATCAATCCCTCTATTTCGCAAATCTGTTATTACACGTACAAGATGCTCAAGTTTGGCAAAATTAATACTTCCTGTTTCTTCATAAGTAAGCGATGAAGAACCGATTTTAATTACAACTCTTTTATATTCTTTTTGTCTGTTATTCATTTCTTCAATTCCTTTATTTATTCAATTGTCCCCTAATAAAACATACATATACTACTTTATCATATATCAATAAAAATTACAAAAAAACATTTCATTTTTTCAAATATTTTATAAATTTTAAGAATTTATTTCATAATTTTTGACAGTATAAATAATGTGTGTTATCTTATAAATTAGATTAACAGACCATAACGATAGTGTGTGCAACTAACAAATAAAAATGAAAAGAGACCCAAAATGAAGAAAAAATTTCTAACTATAATAACAGTAGTTGTTTTAATAATGAATTTATTTACCGGCTGTTCCGGCATACGGGAAAAGAAAGTATCAAAATCAGGATTTTATTTCGATACAATAATAACCATAACGCTGTATGGAACAGAAGAAGAATCCTACATTACGAAATGTTTTTCCATGGCCTCAAAATATGAAAAAATGTTTTCAAACTCTTTGGACAACACCGACATAACAAAGATAAACGAAAACGCCGGCAAGAAATTCGTAACCGTAAATGATGAAACAATTGACCTACTAAATGTTGCAATTGATTACGGAAGAAAGACAAATGGTAAATTTGATGTGACAATCGGAAATCTTTCAGACCTTTGGAATTTTTCAGAGATTTCCAAAAACACAACAGGAGATAATAATGAGACAACAAAGGATAGTATTCCATCTCATGAAGAAATTAAATCCTGCCTTGAACATATTGACTATTCCAAAATAGTAATTAAAGGAAATAAAGTTTTATTAAAAGACGCTTCATCCAAAATTGATTTAGGCGGAATTGCCAAAGGCTATATTGCCGATAAAATGAAAAAATATCTTGTTTCAGAAGGAATAACCTCCGGAATAATTAATCTAGGGGGAAACGTTCTTACAATCGGACAAAAAAGTGACAATTCATATTTTTCTGTCGGAATCCAAAAACCTTTTGACACCAGGGGAAATTCAATTTGTAATTTAAAAATTTCTGACAAGTCAGTTGTATCATCCGGTGTCTATGAGAGATATTTCACTGTTGATGACAAATTATATCATCATATTTTGGATACCACCACAGGATATCCTTATAATAACGGTTTATATTCCGTTACAATTATTTCCGATTATTCGTGTGATGGCGATGCTTTAAGCACAAGCTGTTTTGCACTTGGTTTGGAAAACGGTATGAAATTAATAGAAAATACAAAAGATACAGAAGCAATATTCATTGATTCAGATTTCAATTTGTATTATTCCTCAGGCGCAGACGAATATATAAAATAGACACTAAAAAAGTTAGAGTGAAAAATCCACTCTAACTTTTTTCTTTACCAATTTATAAAATAATCTTTTTAGGACATTTCTCTGCACAGATTCCGCATCCTGTACATTTTTCCTGATCTATATAAGCTATATTATCTACAACATGAATTGCATCTGATGGACAATTCTTCTCGCATAAATGACAACCTATACAACCTACAGAACAAGCTGACATAACGTCCTTTCCTTTATCCTTTGAACTACATTTAACCACATGAGAAGCTTCATATGGAATTAAGTCAATCAAATTCTTTGGACAGGCTTCAACACATTTTCCACATGCCTTACATGTCTCAGGATTTACCTTTGCAATACCATTCTCAATATGAATGGAATCGAATGGACATGCCTTAACGCAGCTTCCATAGCCTAAACATCCATAATTACATGATTTAGGACCGCCGCCTGGAACAAATGCCATTGAAGTACAATCTTCAACACCTGTATACTCATAATCCTTTTTTGCTTTATCGCAAGTTCCGGCGCATTTTACAAAGGCAACCTTCTTAACGCCCGCACCTGCTTCAACACCCATAATTGCACCGACTTTAGCTGCTACCGGATCTCCTCCGACCGGACACTGCCCAACAGGGGCTTCGCCCTTTGCAATTGCAGCTGCAAGGCCGGAACAACCTGCATATCCGCAACCTCCACAGTTGTTTCCAGGAAGCACATCTAAAATAGCTTCCTCCCTTGGATCAACCTCAACCTTAAATTTTTCTCCAGCAATTCCGAGGAAAAGTCCAAGAATGATACCCACGCAGCCGACAACTATTCCGGCAATAATAATACCTTGTGCCATAATCTTTTTCCTCCTATCCTATACTGAAACCATTCCAGAAAATCCCATAAAGGCAATAGCCATCAAACATGCTGTTACCAAAACAATCGCTGTTCCCTGAAATGTTTTTGGGATATCATTATATTCTATTTTTTCACGAATTCCAGCCATTAAAACTATAGCAATAAAAAATCCAACTGCTGTTGCAATGGCAAATACAATACTCTCAAGCATATTGTAGCCTTTTGTAATACTGTTTAATGCAACACCTAAAACTGCACAGTTTGTTGTAATTAATGGAAGGAATACACCTAATGATTCATACAATGGTGGCATAACCTTCTTTAAAAACATTTCTACAAACTGAACTAATGAAGCAATAACAAGAATAAATACAATTGTCTGTAAATATTCAAGATTTAATGGTAATAAAACCGCTCTGTAAATTATCTGAGTTACAATTGTTGCAATTGTAATAACAAATATAACAGCACCGCCCATTCCTGATGCAGTTTCCGTTTTCTTTGACACACCTAAGAAAGGACATATTCCTAAAAACTGACTTAAAACAACATTATTTACAATTGCATACGCAACTGCAATTAATAATAAATGACTTAATGTACTCATAACAGTCCCCCTTCTTATTTATTTGCCTCTAATGATTCTTCTGTTGTCTTTCCTACACATGTTCCAGCCTGACTACAATTAGAGCAATCACCTGACAAACAACCCGCTGGTTTAGCAAGTGGAGTTCCCTTATCTTCCATTTTCTTTCTGACAATATTCATTCCGGCAACTAAGAATGCAAGAACTAAAAATGCTCCTGGTGCCATAATAAAAATTGTAATTGGAGTGAACCAGCTTCCGAAAATCTGAATATCAAACGCTGTTCCAGCACCTAAAATTTCTCTGATAAGTCCAATCAAAGTAAGACCTATCGAAAAACCTAATCCCATTCCAATTCCGTCGAATATTGATTCAACAATACCATTTTTAGAAGCATAGCTTTCAGCTCTTCCAAGGATAATACAGTTAACAACGATAAGTGGGATGTATACTCCAAGAGAAGCCGACAAACTAGGGAGATATGCCTGCATCAAAAACTGAACAACTGTAACCAGTGATGCAACAATAACGATATACGCTGGCATACGAACACCATTTGGAATTACTTTTCTAAACATGGAAATTAATAAATTGGAACAAATCAAAACAACTGTTGTTGATAATCCCATACCTAATCCATTAATTGCTGATGAAGTAACTGCCAAAGTAGGACACATACCAAGCATTAAAACAAAGGTTGGATTTTCTTTTATAATTCCATTATATAAACGCTCAACATATTTATTCATTTACGCCACCCCCTAATTCAGTTTTGAAATATAAGATAGCTGCATTACATCCATTTGCCATAGCCTTTGATGTAATTGTAGAACCTGTAATTGCTTCAATTTCATCATCTGAAGATGGAGCCTGCTTAACAACCTTAAATGCTTCAACAATTTTGTTCTTAAACTGACCTGCAAAATCTTCATCTTCTGCCTTCATTCCAAGTCCAGGTGTTTCACTTATGCTGGTAATTGAATATCCGTTTACAGCGCCATCATTCTTAATTCCAACAGAAAATGTAATACTTCCCTGACTTCCGTCCTTCGCAGTAACTGTGATTACATATCCAATTACGTTTCCGCTCTTATCGCATGCTTCCTGAACATCATCAATAGTATCACTGTAGCCTCCGTCAGCAACAATTTTATTTGCTTTGTCAGCATCATATTCCTTTGCATTAAATGAATCAGCTTCTTCAAAAACAGCTCTGTAAGCCTCTTCTGCCACCTTTTTATTTTCTTCATCTATTTTTGGCTTTGTAATCTGGTATACCCCACCAAGAATTAAACCTAAAACCAAAGTGAAAGCAGTTAATATCAAAGCATCATGTATAATTCTTTTATTCATATCTACTTTGCCTCCTTTACTTTTTTCTCTTTAGTCTTACCAAATGCCATAGGTACTGTATATTTCTCAATAATTGGTACTAATAAGTTACTTAAGATAATCGCAAATGACACACCTTCCGCATTTGCTCCAAAGCATCTGAATACTCCTGTCAACAGACCACAGCAAATACCAAATACAATCTTTCCTCTTGGAGTAATTGGCGAAGTAACATAGTCAGTTGCCATGAAAAATGCACCTAACATTAATCCACCACCACACATCTCAGCTACAACATATGTTGTATCAAACTGACTTGGTCCAAATACAAACATGAAAATTGCAAAAGTCAAAATATATGAACCTGGGATTTTTAAATCAATTACACCTAAAAGAATTAAAATAATTGCACCAATTAAAATTGCAACAACAGATGTCTCACCAATTGTACCTGATGTCATTCCAAATAACATATCCCTTACATTCAAATCAGCAGGTATAAATCCGTTATTCTCTCTTATCATCGCAAGTGGTGTAGCCCCTGTATATGCATCGCAACTGAAATTTGTCATATCTGCGGCAAATGCAATCAGCAAGAAGCATCTTGCACCTAAAGCCGGATTCATAAAATTCTGGCCCAATCCACCAAAGAGACATTTTACAATTACAATAGCAAATACACTTCCTAAAGCAGCCTCCCAAAATGGAAGTCCAACTGGAAGATTAAGTGCCAATAATAAACCTGTTACAACAGCACTTAAATCCCTTACTGTATTTTTCTTATGAACAATAAGATTAAAAATCCACTCTGAACCAACTGCAAAAGCGATACATACAAGCATCATAATCAACGCTCTAAATCCAAAATTGTATATACCAAAGAAACTGGCTGGTAATAATGCAATAATCACATAAAGCATAATTTTGTCCGTTGAATCTTTTCCTCGAACATGTGGTGCAGATGAAACATTATATAATTCACTCACAACTCTTCACCTCTTTCTTATTTCTGTTTTCTCTTTTCAGCCATAACAAGTTTTTTCATAGTCTTGACTGACTGGGCAACCTGTCTTCTTGACGGACAAACATATGTACAGCTTCCACATTCAATACATTCTAATCCATGCCATTTTTCAAATTCTTCCATCTGATTTCTTTCACCAAATTTCATAAGACGGCTTGGAATAAGTTTTTCAGGACAAG
The DNA here is from genome assembly GCA_036308125.1 of Agathobacter sp. Taxonomy (GTDB): domain Bacteria; phylum Bacillota; class Clostridia; order Lachnospirales; family Lachnospiraceae; genus Roseburia. The sequence goes on from JAXJWH010000084.1 coordinate 19,579, forward strand.
CCTCTACACAACGTCCGCAATTTATACATGCCATTGGTTCGAATTGGCTAACCGCATCTTTACCCAGACATAAAATAGAAGATGAAGTCTTTGTCGTTGGTATATCCAGACTAAACATGGAAAATCCCATCATTGGTCCACCTGAAATAATCTTCTCAGGCTCAACCTTGAATCCTCCGGCTGCATCAACTAATTCCTGATACGAAGTACCCATGCTATATAAAAAATTGGATGGATTTTGTATCGCATCTCCTGTAACAGTAGAAACACGCTTCATAACCGGAATACCATTTTTTACACCATTGTAAACGGCAATAATGGTCTCCACGTTATCAACAATACATCCAGCATCAGCAGGAAGCATCTTTGAATTGATTTCTCTACCTGTTACAGCCTTAATTAACTGACGCTCTCCACCCTGTGGATATTTAGTCATCAGTTCACAAACTTCCATCCTTGGTTCATCTTTTACAAGTTCCTTTAATTTTGCAATGCAGTCAGGCTTATTATCTTCTATTCCAAATACACCCTTTGCATTATCAAAAAGCTGCAGAATGATTCTCATTCCATCAACAAGCTCCTGTGCATTTTCCAGCATACGTCTGTAATCAGCCGTAAGGTATGGCTCACACTCTGCACAGTTAGCAATAATATATTCTATTTTTTCCGGCTCCTTTGGTGATAACTTCACATGAGTTGGGAATCCTGCACCTCCCATACCTACTACACCGGCTTCTTTGACTCTGTTAATAATATCTTCCTTTGATAATTTCGATACATCATCAACAGAATCATACTCTACTTCCTTAAATTCCCCATCGTTTTCAACAATGATACAATCCACCATATCACCAACTGCAACACGACGTTTTTCAATCGCCTTAACAGTTCCTGAAACCGAAGAATAAATCGGTGACGATACAAAGCCACCCGCTTCTGCAATCTTTTGTCCCTTAAGCACCACATCACCTTTTTGTACAATTGGATTAGCAGGTGCTCCAATATGTTGTGATACAGGATAAACTAAGTCACCCTTGGGTAAAACTTCTTTAATCGGTGCATCTTTTGCAAGTTCTTTTCCTTCATATGGATGAACTCCACCAGCAAATGTTTTTAAACCCATTCTTCTGCGCCCCTCTTTCTATAATTTTCACCAAAACTTCTTTTGTATTTTGGTTGTATTCTGTTACATTATACCATATATGTAGGACTTTTTCTTTATATATTTTGTTCTTTTTTTAGTACTTGTACCAATACAATTGACAAAAAAAATGGTATAATACCCTATATAGATAAAATTATGTTGAGGTTTAAAAATAACATGAAAATAATTCACAAAAATACAAAAGAAAAAGCATGCAACTTTATCAATCAGATAAATATTCCAGATAATTCTATATTTATTGATATTGAAACCACCGGTTTTTCTGCAAAATACTCATATATTTATCTCATAGGCACTGCACATATCGAAAACGATAACATTATTACAAACCAATTTTTTGCACCAACCCCTGCAAATGAACCTGATATATTAAAGGCATTTATATCTGCTATTGCAGATTTTGACACAATTATCACTTTTAACGGCCAGATGTTTGATATTCCATTTATCGAATCCAAATGTCAGGATTATAATATTAACTGTCCTTTAAAAGAACATCCACAAATTGATATTTTCAAGGAAATTCATCCAATAAAAACTTTATTAAATCTTGAGAATTATAAACAGCAAAATCTCGAAACATTCTTAAATATATATCGAAAAGATAGTCTCTCTGGGAAAGAATTAATAGACTGTTATAAAGAATATATAAAAAAACCAACGGAAGATGCCAGAAATTTACTTTTCCTTCATAATTATGAAGATATCATTCATCTTCCTTCATTATATTCATTATTGAATTATTCGGAATTTTTAAATACTTCGCAAGAAATATCTGATTATTGTATAAATGAATACAAAGCCATCAATAATACTACTTGCAAGGAATTAATTATAGAATTAAAAAACAACATCTTTATTCCAAAAGAAATCACTTACAGATTTGATAATATATATCTATTACTTAATCCTTCAAAATCTACCTTAAGAATTCCAATTTATAATGGAGTGCTTAAACATTTTTATTCAAATTATAAAGATTATTACTATCTGCCTGATGAAGACATGGCAATTCATAAAAGCATTGCAACGTATGTCGACAAAGACCATCGAAAAAAATGTACCGCCAAAAACTGTTTCACCAAAAAGGACGGTTCTTTCCTTCCACAATATGATGAAATATTTACTCCTGTATTCAAAACAGATATCAAAGATAATGTTTCATATTTTGAAACAACCGAAGATTTTTTTAATTCCAAATCAAATATTCAAGAATATACACAACATATAATCAACACTATTTCCAAAAACAAAAAGAGGCCATAGGCCTCTTTCGTTATTTCTTCTCAAAATAGAAACTACTCATTCTCTCAAATCCGATTTCTTTATAATTGGTAATCTGCTCTGTGCTTCCGATAAAAAGAACTCCATTTTTCTTTAACGAATCATAGAAATTCTTATAAATCATATCTTTTGCATCATCCGTAAAATAAATTACAACATTTCTGCATAAAATCAAATCATAATCCTTTGGATAAGGATCCTTTAATAAATTATGCTCTTTAAACGTTACACACTTTTTTATATCATTGGAAATCTGATATGAATTTCCAACTTTAGTAAAATATTTTTTCTTCAAATCTGCCGGTACACCTGCAACACTCTTCTCAGTATACAATCCAACCTGCGCATGCTGAATAACCTGCTTATCAATATCTGTTGCAAGAATTCTAATGTCAGATAAAGACATATGCTTTGAAAATGCCATTGCCAATGAATATGGCTCATCACCGGTTGAACAGGCAGCACTCCATATTTTTATTGGTTTTCTTTGCTCTTTAACTAATTTTGGGATTATTTTTTCATCCATCAGCTTCCACTGATCCGGATTCCTATAAAACTCTGATACGTTAATCGTAAGAAAATTTACAAACTGCTCAAATTTTTCTTTATCCGTTTTTAATAACTGAATATATTCCTCGTAGCTGCTTGTATGATTCTTTTTTGCCAAAGTATCTATTCTACGGCGCATCTGTTTTTCTTTATAAAAATTTAAATCAATCTTTGTGAGTTTTAAAACTTCTTTTTTAAAATTTTCATATTTATCAAACATGTAAAACCCTCCTGTAGTAAATTAGTCCTACCCCAATAAATAAAAAAATAAGGAGCTGTATAATGACAGCTCCTAAATGAAATTATTATTCTTCTGAAGCTACTTCTTCAACTGTTTCCTCTGAATCATCTAATGCTTTAATGCTTAAGCTAATTTTCTTATCTTCTTCATTAAAGTCTACAACAACAGCTTCAACTTCCTGTCCAATCTTTAATACATCTGATGGCTTTTCAACATGTTCTTTAGAAATCTGTGATACATGAAGTAAAGCATCTACACCAGGTGCAAGCTCTACAAAAGCACCGAAATCTGTCATACGAGCAACTTTACCCTTTACAACATTTCCTACTGCAAATTTCTCTGTTGCTCCATTCCATGGATTCTCATCATCGAACTTCATGCTAAGTGCAATCTTAGTATCGTTGATGCTCTTAATAAATACTCTAACAGTCTGTCCAATTGTAAATACTTTCTTAGGACTCTCAACACGTCCCCAAGACATCTCTGAAATGTGAAGAAGTCCGTCAACTCCACCTAAATCGATGAAAGCGCCGAAATCTGTAACATTCTTAACTGTTCCTTCAACAACATCTCCCTCAGAAATCTTAGATAATAATTCTTTCTGAGCTTCTGCCTTCTGAGCAACTAATAATGTCTTTCTGTTTCCAATAATTCTTCTCTTTCTTGGATCGAATTCAGTAATTACGAAATCGATTTCCTGATCTTTAAATTTGTTAAGATCTTTCTCAAATGTGTCTGATACAAGACTTGCAGGAATAAATACTCTTGTTTCGTCAACAATAACACACACACCACCAGCTAAAACCTGTGATACTTTTGCTGTTAAAACTTCTTTATTCTCGAAAGCTTCCTCTAATCTCTTGCTTCCTTTTTCAGCAGCGAGGCGTTTATATGAAAGTAAAACCTGTCCCTCACCATCGTTAACTTTAATAACCTTAGCTTCAAGGCTATCTCCTACATTCACTACAGTTGTAAGGTCCACGTTTGGTTCGTTTGTATATTCATTACGTGTAATGATTCCGTCAGATTTATAACCAATGTTTAAGATAATCTCGTCAGGTTTCACATCAATAACGGTACCTTCAACCACTTCTCCATTTCTTATTGTTTTAATAGATTCTTCCAGCATTTGTTCAAAGCTCATTTCTGACATTCTTTGAAACCTCCTCAATAATATTGTTTGGGGTTGAAGCCCCTGCGGTAATACCTACGTTATTGATGGATTTCAATTTACTGTAATCCATATCTCTACTCGTTTGTATATAGTAAGTATTTTCACATTCTTTTTTGCATATTTCAAATAACTTCTGCGTATTCGAACTGTGCTTATCGCCAATAACTATCATAGCCTCGGATTCTTTAGCAATCCATGCGGCTTCTTTTTGACGTTCTTCAGTTGCATTACAGATTGTATTTAAAACAATTATATCATAACCTTTTTTGCTGATAATTTCAACTATATCTTGAAATTTATTGTAATTAAATGTCGTTTGTGACACAATGCACATTTTCTCATCTGAAAAACTAGTAAAATTTTGGGCATCCTCCCTATTATTTATTATGGAAACATTGCCACCATCAACCCATCCTTTAATGCCATGCACCTCAGGATGCATTGGATTCCCAATAATAACAATATGATACCCCTTTGCACTGTATTCATCAACAAGACGATGTATCTTCTGCACAAATGGACAAGTCGCATCCATCACCTTAAAGCCGGCTGATTTAATTCGTTCGTTTTCCTGTCTGCTAATTCCATGTGAACGAATTATCATCACACCTTTTTCAAGCTCATCAAGCTTATCCAAATCATTAATTACAGTCACGCCCTGTTTTTCCATATCCTGTATAACTTCTGCATTATGAATAATTGGTCCGTATGTATAAATAGGACAATCTTCATTTGCAATCTCGTCATATACCATATTAACTGCTCTTTTAACACCAAAGCAAAACCCTGCACTCTTTGCGACTGAAACATTCATAATTTTCTATGCCTCACTAATTATCTTCTTCATTTCATCAATAACACCATCAATATCAAGTTCTGAAGAATCAATTAAAACTGCATCGTCGGCCATCTTAAGAGGTGATGTCTCTCTATTCATGTCACGATTATCTCTTTCAATTATGTCCTTTTCAATTTCATCAAGATTACAACTGATTCCTTTAGCGGTAAGTTCTTCAAATCTTCTTAAAGCCCTTACCTTAGAGCTTGCTGTTAAATAGATTTTTACATTTGCATTTGGAAGAACAACCGTCCCAATATCTCTGCCATCCATGATTACGTTTTCACTATCAGCAAGTTTTCTTTGGAGCTCAACAAGTTTTTCTCTAATGACAGGATACACACTGATTGCCGAAGCCATATTACCCACTTCTTCATTTCTAATATATCCATTTACATTTTCACCATTTAAGATAACCTGCTGCTCACCATCCAAGTATGATATAGTTATATTTATATTATCGCACTCCTTTGATATTTTTTCAAGTTCATCCGAAGAAATATCTTTTTTTATAAAGAAATAAGCCATGGCACGATACATTGCACCAGTGTCAACATACACATATCCTAATTCCTTTGCAAGTCTTTTCGCAATTGTACTTTTTCCTGCACCTGCAGGTCCATCAATAGCTATATTGAATTTCATTTTCATCCTCCTATTCTACGCTTACTCCTGCCAGATATCCCGTTGACCATGCAATCTGAAGATTGTATCCGCCGGTTAATGCATCCACATCTAACATCTCTCCACAAAAATATAATCTATTTATTATTTTTGATTCCATAGTCGAAGGATTTACATCTTTGACATTCACGCCTCCCTTTGTTATTATTGCCTCATTCCAGCCTCTTAATCCAGTAATAGTAAGTGGAAGTTTCTTAAACAGATTAACAAGTCTGTTTCTTTCTTCCTTGGATATTTCATTGACTTTCTTTTCAGGATCAATATCACTTAAATCTATAATCACAGGGACCATTTTCGCAGGCAATAATTTATTTAAAGAATTTTTGAAGGCTTTATTTTTATTTTCTTCAAATTCCCTAAGTATTCTCTTATCTAACTGTTCCTGGGTAATGGCAGGTTTAAGATCTATATACATTTTAAGTTCATCTTCAAACATAGCTGGTTTAATATTTGCACTTGCAGACAAAATCATAGGTCCACTCACTCCAAAGTGAGTAAATAACATTTCACCAAAATCTTCATACAATTTCTTTTTTTCTTTATAAATTGTAATGGAAACATTTTTAAGAGATAATCCCTGAAGTGCCAGTACCCAGCCTTCCTTCGTATTAAATGGTACTAAAGCTGGTGTGCATTTTACCGTTTTATGACCACATTCCTTTGCAGCACGAATTCCATCCCCGGTAGAACCTGTTGATGGATACGAAAGTCCACCTGTTGCCATTATTACATTATCAGCCATTATTGCAGTATTATCAACAAGTAAAACACCCTTAACAGTATCATCTTCTATGATTAATTTCTTAAATTCCGTATTCAAAAGGATTTCAACGCCTTCCTTTTTTAACACCTTCTTAAAAGTTGATATAACATCGGAAGAATGATCAGAAACCGGAAAAACACGATTGCCTCTTTCTATTTTCGTTTTCATTCCATTTTCCTCAAAGAAATCTATAACTCTGTAATTATCATATGAATAAAGTGCACTATACAAAAACTTTTTATTACTCATGATATTATCAAATATAACTTCCATATCACTTGCATTAGTCAAATTACATCTGCCTTTTCCAGTTATATATATCTTCTTGCCCAGCTTTTCATTTTTATCAATTAAAATCACCTTATGTCCGTTTTTTGCGGCATATAATGCGGCATTCATTCCTGCAGCTCCTGCACCAACTACAACAACTTTACTCATTATCTACATCTCCTAATTTTGCATAATGTGCTTTTATGGAATCATCAATTACATCTATTTCATCATTCTCATATACCTGATACTCTTCCCATATATCCTCAAGTTCCGTCAAGGTCTTTGCAACAACATTTTGCTTTTTCATACATAAAGCAACAATCAAAGCATTAATAACGCTTAAAGGTGCAACCAAAGAATCTACAATTGAAGCCATATCACTATCTGCAATCAAGTTACATGACGAATATAAATTCATAGGCGAATGAATACTATCTGTAATGGTAATAACCTTGGCATTTCTATTATTTGCAAATTCCAACGCTTTAAGCGTTCTCATTGAATATCTCGGAAAACTAATTCCAATAATAACATCGTCCTTGCCAATTCTAACCATCTGTTCAAATATTTCACTAGAACTATTCGTCACTAATAGATGCACTTTATCAAACATAAGATTCAGATAAAACGCAAGAAAACTTGCCAAAGATGCACAACTTCTAATACCGACTATATATATATTGTTAGCTTCCAGAATAGTTTTCACAGCCAAATCAAAGGCATTGTTATCTATTTTTTCTAAAGTTGTCTTTATTTTATCAGCATCAGCCTGTAATACATTTTGCAAAATTTCCGACTGACTTATTCTGCCATATGTAACTTCCATTCTCTGCACTGAATTCAATTTGTTTCTAACAAGTTCCTCCAATGCCTTTTGAAATTCAGGATACCCTTTGTATCCTAATGTCGTTGCATATCTAACAACAGTTGATTCGCTTACACCAACTGTTTCTCCCATCTTTGCCGCAGTTAAAAACACAGCCTTGTCATAATTATCTGTTATATATGTTGATAATAATTTTTGACCTTTACTCATTGAACTATATTTGCTATTTATCCTGTTTAGTAAATCATTTGTATTTGACACAACGCTTCCTGCCTCTTCCATATATTACACTAATATAGCACCTACCTTTAATTAGTAGGTGCCAGACATATTTATATTATATCAATATTATGCACTTTTGCAATTTAAATTTGAATAATTTGTATTTATTTTTTCACTGTATTCTTCTATCATTTTTTCTTCCCATAAATTAATTGCACATGCTGTAATAATAGGAATCAGCCCAAACCACACTCCCTGCACGCGAAACATTTTCACTGCAAAATATGAGAAAAATACTCCCAAATGAAATCCTGCCAGCGAACCTAAAAAGAAAAACATTTTATGAAGATGTTTTTCATCCTTATCACATAAAAATTCTCCAAATGAAAGAGATGCCTGTCTTAAATTATTTGTTGAAAAAATGGTAGAGCTTGTATATCCTTCACTTCCAGGAAATGAATTCCATTGAAATGACATTGCAAAAAATATAGGATATAGCGCCAACACCACGTTGACATTTTCCGGAATAAAACTCAATATAACAATACAAACAGTATCAATCAATATCGACAGTCTTTTTACTCTTATATTTGTTTTATTTTTTATAAATACATACATGATTGTTGCAAATATATACAACATAGCTGCACCAATTCGTAACATCATTTCAAAAAAATTGCCATCCAAAAATTGCATTACAATAAAAATCAGATTCGAAGTTTGAGCATTTCCAAGGAAATCGGAGCGAAGCAATATCGCATAACCTCCTAAAAAACCTCCAACCAAAGCCATATTATGATGCAATAATCTGGTAGCAAAATTCTTTCTTTTTTCCATACTTCTATTCATACATTGCCTCCGTTAATTTCACCAACGACTATAATACCACAATTATCAATAAAATCAAGGGCATACATATAAAGCTTTTTAGTTGCATTCAAAATATCACTTATCTTCACCCTGAGTAAAACACAAAAAAAGGACCTTAGATTCCTACGAACCTTCGGTCCTTTCTTTATGGGACTTTTCTTTATAATCCCTTAAATACATTATTATACAGGATAAGCTCCGTTTTCTGTATCAGCAACCTTAGCATCAACTCCAGTCTGCTGAGCCTCTCTGTATTTGAAGAATTCAGTAGCAACCTGAGGGAATAATGCATATGATAATACATCCTCATCCTGCTGCTTCCACTGCTTCATTTCAGCCTCGATCTTATCAAGCTCTGGCTCAAGTAAATCTGCAGGTCTGCATGTGATTGCATTCTTCTTATCTTCACCTAATACTTTATCTACAACTTCAGGATTAAATGGTTTTACAGTCTGTCCATATTTACCTAAAAGGATATCCTTTGTCTCTTTTGTAGCAACCTTGTATCTTTCTCCCATAAGAACGTTAAATACAGCCTGTGTACCAACGATCTGAGATGAAGGTGTAACAAGTGGTGGCTCACCAAGATCTTTACGAACTCTAGGTACTTCAGCTAATACTTCTTCATACTTATCTTCTTTTCCCTGCTCTTTAAGCTGAGAAATAAGGTTTGATAGCATTCCTCCTGGAACCTGATAACGAAGAGTATTGATGTTAACACCTAATACCTTTGGATTCATAAGTCCGCTTGCTAATGCCTCTTCTCTCATTGGACGGAAGTAATCAGCGATTTCAGCAAGTAAATTCTGATCAAGACCTGTATCAAATTCTGTACCCTTGAATGCTTCAACCATAACCTCAGTAGCAGGCTGACTTGTTCCAAGAGCAAATGGAGACATAGCAGTATCAATAATATCACAACCAGCCTCAACAGCCTTCATGTATGTCATTGAAGCCACACCTGAAGTATAGTGTGTATGAAGCTCGATTGGAAGTGAAGTAGCACTCTTAAGAGCCTGAACAAGCTCTGTAGCCTTAGTTGGAACTAAAAGACCAGCCATATCCTTAATACATAAAGAATCAGCTCCCATGTCTTCTACTCTCTTAGCCATCTCCATCCAATAATCTAATGTATATGCATCACCTAATGTGTATGATAATGCAACCTGAGCATGTCCCTTTTCTTTGTTACATGCTGTAACTGCTGTCTGAAGGTTACGAACATCATTTAAACAGTCAAAAATTCTGATAATATCAATTCCGTTTGCGATTGATTTCTGAACGAAATATTCTACAACATCATCTGCATATGGACGATATCCTAAGATATTCTGTCCACGGAAGAGCATCTGTAATTTTGTATTCTTGAATCCATCTCTTAATTTGCGTAAACGATCCCATGGATCTTCTTTTAAGAATCGAAGTGATGCATCAAAAGTTGCTCCTCCCCAACACTCTACAGCGTTGAATCCAACTTTATCCATTTTATCGATAATTGGAAGCATCTGCTCAGTTGTCATACGAGTTGCAATTAAAGACTGATGAGCATCACGCAAAATAGTCTCTGTAATTTTTAAAGGTTTTTTTACAATATCTGCCATTTTAATCTCCTTCTTAGATACCAAAGATTGCCATAAAACATCCAGCCGCAACAGCTGTACCAATAACACCGGCTACGTTAGGTCCCATTGCATGCATAAGAAGGAAGTTTGTTGGATCCTCCTCAGCACCGACTTTCTGAGAAACACGAGCAGCCATTGGAACAGCGGATACACCTGCCGAACCAATCAATGGATTGATTTTTCCCTTGGTAATTACGCATAATAATTTACCAAATAATACTCCAGCAGCAGTACCAACCATAAATGCTACAAGTCCTAAGATAACAATTTTAATTGTATTGAAGTTAAGGAATGACTCAGCACTTGTTGTAGCTCCTACAGATGTACCTAACAAGATAACTACTATATACATAAGTGCATTACTTGCAGTTTCCTGTAACTGACGAACAACACCAGATTCACGGAATAAATTACCAAGCATAAGCATACCAACAAGTGGTGCTGTAGTTGGAAGCAATACACAAACAACAATTGTTACTACAATTGGGAATAAAATCTTTTCCAATTTACTAACTGGTCTAAGGTTAGCCATCTTAATCTGACGCTCTTTCTTAGTTGTTAAAGCCTTCATAATTGGTGGCTGAATAATTGGAACTAATGCCATGTACGAATATGCTGCTACAGCTATAGGTCCCATAAGACCAGTCTGACCTAACTTACCTGCAAGGAAAATAGAAGTTGGTCCATCAGCTCCACCAATGATAGAAACAGCTGCTGCTGCCTTATCATTGAAACCTAAAAGGATTGCAAGGAAATATGCTGAGAAAATACCAAACTGAGCTGCTGCACCCATAAGGAAACTTATTGGATTAGCAATCAGCGGACCAAAGTCTGTCATTGCTCCTACACCCATGAAAATAAGTGAAGGTAAAATTGACCACTCATCTAATGTATAAAAATAATAAAGTAAACCACCTACTCCATTACTTGTCTCTTCTGGACTTGCAATAATATCAGGATAAATATTTACAAGCAACATACCAAAAGCAATTGGTACTAAAAGTAATGGCTCAAACTTCTTTGCAATAGCAAGATAAAGGAAAACACATGCTACTGCAATCATGATGTAATTTCCAACCTCAAGATTAAAGAAAGCAGTCTGATGTAGGAGGTTTGTTAATGTACTACCTACGTAACTCAAAATCTTTTCCTCCTAAAAACTAATTTAATGTTGCAAGAACTGCACCAGACTCTACAGCATCTCCGACAGCAACGTCAATGCTTGCTACTGTTCCATCCTGTGGTGCAACTACAGGTGTCTCCATCTTCATTACTTCAAGAACTAAAATAGTATCACCCTTCTTTACAGCATCTCCAACTTTTGCTGAAACACTAAATACTTTTCCTGCTGCTCCGGCTTCTACCTTAATGCTTCCTGCTCCTGAACTTGCTGGCTTAGCTGCAGGTGCTGCAACTGGAGCTGCTGCTCTCTTTGGTGCAGAAGCAACTGAAGGTGTGCTTCCTGTTTCTTCAACTGTTACGTCATATACGTTTCCATTAACTGTAATTGTATAATTTTTCATTATTAATTTCCTCCTAGATTATCTTCTATTAATCGAACGAACAACAAAATCGCTTGTTGATGTTCCCTCACTAGCTGCAATTGCTGCTGCAATTACCGCAACAAGTTCACTATCCTCAGAAACAACTTCTTCAACATTTACTGATTCTGATTCTTTTGTCATTTCAACTTCCGGTTTAGAAGCTGCAACTTTATCCTGCTTCTTTTTCTCTAAATATGGGAAAATCTTAAATCCATAAATGAGTAAACTAATAAGAATAAGAACAGAAAATACAATTCCTAATGACATAAGAGTATTTAATCCAGCTGTACGCATCTTTGTACCAAGTGTCTCTACCGGATTAAGAGTAATACCTGTAACTTCCATTGTAGAATAGTTATATACTACTTCAAAAATAACATCTTTCTTTCCAAATTTAACTTTAAAATCTGATGTTAATGTCTTTCCCGACTTAGTAATCGAAAAATTATCTTCATCATATTCAAGAGAACTTAAATCAGCTGATCCGCTTAAAACCTTACTATCAATAAGTGAACAATCACCATATTCTTCTTTGGTGTTAATCCAATTAACTGCAGCCTCTGCATATGATAAACTTTCTGCACCAAGTTTACTATCAATATCCTTAATCTGATCTTTTGTTAACTCATCTGCATTCCAATTATTACCTTCAATATAAGCTTCAATCTGTTCTAAAAGATAAGCATACTGAATATTCTCGTTGAGCAAATCAGAATACGAAGAACCATTGTAATCAACAGACTTAGGATCTGTACCACAAGCGCCAAATGTAAGCATAACCATCAATACACTTAACACTAAAGCTATTTTTTTCTTCATAATCGCTTCACCTTTCTATTTTGCTCCATGTTTCTTCTCTGGGGCATACTCCGACTTTGTATAGAGCATCTCATATGCTGCAACAAGATATTTTCTTGTATCAGCCGGATCAATAATTCTATCCACATAACCATGAGCTGCTGCTGAAGAAACACTTGACTGAAGCTGTTCATAATCTGCAGCCTTCTCTGAAAGTTCCTTTGCATCTGCATTAGGATACATAATCTTAGCTGCTAAATCTGAATCCATCATACCAATCTTAGCATTCTCATATGCATATACCATATCTGCTCCAATTGATTTAGAATTCATTGCAACATACGCACTACCAAATGCCTCACCTGTTATTAAATTAACCTTTGGACATGTTGCATTAGAAAATGCATATGTCATCTTAGCAAGTGCCTTTGCAAGATTTTTCTCAGAACACATGCAATTCTTAAATCCACTTACATTTGTTAAACTAAGAACTGGGATTGAGAATGCATCACAAAACTGTACGAATTCAGCTGCTTTATTACATCCCTTAGCAGAAAGAGAAAGATCAAATTTCTCTGCTAATTCACCATTCTCATCATAAACTTCACTACAGTTTGCAACTGCACCAACTGTCATTCCGTTTAATTTTACAAAACCTGTTACCATATTCTTAGCATAATCCTTCTTTGTCTCGAAGAATACATGACTATCTGATAATTCTGAAAGAAGATATCTAGGATCACCTTTCATCTCAGACATACTATTGCATGCTCTGTTAAGATCATCTTCACATGTATCAGTATAAACATCTGACTCATTATTTGAAGGAAGCATTGTTACAAGTTCTCTGATCTGAACCATGATTTCATCTTCACTTCCTACATAATCCACACAACCTGTGTTTTCACTTTGGAACTGTGCGGCACTTGTATCACACTTATCTACACGGTTTCCTTCAATAGCATCTGGAGAATTAACAAACATCTTACCTTTTGTCTCTTCTATAAATGCGAAATCACTAAGAGCTGGAACAACTGATAATCCGCCACCGCAGTTACCAAATACGCCACAAATCTGTGGAACAATTCCGCTTGCCGCAACCTCCTTAGCATAAATCTGTCCAAAGCCATCTAAAGCATCAACAGACTCCTGTAAACGAATACCACCGCAATCGATAAATCCGATAACTGGTGCACCCATCTTCATCGCCATGTCATATACAGATGCAATCTTCTTTGCATGCATCTCACCAATTGTTCCGTTTAATACAGAAGCATCCTGGCTATAAATAAATACCAGATTACCATTGATAAGACCATGTCCAATGATTACACCATCGGAAGGTGACTTTGTGGCAGCAAGATTAAAATCTGTGCTACGTGCTGTTACGTTCGAACCAATTTCCATAAAACTGTTCTCGTCAACTAACTTAGCAATTCGCTGCATTGCTGAGCTTTCATTGTTACTACTCATTTTATGCCCTCCATCTATTAAAAAAATAAAATTTTCTCTAGTATGATTTTATATCATCTAAAGAGATTTTTCAACACCATTGTTAAATTTTTCACTATTTTTTAGTAAAATTCTTTGAGTGTCAAATGTATAATATCACAAATATTCCACTTTTTCACTTCCGAATCTGATTTTATTTCTTTTTTATGTATTTTGTCGTTATTTATATAGAATTCTACCACTCCAATTGTCTCATCCTCACAAATTGGAAATTTAATTTCTTTATAAAATTTTTCCTTTCTTTCAATTTTTTCACCATCTTTAAGTAAATAATTAATTTTAGTTTGATTATTGTAATAAAAACTCATCTGGTATGGTTCCATCCAGTTTTCAAATGAAATTTCTTTTCCATGAACTTTATTGCTTAATTCTATACTTCCAGTTTTTTCTCCAACACTTTCTAGAACATAATTTTTCTCGAAATATTCTATCAGTCTGCCGGCATCCGCCCATTTATAGTTATTATTATCCGGCCATCCACATCCAAGCAATGCAATACACATCCTTTTACCCGCCTTTTCATATGCCATAACATAGCAATATCCTGCCTTTGATGTAAATCCCGTCTTTCCCGAAACAACATTTTCATTGTTAAATAACATCTTATTGTGATTTATACACTCAACAGAAACACCCTCAGGATTTTTAAATATGTATTTTTTCTGCTGGGTTATTTTTTTAAATTCATTGCTCTTAGTAGAATCCCAACAGCAGTATTTCATTATCTTACACAAGTCCTTTGCACTGCTATGATGATTCTTTCCATTGTTTTGCGCATCTAACCCATTAGGGGTAATGAAATATGAATTTTCACACCCAATCTCTTTTGCCTTTTCATTCATCAAATTTGCAAATTCTTCAGTGCTTCCAGCTACACTTTCAGCTATTGCCACTGCGCAATCATTATATGATTCAAGCATAAGACAGTGTAATAAATCTATAATTCTATATTCTTCAGTCACTTTCATTCCAAGTTTTACCGGTGGCTGCTTAGCTGCCTTTTCAGAAACTGTTACTTTTTTATCTGTATCTATATTCTCTAAGGTAATTATGCACGTCAATATTTTTGTCGTGCTTGCATTTGCAAGTGGTTCATTTTCATTTTTTCCTTCCAGAAAACGACCATTATACCCATCTATCATCGCATATGCATTTGAATACATATCTTCCATAGCATACACATTCTCTATTTGTTCCATATTTACGCATAATAAACCCAAAATAATTATGAAACATATCCTTTTTTTCAAAAAAAATATCATACACACTACCTCCTTGTAAATGTATATGATAAAAATCTGACAACTATTCTATTTTAAATTCACACTATATATCTAACTGTACATTCATTTCAGCTTCAGCTTCCTGCTTAAATTCTTCCAATTGAACAGGACTTAAAACTGGCAACTCATCAACAGAATGTACTCCAAAACTTCTTAAAAATTCTTCTGTCGTTCCAAATAGTAATGGACGCCCCGGTGCATCCAATCTCCCCAGCTCACAAACCAAATTATAATCTATTAATTTGCTTATTGCATGACCACTTGATACGCCTCTGATTTTTTCTATTTCTATCTTTGTTACAGGCTGTTTATATGCAATAATAGACAATGTTTCCAGCAATACATCAGTAAGAATTTTCTTCTTAGGCTGTTTAGCAATCTTAATTAAATAGTCATACATTTCTGTTTTTGTGCACATCTGATATGACTCATCCAATTCAATAATTGTCAGACCTCTTTCTGATTCATTCATTTCTTTTTGCATCTCAAGTATAATTTTTTTAGTAGTGGCTTTATCCAGTTCTATTGCATCTGCAATTCTGGACAATTCCACCGATTCCCCCATAGTAAACAGAATTGCTTCTATAATTGATTTATATTTCTTATTATCCATCTCATCCTCTTATGCTGCTATTTTAGAATCTATTTTTATATCATCAAAAATATTTTCCTGCGAAATAAATATTTTTCCAACTTTCATTAACTCCAATATTGCCAGAAAAGTAACTATTATTTCCACCTTTGTTGATTGTTTTTCCAGCAAACTTCTGAAACTAAAATGCTTATGTGTCATCGCATACTGTGTCAATTCATCCATCTTTTCTTCAACAGACACTTCCTCTTTCTCAATTTTTCCGAACTTTGACCTTACAGGATCAATTTTTTCTGTCTGTTTCTTCACTATGCTTTGAAAAATATCATTTAACTTTGATAATGAAACATCAGATACTAATTCATCGAGATTAAAAGGTTCTTCATATGCCAAAACCTCTTTAGGAATGGTAGGTTTTTTAAACCAAACCTTCTCAGCATCCACCTGTCTGTCCTTCAACTCATACGCCATACACTTATACATTTTATATTCCAACAACTGTTGTACCAATTCCGCTCTTGGATCTTCTTCCTCTTCTTCCTTCTCAGGATCAACAGGTAATAACATCTTTGACTTGATATCAATAAGAGTTGCCGCCATAACTAAAAATTCGCTTAATATATTCAAATCCCTTTTTTTCATTTCCTTAATATAATCCAGATACTGATTTGTAATCTCAACTATAGGAATATCATATATGTTCACTTTATTTTTATCAATCAAATGCAACAAAAGATCCAAAGGTCCCTCAAACACTTGAAGTTTTACAGTCATATCCATAACAAAAACCTCTTTCCTAAAAAGTATTTTATAAATACAAACTAATAATATTGTACATACTGACAATTAAAAAATCAACCCTTTGAAATATATAATTTAAAGTTAACTTTTAAAGTAATTCAATCATTTTATCCACATTTAAACATCCCCATGACAAGCTATCCGCTGATAATCTGCCAGAATCTGCGCTTTCATACAAAAGCATTTTCAGATCCCATGGTTTCAATTCTGGTGCAATTTCCAAAACAAGTGCCAACGCCCCGCAGACAACAGGTGTCGCCATCGAAGTTCCGGTTTTAAACACATAATTTCCTCCATTTATGTCTGTACTACACACGTTACTTCCTGGAGCAAAAATTTCTGGCTTAACGACGCATTCACTTGTAGGTCCTTTTCCACTATATCCTGATTTTGCACCATTAAAATTTCTATCATCCAAAGCCCCTACGGTAATAACTTTTCTCGAGTTTCCCGGAACAGTTACGGTTTTCTTCTTAGGACCATTATTACCTGCTGATGCAATAACAGCCACTCCGTTATCCCACAATTTATTAATTCTTTCTATAATGACCATATGCTCATATATCTTTGAATTTGGCAAGAATCCCAGTGAAAAATTCAGTAATTTTATGTTTTTTTCTTCATGATTAGCTATCAGCCAATCTAAAGCGGCTACAACATCCCTTGTATCACCATCACCGTTAAAATCTAATATTTTCAAAATATATAACGATGCCATAGGCGCCATTCCACATATTTTACCTTTCGATGCAAAACCGTTTCCCGCTAATATACCTGCAACATGGGTTCCATGCCCATTATCATCATATACTTTATCTTTATGACTTACATAATCCTTAAAATATTTTATTCTATTCTCAAAATCCGGATGCTTATATATTCCCGTATCTAAAACAGCTATATTTACATCTTTCCCAAAAATCTTTTTTTCATATACCCGTTTAGCATTAACTATTTTTCTTACTCTAAACATTTTTTATTTAGTATATGAAAAAGCCATATCATATGTGATATGGCTTTGTTGAAACAATTAATCTTCCTTAACGTCCTTCATAGAAAAACTAATTCTTCCCATCTTATCCTTACCGAGGCAGACAACCTTAACTTCATCGCCTAAAGTAAGAACATCTTCTACTCTGTTAATTCTTTCTTTTGCAATCTTTGATATATGAACCATACCCTCTTTACCAGGTGCGAATTCTACAAAAGCTCCGAATTCCTTAATGCTGATTACAGTACCTGTAAAAATCTGACCTTCTTCAAAATCAGTTGTAATTGTCTTAATCATATCAACTGCCTTAGAAATCATTTCCTTGTCTGTACCACATACAGAAACAACTCCATCATCAGTTATATCAATCTTAACATCAGTACGGGCAATAATCTCATTAATTGTCTTACCCTTCTGACCTACTACATCACCAATCTTGCTTGGATCGATTGTAATCTGCTCAATCTTAGGAGCATATTCACTTACTTCTTTACGAGGTTCAGCAATAGCCTTGCTCATAACCTCATCCATAATATATAATCTTGCTTCCCTTGTTCTTGCAATAGCAGCCTCAACGATCGGACGAGTAAGACCGTGAATTTTAATATCCATCTGAATAGCTGTAATACCATCATGAGTTCCAGTAACCTTGAAATCCATATCTCCAAAGAAATCTTCAAGTCCCTGAATATCTGTTAAAAGAACATAATCATCATCTGTATCACCTGTAACTAATCCACATGAAATACCAGCAACCATTTTCTTAATTGGAACACCGGCAGCCATGAGTGCCATACAAGAAGCACATGTTGAAGCCATTGATGTAGAACCATTAGATTCAAAAGTCTCAGATACAGCTCTGATTGCATATGGGAACTCTTCAACACTTGGAAGAACTGGAACTAATGCTCTCTCAGCTAAAGCTCCATGTCCGATTTCTCTTCTTCCTGGACCTCTTGATACCTTTGTTTCACCTACAGAATATGCAGGGAAGTTATAGTGATGTAAATATCTCTTTGTTGTAATATTTGTATCTAATCCATCGATTTTCTGTACTTCAGACATAGGTGCTAATGTAACAACATCACAAATCTGTGTTTGTCCTCTTGTAAACATTGCTGAACCATGCACTCTAGGAATAATATCCACCTCAGAAGCTAATGGTCTGATCTGATCAATCGCTCTTCCGTCAGGTCTCTTGTGATCCTTTAAAATCATCTTTCTAACTGTTTTCTTCTGGTACTGATAAATTGCCTCACCAAGTATCTCAAGCCATTCTTCGTTCTCAGCGAATGCTTCTTCAAGCTTTTCTGTAATCTGTCTGATATTTTCTTCTCTAACCTGCTTTTCATCAGTGAAAACTGCCTTCTCCATCTCTTCTGGAGGAACAATTTCCTTAATTGCTTCAAACATTTCGTCAGGAATAGCACAACTTGTATATTCATGCTTTTCCTTACCTACTTCATCACAAATCTTGTTAATAAATTCGATAATTGTCTGATTGATTTCGTGGCATTTATAAATTGCCTCAATCATCTTATCCTCAGGAATCTCATTTGCTCCTGCTTCAATCATAATTACTTTTTCAGATGTTGAAGCTACTGTAAGCTTTAAATCACCCTCATCCCACTGTTTCTGTGAAGGGTTAACAATAAATTCTCCATCTACTAATCCCATCTGTGTCATCGCACATGGTCCATCAAATGGAATATCTGAGATAGTTGTAGCAAGAGCAGCACCAATCATAGCTACTAATTCCGGTCTACACTCTGGATCAACTGCCATTACCATATTGTTAAGAGTTACATCATTTCTGTAATCCTTTGGAAAAAGTGGTCTCATAGGTCTGTCAATAACTCGTGATGTAAGAATTGCATTCTCTGATGCCTTTCCCTCACGTCTGTTAAATCCACCTGGAATCTTTCCAACAGAATACATTTTCTCCTCATATTCAACACTCAATGGAAAAAAATCAATTCCATCACGAGGCTTATCAGATGCTGTTGCAGTTGATAATACTGTTGTCTCTCCATACTTTAATAATGCGGCACCATTGGTCTGAGCGCAAACACGACCAATATCAACTGTTAAAGTTCTGCCTGCAAGCTCTAAAGAATAAGTCTTATACATGTCAATTCTCCTTCTTCTATTTTAACTTATTATTCAGAAGTCCGAAACTACTGATCAGCCTACGTTCACCATAATCTCATCAGTGGCTTCGGCATATCTTCTGATCATATTTTCATAAAAAACAGAGCGGAATTAAACAACCCCGCTCTAGATTACAACTATTTTCTGAGTCCTAAACGCTCGATAAGTGAACGATATCTCTCAATGTCAACGCTCTTAAGGTATGATAATAATCCTCTTCTCTGTCCGATCATCTTTAACATTCCTCTTCTTGAGTGATGATCCTTTGGATTAGCCTTTAAATGCTCAGTTAACTCCTTGATTCTTGCTGTTAAAATAGCAACCTGTACCTCTGGAGATCCTGTATCATTTGCAGTTCTTCCATACTCAGCGATAATAGCCTGTTTCTTGTCCTTTGCGATCATTTTATGATCCTCCTTTTAATATAATATACGCCCTATAATTGTGATACTCAGCAGTAGGTCGGAGTGTCCAACCACCGAATATGGGCTAAATCACACTTATGAAGTATAACATAAGTCATTCACATTGTAAATAACAAATTTATAAATAACTTACTACGTTATGAACCATTTATGATAATGTCCTAATATACCACATGGAAAAATGTCCCAGGTATGTTATTATATACTCCTATCAACATGACAGGAGGACATCATTATCAGAAAGGTCAAATTAAACA
>JAXJWH010000085.1:0-13093 GCA_036308125.1 Agathobacter sp.
GGACTTCGGTGGCTGTTGAGAAAATTCGGCATCTGCCCCAACGCATACTACAATTATTTAAAAAATCGAAAAGCTGAATATCAACATCAAAAGGATGCTATTAAATCATTAATCAGTGAAATATACCATTCTCATGGAGGTAAAATTCGGCAAAATATGATCCTTTATCACCTCTTTTGTGTAGTCAAGTGGAAGAGGCAGACAAGATTAGTGTGCGGAAAGTTAAGTCATTAAAACAAATGCAATTAAGTATTTTTGATATATGAAATCAAATAAATATGAAATTGGAGGGATAACAATGAATTATGTTGTTGAAAGTTATGAAAATTATCAGGAAGAAAACCGTTTGACTACAAATAATGCAAGGAAGATTGAATTTTTAACCACAACAAGGGTTTTTAAAGAAGTTATTGGTGCTAAGAGTAAAATTTTAGATTGTGCGGCAGGGACGGGGATTTATGCATTTTGGCTTGCGGACAGAGGGCATGATGTCACAGCTACCGATATTACACCAAGACATATAGATATTATAAACAGCACACTTTTCACCAAAGAATATTCCATGAACACGAAAGTTTTAGATGCCACAGATATGTCCTGCTTTGGGGATGAGAGCTTTGATGTGGTTTTAAATATGGGACCTTTTTATCATCTGACTGATGAAAATAAGAGGGAAAAATGTTTAAAGGAATGTTTGAGAGTGTTAAAAAAAGGAGGTCTTTTGATTACAGCATACATTCCAAGATATTTTGTATTCCAATATATAGCCATAAGGGATGAAAAATATCTGGATGAGCATTTGGCAAAACAGATTGTTGAAACCGGAGTATTAAAACATGATGATGAAAAATGCTTTTGGACAGATACATATTATTCATCAAAAGAAGAAATGGAATTTATTTATGAAAAATACGGTTTGAAAATTGTAGAGCATTTTGCACAGGATGGCTTGTCACCAATATTATCACAGCAGGTAGATAAGTGGGATGAAAATCAGTTTAGAATATGGTGTGATTATCATTATAGTGTGTGTCGTGAACAATCCACATTAGGGGCAAGCAATCACGTTGTTATAATTGGAAGAAAATAAAATTCGTACACGAAATTAGAAAGGGGAGAAACCTATGTATTTATATCATTATTATGATGCCAGCATCGGTCCGTTCAAAAATCTGTCAGATTTATCCGAAGATGATGCCAAAAATTTGTTAAATAGTATCAAAAAGGAAAGACCAGACTGTCAGTGTGCCAAAAGGCAGGACAGCTATGTGAAGGACAGAATACATTTTGAGAATATTTTAAGGGAGGAATTCCTTAAGAAAAATGGTAAAATTATGCGTCACGTTCCTCACTACATGGTGGTGGAGCACAGCCCATGGCTTAGCACATGGTATGAAAATTCTTCATATATCAGGATTCCTATCAAGGAATTTGACACATCCACACTATCATTTACATATGGCGATTCCCATCCGACTTTTAGCCCAAGGGTGAATGACAGCAAGGAGTATCGCAGAAAATTATATACATATGATGAAATTTTAAAAGTCATAGAAAAATACGGTTTGCCTCAGGAGTGGAATGACGATGGAAAATACGGACCTGAGAGGTATATTGAAGTTCATGTGTGGAGTGATGAAACTATAAAAAAATATAGTTGAAATGGATAAAATACATATATAGTATTTTTTTATTGATATTCTGGTGGAAAGCAGCGCAAAGATGTTTGAAAAATTAATGGAACTTGGTTACATGAAAAAAGGTGATGCAGCAGTTTATGCGATGGAGTTGTATAGTCCATTTTTTATGTGTAACACACTAGAAGATAATGATGGAGAATTAAGAGAGCAGCTGAAAAAGCATATCGAAGTTTTCAAAAATACTGTAATGGTGGAAAAGTAAAATATAATTATATTAGGAGGGCTAATGGTGAAGATATGGAATAATGAAGAAGTGTGGGATTTATATGACAAGAACAGAAATCTCCTTGGAAAAAGCCATCTCCGAGGGGAGAAAATTCCAAAGGATTGTTATCATCTGGTGGTGAACGTGTGGATTAAAAATAAGAAGGGGGAATATCTTATTACCAAGCGTTCTGGTCGAAGGCTTACATATCCGTTGATGTGGGAATGTGTAACAGGTTCAGTGTTGAAAGGGGAAGAAAGCATTGATGGTGCCGTAAGGGAAGTAAAGGAAGAAGTGGGAATTGATTTAGACGGCAGCAAAGGCAGGCTTCTTTTTTCCAAGGTGCGAAAAAACATAGACGGAATTGATTATAATGACATTTTGGATGTATGGCTGTTTGAATATGACGGAGAAGTGGATTTATGTAATGCCACCACAGACGAAGTGGAAGAGGTGGCATGGATGAATAAAGAAGATATAGAAAAATTAAAAGAGCAAAAAATATTCATGGAAGCATTGGAATACTTCTTTACTGAAATAGAAAAATAATATACAAAAAATAATTTGAAATCATTAGAAAAATAGCATATGAATAGATAAAGAAAAATTAATGTACGAATTAAAAAATGTTAGAGGAGAAAAGTGATGATAAGGGAAGCAAGAAAAGAAGATTTAAATGAATTATTACAATTATATTTGTACCTGCATGAAACAACAATTCCAGAGGAGTCTAAGGAACTTAGGGATACATGGGATAACATAATTAATGATAAAAATCATCATATTATTGTATATATTCTAGATGGGAAAATAGTAGCTTCATGTGTATGCGTAATTATTCCAAATCTTACAAGGAATGTAAGACCATACGCATTTGTTGAAAATGTGGTAACCCATGGGGATTATCGCAATAAAGGGTATGCAACGGCATGTCTTGATTATGCCAAAAAGATTGCGATGGAATGCAATTGTTACAAAATGATGTTGCTTACAGGCTCAAAAGAAGAAAGCACATTGAATTTTTACAGGAATGCAGGTTATAACAGTGCGGATAAGACTGCATTTATTCAATGGATGTAGCAAGTAATCCGGATAAACAATTACGGTATTTTAGGGATTGGATAAAAGACTAAATAAAATATGGATAATAATTTATATATCACAAAGAACCTTGGTGAAA
Source organism: Agathobacter sp. (assembly GCA_036308125.1). Classification (GTDB taxonomy): domain Bacteria; phylum Bacillota; class Clostridia; order Lachnospirales; family Lachnospiraceae; genus Roseburia. The sequence continues at coordinate 3,086 of JAXJWH010000085.1, forward strand.
GCGGCATTTCATCCAAGGTTTTTTAATGAATATAATTATTAAAAAAATTTTAGAAATTAAGGGATATTTTTAAGTTGTAAACGTCTAATATATGTAAATAAAAAATGCCGGCCGGCTTTTTAAGGAGGTGTTGAGGTGACCAAAGAACAATTAGGAACGTTGATTCTTAATTCAAAGAGACAATTTTATTCCACTGCCAAAACTATTTTATATAGTGATGAGGATTGTGCAGATGCTATTCAGGAAACGATTGCCAAGGGATTTTCCAAAATAGACACATTAAGAAATGACAAATATGCCAAGACATGGCTCATTCGAATACTGATTAATGAATGTTATACAATTTTAAGAAAGTCCGGGAAGTATGTTTCTTTGGAGGAAATAAGCGATATGAGGGAACTACATACTAAAGAAGAAACTGATTACAGTCAGTTATACATGGCTGTTAATTCTTTGAAGGAAGAATTGAGATTACCGGTTATTTTGTATTATATGGAAGACTTTAACATAAGGGAGATTGCGCAGATTCTTGAAATATTCGAAGGGGCGGTTCAAAAAAGACTTGCCAGAGCCAGAGGAAAATTAAGGGGTTATCTGCAGGAAGGAAAGGCAATAGTATGAGATTAGAGGATTTAAGAGATGAGATGCCACAGACACCAGAGTTTATAAGCAACATGATTGACGATGAAGTTAAAAAACAACTTAATAATGACAAGATTACTGACATGACAAGGAGAAGAAAAATGAATAAGACAGTTAAGGTTGCAGCATTGGCAGCAGTTTGTGTAATGGCTACATCAACAGCAGTATATGCAGGTGTGAAAATGTATAATATGTATACACAAAAGCAGGGAAATTACGGCATTTCCACAGGAATTAAGTTAACGGAAAATGCAAATGAGATTATTCTTCCTGAAAAAGTGCATGATATTGACATTACAGCAGGATATATTCCAAATGGAATGGAGTGGAGTGATAAAACACATCTTCAGAATGTAAAGACAAAATATACAGGTGGATTCAGTTTTGACTGGGTTTTGCTTGACAATGATGATTTGGACAAGGTTATGCAGGATAAAAACGTGGTGGAAAGCGAAGAAAGAACCTTTGGAGATTATCAGGGTGTTTATTTAAAATATAATGACTTAGCAAAGGATGGCTCATTTAATCAGAGAATTTATCTTCTTTGTCCGGATTTATATCGTGTAATTACAGTTTATGTAGGGGATGATGTCACAAAAGAAGATGCGATTAAAGTTGCAAGTAACCTTACAATAACTGAAAATGACAAAATGCTTAAAACAAAAGGCTTGTATACATGGAGTGATATGGTTTCACCTGAGGAAGTATTTGGAGAAAAAGTCGTAAGATCATTGGATGAGGATAAGGTTTTAATTAATAAAACAGGTCAGAAATTTAACATTGAGGCTCAGGGTGAAGACAGCAAAGGAAAAATTGTATCTTCAAATGAAATTTCAGCCTGTGTTGACTCAGTTAAGATAGAAGATGACCTTAAACTTATTGATAAAGAAAATATTCCATCTGAATGGCTTAGCGCAGTAGGTAGTGACGGAAAATTAGTAAGCAATAAAATATCCTACGTTAAATCAAAAGATGGAATCAATGAAGTTGATAAGGTGGTAAGGTCAAAGGATGTTAAGCAAAAATTAGTATATGCCACAGTTACATATACTAATAATTCAGATAAAGAGATAAATCATATGCTTTACATGGGTTCTTTGATGCTTATAAATCACAATGATAATAAATATACAATTTATAATCCAGCTGAAATGTCAGGAAGCGATTTTGATTACGTTATTTGGGATGGTGTTGCAGATGCAGCAGAGATGACATATAGTAGCATATCTGAGAATTATGGAAACGGAAACAATTATATTCCTTCACTTAAACCAGGTGAAAGTATTACAGTTAACATGGCATGGATTATTAACGAAGATGATCTTGATAATATGTACCTTAATTTAAATGGTGACGGAGGTGCATACGAATTTGGCGAGTTAACATTAGAATCAGGTATTGTAAAAGTTGAAAAATAATTAAATAATTTAAATTAAATTTTTGAGAAAAATTAAGGAGCTGTCTATGTAGGGCGGCTCTTTTTTGGCTATGGGGTTTTGGATAAATATTATATATTTTGGTAAAAATATCAAATTAATGTAATGCACTAGCCGATAAATAAATATATACACAGATAGGGGAACAAGGAGGTTTTTACCAGATGAGAACGATACGGATGAAAATTATTGCAGGTGTTATTGCCTGCTCGCTGCTGATGGCGGCGGTGCTTGGTGGAGTGTCCCTTGTGAATTCCGCCAGAATTGCAAATGAAAATGCAAGGGAGAATATGCGTCTTGCATCATGTCTGCAGACTCAGGAGATTAACAGCGTTATTCAAAGGGTAGAGCAGTCTGTGGATTCATTAAGTGATGTGGCGATGGGCAAATTTGATGAAAAAAAATTCATGGCGGACAAAGGATATGCTGATGAATATACAGCTGAAATTCATGATACCGTTATGAAAATGGCGGAGCATACACAGGGATCTATTACGGCATATGTCCGCTACAATCCAAATTATTCAAATCCAACATCAGGGATTTTTATGACAAGGGATTCCCTTGATGCGGATTTTGATTCTGTGACACCTACGGATTTTTCCATGTATGATGAAGATGATACGGAGCATGTTGGCTGGTATTACATACCGGTTAAGGCTGGTAAGCCAATATGGATGGAGCCATATCTTAACCAGAATATTAATGTATACATGATTTCATATGTTATCCCTTTATTTGCCACAGACGGAACATCTGTAGGTATTGTAGGAATGGATATTGATTTTTCTCAGATTACGGATATAGTTGACAGGACAACAATGTATGATTCAGGTTATGCATATTTAGTAAATGAAGATGGTATTATTATGCATCATAAGGAGATGGAATCCGGAGCATCAATTGCCGAACTTGATTCCACAATGGCTTTTATTCCTGACTATATCAAAAATGAGCAGAATGAGGGAGTGAATTCTGAATATCAGCATGAAGGTATAAAAAAGCAGATGGTGTATTTTAATCTCGACAATGGCATGAAACTTATACTTACAGCACCTGTAAGTGAGATTTACGCACAGTCATATAAACTTGCATCAATTATTGGAATCGCCAGCGTTATTGCATTTGTTTTGTCAGTATTGGTTGGAGTATTAATTGGAAGCAGTATTGCAAAACCTATTGGAAAACTCACAGGAATGATTACACAGACAACGGAACTTGATTTTACCGAAACCCAGAATGGTGCTTCATTACGAAAACAAAAAGACGAAGTAGGAAAAATGGCAACAGAGATTCATGTCATGCGTAAAGTATTTCGTAATCTTGGCAATGCATTAAATACTGCAGAGAATACAATTCTTGCAGCAGTTGAAAACCTTGATAACATCATGAAGGAAAATAACGAAACTGCAGAAGATAATAGTGCAACAACACAGGAACTTTCAGCGGAAATGCAGGAAACTGTGACAAGTACCAAAGAGATTGTTCACAGTGTTGCACAGATTAAGGAAAATTCCCAGTCAATCTATCAGCTTGCAAAGACTGGTGAGGATGATTCAAGGGAAGTATTAAAACGTGCTGAAAATATGGGAAAAATTAGTAAAGATTCAAGTGATAAGACAAGCCATATTTATGAGCAGCTAAAGGATAAGTCAGATGTGGCAATTAAGCAGGCGGCATCGGTTAAAAGAATTAATGAGCTTACAGAGGATATCAAATCAATTTCCACCCAGACCAATCTTCTTGCCTTAAATGCCAGCATAGAAGCATCCCGCGCCGGTGAAGCCGGAAAAGGATTTGCAGTAGTAGCTGAGGAAATTAAAACCCTTGCATCTCAGACACTTGGTGCAGTTGATAACATCGGCGGAATTGTAGGGGAAGTAAATGAAGCCGTTGCTAATCTTACGGAATGTATGAAACTTGTTATGACATTTTTGGAAAGCACAGTTTTAGAAGACTATGGAAATTTCCTTGAAGCCGGAAAAGAATACTGTACTGACGCAGATTCCTTCAGACATGTGATGGTTCAGATTGGAAATGCAGTAGAGGTTCTTGAAAAACACATTGTGCAAATCAGCGGAGTGTCAGATGAAATAGAAAGCGTTATGCAGCAGTCAACAGACGGAATTACTGCAATAGCTGAGAAATCAGGCTATACACAGCAGATTACACAAAAAGGCTACGAAAGACTTAAAGAATGCAGGGAATCAGTAAGGACTTTAACAGAAATAGTAGATAAATTTAAACTTTAATATTATAATGTATCTAAGTTGTTTAAATTTGCATTTGAAGAAAAATACAAAATATATAAATATGATATAAGTATTTTGCCTACAATGTATCGGGAAACAGATGAATATATAGTAGCAAGGCATAAAATACAGTTCAGGAGAGCATGAATAAATAATAGCAAGGCGCAAAATACAATTTATGAGAGTATGAATGTATAATGGCAGAATATATAGATGTAAAGTGCAGAAATAGGGCTATATAATTTAAGGAATAATAAAAGGGGGATAAGATGAACTGGTGGGAGTATATCTTCATGGTTCGATAGTGCTTGATGCATTTAACCCTGACAGTGGTGATATTGACATTCTGGTGGTTGTGAAGGAGTCGATAGAGACAGAAAAGAAACTTCAGATTGCAAAGGATATTATTGAAATCGACAGTTGCCCACGACCACTTGAAATGTCAGCCATAAAACTTATTGATGCTAGAAACTGGAAAAACGATGGAAATTGTGTGTTTCATTATAGTGATTTTTGGACTGAAAAATATAAAAAGAGATTTAATAATCCAAATGAAGAAGTCTTTGTGGTGGACCACGAATTCCCAGATGCGGATGTGACAAGTTACATAAAACTTATAAATCAAAGTGGAATCGTGTTATATGGAGAAAAAATAGAAAATGTATTCTGCGATATTTCAGATGAAGATTTCTTTAGAGCAATAAGCTTTGAGGCAGAAGAATTTGATTTTCATAATTATAATGAAAGATATTTTGCAAGTAACATCCTGATTCTTGGAAGGATTCTCTCCTTCAAGGTCACAAAGAAGATTCTGTCAAAATATGATGCAGGAAAATGGATGATTGATTATGTTCCAACAGAGCTAAAACACATTCCGCAGAATGCAATGAAGATGTGGTTTGAAGGAGAGGAATGTAGTTTCAAAGAAGAGGAACTTGATACTTTAAAGAAATTTCTGGTTGAAAGAATTTTTGAATAAAAAAATTGTGGATAAGGTAAAGGGAGGAAGTTATAAAAGAGGAAAATATTAAGATTTTAGAGGAGTAGCTTGCAATTGACTACGATTGCACAGTTGAGGAAGTTCGAAGCGACAAAAATGTATTCAGGGTAACAAAAACCAATGATAATGCACGCCCTATAAGTGATTCGGAAGTTTTTCTGAAAGTTGCAGTTTACAGGGAGAAACTTCTTGTTATGGCAGATGAGAAAATTTTGGACTGGTTCAAAAATGACCTTGGACAGTATGACGGAGTATGGCTGTCTGAACCGGAAAATTTAATTAAGATTAACGATAAATTAAAAGAATACGGACACAGGCTTGCCGACATTCATCATTATTATATTCCGTCACCTTATGCACCGGTAATGGAGGAACGCTTTCCGGTGAAATGGTACAAAGAGGACGAGATAAAGATTTTTGAAGGCGATGACAGATTTGGCGAGGCGATTTTATTTGACGAAAACACACCTGATATGCTGGCTGTCTGCACAATGGAAGATGATAAAATTCTTGGTATGGCAGGAGCAACCAAAGACACAAAGAAAATGTGGCAGATAGGGGTTAACGTCACCGACGATGGAAAAGGTAAAGGGGTTGGTGGATATGTAACCGGCCTTTTGAAAGAGGCGCTGCTTAAGCAAGGTATTCTACCATTTTATGCAACTGTGGAAAGTCATATCAAATCTCAGAAAGTGGCAATTCAGGCAGGATTTGAGCCTGTATTCTATGAAATGTTTTCTGAGGGATAAGGGATTTTTGAGAACAGAGATTTTCCTTGACTTTTTTGCGGGGGGGGGTACACTTACTGTAAAAATAGGAGTATAGTGAGAAAATGAAATGTATTTCTGTAAAATTTTATAATTTAAAAGGAAAAATTTATTCTTTAGTACAAAAGGCAGAGAAATTTATTTTTAGACAGGAAAATGTAGATATGCCAGGAGAGTGTGTTGTTTTTCCAGAGAGAACACAGTTTGCCTGCAACGATACAAAAATTTATGCGATAGAAAATAACGAAAAAAATTTAAAGATAACCATTCTTCCTGAGAAGAAAGAGTTATTTTATGAGTTGTCAGATGCAGATGAATCCATTATCGGAGAAACAGCAGGAAATGATTCATTGATAATTAGGTCATGCCGTGATGTGTCTGATTATGAGCAGGAAGTTAAAATGTATTATATTGATATAAATGCGGATAAGATGATAATGTTTAAAGACAGTAGCCTTGAAATGTCTTATCGCATGCCATATATATCAGTTTTTGAAGGCAAAGAATACATTCTGGCGGAGAATTCTAAGATAGAGCCTTACGAATTAGATGAAGCAAGACAGGGGAATGTGGAGACCTTCGATAATGACATTTTAATATTGCCTTTTGACAAATTCAAAGAATCAGTGGTAAAAGATGAAAAATTAAAGTGGGATATACTTTTAACTGCAAAAGAAGGATTTTTTGTAACAGTCCTTAAAGTTACAAAAAGTTATGTGTGGTTTTTGGAAACAATTGCAGATGAGACAAAGACAAACATAATAAAATATGATTTTATCAAAGGTGCAGCAGTTATTAATTTTTCCATTGATAATAGAATTGATGATGGTATTTTTAATGAAGAAAATTTATTGTATCTATATAAATGGAACGGCTGCAAGGAAATCATTGATATATATGATAATCAGGGAGCATCATTTGCAAGCATAGATTATTCTGAATTTATCGGAAAAAATGAGGACTTGGAACTTGAAGAAATAGTTTCAGTTTCAGATGAACGCTATGTTACTTTTGTGGCAAGTGATTATAGTGAGGATGAGCCATATCAGTGCAGAGTGGAGTATGATATCATTGATAAAAAATTTACAGTCAGCAATGATATGGGCATTGAATCTGAAGTATAAAATATTAATAATTGAATACATCGTAATATGTAGATATTAATAATAAGCTGATATTAAAGATAAGCTGATATTAAAGATAAGCTGATATTAAAGATAAGTTGATATTAAAGATAAGTTAATATTATTGATAAGTCGATATTATTGAGAAGTCGATATGACTGAGAAGCTGATATAACTGATAAATTGATATTAATGAGAAGTTGATATAGCTGAGAAGCTGATATAATTAATAAGTAGATAAAAAAGCAACCAGGATTTCGATAATCTATTCGTAGATTTGAAATCATAAGTTGCTTTTTATATTTTTTAGAGCCAAAAATTGTATGCAGGCTTGCAAAAGCCAACTTACGAAAAGTTTTTAGAATTTTCAAAAGAAATTAAGAAATTGCAGGAGCAAAGGGATATTGGATAAATCAAATTGTAAAAATTAGGCGATATGGTATAATTTATTATAGTAAATACAAATTTAACATCAGGATTACGGAGGGGAAGTTAATGGAAATCTGGACTGTATCATTATGCAAATAATTTTTTTAATAAATGGAGGCATTAATGATAAATACATATTATACTGGCAGTTCACCAAAAATTTTGGCAGCTAATGCTATTGAATTAACTGGGATAAATACATATTATATTGGAGGTTCGCCTTGTAGTGGAAAAAGTACGGTAGCGGAAATAATTTCCGAAAAATATAATTTGTATTATTTTAAAGTGGACGATTTTCTGGAGAAGTACACGAAAATGGGAGCTGCAAAGGGTTATGAAATTTGTCTAAAACAGGAGCGTATGAGCGCAGAGGAGACATGGATGAGGGACCCATTGCTTCAATGTAATGAAGAATTTACATTTTATGAAGAAATATTTGAATTCATTTTAAGTGACTTAGAAAAAATAAATCATAATGGAATTATTACTGAAGGAGCTGCATATTTGCCAAAATTAATGAAAAATTCAGGCGTTCTGGAAAATAGATATATAGCAATTACGCCAAGTGAAGATTTTCAGATTGAGCATTACAGACAAAGAGAATGGGTTCCATTCGTCTTAGAAGGATGTAGTGACAAGGATAGAGCATTTTCCAATTGGATGAAAAGGGATATTCTATTTGCAAAAGAAGTGCAAAAAAACTGTGATAATGAGCGATTTTATTCTATTATAAATAATGGAAGTGTGAATGTGGACGAGCTTGTTGCAATGGTAGTAAAACATTTTGGGTTGGGGGAGTAAGAAACAAAACATATTTTCGAAAAAGGTATTGATTTTTGGTTCGAACGGATGTATCATGATTTCAGAAATAAATTGGCAAGGAAGCAGTTATGAATTCGAACTTAGGAAAAGTGATAAACAATGCATCATATGCATCGAAAATGTATGACAATATTATCAAGGAATTATTTGCGGACAAGCAGGTGCTGGCGAATATTTTAAAATATACTTTGGATGAATTTATGGATATGTCCATCCCGGATATCATTTCGGAAATGGGAGAACCAAGCATTTCAAATATTCAGGTGGATCCGGGATGTACTAACACCGGAAATGTTAAAAGCAAAAATAGTGCAGAAAGTCACAACAGTGAAAATGTAGAGAACATAAATGCAGTTAGATCAAATACAGAAAATAATAACAGAGGGAGTTATTATGCTGAAAACATAAAAAATGCAAATATCAAAAGTTATTACACAGGTAAAATACAAAAAACATCCGAAGAAGACATCGTAATCGGAGAGGGGAAAATAGTTTACGATATCAGATTTATTATGTATCATGGAGAGAAGAAAATAAAGATTTTAATGAATATTGAAGCACAAAATATCTCTAAATCAGGCAGTCTGGGATATGACCTTGATAATAGAATTATATATTATCTGTGCCGAATGATATCATCCCAGAAAGAAGTGGAATTTACCCATTCCAATTATGACGACATCAAGGCTGTGCGAAGTATCTGGATATGCCTTGATGGCAAGGAAAATGAAGACTCTATCAATAGGATTGAACTTACCACGAAAAATATTTTCGGGCAGAAAAGTAAATTTAATAATATAAATAAACTTCAGGCTGTTATAATAAAATTAAGAGAAACTCAAAATGTTGAAGTATCAAAAAACAGGCTGATAGCAATGCTTGAAGAACTTGTGAGTAAAGATGATACAGAAACAAAGAAAAAGAAATTGTCAGAACAGTATGATTTAGTGATGGACGATAAACTGGAAAGGCAGGTGAATGATATGTGTAATTTTAGTGAAGCATTAATCGAAAGAGGCAGAGAAGAGGGCAGAGAAGAAGGACGCATACAGGGACAGGAAAGAGAAAGAGTAATAGTAACAATTGAACATGTTATTAATATGCAAAGCTATAATCTTCCACAAGAACAGATAATGAAATTCCTTAACTTATCAGAGAAAACCTACCTTAACATAGTGAATTTGATAAAAGATTATCCTGAATATACAGTTGCCGAATTGGCTGATGAATATTTGAAAATCACAGGTAGCAGCGGTGATGCTAATTGCTATAATGATTCTGATAAAGGAATGCATGAGGCAGTAAGAAAGAATTGTAAGGACGAAATAATATATTAGGAGCTTTATTATTGATATACCTCCAAGTGTTTTTTATGGATACCTGGAGGTTATATTTTACCTGAATCCGTGAAGTTCATTTTTCAACGTCCTCTGAAACGCTCATAAATACTACATTTCCTTAAATTTCAACGATTATTTTATATTCACCTTTTGGGTGAATGAAATTTCTGCTAAAATAGACATATAAATCAAGCAA
>JAXJWH010000086.1:0-6167 GCA_036308125.1 Agathobacter sp.
CGGCAATCGCCTTACAGCAGTTTTTGTTGTGCTGTCAAGGGTGGCGTCACTCATCAAAAGATTAAATATCTGCAATTTTCAAGGTTCGATTGAGCCTTTTTCTTTGGCTCTGTTTTTTCATAAGTCACTTGACACTACCTTAAAAAGCAGGATAAAACTATCCTGCTTTTTTGTGATATTATTTCATTTCTTTAATGATTCTTTCTGCAATTCCTTCTGCATCAAGTTTGTATTTATGAAGAAGTTCAACTGCAGGACCAGATTCACCGAATACATCATTTACACCAATCTTAGTAATCTTAGTTGGGCAGTTTTCTGATAATACAGAAGCTACCGCATCACCAAGACCTCCGATTACTGAATGCTCCTCAACAGTGAATACTCTTCCTGTCTTCTTAGCCTCGTTAATAACAAGCTCATTATCTAATGGCTTGATTGTATGAATATTAATAACTGAAGCATCGATTCCCTTAGCTGCAAGTTCTTCAGCTGCCTTAAGTGATTCAGACACACAAAGACCTGTAGCAAAAATTGTACAGTCTTTTCCTTCACGAAGGACAATTCCTTTTCCGATTTCGAATTTGTATGTTGATTCATCATTTAATACTGGAACTGCAAGTCTTCCAAAACGAAGATATACAGGTCCTACATATTCGTAAGCTGCCTTAACTGCTGCTCTTGCTTCAACATCATCAGCAGGGTTAATTACAACCATTCCAGGAATTGCTCTCATTAATGCAATATCCTCATTACACTGATGTGTCGCTCCATCTTCACCTACTGAAATACCAGCATGTGTTGCTCCAATCTTAACATTAAGATGTGGATATCCGATGGAATTACGAATCTGCTCAAAAGCACGTCCTGCTGCAAACATTGCAAAAGTACTCATAAATGGAACATATCCGCATGTTGACATTCCTGCGGCAACTCCAGCCATGTTAGCTTCTGCGATTCCACAATCAATATGTCTTTCAGGGAATTCATTCTTAAATACACCTGTCTTAGTAGCAGCTGCAAGGTCTGCATCTAAAACAATAAGATTATCATGTTCTTTACCGAGTTCAACTAAAGCTTTACCATAGCTATCTCTTGTTGCGATTTTCTTTATTTCTGACACAGTTCCTCACCTGCCTTTCTTAATTCTTCCATTGCAATAGCATATTCCTCATCATTAGGAGCTTTTCCATGCCATCCGGCCTGATTCTCCATGAAAGATACGCCCTTACCCTTAACAGTGTGAGCAATAATTGCTGTTGGCATTCCCTTTGTAGCCTTAGCCTCATCAAATGCCTCACGAATTGCATCCATATCATTTCCGTCTATATTAATAACATGGAAATTAAAACTTTCAAATTTCTTATCGATTGGATATGGTGAACAAACTTCATCAATAGCTCCATCAATCTGTAAATTATTATTATCAACAATAACACAAAGATTATCTAATTTTCTAAATCCGGCAAACATTGCAGCTTCCCAAATCTGACCTTCCTGAATCTCGCCATCACCAAGTAATGAATAAACTCTGTATTCTTTATTGCTAAGTTTACCGGCTAAAGCCATACCTGCAGCACTTGAAAGTCCCTGTCCTAATGAACCTGATGACATATCTACGCCTGGAATATGCTTCATATCAGGATGTCCCTGTAAATATGAACCTGTATGACGAAGTGTAAGAAGATCCTCAACTGGAAAATATCCACGATTAGCCAATGCAGCATACAATCCCGGAGCAGTATGTCCCTTAGATAATACAAATCTGTCCCTGTCTTGTGCCTTTGGATTCTTAGGATCAATGTTCATCTCTTCAAAATAGAGATAAGTAAAAATGTCTGCTGCGGAAAGAGATCCACCCGGATGTCCAGCTTTTGCTGCATGAACTCCTGAAATGATACCTTTACGAACTTCTACAGCAGTTTTTTGAAGTTCTAATGTGTTCATTATTTTCTCCTTTTTGATTGAATTCGACTATTGTCTAACTTAGTTTATCATATACTTTGTCATTATTCAAAACCAAGAAAGCAACTTCCAATAAATTATAACATATAATTATAAAAAAATGTGAATCTTTTAATAAAAAGAATTACCTGATATTTTATTCTCCGAATACAGCAATATAATCCTTCTGGAATTTTTCAATTCCCTGATCTGTAAGGGGATGTTTTGTCATCTGTTCAATTACACTGTATGGAATTGTTGCAATATCAGCACCTGCCAATGCACAGTCTGTAACATGAATTGGATTACGAACTGATGCTGCAATAATTTCAGTTTCATAATTGTAGATTTTAAAAATCTTTGCAATATCACGAATAAGATTAATACCCGGCTGACTAATGTCATCTAATCTTCCAAGGAATGGTGATACATATGTAGCTCCTGCATTTGCAGCAAGAATGGCCTGATTAGCTGAAAAAATTAATGTTACATTTGTTTTTATTCCTTCAGCTGAGAGAACCTTTACTGCTTTAAGACCTTCAACTGTCATTGGAATCTTAACAACCATGTTAGGATGAATTGCTGCAATCTGACGGCCTTCTTCAATCATTCCCTTTGCATCAACAGTTGTAGCCTTAACTTCACCACTTATTGGTCCGTCTACAATTGATGTAATCTCTTTAATTACTTCATTAAAATCTCTGCCTTCTTTTGCGATAAGTGATGGGTTTGTGGTAACTCCGCATATTACTCCCATATCGTTTGCTTTTCTGATATCTTCAACGTTTGCTGTATCAATAAAAAATTTCATATTGCTTCTCCTTATCTTTCTTTATCTTTTTTGCACATTTATTTTATAATATAATTCAATTAATTCCACCTAATAATTAAGTAAACTTCATGAACTTCTTTACTTAATCACTTAATCGTCTATTTGTAGAAAACCTCACCTAACATAAGGTCCTTCTTTAAATTGCGTATTGTTGTATCTTTATCAATAAATACTGCTTCAATTCCCATTGCTTCTGCAAAATCTCCCATTTGTTCAGCTGTAACATCATAGGAAAATGCTGTATGGTGCGCACCACCTGCAAGTAACCATGCCTGTGTTCCTGTATAAAAATCAGGCTGTGGAGTCCAGAAATTAATTGCTGTTGGAAGTTTTGGAAGAGGTTTTTCCACCTTCTTACAATCCACATCCTGAATAATAAGTCTGAATCTGTTTCCAAGGTCAACAAGTGATGTTGCAACACCCTTTCCTTCCTTTGACTGAAATACTAATCTTGCAGGATCTTCCCTATCTCCCATGGTAAGTGGCTGACATTTAATCTGAATTGGGCCTTCGGAAATCGATGGACATATCTCAAGCATGTGAGCCTGTATTATTCCTTCCTTTCCCTTTACAAGATTATATGTGTAGTCTTCAAGCATGGAAGTTCCCTTAATATCCTTTTTGCCCTCAGACATAATCTTCATAAGACGAACCATAGCTGCTACTTTCCAGTCGCCTTCAGCTCCAAAACCATATCCCTTTTCCATAAGACGCTGAATTGCAAGACCTGGAAGCTGTTTTAAATTACCAAGATCACCAAAATGTGTAACAATCGCCTGATAATTTTTCTCCTCAAGAAATCTTTCAAATCCAAGTTCAATCTGTGCCTGTACCGCAACATGCTCCCTGAATTCCTTTGGGTCTCTTCCTTCAAGACATATATCATATTTTTCATAATATTCATCCACCAAAGCATTTGTATCAGAAACCGATACTGCCTCAACAGATTCAGCAATTTCATTTACAGGATAAGCATCTACTTCCCATCCAAATTTAAGTTGTGCTTCTACTTTATCTCCCTCAGTTACCGCAACATTTCTCATATTATCGGCAACCCTCATGACTCTTATATGACTTGACTCAACTATTCCAACAGCTGTGCGCTGCCAGTTAGCAATCTCTTCTTTAACCCTTTCATCCTTCCAAAAACCTACAATTGTTTTTCTTCTTATTCCCATTCTTGTAAGAATATGGGCAAATTCCCTGTCACCATGGGCAGCCTGATTTTCATTCATAAAATCCATATCCATTGTATCGTATGGAATCTCTTCATTGTATTGAGTATGTAAATGAAGCAATGGCTTACGAAATTCCTGTAAACCAAGAATCCAGCTTTTTGCAGGGGAAAATGTGTGACACCATGTAATAACGCCTGCACATTCTTCATCCATATTTGCCTCATTAAATGTTCTTCTAATGTGTTCATTAGTAAGCAATGTTGGTTTCCAGATAATTTCATAAGGAAGTTTCCCTGATTCATTTAAATGGGCAACCATTTCCTTTGTATGGGCTGCAACATTTTCCAAAACTGCATCACCATATAAATCCTGTGAACCTGCACAAAACCAAAATTTATAATTTTTTACTTTTAACATCTTTTTTCCTCCATAAATCATGTATTATATATAGCTATTTTAAAGTGGTAAAGCCTCAACTGCTGCCTTTTGCACCTTGACTGCATCCTTATATTTTTCTATATATGCATCAAAACCTTCAACATCCAAAGAATCAGGATATACGATTTTACTTTCCATTTCCTTAAAGACTTTGTTTGCAAGATATTCTTCTAATGTTTCATTTTCATCTTTATTTGACATATATGCTGCCAAAACTGCCATTCCCCATGGACCACCTTCACCGGCTGTTGACATAAGGGCAATCGGTGTATTCATTGCTGCAGCAAGAATCTTTTGTCCTACTTCTTTGGTCTTAAATAGTCCTCCATGACCATAAAGGGTATCAACTTTTACACCTTCTTCTTTAATAAGAATATCATTTCCCACCTTCAAAGTGGCAAGGGAAGCATATAGATTTGCCCTCATAAAATTCGCAAGATTTACCTTTGCATCCGGTTTATGAAATATCATTGGACGGCCTTCATTTGTACCGATTACCGGTTCTCCTGACAATGTGTTAAACGCAATTATTCCTCCTGCATCCTTTTCTCCTGTCAAGGCATTGGTATACAATTTTTCATAAATATCATCTGTATCGATATTCATTCCAAACATTTCCGAAAATTCCTTAAAAAGACCTACCCATTTATTCAAGTCTGATGTGCAATTATTACAATGTACCATTGCCACCGAATCTCCAACAGGTGTTGTCACAATATCAACCTCTTCATGTACCGCCTTAAGTTCGTCTTCAAGGACAATCATTGAAAATACCGATGTTCCTGCTGATACGTTTCCGGTTCTTTTAGAAACGGAATTAGTTGCCACCATTCCAGTGCCTGCATCTCCTTCCGGTGGAGCAAAAGGGATTCCTTCCAAAAGATTACCACTGGCATCTAATTTCTTTGCCCCTTCTGCTGTTAATCTTCCTGCATTTTCACCTGCCTTAAGCACCTTAGGAAGTATACTAAAAAGTTCCCATGAATACTGTTTTACATCTTTTAAATTATTAAATTTATCAATCATAGTCTTATTGTAATTTCCAGTCTTAGAATCAATAGGAAACATTCCGGAAGCATCACCAATACCTAAGACTTTCTCCCCTGTAAGCTGCCAATGCACATACCCTGCAAGTGTTGTAATAAAACTGATATCACTGACATGTTCTTCTTTATTTAAGATTGCCTGATATAAATGTGAAATACTCCATCGCTGTGGAATATTAAAATTAAATTCTTCTGTAAGTTTTTCTGCAGCTTCCTCTGTTATGGTATTTCTCCATGTTCTAAATGGCACTAAAAGATTATCATTTTTATCAAAAGCAAGGTATCCATGCATCATGGCTGAAATACCTATTCCACCAAGTTTTTTTATCGTAATACCATATCTTTTTTCTATGTCTTTTGCCATTTTTCCGTAACATTGTCTGATTCCTTCCCAGACAGTATCAAGGTTGTATGTCCATATCCCATTCACAAGCTGATTTTCCCAGTCATAAGTTCCAACTGCTATGGGATTATGTTCTTTATCTATTAAAACTGCTTTTATTCGTGTTGAACCAAGCTCAATTCCAAGAATTGCCTCGCCATTTTCTATTGTTTTATTTATATCTGTCATTTAATTACCCCCATATGTGATAAGGTAGTGTCAAGTTTACTACCTCATTTTTTATTAAAAACCTTTATTTTAGGGAGTTTGCAAATAAAAAGAGCATTTACCTCCCATTTTTGATATAATGTCCTCGACCAAAATTCCAAAATATCAGAAAGGATAAATGC
>JAXJWH010000087.1:0-3934 GCA_036308125.1 Agathobacter sp.
GTGAATATCTTATCCGCCGCCCTTGGCTGACCGCACGCCGTGACCGGGTTAAACTACCTACAGGAGTTGAAATTCCTGAATATTATATTTTGGAATATCCTGATTGGGTAAATGTAATTGCTATCACCAAAGAGGGTAAATTCGTATTAGTACGCCAATACCGTCACGGAATAAAAGAAACACGTTATGAAATTTGCGCCGGAGTTTGTGAAACCGGAGAAGAGCCTTTGCTTTCTGCCCAACGCGAATTGTACGAAGAAACAGGGTATGGCAATGGAAATTGGACAAAACTTATGACTATTTCAGCAAATGCCAGCACCATGACAAATATCACTCATTGTTATCTGGCTACGGAGGTAGAACGAATCTCTACCCAGCATTTGGAAGAAACTGAAGATCTGACAGTGCATTTGCTGGATGAAGAAGAAGTAAAAGCGTTGTTATTGAATGATGAGGTGAAACAATCATTGATGGCTGCACCGTTTTGGAAGTATTTTGCTTTATATTCTCGTTTATAATAAAGACTTTTAGGGAGACTGAAAAAGCTCCCTAAAAGTAAGTTGAATCATTTATTCTATTAAACCGAGTTAATCACTTTTTATACTTCTTTGTATCGTCATTCGCTCACCTTCTCAGTGAGAATCCTTTTTTGCAGATAAAGAATGCATAGCCATAATATGCTTTATACTTACTATATAGCTCAGCCTCATGATGATTGGATGTTATCAATTCTTCTACGATTCTGCTTCCTGCATGTTTTCGTCTGAATATTTCCTCGGCTTTAGCTTGAGGAGCAAAATAATGTTCTATCCAGCAATTCTCCGGAAGAATGAATGTCGCAACTGGAATATATCCTGCTTTTTGTATCTGGGCTACTTTGTTGGGAACCGTATCTATTTCCGTATAAGCACTCATCCAGAAATCATGAATTTCTGCCGGGCGTTGATCGGTAAACCAGACACTTTCAGAAACGGTAAGGTATCCTCCCGGTTTCAAATAGTTGCGCCACTCTTTCAAGCCTCGTTCAAAGCCGATATTATAAATGGCTCCTTCCGACCAGATCAAGTCCAAAGAGTCCTTTTCAAAAGAAAGGTCATCCATCGAACCGACTATGCCTTTCACCCTATTCTGGAGATTCAGTTTCTCGGCATTCTTGTTGAAACGTTCAATGAATCCCGGGAAAAAGTCGATGCCTGTAATCTTCCCCGGCGCATGTTGTGCCAAGATCATTGTCTGCCCCCCTGTTCCACAACCGAGATCGGCAATAAGGGATTTGTCGGTAAGATTATCTATAAAGCTTAATGCTTTAAGAGTTACTTCGGGACTTCCGGGTCCTTGTCGCTCCGTATTTAAGAAAAAATCACAAATCAAATTTACATCGAATCCTAGAATTGTATTGTTGTCATTATTCATTATCGTAATATATTAAACATACACTGAAAGCATAGCCATACTCCCTGTGTAATTAAAAAATAAAATTATAGTAATATGAAATTGCTCTCGAAAAAATATCCCGAGAATACACGAATAAACAATCTATTTATGAGAACAGATTGTTTACGATACCAAATCCGATATACGAGTTTTTAACATAGTGCAAAGATACACCTATTTCATTGAAAAACGATAGAAAACAATGTTTAAATTTAGGAGATATTTCAGTATTTGATCTTTTTCCACTCTTTTAAAAACCTATTTTGCGTTTCAAATAAATCATATCTTTTAGTAAAATCCCATTGTCAATAATGGGATGATCGTAATTCTCCGTGAAAAAACCTTTTATACAATGAGAATATTCAAAGCCGCAACTTTTATAAAATGCAAGAACACCGGGAACGTCTCCTGTTCCCACTATCATCTGAGTATATTCTTTTGAATAATGGTTTATCAGGTAGTTTATTAGTTTTCTACCATATCCTTGTCGCTGGGCAATAGGGGTAACCGCTATATTCTTCAATTCACAAATTTCCGGACCTTCTTTTGTTACAACGCCCACGGCTTTTATCCCATTATCTTCCAATACAAACAAGTCACCACGCTCCAGATACCGGTCTATCATTGTTTCCTGTTCATCCCCAAGCAATAATAAGTCCAGATATTGCTTTTTATTTCTAGATATTTTAATGATGTGATAATCCATAATATTATATTTATAACATTCTTGTCTCTATAGATAGTGCAAAACAGCACTATTTTAACGATTCCCGGCATATCGGTAAACAGCAGCCGAAATATCAGAGATTATTTTAGCATTCGTTTCCATATTTTCTTTTGAGTCTTTGACAAATACAGCTACTACGTATCGGCTTCCATCAGGTAGAATTACAAAGCCAATGTCATTGATGCCAATGTATTCTCCCCGGTCATTCTTATCGGAAGTTCCTGTCTTATGTCCTATCTTGACTTCACTTTCGGGAAGGGGAGCAGGCAGTCTGTCTTTGCCTGTCCCACACTCTATCATAATATGCTTTAGAAAATCTGTATATTCATTTCTCATGAAATCTTGAGTCATAAAAAGTTCCAATAGATTGGCTGCTTCCATTGGTGTTGTCCAGTTTTTGTAACAATCATCCATGTCTTGATGCATCTCATCTTCGGTAGCAGTTATGGAAACATCGTTTATTCCCAATGAATGAATGTATTCATCCACCACGTTTACACCACCTATATAATCGAATAAGATATCACAGGCTACATTGTCACTTGACTGCATTGTATAAACTAAAAGTTCACTAATCGGAAGTTCTAAATTGCCTTGGGGATATTTATCACGCAAAGGGCTATATGTATCCGGTTTGAAATATTTTTTATCAAGATATAGGGAAGTGGAAAGTGGAATATGCCGTTTTTGCAGGTAATCACATACAGCCAATGCCTGATGAAACTTATAAACGCTCATCATGGGATATTTTTCGGCATTATTTATGGCCAGCGTATCTTCTCCATCCAGTATCAAAGCCACTCCTATAGTTGCTTTCTTATCTTTAATAATATGTCGAATTTCTGTTTTTAATGTTTTCAATGAATCTTGGGATTTATTCTGAACACATCCGCCAGACAACACACACCATATACATATAATAATATATGGACATCCGTTTTTTACTAAAGACTGCAAGATTAACCTTGGGCTCCGTTTTTTTGTTATACGCATTTTCCTGATTTTAATTGTACGAAGATACCGGATTATCAGTCCTTCTCCAAATTTTTCCTTATTTAAAGATTAGCCTTTTATCTTCTTCCGCAAATAACACAGCAGTATTTACCAGTGCCAGATGAGAATAAGCTTGTGGGAAATTACCCAATTGTTCTTTTGTTTCGAAATCAATATCTTCACTGAACAGACCCACATGGTTTGAATATTGCAAAATTTCATCGAACAGACAGCGTGCTTCGTCTTTTTCCCCGATGACATAAAGTGCACGAATCAGCCAAAATGTACAGATGGTAAAGGCCGAAGAAGGACAGCCAAAATCATCATGAGTATTATAGCGGTACATCAATCCTTTGTGTAATAAGGATTGCTTGACGGCTTTCACTGTTTTATGATAACGAATATCATCAGCATCTATAAATCCATAAGGTTCCATTAACAGTAAAGAAGAGTCCAAATCCAGATTGCCGTATGCTTGTGAAAAACTTTGTATTTCTTCCTTCCATCCGTTTCTCATAACATCCGCTTTAATTGCATCAGCTTCTTCTTCCCAACGTCGGCTATTCTCATATTTATTCAGAATACGGGCTATGCGGGCTCCTCTGTCCAAAGCAACCCAACACATCACTTTGGACGAAACGAAATGCTGTCCTTCGCCCCGTATCTCCCAAATTCCTTTATCAGGCTTTCTCCACACGCGTATTTTCAGCATGTTTTTCCGATAATTTTGTAGTCAAAACAATCTATATATGACACGGGAAAGAAAGCAAAATTACAGAA
>JAXJWH010000088.1:0-33679 GCA_036308125.1 Agathobacter sp.
AATAATGCGATAGTGGCGTAGTTGGTAACGCGCGACCTTGCCAAGGTCGAGACCGCGGGTTCGAGCCCCGTCTATCGCTCTAGCTCAGAAAAGAGCATAAGTCGATGAGCCGACAGAATTGAATAATGCGATAGTGGCGTAGTTGGTAACGCGCGACCTTGCCAAGGTCGAGACCGCGGGTTCGAGCCCCGTCTATCGCTCTAAAGTCATAAAGTTTACTTTATGACTTTTTTGTATAATTAAATGTTATTAAATACATTGATATAGCAAGAATATACAAGTTTTTTCTTTGTGAAATATATAATATTTATATTGTATGATTTTAATTAGTGTGGTAATATAGTACTAGAATATAGTTTTTGCAGTTTGGGATGAGGTAGGAGAATGGAGATTATTACAAAAAATAAACCAATGGTTCGTATATCATACGATGAAATGGAAGCATATCTGCTCTTACCAAGGATTGAGTCTGATGCGATATATGATTTAGATGAAGTCTATGAGTATATTAACAAAAAACGAGTCCGAAGTGGGGTTATGAAGGATGAAGTTGCAAGGATGGTAAATAACCGAGAATTTGGAGTAGAAAAGCTGATTGCAAAGGGTAATAAACCAATTGACGGTACTGATGGATTTTATGATTTCAATTTCAGGCTTGATTATTCATATACTCCAGAGTTGGATGAGAATGGGGAAATTCCATATGACACATTAACAACTACAGAATATGTAACAGAAGGTCAGGTTATAGCAAAATATACACCGCACGATCCTGGTACAAATGGAATGACTGTAACAGGTAAAAATATCACTTGTAAGAGAGGACGACCTTTACCAGCCTTAGTAGGAATGGGATTTCATGTAACTACAGACAGACTTGAGTATGTAGCAGATGTGACAGGAAGAATTGAAAAAAATAAAAACAGAATAATAGTAAACAAGATTAAAGAAGTGTTTTCTGATTTGGATTTAAGCCAGGCGCGATATGATTTTAAAGAAGATGTTATAATATATGGCGATGTTGAAGAAGATGTTGTTGTATATTCAACAGGAAATATAATCATATGCGGAAAAGCAAATAAATGCCGTCTGGAATCAAAGAAGGATATTATAGTCAGGGGAGGCATATATGGGGATGAGTCCCATGAAATAATATCCGGCAGAAATATTGTGGCTAAACACATAGAAGATGCTAATGTATTTTCAGAAGGATTTGTTCTTACAACAGTATGCAAGAATTCCAAAATTACAAGCAATGACAAGATTTATATTAAAGGCGAAGGTGCAAGAATTCTTGGAGGAGAGATTTTGGCATATGGTGGAATAGAATGTGACAATATTGGTTGCGATGACAATGTAAGAACTATTGTCGGAGTTGGAAAGCACAGACATATTTTCAAAGAATATTATGAGACTGAACAGTCAATACGTGAAGCAATGTCTTTGGTTGATAAAATTAACGCCGGTTTAAAGCAGGGTGAGGCTGCCACAGGAAATGATGAGAAGAGAGCTGCTTTACTTAGAACCAAGATTCAAAAACAGTCAGAGATAGTTGCAGCCACAAGGCAGCTTGAAAAATTAAGAAAATACATAGAGAACAAGGATGAGGCTACCATTGAAGTTCGAAATATGGTTTTTCCTAAAGTATTAATAGAAATTGATGATGCCAACAAAGAAATTAACGAAAAAGACAGGTCTATAATATTCAGGAAAATAGATGATGAAATAATATGTGAGCAGAGGTGTTAAAAGTGATAGCATTTTGGCAATGTTTTTGTTGTCAAAATGCTATTTTGGGATAGGAGAAAATATGTCACAGATTTTGAAAAAAATAAAGGGGGCAATGTATAATCACAATATAAATCTTGAAGCACGTCTTGGAACTTTATTTATAAGTCTTGGAGTTGTTGCTGCCTTTTTTGGAATTATAATTTGTGTATTAGCCCATGTGCCTATTGAGGGGAAAATACTTGTTACGGTGGTTTTTATTGGGACACCGTTAATTACAGTTATTTCAACTAAACTTGGGAAACCTAAAATAGGAAGATATATAATGGTGGTGGAGGTTATTCTGGCAATACCTAGTATATGGATGACAGCCGGGGGCATTCTAAGCGGGGTAAATACCTGGTATGTTCTTGAATTGTTTTTTATAACTTTGGTATTGAAAGGAAAAGCATTATATTTTTCATTAATAGTGGCAGGTGTACTGGATCTAGCCTGCTACATGGTGGGGTATTATTATCCTGAAAGGGTATATACTTTTAGCGATATGAAAGATGCCTATATAAGCGTTATTGGAAGTGTGATAATAGTTACAATTGCAATCTGTGCAACTGCCATATGCCAGAAAAAAATCCACAATAATGAAGAACGGTTGCTGGAAGAAAAGCAAAGGGAATTGGAAAAAGCAAATGATTACCAAAAGTCTTTTCTTGCAAATATGTCCCATGAAATAAGAAGTCCGATAAATGCGGTTCTTGGAATGAATGAGATGATTCTAAGGACAGATAATCTAAGTGAAATAAAGGAATATTCTAAAAATATTCAGGATGCCGGCCAGGCTTTACTTGAACTTATTAATGACATTTTGGATTATTCTAAGATTGAATCGGGAAAAATCGAGCTGGTATGTGAAGAATATGATGTGTATTCCGTTATAAAAAACTGTTATAACATGTTATCACTAAGGGCAAAGGAAAAAGGCCTTGAATTTCATGTGAAAAACCATCCGGATATTCCAAAAACTCTTTATGGGGATGAATTAAGGATAAGGCAGATTATAACCAATCTTCTTACAAATGCCCTTAAATATACGGATTCGGGCTATATGAGCCTTATGCTGGGATATGAATGGATAGATGCCGACAACATAAATCTAAAGATTTATGTCGGGGATTCAGGAATAGGAATTTCAAAAGAAAATATAGATAAAATGTTTGATTCATTTCAAAGGCTTGATATAACAAGAAATAAGTCAATAGAAGGAACAGGACTTGGACTTTCCATTACAAAAAGTTTTGTAGGCTTAATGGGTGGGACAATTGAGGTGAAAAGCGAAAGAGGAAAGGGCTCTTTATTTTCAGTGACAATTCCACAGAAGGTTATTAATAGTGAGCCGATGGGAAGTTTTAAAAAGGAAGTCAAGGTGGAAAAAGAAAGATATCATGAGATATTCCATGCACCAAAGGCAAGAATTCTTGTGGTTGACGATATGAAGGTGAATCTGGTGGTGGTTCAGGGGCTCCTTAAGAAGACACTTATTAATGTTGATACAGCTGTAAGCGGTGAGAAGGCATTAGAGCTTGTGGAAAAAAACAAATATGATGTTATTTTAATGGATCACATGATGCCGGAGATGGATGGAATAGAGACATTTAACAGAATGAAAAGAACGAATAATCCAAACAGGGATACTCCAACCATAATGTTAACTGCAAATGCAGTTACAGGGGCTTATGAAGAATATATTAATGCAGGATTTAAGGATTATATGTCAAAGCCTATAAAATCAGAGCTGTTGGAGAAAATGTTAAAGAAATATATTCCAAAGGAAAAAATAGAAAAATGATAAAAAATAAGCACTCCTTAAGAGTGCTTATTTTAGTGTGTAATGCTATTTTCTGTTCTCACTTCTATATTGTGTAGGAGTAAGATTAAATTCCTTTTTAAATACCCTTGTAAAGTGTTCTGCGTTAGGATATCCGATGGAATATGATATGTTTTCAATTGTCATATTTCCGTATTTCAAAAGTGTCTTGGCTTTTTTAAGTCTTATTTTTGTAAGATGCTCGCCAAATGTTTTGCCGGATTTATCCTTTATGTATTTAGATACATATGGAGTCGAAAGATGAAATGCGTTGGCAAGTGATTCAAGGGTTACAGTCTGATAATTATTCTGGATATAATTAATCATGTCAACAAGACGGCCGTCTATAATATTTTCATTATCTAAAAGCTGAGGAAGCTTGTTAACTGCAACTGTAAGGGCATGAATTGATGCTTTAATAATATCTTCATCAATTCCGGCACCAAAATAGGATTTTCCATTACAAAGGATTCCTACATATGCCATGGCTTTTGAAGAAGAGCCTTCTGAAAGGGCGTGTTCTTCATAAATGGCTAATTCATAGCTTACTCCAAAATATTGTTTTATTGTATTACTTACAGCATCCAATCGTCCGTTTCCGTTGGCGTTTACGATGGTTTGCTTTCCACAGTAATTAATTGTTGATTCTGCAATAATTCCATCAGGTCCCTGCTTAAAATGACATTCGCTGATATCAAAATAAGGAGTATTGTTTATGAAATTATCCTCAAAAATCTCATAAACTGACTGAGGTGATAATTCCTTATGTCTTTCATCAGATACCTGTTTAACAGTATATCCTACAGTTTCACGCATTTTCTCAGGAATAGAGATTGAGAAATTACGTTTAAGGATATATGCAACGCCGCCTTTACCTGACTGACTGTTAATTCGGATTACATCGGAATCATATGTTCTTCCCACATCTGTTGGATCAATTGGAAGATAAGGTACAGTCCATTTTTCATCTTTATTTTCTTCACGACATGCCATACCCTTGGCAATAGCATCCTGATGTGAACCTGAAAAAGCGGAAAATACAAGTTCTCCAGCGTAAGGTGAACGGCTGTGGACAGGCATTCTTGTAAGTTTTTCATAAGTTGATTTAATTCTTGGCATGTCTGAAAAATCAAGTTCAGGCTCTATTCCATATGAGAAAAGATTCATGGCAAGGGTGATAATATCAACATTTCCGGTTCTTTCACCGTTACCAAAAAGTGTTCCTTCAATACGGTCAGCACCTGCAAGTATACTAAGCTCGGCATCGCACACACCACAACCTCTGTCATTGTGAGGGTGAACACTAAGGATGGTATTTTCTCTGTGACTAAGATTTTTGCTCATATATTCAATCTGTGATGCAAATACATGTGTCATGGCAGTTTCAACAGTGGCTGGTAAGTTGATATAGGCAGGTTTTTCTTTGGTAGGCTGCCATACGTCAAGAACACTGTTACATACTTCAAGTGCATATTCTACTTCTGTTCCATGAAAACTTTCAGGAGAATATTCAAAAAGGAAATTTCCATCTGTTTCATCAGCAAGTTCCTTAAGAAGAACGGCTCCGTCAATTGCTAATTGTTTGATTTCTTCTTTATTTTTCTTAAATACCTGTTCACGCTGGGCAACGGAAGTTGAATTATATAAATGTATAATTGCTCTTGGTGCGCCCTTTACAGCTTCGAATGTTCTTTTAATAATATGTTCTCTTGCCTGGGTGAGAACCTGAACGGTTACATCCTCAGGAATCATATTTCTTTCGATTAATGCTCTCATGAAATCAAATTCTGTTTCAGAGGCAGCAGGGAAACCAACTTCGATTTCCTTAAAACCGATATCAACAAGCATTTGAAAATATTCCAGTTTTTCTTCTAAGCTCATAGGTTCAATAAGTGCCTGGTTGCCATCTCGAAGGTCAACGGAACACCAGATAGGTGCTTTTTCAATATGGTCCTTTTTAGCCCAGTCCATCTCCATTACAGGTGGCATGAAATATTGTCTTTTATATTTATTTACGTTTTTCATAGGTGATTCTCCTTTCATAGATTAAAAATAATCAGATACGTTGATGATTATTATACTCTTAATTTTAATAAATGGAATGATTATATTTAATCAATTTACCTGTTGTTTTTTAATGTGAGATAATTTTTTGTATTATTGAGTGATTGAAATGTATTTTCCAAAGTAAATAATACTTTATTTTTGTTTTTTAATCTGATATAATAGTACTATGGAACTAAAATTTCTGTGTAAGAGAGGGTGTTGCTATGGCAAGAATATTGATATGTGATGATGCGGCATTTATGAGAATGTCACTTAATAAAATACTTACTTCAGGCGGACATGAGGTTGTAGGTGAAGCTGGAAACGGCAAAGAGGGTGTAAAAAAATATAAAGAGCTTTCACCGGATGTGGTTCTGATGGATATTACAATGCCGGAGCTTGACGGGTTAGAGGCAACAAAACTAATTGTGGAGAGTGATCCTAATGCGAAAGTAATTATGGTTTCGGCAATGGGACAACAGGATAAAGTGTTTGGAGCTTTTGAAGCAGGTGCTAAGGATTTTGTGGTAAAGCCATTTGATCCTGACAAAATTATTTCCTGTATTGAAAAGTATGTGCAATAGTGAATATGTATTTTACTGAACCAATTCTTTAGGAGGGCTAAGGGATTGGTTTTTTGTTTGGGTTGAGAGAATTGCAAAAAGTGATATAATATTGATTGTTATGTAATTTTTGAATTAATTTATAAATTTAGTTGATAATAATAAAAATAAGACTTAATAATGTATCATTCAACGGAGGAATTGATAATGAAGGAAGTAAAGGAATTGCGCTTAACAGGTGAAAGAGCTTTATATAATAGTAATGATTTAAGAGTTGAAAACTGCATATTTGCAGATGGAGAGTCACCTCTTAAGGAAAGCAACAATATTTTTGTGAAGGATTCATCTTTTCAGTGGAAATATCCATTTTGGTATTGTAACAATATTGAGGTTGATAATTGCACGTTTTTAGAGATGGCAAGAGCAGGAATCTGGTATGTGAATGATATTGCTTTAAAGGATTGTCTGTATGAAGCACCTAAGGGGTTTAGAAGGGTAAATAATCTTAAACTTAGTAATGTTGATTTGCCTAATGCCCTTGAAACACTTTGGAACTGTAATAATGTAACCATTAACAATGTGGTTGCAAAGGGTGATTATTTTGGAATGAATTGTAATGATGTTTATATAGATAATTTCAGACTTGTGGGAAATTACAGTTTTGACGGATGTAAGAATGTTGAAGTTCATAACTCAAAGTTTTTATCAAAGGATGCATTTTGGAATTGTGAGAATGTTACGGTATATGATTCTTATATTACAGGTGAATATTTAGGATGGAATTCAAAGAATATAACATTTATTAATTGTACAATAGAAAGTCTGCAGGGAATGTGTTATATGGAAAATGTTGTTATGAAAAATTGCAAATTGCTTAATACTACGCTGGCTTTTGAAAAATCCACAGTTGATGCTGAGATAGTAACAAAAATTGACAGTGTCACAAATCCAGTTAGCGGAGTGATTAAATCAAAGGGAATTGATGAGATAATTCTGGATGAGGAATTAACGGATGTAACAAAAACCAGATTTGAGACAATATAAAGATATATTAATGTCAGGAGGAATTTATGTACGATTTTGATACGTTGGTAGATAGAAAAAATTCATATTCTTATAAGTGGGATGTTAAGGAGGGTGAACTTCCTATGTGGGTTGCCGATATGGATTTTAAGACGGCTCCGGAGATTATTGAAGCACTTATGGAAAGAGTTTCCCATGGTGTATTTGGATATTCTGTTGTTCCTGATGAATGGGCAAAAAGTTACACAAACTGGTGGCAAAGAAGACATAATCTTACAATAGACAAGGATTCTTTGATTTTTTGTACAGGAGTTGTCCCTGCAATATCAAGTATTGTAAGGAAACTGACTACACCGGCGGAGAATGTTTTGATTCAGACACCGGTTTATAACATATTTTTTAATTCAATAATCAATAATGGAAGAAATGTGTTAGAAAGTCCTTTGGTATACAAAAATAACGAATACAGTATTGATTTTGAAGATTTGGAGGAAAAATTAAAAAATCCACAGACATCTTTAATGATATTATGCAATCCCCACAATCCGGTTGGAAAAATATGGGACAAAGAAACCTTAGGAAAAATAGGTCATCTGTGTGCAAAATATAATGTTGTTGTAATTTCTGATGAGATTCACTGTGATTTGGTTGCACCGGGATGTGAATATGTTCCATTTGCATCGGTATCGGAGGAGTGTGCAAATAACAGCATAACATGTATTGCGCCAACCAAGGCATTTAACATTGCAGGATTACAATCGGCAGCAGTTATGATTCCAAATCCATTTATAAGACATAAAGTCTGGAGAGGATTAAATACCGATGAGGTTGCAGAGCCTAATGCATTTGCGGTGGAGGCAACAATTGCAGCCTTTACCAAGGGAGAGAAGTGGCTTGATGAATTAAGGGATTATATATGGGAAAATAAAAAAATTGCAAAGGAATTTATAAGCAAAAATATACCTGATATTAAGCTGGTATCAGGAGATGCAACTTATCTTTTGTGGATTGATTGCAGCAAAATATCAAAGGATGCCACATATTTTTCAGAATTTATTCGCAAAAAAACAGGGCTTTTTGTATGTGAGGGAGAAGAATACGGCAAGGTTGGAAAAGCATTTATAAGAGTTAATGTTGCAACTCAAAGAGAAAGGGTTTTAGATGGATTAAACCGTCTGAAAACAGGAATAGATGAATTTGTAAAATCACAAAATAAATAAAAAAGATTTTGAAAATGTAATAAAGTCTGCTATACTACTACACGTAGAATAGTAATTTATAAATATGCTTACCAAAGAATAAATAAAAGGAAATAAATGATTATGAGTAAAAAGATTTTAGTTATTGATGATGATAGTATGAACCTTAAGGTAGCTGAATTTATATTATCAAAAAAAGGCGGCTATGAAGTTTTAAGGGCTGAATCAGGGGAGGATGGAATTAAGATTCTCGATGAAAACAGTGTTGATTTAGTTCTTCTTGATATAGAGATGCCTGGTATGAATGGTATTGCTACCCTTAAGGAGATACGAAAAAATGATACATATGGTGAAATTCCTGTTATGTTCTTATCGGCAAGTTCAGATGAGCCAGCGGAGGCAGCGCAATTACATACATTGGGGCTTATTACAAAGCCGTTTTTACCAACGGAATTAATCGAACAGGTTGAGAAAGTGATTGGAAAATAAATGAAATATAATGTTGATTTTGAGATTGCAGGTTCACTGATAGTACTGGTTATATACATTTTTCTTAGAATCCAGTATGTTGAGCAGTCAGATTCGACCAGGAAGTTCAAACGTTTTGTGGGATTTATGTTTATTGCAGAATGTCTGGACATTGTAACGGCAATTACAATAAATCACGGAGATGTTGTTCCGGTGGGAGTTAACATTTTTCTAAATACGTTTTATTTAGCTTTTTCGGTGGTATTTGAATTTCAGTATTCAATATATGTTCATTCATGTTTTAGAAAACGTGGAAGAGGCAGTGTCATGGAGGGCATATGTGCAGGTATTGCATTTTTCTATGGAATATGTCTTATAGTTAACCTTTTTAATGGCATGATATTTTCCTTTGATGAAAGCGGAAGATATATTCATGGAGATGCATATATTATTGTATTTTTAATTCCAATGTTTTATGTAATAATTGCTCCTATTCTGATGCTGAAAAATTACAAGGCATTCACTAAAAAGCAGATTTTTTCAGTGATAGCTTTTGCAATTACTGCTACTGTGGGAAGTGTTATTCAGATGGTATTTTGTCCATATCTTCTGGTATCATTTTTTACAATATCGCTGGGAGCTCTTATGAGCATGTTTGCCCTTGAAACACCGGATTATCAGCTTCTTATGTCTACAATGGGAAAACTTCAGGCTTCACAAAGAGAGGCTGAAAAGGCAAGTAAGGCTAAGGGGGAATTCTTAGCCAATATGTCCCATGAGGTAAGAACTCCTATTAATGCGGTGCTAGGATATTCGGATATGATATTAAGGGAGACAGAGGAAGAAGATACTTACCTTAATGGATTAAATATCCAGGCGGCAGGAAGAACCTTGTTATCAATGGTAAATGATATATTGGATTATACAGATATTGATGCAGGTCACATCGAATTAAATAAAGAGCCATATTCAACTGCATCATTTGTTGATGATGTACTTATATATGGGGAATATAACGCAGAAAAGAGCGGTTTGAATTTTAAATATAATATAGATTCAAATATTCCGCAGTATCTTGAGGGTGATCCTGTTCGTCTTACTCAGATTATTAATAATCTGATATCTAATGGAATTAAGTATACCAAGGAAGGCTCGGTTACATTAAGTATTCAGTGGATTGAAACTGACGAGGAAAAAGGAACTATTGCAGTTGACGTTACGGATACAGGAATTGGAATGAAGCCTGAGGATGTGGCGAATATTGAATACATTTTCACAAGATTTGACAACGAAAAAACAAGAGGAATACAAGGACTTGGGCTTGGAATAAGTATTGTAAGTAAACTTATTCACCTTATGGATGGAAAGCTTCTTGTGGACAGCCATTATGGCGAGGGTACAACTTTTTCTTTTAAAGTAGAGCAGCAGATTGTTGATCCTACCCCAATGGGAGAAGTTAAAAGAAACAGCAGAATCTGGAAAAATGAAGCTGACGAGGATATGTTTACAGCTCCAAATGTCAGAATGTTAATTGCTGATGATAACAGAATGAATTTAGAGCTGCTGACAGGACTTTTAAGTTCCACAAGAATGAATATTGATGTTGCTTCAAATGGCAAGGAAGTAATATCTTTGGTTCAGAAAAATAATTATGACCTTATTATTTTAGACCACATGATGCCGGTTATGGATGGAATGGAGGCCCTTAGGATAATAAGGGAAGAAGGTTATTGTGATGATGTTCCAATAATTGTTCTGACAGCCAATGCGGTATCAGGTGCAAGAACAGAATATCTTGATGCAGGATTTGATGAATACCTTTCAAAACCTGTTGAAAGAGGACAATTATATAGAACTATAAAAAGATTTTTACCTGTGGATTCATTTGTTGAGATATCGGACAATGAAAATCAGGTGGAAGAAGATAATGAAAACGATGAGAATGTTTTATCCAAGTTTTCTTTTCTTAATATAGAATCAGGAATGGCATATTGTGCAGACAGTGAAGAATTCTACATTGAGATGATTAAGATGTATCTTGATAATGACAGAACTGAGGAATTAAATAAATATTTCCTTGAAGAAAATTGGGAAGATTATAGAATTACAGCCCATGCATTAAAGAGTACATCATTGTCCATAGGTGCAGATGCAATGTCAGAACTTGCAAAAAGGCAGGAATTTTCCGTTAAGGAAGACAGAATTGCAGATACTGTAAACGGTCATAAAGAATTTATGGATGCATATGGAATTTTACTTGATAAAATTCAGGCTGTTTTTGAAAATAAGGAGCAGGAGGTTGTAGAAACCGAGGTTGATGCTTCTTTGGAACACAAGGGAACAATTCTTGTGGTTGATGATGATAACATGAATATCAAGATTGCAAGACATATGCTTGAGGAAAATTATGATGTTTTAGCAGCCCAGTCAGGTGTTGAGGCACTTGCAGTTTTGGAAAAGAATATTCCTGACCTTATATTGCTGGATTTACATATGCCTGGAATGAGCGGTTTTGATGTGATGGAACAGCTTAAGGCAAATGACAAATACAAAGATATTCCTGTTATTTTCCTGACGGCGGATGTTGACAGAGATACAGAAGTTAAGGGATTTAAGGCAGGGGCTATGGATTTTGTCACCAAGCCGTTTGTAGAGGAGATTGTAAAACAGCGAGTTGAAAGGATATTAGACCTTCACAGATTGCAAAATAATCTTGAGCAGGAGGTTCAAAGGCAGACAAATACTGCGGAGGAAAGAAGACAGAAGGTTGAACAGATGTCCCTTCAGACAGTTCAAACCCTTGCAAATGCAATTGATGCAAAGGACAGATATACCAATGGACATTCGACACGAGTTGCTGAATATTCAGTTTTACTTGCAAAGGAAGTAGGATTTAAGGAATCTGAAATAGAAAATTTAAGATATACAGCTTTACTTCATGATATTGGTAAAATCGGAGTGCCGGATACCATTTTAAATAAGCCGGGAAAATTATCAGAAACAGAATATGATCTGATTAAATCCCATACCATGATAGGTGGAGATATTCTTAAGAATATAACAACTTTGCAGGGAGCTGAGAATGTAGCAAGATACCATCACGAAAATTATGATGGCAAGGGTTATCCATGTGGTTTAAAGGGAACCGAGATTCCGGCGGAGGCAAGAATTGTATGTATTGCAGATGCGTATGATGCCATGAATTCAAAGCGTGTTTACAGAAAATCCCTTCCAAAGGATGTAATAAGGGATGAACTTCTTAAGGGGCGTGGAACTCAGTTTGATCCTGGTTATCTTGATGCTTTTTTAAGACTTTTTGACAATGATGTACTTAAATTAAGTACGCCTATAGAGAAAAGAAGAAAGAGAAATGCAACAGGAGAATTACATCAGATTTCAGCTTTGATACAGAATAAGTTCAAAGAAATAGCCAAGGATAAAGATTTTTTGAATTACAAGAACACAAATGAAATAAAGGTTCTTGCGGCAATGGAGGAAGATCCTGGATATCTTGCGGTTATAGATGTGGATTGTCTTAAGAATGTTAACTACAAAAATGGTTACAAAATGGGAGATTTACTTCTTAAATTGTTAGAAGGTATTCTGAATGAATTTGAGATTCAGGAAGGTACATTGCAATGCAGACGAGGTGATGATGAATATTATTTATTCATAAGAGATGCCAGTAAAGATAAAGCAACTGAGATTATGGATAAATTGTTTGCAAGATTCAGGGAGAAGACACTTGAATATAAGGAATTAAAGGATGTAACATTATCTGTAGGATTATGTAAATCCACTCCTTTAGACAGCTACAATGATATATATATTAACGCTGATAAAGCACTTTACCATGTAAAGCAGAATGAAAAAGGCGGATATTTCTTCTATAAATCAGGGAAAAAAGTTCCATCAGAAGTAAAAGAAAATGTATCTTCAAGTTATGATTTTACGAAGATATATGAATATATATCAGATTTGCAAAGCCAGTATAATCACAATTTTGAGCTTGTAATGATAACATTAGAGGGTGCTAATGAGCAGCAGATTAGTCTGCGTCGTATGGAATTTGCCATGGAATGTATGGAAATGGCAATACACGATACCATTCGTGAAGAGGATATATGTGTAAGAAACAGTAATGTTCAATTTCTCGTGGTGTTAATGGAAGCAGGTGCAGAAAATATTAACAAAATCACAAAGCGAATATTTGACAGATTTTATAAAAATTATGGAGAAAATCACATGTGTCCATCTTATTCTGCAACAATTATTGAAAAAGTGAAATAAAAAGTATATAATACTTTTGTACCAAAAACCAAAATGGCAGAGGAAAAAGAATGGAAAAATGGGATTTATACTCTAAATATAGAGAAAAAACTGGAAATACAATAACAAAAGGAGAGCATATTCCAAAAGGGTATTACAGGCTTGTTGTGCATGTAGCCATTTTTAACAGTGAAGGGAAAATGCTTATTCAAAAAAGACAGACTGATAAATCAAGATGGGCAGGTTTGTGGGATTTAAGTGTAGGCGGTCATGTAATCGCCGGAGAGACAAGCCAGCAGGCAGGCGAAAGAGAGACAAAGGAAGAACTTGGAATTGATATTTCCCTTCAGGATAAGCGTCCTAATTTATCGGCTGCATTTGGAAATGGTTTTGATGATATGTATGCAATCAATATGGACATTCCTCTTGAGAAAATAGTTATGCAGGAAGAAGAAGTTTCTGATGTGGCATGGGCGACAAAGGAAGAAATTTTTGATTTGATTGATAATGAAACTTTTATTCCATACCATAAAAGTCTGATTGAATTATTGTTTTTCCTTAGAAACCATAGTGAGATACATACAGATATGGATTAGTTGCGAATATATTCTATGTTATTAAATTAAATAGTGATTTTATTTAGGAAATAAGGAGAAACCGTGTGTTTGCTCCTTATTTTTTTATTTATTTGTATAAAAATTTTAGGTGATGAAATTGTTGTTTTTAGATGATAAATGAGGAAAAAAGTACTAGTTTACTTAAACATTACATGTTATAATAAAACTAGAGGAGTTTGTAGAAATTGGAGGATATTTATGAACCTTAAGAAGTTAGAAACTAAAGTGGACAAAAGAAGTGTTAACCTAAGTATATTAGGAAAGGTAATATGTCCTGTAATTGTTGTTGTTTTAATGCTTATAATACTGATTACTGTAGTCATAAATGGAATGATGAAGATGCGCAGGATGGATGAAGAGATAGCTGATGTTGCAATTCATAACATTAAAGCTTTAGATGAAGTAAATTACATGGTTAGCAATACTATGAGTACCTGCTATTATTTCATAGCTTCAGAAGATGAGGAAAGGAAAAATGAACTCAGAGCTGAATTAGATGAAAATATTAGTATTATAGAAGAAAGTAAAGCTGAACTTGAAGAAAATAAAGAGGTTTTTACAGAAGATGAGCTTAAATTAATCAATAGTACATTTGAGACAATTGATCTTGCCATGAATAATGTAAATAATCTTATGAAATTATCTGATGTTAACAAGGAGTCAGCTTTAAAATTAATGAATTCCTATTTCGATGAATGGAGTAAACTTATTTCATCAAATGTATCAGTATTAATAGATGCAAACAGCAAATATACAAAGGAAAGAACAGATGGACAGGAGAGCACATATAAAGCAACAATATCAATGGCAACCGGTCTGGTAATTGGTGTTGCAGTTGCGGTAGCTTTGGTTATTGTTATTCTTATATTTTGTATAATTAAGCCACTAAAGAGACAACAAAGAGAATTGAATGAAATCATCAGTAATATAAAAAATGGAAATGGTGATTTAACAAAACGAATAACCGTAACATCTAATGATGAGATAGGCGCAACAGCAAAGGGAATTAATGCGTTTATTGAAACATTGCAAAATATAATGGGTAAAATTATTAATAATTCTAATGTGCTTGACAATGTTGTTGGAGCAGTGGCATCAAATGTTGCAGCATCAGGAGATAGTGCAAATGATATTTCTGCAATTATGGAAGAATTATCAGCAACAATGGAGGAAGTTTCGGCTTCCACAAACAATGTAAACAACGATACAGAAAATATTGAAAAGAGAATAAGTAATATATCTGAAAAAACACAGGACATTAGTAACTATGCCAAGGAAATGAAGGCAAGAGCTGTTGAAATGGAAAACAGTGCCAGAGAAAATATGGAAAATACCAATGAAATCGTTGGCAGGATTACAAATGAAATGGAGATTGCCCTTGAAAACAGTAAGAGTGTTGAAAAGGTTTCAAAATTAACAGATGATATATTAAATATATCAGGTCAGACAAACCTTCTGGCATTAAATGCTTCAATAGAAGCAGCAAGAGCAGGAGATGCAGGAAAAGGTTTTGCAGTTGTAGCAGACGAAATAAGACAGCTGGCAGATTCAAGCAAGGATGCTGCAAATAATATTCAAAACATTAACGAAATGGTAATTAAAGCCGTTAATGGTCTTGTGGAATCTTCAAGAAATATTGTTAATTATATCAATGAAACAGTTCTTTTGGATTATGAATCATTTGTCAATGGAGGAAAGCAGTATAATGATGATGCAACAAAAATAGATGAGGATATGTCTGAATTTGCCCATCAGGTAAGGCAGATAGATAAAAGAGTAAAGGAAATGACAGAGGCAATAGATGGAATTAATTGTGCTGTGGAAGACAGTGCCAGGGGTGTTTCAGATGCGGCGACTAACATAGATGCATTGGTTCAGGCAATAGGCGGAGTTAATGAACAAATGCAGGAAAACAGTGAGGTTGCTTCAAATTTAAGAACGGAATCTTCTAATTTTGTCAATGTATAAAATAAAAATAGCATGGATTTATTTTAGTCCATGCTATTTTTTTCTTGTATACAAAAAAGTAATGTGATATAGTGTCATGTGGATAGTATTCGGATAATAGAAACTATACCTTTGAAAAATAAGACTTATATCTATGCAAAAGCTTATATCTGTATTTTATGAATGAGACTTTGTTGTCCCGTATGAAGGAGGGATGCATATGAAAGTAGGAATTATAGGTGCCGGAAAAGTTGGATTTTCCATGGGCAGATATTTGGTAGAAAATGGTATTGAGCTGACAGGATATTTTAGCAAAAGCAAAGAATCATCCTTAGAGGCTTCAAATTTTACAAAATCAAAAAGTTACCAGAAACTGGCTGATATAGTCAGGGATAGTGAAGTGTTATTTATTACTGTACCGGATGACATGATAGGAGTCATCTGGGAGCAGATTAAGGAATTGAATGTCAGTGATAAGATTTTTTGTCATTGCAGTGGTGTATTGTCATCAAAGGTGTTTCTGAATATAGCAGATTATGGATGCTATGGCTATTCTATTCATCCGCTTTTGGCAGTGAGTGATAAGTATCACTCCTACAAAGAATTTTCCAGTATTTTATTTACAATTGAAGGCAGTAAAGAAAAATTCAATATTATGAAGGAATTATTTGAAGGTTGTGGAAACAAAGTAATATCCATAAAACCTGAGGATAAGATAAGGTATCATGGTGCAGCAGTTTTAAGCAGTAATCTGGTGTTAGGTTTATTGGAAACAGCAGTGGAAGAGCTTACAAATTGCGGATTTACAAGGGAAGATGCTTTTGAGGCTCTTATTCCTTTTATGTATAAAAACGTAGAGCATCTTAAGAATCAAAGCATTGAAGAAAGTCTTACAGGTCCTGTTGAAAGAGGCGATGTAAGCACAGTGAATAAACATATGGATAAATTCGAAGGAGATAACAGGGAAATATACAGACTGTTATCAAAGAAGGCATTGAATATAGCTAAACGCAAGAACCCTCAGAGGGATTATGTATATTTGGAGGAACAGATTAATGAAAAATAAAAGAACAGTTGCAACATTAGCACAGATGAAAGCTAACGGGGAGAAAATTTCCCAGGTGACATGTTATGACTATACTACTGCAAAATTAGTAGAAACATCAGGAATTGATATGATTCTTGTAGGTGACAGTCTTGGAATGACAATGCAAGGATATAAAGATACTCTTCCTGTTACAGTAGATGAGATGATTGTATACGGACGAAGTGTTGTAAGAGGCTGTGAAAATACATTTGTGGTTGTGGATATGCCATTTATGAGCTATCAGGTTTCCGTTGAGCAGGCACTTACAAATGCAGGAAGAATTATGAAGGAAACAGGAGCAAGCGCAATTAAGCTTGAAGGTGGAAAGGATGTATGTCCACAGATTAAGGCAATTACAAATGCAGGAATACCTGTTGTAGC
This sequence comes from Agathobacter sp., assembly GCA_036308125.1. Classification (GTDB taxonomy): domain Bacteria; phylum Bacillota; class Clostridia; order Lachnospirales; family Lachnospiraceae; genus Roseburia. Next base: position 17,190 of record JAXJWH010000088.1, read on the forward strand.
CCACATCGGAATGACACCACAGTCAGTAAATGCCTTTGGTGGATTTAAGGTACAGGGTAAGGGCGAGGAAAATGCAAAGAGAGTATTAGAAGATGCCCTGGCAGTTCAGGAAGCAGGAGCATTTGCTGTTACTTTGGAATGTGTTCCACCAAAACTTGCAGCATTAATAACAAAGAAACTTGATATAATCACAATTGGTATTGGAGCAAGCTGTGAATGTGATGCACAGGTGCTTGTATACCAGGATATGCTTGGAATGTCTGGAGATTTTGTTCCTAAATTCGCAAAGCAGTTTAAAGAGATTGGCAAAGAAATGATAGAAGCATTTAATAAATATGATGAAGAAGTAAAGGCAAAGACATATCCGGCTGTTGAACATACTTATGTTAAGAGTGATTGTGATGATGAATTTTTAGATAAACTTGACAAGGAATATTAGAAAAAGGAAGAGATAAAGATGAGAGTAGAAACAACAATTAATGAAGTCAGAAATCAGGTAAAGGAATGGAAAAAGCAGGGCTTATCAGTGGGATTTGTTCCAACAATGGGATATCTTCATGAAGGTCATGGAAGCCTTATTAAAGCAGCTAGAGAAGGAAATGACAAGGTAGTAGTAAGTATTTTTGTTAATCCAATGCAGTTTGGACCAACAGAGGACCTTGCAAGTTATCCAAGGGATTTAGATAAAGACAGCAAGATGTGCGAAAGTCTTGGAGTTGATATGATTTTCCATCCAGAACCAGAGGAGATGTATCATGACGGATTTTCATCATACGTTGATATGAACGTTCTTACAGAGGAACTTTGCGGATTAAGCAGACCTGTTCATTTCAGAGGTGTATGTACGGTTGTTACAAAATTATTCAATATTGTAAAGCCTGACAGAGCTTATTTTGGACAAAAGGATGCACAGCAGCTTGCTATAATCCGTCACATGGTTGATGACCTTAATATGGATATTGAAATCGTAGGATGTCCAATTATTCGTGAAGAAGACGGACTTGCAAAGAGTTCAAGAAATACTTATCTTTCAGAAGAGGAAAGAAAAGCAGCTCTTATCTTAAGCAAGACAATTAACTTAGGTAAAAAGATGGTAGAAGATGGCGAGACTGATGCAAATAAAATTGTAGAGGCAATGAAAGAAAATATTAAAACAGAGCCACTTGCAAAAATTGATTATGTTAAGGCTGTAGACGGGCTTACAATGCAGCAGATTGATACAGTAAAAAAACCTATGCTTGTGGCTATGGCAGTATACATTGGAAAAACCAGATTGATTGATAACTTTATTTATGAATAGAGAGAGGAAGAAACTATGCAGATTACAATGTTAAAAGGAAAAATTCATCGTGCAACAGTAGTACAGGCTGAGCTTAATTATGTTGGTAGTATTACAGTAGATGAGGAGTTACTTGAGAAGGCTGGAATCAGGGAGTATGAGCTTGTTCAGGTTGTAGATGTGGATAACGGAAACAGATTAGAAACATATACAATTGCCGGAGAAAGAGGAAGCGGAATGATTTGCCTTAATGGTGCAGCAGCAAGATGTGTATCTGTTGGTGATAAGGTTATTCTCATGGCATATGCAAGTATGGATGAGGAAGAAGCTAAGACACATAAACCAAAGGTTGTATTCGTAGATGATGACAATCATGTGGCAAGAGTAACTAATTACGAAAAGCATGGTCAGTTATTTGAAGCATAATTAAATAATAAATTAAAGGATAAGCCTGCATATTTCAGTAAGAGTATGAATTATGCAGGCATTTTGGCTATTTTTTAAGAAAATAATAAAATGGAGAGATGTATGGAAGAGCAGTTTATAAGAACAAAATATCTTCTTGGAGATGAGGCAATGGCGAAATTAGCATCATCGAGAGTAGCTGTTTTTGGAGTCGGCGGAGTCGGAGGCCATGTGGTAGAAGCCTTGGTAAGAAGCGGAGTGGGAAATATTGATATTGTAGATAATGATACGGTTTGTTTATCGAATCTTAACAGGCAGCTGATTGCGACAAGAAGTACCATAGGGCAATATAAAGTTGATGCAATGTATGATAGAATAATGGATATTAATCCAAATTGTAACGTTAAAGTGCATAAATGTTTCTTTCTGCCAGAAACTAAAGATGAATTTGATTTTTCAAAGTATTCATATGTGGTGGATGCCGTTGATACGGTTACAGCAAAAATTGCATTGGTAATGGAATGTGACAAGGCAAAAACACCTATAATAAGTTCAATGGGAGCCGGAAATAAACTTAATCCTGCAATGTTTGAAGTCGCCGATATATATAAGACATCAGTGTGTCCTTTAGCAAAAGTTATGCGAAGGGAATTAAGAAAAAGACAGATTAAGAAATTAAAAGTAGTATATTCAAAGGAAGAAGCATTAAAGCCGGTGGGTGGAGAAGATGCAAGGACACCAGGTTCTACGGCATTTGTACCATCTGTGGCGGGATTAATAATTGCAAGTGAAGTTGTTAAGGATTTAATTAAACAGGAGAATCATGATGATATACAGTAGTTTGGAGCAGTTTGAAAATGACAACAGGGAAAAAATAATATATGACCTAAGAAAAGATAACGAATTTGAAAAGGAGACATATCCTGGAGCAGTACATTATTTCTGGGAGGATATGGTAAAAGATATAGAAGAAAATAATTTTTCAAAAATTCCAAAGGAAAAGGAAATATATTTAATCTGTTATACAGGAAAGAAAAGTGATGAGATTGCAGGGGATTTGTTTGATTTAGGATATGAAAATGTCCACAGTATCAAAGGTGGAATAAATTCATATTACAGACAAAAACTCGCAAAATTAATGGAAGAAGATAAGGAAGTCCAAAGCGAAGATAAACCTAAAAAGAAGAAAAAGCTGACTAAGGCAATGGAAGTGGAAAGAAGCATTGTCAAAAAATTCAAAAAAGAGATATGGCGTAATTTTACAAAGGCAATCAATGAATATGAAATGATTCAGGATGGTGATAAAATTGCGGTATGTATTTCCGGTGGAAAAGATTCAATGTTAATGGCAAAGCTGTTTCAGGAATTAGAAAAGCATGGTAAGAAAAATTTCGAAGTAGTCTTTCTTGTAATGAATCCAGGATATAATGAAATTAATTATCAGACTATTCTTGATAATGCCAAATTATTAAATGTGCCAATTACAGTATTTGAAACTGAGATATTTGATACGGTGGCAGATATTGAAGACTCTCCATGTTATTTGTGTGCAAGAATGAGAAGAGGATATTTATATAGTAAGGCAAAGGAACTTGGCTGTAATAAAATAGCCCTTGGACATCATTTTGACGATGTTATTGAGACAATAGTCATGGGAATGATGTATGGCGGACAGATTCAGACAATGATGCCAAAACTTCACAGTACTAATTTTGAAGGAATGGAATTAATAAGACCGCTTTATCTTATCAGGGAAAGAGATATAATTCACTGGGCTAATTATAATGAGCTTCATTTTATACAGTGTGCATGCCGTTTTACAGAGCACTGTGCAAGCTGTGGAGGAACGGAGAAAGGTTCTAAAAGGGCAGAAATCAAGGAATTGCTTTATAATCTTGAAAAAACAAATCCTTTTATAACAAAAAATATCTTCAGAAGTGTGGAAAATGTAAATCTTAGTACAGTAATTGCATATAAGAAAAATGGTAAAAAACATCACTTCCTGGAAACCTATGATGATTACAATTCGTCCATTGACAATTAAGGAGTATCATTCTATAATAGTAGTACTAAAGGATTAATTGGGGTGTGAAATGGATAGTAAGGATATTATTTTTAAATTTGAAGATTATTGTACTATTATTGAACAATTAGCACCAAGTATGGAAGGATATTTGTTTGTTTATGATTTAAAAGTAAATAAATACTATATTGCGAAGAAAGCTTTGGAGCGTTTTTCGATTCCTTCAGCGTTGATTTATGATTTAGGTGCACAGATTGATAAATTTGTCTGCCCTGATGATATAGATTTGATTAATGCAGACTTGGCAAGAGTGATGGCTGGGATTCAGGATACTCACAATGTTCAATATAGATGGATTGGAAAAGACGGCAAATATATTTGGATTAATTGTATGGGCAAGGTTTTATATGATGAGGATAAAACTCCCCTTTTGCTTTTTGGATGTGTTAATGAATTAGGTCTTATGGCTAAGGCTGATAACGTTAGCGGACTTCTCCAAAGTACATTGTTAAAGACATTAATCACAAAGGAATATAGTAATACACCTAAAGGTTTTGTATTAAGACTTGGAATAGACGGATTTAAGGATATAAACGAGAATTTTGGGTTTGATTACGGTGATTTTGTGCTTAAAGGAGTGGCAGATTGCATTTTAGAGAATGTGGAGGCACAGCAGAATGTATATCATGTTGTAGCTGATGAATATATGATAATTGATTTCTCCGGACAAAGTGCAAGAAAAGCCCATGAACTTTATAAGAGAATAAGAAAATCCGTTGACAAATTTATAGAAGATAATGATTTTGAGGCGGTTTATACCATATCCGGAGGTATAGTTGAGTGTAAGCAGCTTGGAGATGTAAATTATTCTGAGATTATGAAGCTTTCGCAGTTTGCTTTGAATAAGGCAAAATACAACGGAAAGAATCAGGTTTATACTTATAATACTGAGGATTATAATGCATTTATCAGAAAGAAAATGTTACTTAGTGAATTAAGAGCCGCTGTTGAAAATGATTTTTCAGGATTTGAAGTATATTTCCAGCCTATTATGAGAGGTAAGGAAGGAAACGAAAAGTTATACGGTGCAGAAAGTCTTCTTAGATTCGTAAGACAAAGTGGTGAGATGGTTTCACCAGTTGAATTTATACCAATTCTTGAGGAAAGCGGTCTTATCATCCCTGTTGGAAAATGGGTGCTTGATCAGGCAGGAGCATTTTGTAAGGAAGTAAAGAATGTGGTGGAAGATTTTAAGATAAGTGTGAATTTATCTTATGTTCAGATTCTTAAAAGCTCTGTTTTAAATGAAGTGTTTGAGGTAGTAACCAAATATGGATTAAATCCAAGTAATCTTGTTATAGAGATGACGGAGAGTGGATATCTTGATGATACGCCGGCGGTTAAGAGAGTATGGAATAATCTAAGAAAATTTGGTGTGTATATTGCCATAGATGATTTTGGTACAGGCTATTCTAATCTTTTAAGCATAAGTAAATTTACTCCGGACATTGTAAAACTCGACAGAGGTTTTACAATTAAGGCATTAAGTGATTCATTTCAGAATCAGCTTATGAATAATGTAATACAGCTTGTTCATAGTATTAATATAAAGATTTGCGTTGAGGGAGTTGAAAACAAGGAAGAACTTGACAGACTTTCAATGATGCATCCGGATTATGTGCAGGGATATTATTATAGTAAGCCTTGCAGAAAAGAAGAATTTTTGAATAATTTTGTATATGAAATATAAATATTAGAAATCAAAAAGGACTATAGGTATCTATAGTCCTTTATTGTGCTATGTAAAAAATTACATGTTATTTTTGGTATAATCCTTTAAAGCGGCGAAACTTTCCGAACTGATTACGTGTTCAATTCTACATGCATCTTCTGAGGCAACAGCTGATGATACGCCAAGTTTCATCAGAAATTCGGATATAATTTCATGTCTTTCGAAAATCATTTCTGCAATTGCAAGACCTGATTCTGTAAGGGTAATAAAACCGGCATCGCTAACAACTATATTGCCTTTTTCTCTTAAATTTTTCATAGCAATACTTACACTGGATTTCTTGAAACCAAGTTCATTTGCTATATCAACGGCTCTTACAACAGGAAGTCGTTTACTTAGCATAAGTATTGTTTCAAGATAATTTTCTGATGATTCATTGCTGCGCATATGAGTACCCCCATGATTAAAATGTATTTATATAATATTATAGCATAGAGCAAAATAATATGCCAGTACAATATCTTAATCAAATTATATTGAACGTGAAAAAAGGGAATGATATAATAAAAAGTTGTAGACTAAGATAAAGGAAAATGAAAATATGAAAAGATTATTGGTATTCATGAAAGGTTACAAAAAAGAAGCAATTCTTGGACCTTTGTTTAAATTACTTGAGGCATCCTTTGAATTAATTGTACCTCTTGTAATGGCATCAATTATTGATGTAGGAATTGTTAAGGGAGATAAGAACCATATATTTATTATGTGTGGGGCTTTGATTCTTCTGGCACTGGTAGGACTTATAAGTTCAGTTACAGCCCAGTTTTTTGCAGCGAAAGCGGCGGTTGGTTTTTCAACAAAACTTCGCCACGAATTATTTTCCCATATACAAAAACTGTCATTTCAGGAAATGGATGAAATGGGATTATCTTCACTGATTAACAGAATGACAAGTGATGTAAATCAGGTGCAGTCAGGCGTTAATATGGTATTAAGATTGTTCCTGCGCTCTCCATTTATTGTATTTGGTGCGATGATTATGGCATTTACAGTAGATGTTAAATCAGCATTAATATTTGTCGTTACCATTCCTTTGCTTTCTGTTGTTGTATTTGGGGTTTTAGTAGTTACTATGCCACTATATAAGAAGGTTCAAAGAGGGCTTGATAATGTTCTTGATAAGACAAGGGAAAATCTGTCCGGAATGCGTGTAATCAGGGCATTTAATAAGCAGGAAGAAGAGATTGTGGATTTCAAAGAGAAAAATATTTTCCTTACAAATATGCAAAATCTTGTGGGAAGAGTATCTGCTCTTACAAATCCAATGACATATATTATTATTAATGTGTCAACACTTGTACTTATTTATGTTGCAGGAAAATCTGTTGATTCTGGATTTATTCTTAAAGGTGATGTTGTAGCTCTTGTAAATTATATGTCTCAGATTCTTGTTGAATTAGTTAAACTTGCCAATTTAATTGTAAATATTACAAAGAGCCTTGCAAGTGCCAACAGAATCGCAGAAGTATTAGATACACAGCCTGATATGCTTGTGGATAAAACTTTAGAAGATGAAAAGGAAAATGAATACAGTGTAAGATTTTCTAATGTAAGCATGTGCTATAAAGGTTCTAAGGAAGAGGCTTTAAGCAATATTGATTTTTCAGTGAAAAAGGGTGAAACCGTAGGTATCATCGGTGGTACAGGTTCAGGAAAGTCCACTCTTGTTAATTTAATTCCAAGATTTTATGACGTATCAAAGGGTGAAGTATTTGTAGATGGAATTAATGTCAAAAAATATGACCTTCCTAAGTTGCGTGAAAAGATTGGCGTGGTTATGCAAAAATCCACATTGTTTATGGGTTCTATAAGGGACAATCTTAGATGGGGAAATGAAAATGCAACTGATGATGAACTTTGGAAAGCATTGGAAATTGCCCAGGGAAAAGAAATGGTTATGGATAAGGAAGGCAATCTTGAATATATTGTTGAAGAAGGCGGTAAGAACCTTTCCGGTGGACAAAAGCAAAGACTTGCCATTGCAAGAGCTTTAGTTAAAGATTCAGATATTTTAATCCTTGATGACAGCGCATCTGCTCTTGATTTTGCTACAGATAGAAAATTAAGAGAAGGATTAAAAAGTATACAGGGAGAGAAGACTATTTTTATCGTATCCCAGAGAACTTCATCAATACAGTTTGCTGATAAGATAATTGTACTTGATGACGGAGAAATGGTTGGAATAGGTACTCACGATGAACTTCTTAACACATGTGAAGTTTATAAAGAGATATATGATTCCCAATTTAAAAAGGAGGGAAAATAATATGCAAAAAGAGAAAAAAGTACAAAAAAGTACTCTTATGAAGGTTTTTGGATATATAAAGGATTATATGCCATTTCTTATATTATCAATTATTTTTGCAGCTTTAAGCGTTGTACTCACATTATATCTGCCAATATTAATTGGTGATGCAATTGATATGGTAGTGGGAAAAGGTAATGTTGATTTTGGAGGAATATTTAGTAAAGTCAAAGTTGGACTGGTGATTATAGTACTTACTGCAATTTCACAGTGGCTTATGAATGTATGTAACAACAGAATGACATATGGCGTGGTAAGGGATATAAGAAAGGATGCTTTCGATAAAATCCAAAGTCTGCCTGTTTCTTATATAGACAGTCATTCCCATGGAGATATAGTAAGTCGTGTAATATCAGATGTAGATACCTTTGCAGATGGTTTGCTTATGGGATTTACTCAGTTATTTACAGGATTAACAACAATAATTGGTACCCTTTTATTCATGTTGTCAATCAATATCAAAATAACAGTGGTTGTTGTATGTGTAACTCCGGTTTCTTTGTTTGTTGCAAGTTTTATTGCTAAAAAGACATATTCAATGTTCAAACTTCAGTCTGAAACAAGAGGGGAACAGACGGCCCTTATTGAAGAAATGATAGGAAACCAGAAAGTAGTACAGGCATTTTCTTATGAAGAGAAGGCGTTAACAAGATTTGAGGAAATTAATAACAGATTACAAAAATATTCTTTAAGGGCAATATTTTTTTCAAGTCTTACAAATCCATGCACAAGATTTGTAAACAGCCTTGTATATGCCAGTGTAGGAGTATTTGGAGCAATAAGCGCGTTAGCAGGTGGAATAAGTATAGGTCAGTTATCATGCCTTTTATCATATGCAAATCAGTATACAAAGCCATTTAACGAGATATCCGGAGTAATTACGGAGCTTCAGAATGCTTTGGCGTGTGCAGAAAGAATTTTTGAATTAATCGAAGAAGAATCTGAGATTGCTGATAGCGAAGATGCATATGAATTTGAGAATGTAAACGGTGATGTTTCATTTGAAAATGTATATTTTTCTTATACAGATGAACAGAAATTAATTGAGGATTTTAATTTAGAAGTAAAAAAAGGACAAAGAATTGCCATAGTCGGACCAACAGGATGTGGAAAGACTACTTTAATAAATCTTCTTATGAGATTTTATGACACCAATAAAGGAACAATCAAAGTTGACGGGAAAAAGATTACTGACATAAAACGTGAAAGTTTAAGAAGAAATTATGGAATGGTTCTTCAGGAAACATGGCTTAAGGCAGGCGCAATAAAAGAAAATATTACCATGGGAAAACCTGATGCCACAGATGAGGAGATTATAAATGCAGCCAAGGCTTCACATGCCCACAGCTTTATAAAGAGGCTCCCAAATGGATATGATACAGTAATTACTGAGGATGGTGGAAACCTTTCACAGGGACAGAAACAGTTGCTTTGTATAACAAGAGTTATGCTTTGTCTGCCTCCAATGCTTATTCTTGATGAGGCAACATCGTCAATAGACACAAGAACTGAGATTAAAATACAAAAAGCATTCCTTGCCATGATGGAAGGAAGAACAAGTTTTATTGTAGCTCACAGATTATCAACCATTAGGGAAGCTGATATAATATTAGTTATGAAGGATGGTAAGATAATAGAGCAGGGTACACATGAAAGTCTTTTAGAACTTAAAGGATTTTATTATAATTTATATAATAGTCAGTTTGCATAAATTGGTTTGCATAAAAAAGGAGCGTGTGAAAAATATAAATTTTTCACACGCTCTTATTTTATCTGAATATTTTTTATTCATCTTCCTTTACATAAGAATATGCGTTGGAAATCTGTGCTGCTGTATTTGTAAGTTTAACTTTTTCTCTGTAATAAGCAATAACAGGTGTTCCATTATCAACGGAATTAAAAAGTTTCTTTGCAAAATCAGGTGGGACATTAATACATCCATGGGAACCAGATGTCTTATAAAGTGTTCCACCAAATACACCATGTCTCCAAGAGGCATCATGGATACCAATGTTGTATGCAAATGGCATGAAGAATTTTACGTCAGTGTCATAATTTTCACCTGAAAGAGTTCTGTCACGTTCTTTATTGGAAATTGTATAAACACCATCTACAGAACCGTTTTGTGTACTAAGATTACCAGATACAATATCTGTTTCCATTTTAAGTTTACCTTCAACATAATACCACAGATGCTGCTTTGTATAATCAATTTCTATGTATGTGTCACCGATATCATCAAGACCGCTTTGTAATGCTGTCTGTTCATATACAGGTTCTCTTGAAACAGCTTTACCGCCTTCTAAGTCCTTCTTGATCTGTTCAGTTTCGCCAGTTTTGCTGATAACCCATCCATAATCACCACCACCGATTTTTACAGTGTCACCTGAAGATGTCTTGAATTTTCTGACATCACCATATGTATTGTAGGTTGAGGCAAGATACTGAACATAATCATCGATTTTAGTTTCATCAATGGATACATCAAAATTATCTGTAAGCTGAATCATATCAATAATTTTTTCTTTGCTTAAATTCTCATCCACATTGTCAATAAGATAATGGATTGTGGAATTTGCATAAGAATCAATTTTATTCATGGCATTTTTGATTCTTTCATCATCAGAAAGAATATCAGCTTTCTTGTAACAAGAATCAGAAAGGACAACTTCATCAGATTCATCATCCAAAGCAGTAATAATCTCGGATTCAATTTCATCATAGATAGGTGTGTTACCCGGAATATCATCAACAACTTCGTAATTACCGTCACCAATTTTAATATAAGCGTTTTCCGGAGCTTTGATATAGTCTGTGCTGAAAATCTCAAGACCATTTATAAAGCCTAAAAGTGTATCTTTGTTGTAGGTTACGGATTTTTTAAGAGAGTAACTGTATTTCTTGAAAAAGCTTAATGGCCAGGTGAATGGGTTTTGCTTCTTTAAAATATCTTCTTCTTCTCCGTTTGAAACGTATTCATAAGATATATCAGAGCCAGCAAGCGGAAAAGAATTATTATTTCTATCTTTAATATTCAAAAGATAGTTTGAAATACGTTTTTCGTTTTCTTCAATGATGTAGTTTGCGTTTTTTCCCCCACAAGCTATTCCTTCTATTGTTGTATTAAATAAGTAGTGGCTGTTAAAGTATAAAGATATTCCAATATAAGAAACGCCAATAACTCCAACAATTCCACCAAGAATTAATAAACTTTTTTTCTTCATGTGTTAACCTCCTGTTGTTGTTTAATGACATTTAGAAAAATGTTTTATTATTTTGTAAGGTGAGATATATCCATATAATAAGGTATTCCATCTTTGTAATCTGATGCAACTTCTCCCTGAATTAATGGAAGAAGATAATCATAAAGCTCTTTTTTGATATCGCAGTTTTCTGTATCAATCCATTCAACAGGAATTGAACGGGCTTCGTTTGCAATATTTTCGATAAGAGCATGAGAATATTTTATTTCGTATGGCTCATTTGATTTACGGTTAATGCATACCATTGAACCTGTAACATTATCAAGTGAAATTTTAACGCCATATGCTCCCTGATTAAATGATTCATCAAGGTCAGTTTTTGATGCAAGATGAGCTGCGCATCTTTGAAGAACGTTAACTTCAACTGAACGAACCTTTACGCCGATTTTTTCTTTGACAAGGTATTCTAAAGTCTTGCCTACACCGCTTAACTGCTGGTGGCCAAACTGGTCAGTAGCTGTCATGGATGCTGCAATGTAATTGCCTTCAAAATCCCTTATTCCTTCAGAAACTGCAATAATTACATTGCTGTATTCTTCAAGTTTTTTATTTACATCCTCGATAAATTTCTCCTTTGAGAAAGGAACTTCAGGAAGATAAATAAGATGTGGTGCTTTGTTATATTTAGTTCTTGCAAGTGCACTTGATGCTGTAAGCCATCCTGCATCACGTCCCATTATCTCTACAATGGTAACGCTCTTTGGTGAATAAATAAAAGTATCATGTGCAATCTCAAGAATGGATGATGCAATATATTTTGCGGCAGAACCAAATCCTGGTGTATGGTCTGTGCAGCATAAATCATTATCAATAGTCTTAGGAATACCAATGATACGAACATCACTATTAATAGAGCGGCCATATTCAGACAGCTTCAATACAGTATCCATTGAGTCATTTCCACCGATATAGAAAAATGCTTTGATATCTAATTTATTAAATTGTTCAAAAATGAAAATATATGGAGATTCATCTTCTTTGAAATCAGGAAGTTTGTATCGGCATGAACCTAAATACATTGCCGGTGTATGAATTAAACGTTGAATTGTGCTTTCATCAGGTACATTCTCGGATAAATTAAGGTAATTTTCATTTAAGATTCCAAGAATACCATTAATTGCACCATAACATGTGTCATACTCATTTGATTTCGTAGCAGCAGATATAACGCCTGCTAAACTGGCATTGATTGCGGAGGTTGGTCCTCCGGACTGAGCAACTAAACAATTTTGTTTGTTCATAAATTATCCTCTTTCTGTTGACGTCATATAATAAATTAGTAGAAACACTAAAAAACTAGCATTTATACACTATGCTCTATTTTAGTTGCAATAGAGAAAATAAGCAAGGGTAAAAGTGAAAAAAGTTTAAGGTAATAAATTGCAAAAAGAGGCAATAATTAACAAAGAGTAAAAAAGTGTTTTATTTTGGAAGAATTTGTTAATAAAAAATATGAAAAAAGACTAGTATTTTTCTTTACGGTGTAGTACTATAGTAACATAAGTAGTACCAAAGTAATAGAAAAGAAGGAGGACGCAGTGTGAAGAACGAACGCAAAGGAAGAGTTATGATCGAGTGTCCAAACACCATATTTCATTTATACGTAGGCAACGAAAATGACTTAACGAAAATCGAGATTTTTATGGATAATTTAAGGCATGTAAAGAAGATTGGGATAAATGATATATATAATTGGTGTAATAGACAAGGAATTACATATTATACCAGATTTAATTACAGAAAAGAATTTTCCATTTGGAAGAATATGAAGGCATATTATAAATATTACACACAGAAGATGAAATATCAGGTACGATATAGTTACGGAACGTAAAAATTGAATATTTTAAAAGGACAATGTCTGGAAAAATCCGGATAATTGTCCTTTTTTCTTGTTTTTTTCTTAATTTTTCTTTAAAAGTATTACTTTTGCGGACTAATATGGTAATATATGCTTAGATTAATTATAAGGGGTGACAAATTGAGATATCCGGAATTTTTAAAAGACAATGGAACTATAGGTTTTATTGCACCTTCATTTGGGTGTGCAACTGAGCCATATTATAGTGCTTTTAATAATGCACTTAATAAATTTAAAGAAAAAGGTTATAATACACTGTTGGGGGATAATTGCTACAAGGATTTGGGAATTGGAATAAGCAATACTCCTAAGTTATGTGCAAAGGAATTAAATGAAATGTATTCCAATGGTGAAAGCGATGTACTGATTTCGTGCGGTGGCGGAGAGCTTATGTGTGAAGTTGTACCGTTTATGGATTTCGAGAAGATAAAAAATTCAAAACCTAAGTGGTACATGGGATATTCAGACAATACGAATTTTACTTTTTTATCAACAATACTTGCTGATACTGCGGCAATATATGGCCCTTGTGCTTCTTCCTTTGGCATGGAGCCATGGCATGAGGCAATAGAGGATGCATTTTCTCTTCTGAAAGGGAAAAAACTTAAATTTACTTCCTATGACAAATGGGAGAAAGAAGGATTTAAGGATGAGGAAAATCCACTGGTTCCTTATAATGTGACAGAGCCTGTTGCAATAAAAAGATTTCCAGATGAAGATGTGACATTTGAAGGAAGACTTATAGGCGGATGTATGGATTGTCTTGTTAATTTAATGGGAACAAAATTTGACAAGGTAAGAGATTTTAATGAAAAATATAAAGAAGATGGAATTATCTGGTTTTTGGAAGCCTGCGAACTTAATGTAATGTCCATTCGAAGAACAATCTGGTCAATGGAGCAGGCAGGCTGGTTTGAAAATGTAAAGGGATTTTTGATTGGAAGACCTTTATGTTATGGCGAAGAAGCTTTTGGAATTAATCAGTACCGCGCGGTTACTGATATTCTTTTGAAATATAATGTTCCGATACTGATGGATCTTGACATAGGTCATTTACCACCTATGATGCCAATAATATCCGGAAGTACGGCAAAAGTTACATCCAAAGGTGATAAAATATCAATAGAATACACTATGAACTAAATTCAGGAGGTAGGAATAATGAGAAAGAGAATGAAGAAGGTAGTAAGTATTATGATGGCAGCTGCCATTGTATTTACCACAGGAGGCAGTGCGTATGCAACAGAGACAGCTCCGGTAGAAGAAGCATCTACACAAAATGATGCCACACCACAGGAGGCAGAAAGTCAGACACAGGTAGTTGAGGATGCAACAGAAGAAGGTGATGATGTAGTAATTACATCTGAGGATAAGCCTTACCTTGCATTAGGTTCAGACCTTACAATGGCACAAAGAAATACTGTACTTGCTTTAATGGGAATCAAGGAGCAGGATTTAGATAACTACGAAGTTTCATATGTTACTAACAAAGAAGAGCATGAATATCTTGGAGATTATATTAGCTCATCAGAAATTGGTTCACGTTCACTTTCATCAGTTGTAATTGCACAGGGAAATAAGGGAGATGGACTTAACATTTCTACATATAACATTAATTATTGTACTGTTGGTATGTATAAGAATGCCCTTGCTACAGCTGGAATTTCAGATGCTAACATAATTGTTGCCGGTCCATTTGAGTTATCAGGAACTGCTGCACTTGTTGGTATTTTAAAGGCATACAAAGACATGACAGGTGAAGAAGTGGATGATGAACTTGTGGATGCTGCCATGGATGAGCTTGTTACAACAGGAAAATTAAATGAAAGTATTGATGCTGATGAAGAAGATGTAGAAGCATTAATCGCAGACTTAAAGGAACAGTTATCTGATGGTTCACTTGATTCAGATGAAGACATTGAAGAGGCTATTTCAGATACAGCAAAGAAATATGAAATCAGTCTTTCTGATGAAGACATCCAGATGCTTAAGGATTTATTAAACAAACTTAAATCTTTAGACCTTGACTGGGACAAAATTGCAGACCAGGCATCGGATTGGGCAAGTAAAATTCAGGATGTAGTTACTGATGAAGGTTTTGTATCAAAGGTAATTGGATTCTTCAAGGGTATTGTAGATGCAATTGCATCATTATTTGAATAAAAGGTGAATTAATGCAGGCGGATAAGAAATTAAAATATATTGATTTGATGGAGGAACTTAGGTCAAAGATTTTAAGTGGTGAGACATTACCAGGTGAGAAACTGCCATCTGAAAATGAATTATCTAAAGCCTATAGTGTAAGCAGGCAGACTGTAAGAAAAGCACTGCAGATACTTCAGGAAGAAGGCTATATATATGCCGAACATGGAAGAGGAACATTTTGCTCTGAGATGACAAGGCATACAAGAAAATCAAAAAATATAGCTGTAGTTACCACTTATTTATCCGATTATATTTTTCCAAGGGTTATAGAGGGGATAGATAAGGTTCTGACAGAAGAAGGATATTCAATAATTCTAAAGAATACAAAGAATTCAAGGGTATTAGAAGCAAGATATCTGGAAGAATTATTGAAAAAAGATATAGACGGTCTTATCATTGAGCCTAGCAAAAGTCAGATTTTTTGCAAGCATTTGAATTTATATGAATTATTGGAACAATATAAGATTCCATATGTACTGATTCAGGGATGTTATTCTCATTTAGAGAATCGTCCCAGAGTTTATATGAATGACAGAAAGGGAGCTTATATTGTTACCGATTACCTGATTTCACTAGGACACAGGGATATAGTAGGAGTTTTCAAGGCGGATGATGTTCAAGGACAGGAGAGACATAAGGGATATATAGAGGCACTTCAGGATGCCGGAATACGATATGATCCTGATAAGGTAATCTGGTTTTATACGGAGGACAGGAAAAGTCATCCTTATGAAAAAATGAAACAGATGGCACAAAACAGGGATAAAAATTTCTTTGATGCAGTAGTTTCATATAATGACCAGACGGCAATATATGTGTTAAAAGCTTTAGAAGAAGAGGGGCTTAACTGTCCAAAGGATGTGTCGGTTACAGGATATGATAATTCATATCTTGCATCAGAATGTAAAGTTTTGCTTACCACAATAGCACATCCACAGCAAGAGTTAGGAAGTATGGCAGCCAGGCTGTTACTTGAAATGATAGAAGATGAAAATTATCAGCAAAATTACAGACAAATTGTAATTGAGCCTGAACTTATAATCAGGGATTCATGTAGAAAAATTAATTAATGATTTATAGGATAACCATTTTTTGACGATGTATATTCGTAAAGAATGGTTATTTTTTTGTCTATACCTGCAAAAAAACAACTTGTTACATTAAGCGTACAAGTTGTAATATAAAATTATGAAACAAAAATTAATAAAAAATTTATCACAGGTAGTGTCAAGTGACTTATGAAAAAACAGAGCCAAAGAAAAAGGCTCAATCGAACCTTGAAAATTGCAGATATTTAATCTTTTGATGAGTGACGCCACCCTTGACAGCACAACAAAAACTGCTGTAAGGCGATTGC
>JAXJWH010000089.1:0-2668 GCA_036308125.1 Agathobacter sp.
ATTTTAACCTTGTAATAAAGTCTACAAATAATTGATATAAAAATATTAAGGTTTTTCTCTTATATAAATTAAGATGATTTAATTAAATACGGGCAGGAATTTCTTTTTTGATTAAAAATAATACAATTTGTGTTTGTTATCGTTACTTCTGTGTACTATAATTATATTCTGTTGCTATTTTTTAATGTTACATAAGTGATTGAATTTAGCTTTGTATGTTTTCAAGCAATAAAACATTGGATTATGTGACTGATGTTTGTTTCTGTGTGAAATAAACAAAACTAAAAGTTAAATTATTTTAGTAAAATAATATAACTCAAGTTTCCCACTTGAAAATTTAACTTAAATCCAATCCCTACACGGGGTTGATGCTCTTTAACAACTTATATTGACTTTTTCTACGAACATATTTTCTATCGAGTCTAGAAAACGTTGCATGAAGGTGGACTGTTCTTTACTCCATTCATTCAACAGTTCTTCGTAAGTTTGTGTTGCAGATTGGATTTGATTTTTCTTTATGCACTCATTCTTAAGCAACGCACAGAAAAATGTTTTGAAGGAATTTATTAGTCTAGCTATTGCAAAGTGATAAGGTAAATCTTTTAAGGCCTCGCACATATCTAAGAAAATGCCACCAATACTCCTAAAGTCTTCGTTTATACGTTTTGTGTACTCAATTATAGTGTTACAAATACATACTTGAGTAACATAGGCAATGATTGAACTATATTTTCTACTACAAGAACCAGATACAAGTTTTAAATGTTGTTTTTGGTTTTTGAACATAACTTCAATGTTCCATCTCTTAGCATATGTAACAATGATATCTTCATTAGATAGACTTAAATCCGTACATAATAAGCATAAAGTTTTATTGCTGTTATTTCTGTCGCGGACAAATAAAAGCTTTACTTTTAAAGGTTTTGGAGCATTTTCAGTTGGTTTAGTTTCTACTATGCACCAACCATAAATATTCCCTTTCTTATTGAACTTGTTTTCTTTTTTTAGTCTTGTTTTTATTTGCCCTAAAGTATAGTATTCTCCATTGAATTTATATGTAGTTTTACGCATATTCTTTAGCATTCCGATAACATGATAACCTATCTTTCTTATTTGACTTACTAATGGAGCATTAGTAAACCAAGTGTCAAATAAGACATAATCTGCTCTTATACCGAATTTAGCAGTTCTCTTTAGCATATCTATTACTAGTTCAGGTTTGCCTTTGAAGCAGTCTTGTTTTCTCTTATGAGCTGTACATCTACGATCGTTGATGTAGTTAATGTCTTCATTAACTAGTTTCTTAGAAGATGTTAATGCAAAGTCTACAGGTATAGTTGTACTACCATCTGACCATGCTAATAATAGGTAATAAAATCCCTTTTTATAACTATTATCAGTATGGTCATGTATTAGAGAAGCTCCTTCAACATTCTTACTTCTGCCTCTTGAAATTATTGAATCATCAATGGATAAAGTAGTAATTCTGTTAGGATTATTAAATGATTCGATTTTTGTTATTACACTTGAAGAAATATTTAATTGTAATTTTCTCCAATTGAATTTTTCATTCTCCATATAGCGATGTGCCGAACTTTTAGAAAGAGATTTATCTGAATTTAACAAATCTGATTTAGCTAATTCATTTAGTGAACTTCTTGTAAAAATTGCTAGCAATGAAGAGCTAAATAATTCAAGAATTGATAGACCGTTTGCTTTGGCGTTACCTCTTTTGTAGAAATTAGCACTAGATAAGAAACGAGATAAAGGAAAATCTTGAAAAAATGTAGAAATAGTAGAGATCTTTGAAGTAAATTTTGATAACATATAAACCGCCATGTTTTGTGTTGTTTTGCAATCAATATTATAACATAAAACATGGTTTAAATCCTTATTTTTCAAGGGTTTAACAAATATTTTACACAAAAATTTCTCTTAGATTCAATCTTAATCTCTAACTAGTTTTCTTCTAAGTAAAAAAGTCAATATAAGTTGTTAAAGAGCATCTAACTCGCTTGGAGACTAGATTTGATTGTATTTTTCAAGTGGGAAACTTGAGTTACTAATTTTAAAATTTTCAATAGCTAAACTCTATTTTCAACGTGTTTTTATAAAATATGTTAAAATCTAGACAACTAGAGGATAACAAAATGACAATTAAATCTAAAAATTTATTAAGTATAAAAACACTCAAACCTTCATCATTAACTCCATTATCTCTTGTTCTTTTTGTATTATGCTTATTACTCTTAACACATAATACATATGCAACAGATAATCTTAATGAATATCCACATAACTCTAGTAGCAGTACAAACATTAATAATATTAATAGATTTAATGACAGTAACCTAAGTTACACAAGTCTAAATTCTAATAACCTAAAAACTAAGAAGTACCTAAAAGCTGATCAGGCATTTACTTATATAGTTAATCAAGATAACAAAACAGTAACTATAGACTTTATCATCGCTCCAAAATATTACCTATATGTTGAACGTTTCGATTTTAAAGCAAACAATAATGAAATAATAGATATCACGCTTCCAGAAGGTATTGAACATGATGATGAATACATGGGCTTATCACACATACTTTTTAATAACGCAAGCGTAAAACTACAATTAAAAGATATTCAATCAAATGCAACAATCACCATGAGATACCA
>JAXJWH010000090.1:0-7355 GCA_036308125.1 Agathobacter sp.
AATTTTGTTACGTTCTGACATAATTTTATGTTTTTACAAAATTAATAATAAAGAAAATACGAGACTCTTTTCCGAATCCCGTATTCTAACATTTACACAAAATTATGGATAGTGCCTTAAAATCAAGTTTTTCGAACTTACATTTTGTCACTTTTTATATGAACAAAGCCGTTTCAGAGCTTAAAAATTACAGTTAAGTCTCTGAAACGGCTATATTTTTGGAGAAATTAAAAATCAACTTACATTTTGATAGCTTGATTTTTTATAAATTGAGTTTTGACACACCCTCCATACATTGTCTCAACATTCCGTTTAATGACGAATCTATATTTACTCCATACGAAACATTCGTAAACATAGGGTTACTTATAAGAATCTTCTGGGATTTTGGCGGCTTTATATCTTGCAAACGGGTCATTTTTTCCAATTTCTTCCCAATTCCACCATTCTGGCATTGAATCTTTCCAATCTGCATTTACACTTCGATCATTGTCTTTGCTAAGAGCTATTTGAGGCACTTTAGACAAATATTCAATAAAAGCTTTAGCTTTATCTAAATTTCCATCCTTTATATATTCGAGTATTCGTTGTTTTGAATAATTAGTGGGTATAGGATGCTCCCAAATAGAACCTTTTCCTAAATATTTTTTTTTCCTTTTTTGTTCTTTATTACGAGGATGAATTTTCCTTAATGTTTGCTGCTGATGTTTAGTTAGTTCATTAATAAGTTTTTCAGAGAAGACGTATTTACCATCCTTAATAAGATATTCATACTCAATAAGATATTCAATGTATTTCTTAGCAATTTCCACACAAGAGATATTGGATTTGATGCAGTGTTTATTTACTTTATAATATGGCATGTCCATTTTCTTTGATAAGTCCACACGAATCTTATATTGTATTTCAGGAGGAACATTTGCTTTTTTAAAAAAAGTCTCTATTTCCTCCTTAAAATTTTGAACTTCTTCAGATTTTCTTTTCTCTGTCATTTTTTCTGTTTGTGCACTCATACTCAACAAATTTAAAATCATCCCTACTCTTTTCCCGATTTTCGGTATCCTCGTTTAGTCCAAATCCTTTTGTTCGACCACTACAAACATAAATACAAAATAAATCAAACACAAATATTTTCAATCAAACATGTTCACAAACATACATTCATAGAGACCAATACCACATTCACAAAAGAAGACGAGATTCTTCCCGTCTTCTTACTATTGTCATATTTGACTTTCGCCTTTCGTCTTTCGTCTTAATACCCATGCTTGGCAATAATCACACTCCAATAATGTTTGTATTTGGAGTCGGCATTGTAGGCATAACCAATTCCGATGTCCGTACATGTGCTGTTCCAATCTGAGATGCCTAACAACGAAGACCGATGTCCTGCCGACGAATTGTCTCTGCCTCCATCGTAGACCAGCTGTTTGACCATAGCATCTGCTGTAGCATTGCCTGCCGCTATGTTCTCAAAATAGTTGCTGCTTTTGTCTGAATACCAACTTGCAGGAATTTCATAACCAGCCTTATACATAAAATAATTTACTCCATATCCATCAAGGTCGACGTGGCTGAAATAATTTCTGTTTGCCATATCTTCCGCCTTTGCCTGAGCCACCTTTGCCAGCGCATCATTCCAAGCCAAAGCCGAACGTGCAGAGACTTCAGACAGGCTGACACCCATCTGTGAAGAATAAGCATCCGGATTCTTTCGTATATCATTTATCAAAGTGCATGCTTTCTTAGCCTCCGTTTTCGCCGTCGACTTTCCACTTCCATTTGTTGAATCATCGTCATCTGAACCGCAAGAAGGAGCAAGGAGCAACAATCCTGCAGCCATCAAAATCCATTTATGCATAATCCTTTTGTTTTTTCTGTTAGTGGGATAAAGATAATAAAAATTCCCCAAAATATTGCTAAAGACATCAAAATGGCAGAGAATCATCAAGCAACGAAGAATTATCATCATTAGCAGACTGACTTTCCTCCATTGAACTACACTCTGATTCAGGTAAACTGTCATTATGATAGTAGTCTACTGACAAAGACGGATACCTCGCTTTTATATATTCAGAAAATATGTCAAAACCATATTCAAAATGACCTATAAAATCCAGTTTAATAATTGTAGGAGACAGATAACACAAAGCCTCCACTTGAATATCATCTGGAAAGACTTTGCTACTTTTTATTTTTTTACCTTCAGTTAAGTGGTTTAATTTATCGACGAGATTCTCTAAGCTATTACTTTCATCAATGGCAATTCCATTGTCAAGACAGACATCTTTCATTAAAGTAAGAACTTCGTCTCCTTCTATTGTTATTTCAAATTTACCCTTTATCTCCTCCTCATGTATAGAAATACGCTTAGTAGTCTTAAAAGTAAGATTATTAGGTCTATTATGAGAAATATTTGGAGCATAGCCAACTAATGACAACGAAAGATATTTATTCAATAAAAGACTCGACCATATATGAACATCTTCATCATTAGAATCAAACTTAACTTCGATAATATTGTTAGGTAAACAAGAAACATGACTCAAACAGCAACCATTTATTATGTTACTCTTTATCTTTTTCTGAGGGTCTCCATCTATTAGGACATTCAATTTCTCTACCAACTCCTGAGCAGAAGAGACTTCTCCCAACCCATCAGCTATAGCAATATCTTTACAAAATTCTAATAAAGAAGATTCGTCATTAGCAATGATATTGAATAAATAAGATCTATTTTTAGTAGATTCTGATTTGTTAGTAGATTCTAATTTGTCATTTGGATCTGTTTCGCTAAGATATACAGTTGGTCTTGATGAACCGACACCATGAATATTTAGTTCATCAACCACTTGCAGAACCCTCGTGTCAGTAAAAACATAATTATAACCCATATAACAATCAGAGCTACTACCAGACAAAGATAAATAAGGATATTCTTTAACTATTTTGTCTGACCATCCCAACATTCCATCTAACCAAAGGGTTCTTACGAACAAGGAAATAGAGGTCGGAGAAACCATCTCTACACCTAAAATATCCACTCCATCGATGACTAGAAGTACATCACCATGCTTCTTACTCAGAGCATTAAGTTTCTCTACGAAATTTTCAACGGAATCTACACTGATTTTATCAGTACTTGCAAGTGCCTGAACAAATTCAAGCATCTCCTTCTCTGTCTTAGCTGACAAAGTTATTTTTCCATAGGGATTATTTGCCATTAGCTTATTTTTGTGTTTAATCCAATCTCCACCCAGCATCCAACATCTCTTCTATCGTTGCATACTCGGCAATGACTGTATTAGTTGGATTTAATTCAAAAAGAACTTTGGCAGGATTCATACCTTCCATATCCATCACTCTGATAGGTTTTCCATCATCTACGCAAGATATCAATTCTCTCGCATTGACAAATCCCCACTGCATCGGATCTGTTTCGATATTGCCGAGTATAGCACCCGTTCCTCGTTCTTTCAAATCTCGAAGATTTTTAAATTTATCGTACAACATGCCCTTAGATTTTAGGTTATTGATATTTCTTTCTTGCAAATATAGAGGCTTGGTGTGCCAAATATAGGCACATCAAGCCTCTTTTTTGTCAAATCCCGCGATTACTTACAAGTACATCCTTCAATCATCTCGAAAAATCACTTTACCTCGTCATACAGTTTCTCCATAATTTTGACCATCGCCAATGTATCGAGTTTGCAGTAGTCGAGCAGAGCCTTTCTGGTTTGCGACTTCTGAGGTTCTGACATACCCTTAATTTTAGGGAATACCGTCATGGCTTCACCTCCATTCTGCACACCGCCAGACAAGTTGTGATAGTCAAACTGTGGATCGTTAGGGAACAGCGCAGGGAGCACACTCTTGATGCTTAACGAACCACCCATTGCAGGAAGATAGTAATACCCCTCTCTAAAAGGTTCTATCAAATCCACAAGATGATCTGCGATATTCAACAAATGGACACTCAAATCAGGGAAGAAAGCTGCAAGTTCTTTCAAGCGACCCTCCTCGAAACTTTTGTTGTAAACAATCACACACGAATCAAGAGGAATGTCTTTGCACAATTGCTCAGCAAGTTTTCTACGTGGATCTACACCAGGTTCTGCCAAATACTCTGTATGATAAAGTGTTCCTCCTTTAGTTGCTTGGAAATGCAAGGAATACTGAAAAGGAATCTGCTGATAAGGTTTCAAGCCATCGTATGGAGGAATGGCGAACATCATTGTCTCGAAATCAAGGAAGTAGAGTGGATAATTCACCTTTGACAAAAACGATTTTATACCATCCTTATCAATATAAGGCATTCCTTCCACTTGCAACTGTCTAATAGAAGAATCTCCGTATTCTCCTTTATTTAAGTCTTTAAATAAAATTTTACCACTATTGTACAAATTCCATCTATCAGCCCACTTCATCTTATACAGATCAAGCACAGATGGTTTCGGCACATCCTTGAAACAATAATTCTTGAATAAGCATTCATATGGATTTGAACACTGAAGTCCGATACTCACGCTAGGTTCAGATGGACAAATGAGCGTTTGTATCGCCTTTTTTACATTTTGCTCTACTCTATCATATTCCTCATTCACATATATATCCATGTTTTTAATACAGAACAAATCTGCAATGGAAAGAGTATCTTTTCTTGTATATTCACTATTGATTCTAATCAAGAAACACCTTCTTACATTAATACCACACTTTTGCAGAACCCATTTTTGATAAGCTATATCACAGATGTATTTTTTCAAATATTCATCACTGTTTTTTTCATTCAGACCATCGTCAGAACTACTTTTCACCTCATAAATGTCATAACCATCACCATTTTTACGCAATATATCCACAGCACAATAATTCATGCCGAATTTCTTGTCCCGGAAAGTAAAGGACGCCTCGCAAATATTCTCCACACCTTTCATCAAACAATCCTTAGTCCTTTGAATCATGCTGGCTAAATCAAGAGAACCATCTCCCACTTTTACTGTCACATCAACATACGGACCGAAGAGTCCCATGGCAAGATCGCCCACCATGTTTCCTTCTTCAAACCTCGCTTGTAAGCTTGGATCAACAGTCTGTTTGTCCTTGTCGTAAGCCGATAGCCACAAAGCTTTTTGACATTGTCTTGAAAGCGTATATCTGGATTTGGACAAAACTTTTTTCTTCGTATTGACGGGCAAAACTACATCTGAAAGACTTGGATGTATCGACATCGCACCATTCTCCAATTCGAACTTGTAATCTTCCAATATATGGCGATAGTTCGTATCTCCTGCTTTGTACTCGTCATAGTATTTCGCACCAAAGCGGTAGCACGGTTGCTTACCCGCCACAAAAGTGTATGCATAACTTAAATAAGGACTCTTAGTCTCCTCCAAATAAATTAGCATACCAAATTCTGCCAAGGGTTCTTCAAAGAACATAGCGTATGGGAACATCTCATGACCTGGGCGATTGAAGTAGGCGTGCATGGTTTCATGAGCAAGGACAGAGACCAGCAATTCATTCATTTTGCTTCCGCCATCTATCGTTTTCATAGCTTCTGGGTACAAAATGATATGGTTATCATCTGGTACATAGAGTCCCAATAGCATTTGTTGCTCCATGAAAATACTCATCCTATATATCACAGAGAGATTATCTTCCGCTTCCATCATTTCTTTAGACTTTCCTTCTCTGCTTCTTTCTGCTGTCTCATCGTATTTTTTTCTCCAGAACGCTATTGCTTCAAACCAAAAACCATCAGAGATGTCATGATAATGAACACCATCCTCAACGACAACATCCACACCCAAAGTTGTTATGATGCCATCAAGCGACTTAAAACCACCCAAAGAGAATGGTAACGAAGCTGCATCGTGCAACAACTTTATCTGATTAGGAGAGAGTAATCCTTTGCTATCTGTTATTTTCATAAACTAAAATATTACTGTCCGCTAAAAGTTAAAAAAAGAGAAAAAATTAGGGCTGATTCCATAAAAGGTTTCAGCCCTTTTAGGTTATTTTTGTATATGCAAAAAAAATAAATAACCGTGAGCAAAAATAGTATTTTTTTCGGACAGCCGATATATGGACAGTTAATAAAATCGCTTGACCGCGATAAAATTGTTGAAATCAGCAGAAAACATGGTGGAGAACGGTATGTGAAGAGTTTTGACGGCTTCACACACTTGGCGACTATGCTGTATGCGGTGATAATGCGTTTCGATTCATTGCGCGAGATAGAGACATCTATGGCTGTCGAGGTCAGGAAACTGCATCATATTGGAATAGAGACAGTTCCCAAACGGAGCACCTTGTCGGATGCCAATGCCAGACGTTCGGAGAAGTTTTTTGAGGAGGTCTACCGTGATTTGTACGAGGCCAACAAGGGTAAACTTTCGTCGGACAGCCGACGGAACGGTTCCGAAGGCTGGATAAAACAGCTGCGCATCATAGACTCCACCACCATATCTCTGTTCTCGAACGCCATTTTCAAGGGTGTTGGGCGTCATCCTAAAACAGGCAGGAAGAAAGGTGGCATAAAGGTGCACTCGGTGATACATGCCAATGAGGGTGTCCCATGCGATGTGCAGTTCACCTCAGCCGCCACGAACGACTCATTCATGCTTGCGCCAAGCCATTTCAATCACGATGAGATAGTCGCAATGGACCGCGCATACATCAATTACGCAAAATTCGAGGAACTAACGGACCGAGGGGTTGTCTATGTCACTAAAATGAAGAAGAGCCTCAGATATGAGGTGCTTGTGGACTGCATGAGCCAGAACCCGAAGGGGGAAACGGAACATCGGGAGCAGGTTGTGGTGTTCCGTAAGGACGGAATCAACCATATCGCCAGAATCGTCACATACGTGGACATCAAGAAAGGGAAAGAGCCTAAACTCGTATCCCTGCAGACCAACGATTTTGACATGTCTGCGGATACGATCGTAGCTATATACTGTCGCAGATGGCAGGTAGAGTCCCTTTTCAAACAAATTAAGCAGAACTTTCCACTGAGATATTTCTACGGGGAAAGTGCCAATGCGATAAAGATCCAAATTTGGGTCACCCTCATAGCAAATTTACTGCTTTCGGTGCTGCAAAGCTCGTTGCAGAGGTCTTGGAGCTTCTCCGGCCTTGCTACAATTGTTAGAATCACGCTAATGTATTACATCAATATGGAGAAGTTATTTAACAATCCGTACAAGGACTTGGAAAAAATGGGCACTGTACATAATTTTGTGTAAATGTTAGAATACGGGATTCAGGTATAATCTCCTATATCTGAATTCTGTTTTCAAAAATAAGAATAAATTGGTTCATAATCAAGCCCCAATTATGAATTGGTTGCG
>JAXJWH010000091.1:0-128715 GCA_036308125.1 Agathobacter sp.
GCATTTATCCTTTCTGATATTTTGGAATTTTGGTCGAGGACATTATATCAAAAATGGGAGGTAAATGCTCTTTTTATTTGCAAACTCCCTAAAATAAAGGTTTTTAATAAAAAATGAGGTAGTAAACTTGACACTACCTTAATAAATAAGGGGGAACAGATATGATTGGAATTGTCATTATTCTATTTATGTTTCTTACACCTGTATTGTTTGTACTTACAGTTTTAGGAGCAATTAAATTGAAATCATCACTTGGCAATATGGATAAAGAAAAATGGAATCAGTATTTTTCGAAATTAAGCGTAAAGCAGTATCTAATGAGAATTTTATTCTTTTTATTTATTCCACTTTTTTTAATCAGTTTAATTTCGTATATGATGTTGAATAAAAAATATTCAAACAAAAAGTCAATCGTGATTGCATTGTTTATCATGGTATTTGATGCATTGCGTATGTTATACAAATTGAATAGAAATCAGGATAAAGTTGTTGAAATTATTTTTAAATTAAAAAATACTGAAAGATACGCAAGTAAGGGTGTGTGATATTATCAGAAATGATGGTGTTGCACATCTTTTTTGCTAAATTAACACGACCATTTTGCCGAAGTAGTAAATTTTTTTATGCTCAAGTTGTAAATATTTAAAATCAAAAGTTGCAAATGTTTAAACTCTCAAGTTGCAAATGTTTAAACTCTCAAGTTGCAAATGTTTAAACTCTCAAGTCGCAAATATATAAAAACTAAAGCTGCAAAACCTTAAAAGAAAAAGTCACAAACCTTAAAAGAAAAAGTTGCAAATCTTTAAGTGCTAAAGCTACACATTAGTTTTAATTAGTGTTACACATTTTTGGATTAAAGATTGTGGAGATAGGCATAAAAATAGACACATATTTAATATGTGTCTATTTTTGCAATATTAGTACTTAAATATTAATATTCAAATATATTATAAAATTATTAGAATCTAAATCTGTATTGAATTACTGATTTTTTTCTTCGTTATATTTTTTAACATAATTCTTAATTCTATCGTATGGATTAAGAAGTCCGCTGATTGATGCATCATGATTAAGAGTATCAATGATATATGCAATGTATTTACTCATATCACAGCTGATGTAGTATTCTCTAGAGAGTAATTCAGGTGTCTGGTAGATTAAGTTAGTAGTTACTACTCTGTAGATAAGTCCTTCTTCGTATGCTTTGTCGAATGCTTCGAGTCCGTTTGTGAATAATCCGAATGTAGATACAACGAAAATACGATTTGCATTTCGTTTCTTTAATTCTCTTGCTGTGTCGATCATACTTTCACCTGATGAAATCATATCATCGATGATAAGAACGTCTTTACCCTCTACATTTGTTCCAAGGAATTCATGAGCAACGATTGGATTACGTCCATTTTCGATCTTGCTGTAGTCACGACGTTTGTAGAACATACCCATGTCAACGCCTAATACGTTAGCTAAGTAGATAGCTCTGTTAGTAGCACCTTCATCTGGGCTGATGATCATGAAGTGGTCTGCATCAAGTGTAAGATCCTTAACATTTTTGAGAATACCTTTGATGAACTGGTATGAAGGCATAACATTCTCAAAACCATTGAGTGGAATAGCGTTTACTACTCGTGGATCGTGTGCGTCAAATGTAATGATATTGTCAACACCCATGTTAATAAGTTCCTGAAGAGCTAATGGACAGTCAAGAGATTCACGTCCAGTACGTCTGTGCTGACGGCTTTCATATAAAAATGGAAGAATAACAGTGATTCTACGAGCTTTTCCTCCTACTGCAGCAATTACACGTTTTAAATCTGCAAAATGATCGTCTGGTGACATATGGTTTGTATGACCACAGACAGAATATGTCATGCTGTAGTTAGTAACATCAACCATAATATAAAGGTCATAGCCTCGTACAGACTGATTGATAACACATTTAGCTTCACCTGAACCGAAACGAGGTGTGTATGGGTGGATAATGTAGCTATCCTTGTAGTAATCTTTAAAAGCTACTTCATTCTTATGCTGATGTTCGCGGTGCTCTCTCCATCCTCTAAGGTAAGCATCGACTTTTTCTGCTAATCCTTTACAGCTATCAGTGGCAACAAGGCCGAGAGTTCCAGATGGAATAGTTTCCAAAATTAGTTCATCGTTTGGCATTTTTTAAATTCCTCCATTAATGCTAGAAAATATATTATTAATACAGCTAGGCTGTAGAAACATCAAAAAATATTAATCAATTGTATAGTTGTTACTTTATTATATCGTCATACAAAATTGAATTGCTTATTCGAAATGCAACCTAATAACTACGGTACAATATCACCAAGAATAGTGCGAAGCAAATAATTGAATTCCATTACAACAATTACTATACATCATAATCAAGCATAGTCTGATGTAAAAATGATCAAACCAAATTACAGTAATATTATACATCATAATCAAGCATAGTCTGATGCAAAAATAATCAAACCAAATTATAAAAATTATTATACATCACAATCAAGTACACCCTGATGTAAAAACAATCAAACCAAATTACAAAAATTATTATACATCACAATCAAGCACACCCTGATGCAAAAATAATTAAACCAAATTACAAAAATTATTATGCACAATAATCAAACATACTCTTATACAAGAATAATCAAATTACATTACAAAAATCCTTATATACTATAATTAAGTATAGTCCAATGCATCAAAAAATTGAACTCCATTACAATAATTACTATATTTCATAATTAAGCATTGTCCGATGTGTCATAATCGAATTTTTACAATAGTTATTATATTGTCACATCATGTAAATACTGTGACGACATAAATTCACAAATAAAATATAACAATTTATTCCTGACTCGTCAATTAGAAAAAT
Organism: Agathobacter sp.; assembly: GCA_036308125.1. Classification (GTDB taxonomy): domain Bacteria; phylum Bacillota; class Clostridia; order Lachnospirales; family Lachnospiraceae; genus Roseburia. The sequence continues at coordinate 2,888 of JAXJWH010000091.1, forward strand.
AATGTTTGTAAGCTTTGACGAATTTTACAATGTAAATAAATCATAATCCGTATATCATAACTGAATATTTTATGGATAAAAATTATATTTTGAATATATAAGTTGGCTGTTTTCTCAAAACATGTAACTTCAAAATCAAATCACTTCATACAATGATATCTGATTTAGGTTATATATTACTTAATTAATCAAACATCTGTTATCAAAAAAATTAAGTTAATGGCTATTTATATCCACATTGATTTTCAAAATCAAAACAGTAATAGCTAATTAGTGTTACATAACATTAACGAAATTAAAACTCGTTGACTGTTTATATTTTATTGATTATTAAAATATAAACAGTAATAGTTAATTAGTGTTACATATCATTAACGAAATTAAAACTCGTTGACTGTTCATATCCTGATTGATTATCAAAATCAAAACAGTAATAGCTAATTAATGTTACATATCATTAACGAAATCAAAGTTGTTGATATAAATATGCTAACATAAGCATGTTGACATAAATATATTTATATTCATTAGCGTTGCTGGCGCTTTTTAATACGAATGTCGTCACCAAACAGATTTATGATTGTGTAATTGCTTGAGATACGTGACAAGGTACGTTCAGAGTATATGTCCAGCATATAATTCATATTCAGGTTAGTAGAAATAATTGTTGATTTCTGACGTAATATACGTTCATTTATGCATAGAAAAAGCTGTGATGTTGTAAATGAATTAGATAATTCTGTACCTAAGTCATCTATAATAAGTAAATCACAGTCAAAAATATTCTGGTGCGCAGCGATTGCATCAGCATCTTTCTTGAACACACCTTTGCTTAAGGTATCAAATAATTGAAATGCTGTAAAGTAAATTACAGAATTTCCTTTTTTGAGAATTTCATATGCGACACAGTTTGATAAAAATGTCTTTCCGACACCTGTGTCCCCATATATGAATAAATTTTTAGGTTTGTTGTTAAAATCATCAATGAAAATCTTGCAATCGTATACAGCCCTTTTCATTGTGTCATAGGACGACATTCCTGTAACGGGATGGATATTATTCTTTGAATAATATTCATAAGAGAAAGTCGAAAAATTCTCTCGTTCAAGTATCTGGCTGATGTTTGATTGTTCATAAACAGTATTTATAATTGCCTGTTTAAAACAATGACATCTCCTGCCGTCTATATATCCGGTATCCTTGCAATCAGGACATGTATATACAGGTGTAAAATAGTCATCCGGGTATCCCAGCGAAGCTAACAATTCCTGACGTTTGTCATGATAATCTGCCACTTCCTTCTTAAGAGCATTAAGGGCATTAGAATCTCCCTCAAGAAGCTTTCTTGCCTGGGCAACGGATGCTTTGGCAATAGCATCATCAATAGCTTTAAGCTGGGGACACTTTGTGTACGCTTCATTTATTCGTTTGCTGGTAATATGTTTGTTTCGAATCTGGCGTTGGTTATAACCACGCATGATTTCATCATACTGTGCATTGCTTAATGGCATAATATCCTCCGGATTATTGAACTGAAGTAGTTAAAAGAACCTTCTCCAGCTGGTCATAATCATATTTACGTTGATTAAAATTGTTAAATTTATTTGACTTTGGAATTTTAGGTTCGCTGGATGAAGGGGCTGTCTGGGATGCCTTTTTGGCTTTACTAAATGCTTCATCCAAAGGTTTAATGTCATCTAACGTATGGACATTGCTCTTAAACCAGTTCTCAAGTATTGTTTCTGTATATTCAAGGCTTGGCTGATGAATTGCACTTATGGTGCGCTCACAGGCTTCCTTGATAATGGAATTGTCAAATTTGTATTCCTTCGTCCATTTGGTCAAGTAGGCCATTTCTTTGTCGTTTAAATTACGTCCTGATATACCTAACGCCTTCATGACGGTGTAATATGTTTTACTATGTATAGCAGCATTTTCCTTGGCTTCATTAACCGTACAGATATTATTTTCCTTCCATGCCAAAGCAACTTTATCCATATATCGGACGTTGGAATGTCCCTTGCTGATACAGTATTCAACCAGATATTCAATTAATTCTGTTGAAAAAGCAAGCTCCTGATACCAGTAAAGGATGGTATTTGTTTCAATGCTGCTAAGAGGATGCTTAAGGTATGTTTCGATAATGAAAAACAGTTCCGAAATGTCAGAATTCTGACGGAAATTCTTAACCTCATCAAGTGTATATTCCTTCTTGGAAGGAACCTCGGCAGCTTCACCGGCGGATAATGAATCCATGACCGCAGCAACACCCGGAGATGCCGGACGATCCTTGGAAACAGGAGAATGGGTTATGGTTACATTACCTGCCGCCATTGAATTATCTATTAGTGGTTTTGAAATGACACCATCTGCTTTTTCCATATCAAAAGATGAAGCCAAAGATGCCTCGTTTGAAGCAGAAACCTGACTTATCATCTGTGAAGCTGGATTTATACAGGTATTATCAGCTGACATATCTGAATTATCATCATTAGTAAGTCTGATAAAACAAATACCACATATTTCCTTGTTGGAATCATAATCCAGGGAAATAAGATGCTGACGCTCCCAGTATTTCAGCGCACGAATAACATCTTTTTCTGTGTGGTCAAAACGATCTGCGATAGCAGAAATAGTACACATAGAGGCATTGGATTCAATACTTCTAAGTAAATATAAGTATACTTTAACAAATTCTCCATTAGCCTCCGGCATATATTTGTCTATAAATTGATTTGGCACGCGTGTTTCAGTGCATGAGCAATCGTTATATAATTTTATGGTTGTCATTAGAATCCCTCTTTCCTTGTTTTAACCTGTGAGAAATTATAACATAAAGCCGATTTAAATTAAAGTGCAAAAACAAAATAAGAAACCCACATAAATTTATTCTGATTTTGGATAACTTTTGTGGATAAAGTGGATAAGTATGTGGAAAAATCTGATAACATTGCAAAACCCTTAATATATAAGGCTTTCAGAATGTGGATAACTGGTGAATAAATTTTTTGAATGTTAATATGTTTTTGAAAAAAATCCACATGCCAATGTGCAAGAAATACACAATGGAATGTGGATAAAGTGGATAACTTATTTACTTAACAAAGATTCGCCGATTTCTACAACGTTTCCGGCACCCATAGTTATCAACAAATCACCGTTTATACATTTTTCTAATAAAAATTTCTCAATGTCTTTGAAATCAGGAATGTAGAAAGCAGTTGTTCCTTTTTCTTCTAACAATGTTGCGATATCCTTTGAAGATACACCAAGGGTATCAGTTTCTCTTGCGGCATAGATATCAGGTAAAACAACAATGTCAGCAAGTGAAAGTACATCGGCAAAATCCTTTAAAAATGCCTTGGTTCTTGAATATGTATGAGGCTGGAATACAACAACGATTCTCTCATGTGGATAATTAGCAGCTGCAGTAAGAGTAGCACGAATTTCTGTTGGATGATGTGCATAATCGTCAATTACTGTGATTCCGTTTATTGTTCCTTTGTACTGGAAACGTCTGTTAGCACCTCCGAATTTGTATAAGCCGGAGATGATTGCCTCCTTAGGAATGTTCATTGTAGTTGCAAGTGCGATACATGCTAATGAATTGCTTATATTGTGAGCTCCCGGAACATTAAGTTTAACATCGAAAAGCTTGGTGCCTTTGTGCATAACTGTGTATGAACCGCAAGCCTTATCATCATATGAAATGTCTGAAGGATAAAAATCAAATTCCTCACTTGGACCATATGTGACAACATTTTGTGTTAATCCCTTAACAATTTCAGGGTAGTTGTTGATTTCACCGTTAATAACGATAGTTCCGTCTGTTAAAGTGTTAGAAGCAAATTTGTGGAAAGAATTTCTAACATCATCAAGGTCCTTAAAGAAATCAAGATGTTCAGCCTCTACATTTAATATAATGCTGTATTTTGGACGGAAATTAAGGAAACTGTTTGTATATTCACAGGCTTCAGAGATAAATACCTCAGAATCACCAACTCTTATATTTCCACCGATGGATTCAAGAATTCCACCAACTGAGATTGTAGGATCAGCCTTAGCCTCCATGAGAATCTCACTCATCATTGAAGTTGTGGTTGTTTTTCCATGTGTTCCTGCGATTGCAATGGATTTTTCGTAGTTATCCATAATCTGACCAAGTAACTGTGCTCTTGTAAGCATTGGAAGATTCTTAGCCTTAGCCTCGGCAAATTCAGGATTATCCTCATGGATTGCTGCAGTGTAAACAACAAGGTCGATTCCAGAAATAATATTTGATGCCTTCTGTCCGTAAAAAATCTTAATTCCTTTATTCTCTAAGTGCTTTGTAAGTTTTGATTCCTTTGCATCGGAACCTGAAATTGTAAATCCTTCATCAAGGAGAATTTCAGCAAGACCGCTCATGCTGATTCCGCCAATTCCTATGAAATGAACATGAATTGGTTTTTGAAAATCTAATTTATACATAAATATACCTGCCTGTTTAAAAATTTTTTGAAAATGCATATTGAAAAAACACATCTGTAGAATATTTCCAAGAAGCCTGACATACATATTATAATGTGTCTTTCCTGTATATGATAATTATATGAATAGGAGATTATAAAAAACTAATTTCATAATCATAATTATTCATAAGGAATATTATACCGCTTGAGCGTAATTTTGCAAGGCAAAACAATAGATAATGGTATGTTATCCTAAAGAGTGTATATAATAGTAAAAAGAGAAACATAAAGATAAAAAAATAGGATTTTTGATTGAAATTTTATCTTAAATGTTGTTGACTTTGGAAAGATATGGTATAATTCAATTGACTATTCAGTTAAGTATGAGAGGTATTAAATGGGGAAGAGGTGTATAATGTGTTTGTTACTTTTTACGCATGTTTCCTTGGTTATTCAGTCTTAGACTGAATGGTTAGTATATGAATTGTTATTCATAAGAACAGACAAGGAGTGATAACGTGGTTAAGAAAGAGATGATAGCTATGCTGTTAGCTGGCGGTCAAGGCAGCAGACTTGGTGTTCTGACGGCAGATGTGGCGAAGCCGGCGGTTGCCTTTGGTGGAAAATACAGAATTATCGATTTTCCATTAAGTAACTGTATTAATTCTGGTATTGATACGGTGGGGGTTCTTACTCAGTATCAGCCATTGAGACTGAATACACATATTGGTATTGGTATTCCGTGGGATTTGGATCGCAATAATGGTGGAGTTACGATACTTCCTCCATATGAGAGAAGTACCAACAGTGAGTGGTACACAGGTACGGCAAATGCGATTTATCAGAATTTAAGATATATGGAGAGTTACAATCCTGATTATGTATTAATTTTGTCAGGTGATCACATTTACAAGATGGACTACGAAGTAATGCTTGACTTCCATAAGGAAAATAATGCAGATGTTACAATTGCAACAATGCCGGTTCCAATGGAAGAAGCAAGCAGATTTGGAATCATCATTGCAGATGAGAATAAGAAAATTTCCGATTTTGAGGAGAAACCAGAAAATCCAAGAAGTAATCTTGCTTCCATGGGTATATACATTTTCTCATGGCCGGTGCTTAGGGATGCGCTGATTGCCATGAAGGAACAGCAGAATTGTGATTTCGGAAAACATATTATTCCATATTGTTTCAAGAATAATAAGAAATTATTTGCATATGAATTTAATGGATACTGGAAGGATGTTGGTACATTAGGTTCATACTGGGAAGCAAATATGGAGCTTATTGATTTGATTCCTGAATTTAATCTCTATGAAGAATATTGGAAGATATATACTAAGGCAGATACCATTGAACCGCTTTACGTATCTCCAGAGGGACACATTGTCAGGGCGATAGTGGGAGAGTCTTCAGAGGTTTACGGATATGTAAGTAATTCTGTCATTGGACCAAATGTCAAGATTGGAAGAGGAAGTGTCATCAGGGATTCAATTATTATGAAAGATACCGTCATTGGGGAGAATACAACCATTGATAAAGCAATCATAGCAGAGAATTGTAAAGTTGGTGATAATGTCATTCTTGGTAATGGCAAGGAAGTTCCTAACAAATTTAACGAGAGTGTATATTCATTCGGGCTTGTGACAATTGGTGAGGATTCAGTTATTCCGGATGATGTGAGGGTTGGTAAGAATACAGCTATTTCAGGTAATACGGTGTTGGAAGATTATGACAATGGTATTCTTCAAAGCGGAGAAGTAATAATTAAGGCAGGTGGCATGAGATGAAGGCAGTAGGTATTATATTAGCAGGTGGTAATAGTGAAAGGCTTGGCGTGTTAACAAGAACCCGTGCAACTTCGGCCATGCCTGTTGGAGGAAGTTTCAGAAGTATAGATTTTGCTTTAAGCAGTATGTCAAATTCCCACGTTCAGACAGTGGCAGTTTTGACACAATACAATTCCAGAAGCCTGAATGAACATTTAAGTTCATCAAAATGGTGGAATTTTGGTAGAAAAAATGGTGGAATGTATTTATTCACACCAACAGTTACAGCAGATAATAGTGACTGGTACAGAGGTACAGCGGATGCTATTTATCAGAATATTGACTTTTTGAAAAAAAGACATGAGCCATATGTAATAATTTCTAGTGGCGATTGTGTATATAAAATTGATTTTAATGCATTAGTGGATTATCATATTGAAAAAAAATCCGATATAACAATTGTATGTAAAGATATGATGCCAAATGTAGACGTGAGTCGTTTTGGTGTGGTAAGAATGGATGGGGATTCAAGAATAATTGAATTCGAGGAGAAGCCTAAGATGGCGACTTCAAATACCATTTCTACAGGAATTTATGTAGTTAGAAGAAGGCAACTCATTGAGATGCTTGAAAAAGCGGCAGAAGAAAATCGTTTTGATTTTGTTAATGATATTCTTCTCCGTTATAAAAACACGAAGAGAATATTTGGTTACAAGATTAATTCGTATTGGAGCAACATTTCAGATATTGACTCGTATTACAAAACCAATATGGATTTTCTTAGGCCGGATGTGAGTGAATTCTTCTTCAGAGAAGACCCTAAGGTCTACTCTAAGGTGGACGACCTCCCACCTGCAAAATTCAATCCTGGTTCAGACGTTAAGAACAGTCTTGTTACCAGCGGTTGCATTATTAACGGTAAGGTTGAAAATTCGGTTCTTTTTAAGCAGGCTTTCATTGGAAAGAACTGTACTATTAAGAATTCGATAATTTTAAACGATGTTTATATCGGCGATAACACACATGTGGAGAACTGCATTGTGGAAAGCCGCGGCACGCTTAACCCAAATTCTTATTATTGTGGGGATAACGGTGTTAAGGTAATTGCCGGAGACAACGAGAGGTACACATTATAAATTTTTTTAAACAAGGGGGCTAAAAGCTATGCAGATTACAGATGTTAGGATTCGCAAGGTTGAAAAAGAAGGAAAGATGAAGGCAGTTGTTTCAATTACAATTGATGATGAATTCGTAGTACACGATATCAAGGTCATCGATGGCGAGAAGGGACTTTTTATCGCTATGCCTAGTCGTAAAGCAAATGATGGTGAGTATAGAGATATCGCACATCCAATTAACTCACAGACGAGAGAGAGCATTCAGACATTGATTTTAGATAAGTATAAAGCTGAGATTGAAAATGCTGAATAAAAGCCGGTAGAGGCTTAGAAGTGGTCGCAAATGCGGCCACTTTTTTTGTTTGGTCTATAGTAAGTTTCCTTCTTAAAGTAAGTTTTTTGTTTTAAAAATAGGAATATATACCTAATTATGAAGAAAACCTTAAGAAAAAAGTTAAATCTTAAGGAAATCCTAAGGAATTATTGATATGTAATCTGATATAATGTGTATGAAATAAATAGGAGAGAAAAATAAAATGAAAAAATGGAAAAGGTTTAAAAAAGTAATCGCAATGTGTTTGCTTGCCGGAACCATGGTATTCCAGGGGCATACATTAGCGTGGGCAAAGGTAACTGAGTCCGAAAATGTGGAAAATGAAACTAGTAAGGAGGAATCAACAGAGGAGGCAAAGGAGAATAAACCTCATGAAATCTCAACGGATGAATTTCAGTTGAAAATCAGTTCCGGAATTAATGGAACATATGCATATGGGGTTACGGTTCCAATTACAATCAATGTTGAGAGTAAGAAAGCGGATTTTGCAGGAACATTAAGATTAATTGTTCCACAGGTCAATGACAATGACAATGGAAATTATTCTGTTGCATATGAATCGGATATTATGCTTTCAAAGGGTGAGCCTAAGAATATCAATTTATCGACATATTTAAGCAGCTATTCTTTAAGATATATAGTTGAGCTTGAAGATGAGAAGGGGAATGTGGTATTAAGTGAGAAGATAACATCCAATGGTAAAGCCAAAAGTGCTATTTTTATTGGAGCACTCACACAGGATTATACATCCCTTGAATATTTTGACGGAATCAGCCTGGAAGAGAAAATGGATACAAACTGCAGGACAAGCGTCCTTGAGTTGACAAGCGAGACATTTCCAGAGCAGAAGATGGGAATTGATACCCTTTGTTATTTAATAATCAATGACTATGACACATCAAATCTTTCGGAAAAACAGATTAATGTTATCAAAGAATGGGTTGAAAATGGTGGAGTTCTTATTATAGGAACAGGTGCTAATTACCAGAATACAATTTCAAATTTTGATAAGGATTTTGTTTCAATAGATGATAAGGGTAATTATCAGGGGAAAATGAGTGTTTCTTCTGGAAAAGAAACAATAGATGTATATAAAGAAGATGGAATTTTAAATCTGTCATTAGATGGTGGAGAAGCAGTTGAGAAGGTATTTAAGGAAGACGGATTAGTGTGGAAGAAGTCTTACGGAAAAGGTGATATTGTTGTAACATCTTTTAACCTTGGCTTAAAACCTGTAACTTCAATGAAGGAAAAAGAAATTGTAGCTAAAAATATTCTGGAAAATGGCGCAGGAGAGTATGCGGCACAAAGAATATACAGATTAGGTGAAGGGGACTATGATTATATTTCAGCTTCTACATCTAAGTTAGGATATTTATTCTCATACAAATATCCAAATTTAGTTTTCCTTGTAATGATATTAGCAGTTTTATTAGTGTTAATTCTTGTAGTGTACTTAATATTAAGACATCTTGATAAAAGACAGTTAATCTGGATTATTATACCTGCTATGTCACTGGTGGCAACGGTTGTATTAATTGTTGGAACATCTGATTTACGAATCAAAGATGTTCAGACTGCAAGTGTTACTACATACTGTTATGATGCACAGACTAAGAAAAGTGATACAAATGCAAGTATTAAAGTGTTATTCCCTTCAGTTAAGGAATATGATTTGGATTTTTCAGACAAACTTGCCAGTGTTAATCTAAAGTCAAATGAATATGATGACTATTATGATTCAGAAGAGGGAAATGCATCTGTTTCTCCGGATTACGCATATGCAATTAAGGAAGGCAGTAGCGGATATTCTATAAGAATAAAAAATGATTCAAATTTCGGATACAATGAATTTCAGTTTGACAGTAGAGAAAGCGGAGCCTTTGTAAAGGATTTGGATTGTTCAAAACTTGTTATGACAATGGCTGGTTTTGAAGGAACAATACAAAACAACATGGAATACGATTTAAAAAATGTATGTATTGTAAGTGGTTCGGTTATTTATCCTGTGGGAACAATTAAAAGCGGTAAAAGTGTTGAAGTTAATGTCAAAAACAGTAAGCAGGGAACAAATATTGATGACTGGATTTATGATACAGCCAAATTATCAGAGGAAGAATGTGTCAACAGAGCTATCTACAACGGATTTTTAATGGGTGACTTTAGTTATTCATCAGATTACGGAAAGAATATTGTAAGTGTAATAGGTGTTCTTGATAAAGATGATATTGATTATTTAAATAACAAGAATATTAAAGAAAATAATTATGCCATGATTGCACAGAATGTGACAATGCCTCTTAAGGGATATGAAGATAAAGAAATATTCTCAATGCTTGACTACACTGATGCAAACAAACAGTGGGATTCAGACGGACAGATGCTTGATATCGAAGCTGAGGTTAATGTTGAACTGGGAGAAGAATGTAAGGATATAGATGCAATGTATGCTTTGCCAAACCCTTATTCTGAGAACAATCAGGCAGTTTCAGTAAGTATATGGGATTATAGTAAGAAAGCATATGTTGATGTCTTTGTGAAGGAACAAATAGAAGAATTTGGTGACAAGGGTAAAGATTACATATCTGATGATGGTACTGTTAAACTTAAATTCACCTGTACCAACAAATACGATGACTATTCGCCAGAGATTATGTTTGTTGGAGGTGAAAAATAATGTTACAGATTAATAATTTATATAAAAGTTTTGGAAAATTTAATGCTGTTGATAATTTAACTCTTCATATCAAAAAGGGTGAGATATTTGGATTTGTCGGTCATAACGGAGCCGGAAAAACCACAACAATGAAAATTACAGCAGGACTTTTAGCTCCTTCTGCAGGAAGTGTATATATTGACGGAATCAATGCCCTGTCTGAAAGAAATAAGGTTAAAAGAAAAATCGGATACATGCCTGATTTCTTTGGTGTGTATGATAACCTTAAGGCTATTGAATACATGGAATTTTATGCGGCAATGTATGGAATAAGAGGAGAAGAGGCAACTAAAACCTGTTTAAATCTTATGGAACTTGTTAATCTGGCTGATAAAAGGGATGCATACGTTGACAGTTTATCAAGGGGAATGAAGCAAAGACTTTGCCTTGCAAGAAGTCTTGTGCATGATCCTGAACTGCTTCTTTTAGATGAGCCGGCTTCAGGTCTTGACCCAAGGGCAAGATTTGAGATGAAGGAGATTCTTAAAAATTTAGGCTCAATGGGAAAAACTGTTATTATCAGTTCACATATTCTTCCTGAACTTGCAGATATGTGTGACACCATTGGAATAATGCAGCATGGCAAACTTATAATGCATGGAACAGTTGATGAAATCCAGATGAAAGCCATGCACCAAAGACCTCTTAACATCAGGGTTTTAAATGATATGGATAAGGCAGTAAGAATTATTAAAGAAAATCCTAAAGTAAGTAAGGTATCTGTAAGGGAAGGTGTTCTTGTGGCTGATTTTACAGGGGATGATAAGGAAACTGCTAATTTACTGAAAAGATTATTTGAAGAGGATATACTTGTGGAAAGTTTCTACAAAGAGCAGGGAAATCTTGAAACATTGTTCCTGGAACTTACAAGTGAAAAGGATATGGCTCAAAATGGAGGTAACTGTTAATGAAAAATGCAATATTTGAAAAGGAAATTAAGTTAGGTTCAAGAACAATAAAATTACCTCTTGCGATAATTTTATACGGAATTCTGGTAGATTTAATAGCAGTATTCAGTCTTATGTCAGCTTGTAATTTGGGACAGACTAATATGTATAGGGACTGTGTGATTGATTATAATTCTGTCACAGGATGTTTTCAGGATATTTCATTCTTCCTTTTGTTTATGATTGGTATCATAATTCCGGTAATTACAGCAAGCAGTATTGCAGGGGAAAGAGAAAAGCAGACATTGGACATTATGCTTACGGCACCAATTTCACCAAGTTATATTGTGGTTGGAAAGCTGTTTGCAGCATTATGTAATATCTTTATGTATATTGTTGTTTCATTCCCGGCTTTAGCCATAAGTTTCATTTTTGGAGGAATAAATGTAATTTCCCTTGTGGAATTTCTTGTATACATATTTGTATTTTCATTCTTTATAGGAGCGATTGGAATATGGTGTTCGGCAGTTTTTAATAAGACAATTGTTTCTATTGTAATGAGTTTTATTGTGGAATTAATTGTTTTATTTGCCCCAGTTATAATTACGGGAATAACAGTTACCCAGAAAGCAGTGGAGAGTGAAGATTTAACCACAGTAAATTCAGCACTTGATTTAGGATACAGACTTCTTATTCTCTTTTTAACTCCTGCCCTTGGTTATGTAGGAATCGGTCAGGGAACAGGTGAAGGATTTGGTGGAATGATGAATGAAATCCTAAGCGAATATCATAGCAGTAAAATTGTGGAATTTGCCTATGGACATACATTGATTATCAGTTTGGTAGTTACATTTTTATATGGTCTTTTATTTATATATTTAGCAGCAAGAAAAATAGATTCAATTCGTCTTCAGGGAGTTGTTATTGATTCCATAGAAGTCGGAAATGGAAAGAGGGAGATTAATGAAGGATAATATCTTATGTTTTTTAAAAAAATTAAGAAGATGGATATTTTTTAAGAACTTCATAAATTACATAGGAATTTGTTGCAGTATAGGATTATTGGCAGGTGGTGCACTTTCGTGCATTGCCTGTTTTATTCCATGGTATTATGCAAATTATTTTTCTGTGGCAGCAGTTTTAACTGGTGTATTAGTTGGAATAATTATATCTGTAATTAAGAAACCAAAACTTAAAGATGTTGCTCTTATCTGTGATAAAACAGGACTTGAAGAAAGAACTGTCACAGCACTTGAATATATGGATGATGATGGGAATTTTGCAAAAATCCAAAGAAAAGATGCCTGGAATCATTTAAAGGGCATTTCCATTAAAGAATATTTTCCAGTAAATTTTAACTGGAAAAAATGTGTATTTTTTATTGGAGCTTTAGTCTTTTGCATAGTGGCAATGGTTATGCCTTCTAAAGCTAAGGATGAGGCAAAAAATATGCATAACGTGGCAAAAATAGCAGAGCATGAAACGAAAAAAATTGAAGAAGTTAAAAAAGAAATAGAAAGCAATAAAAAAATATCAGAATCTGAAAAACAGGAAATTAATGAAATAGTTAAGGATATCACAAAGGAATTAGATGAGGCGGATTCCAAAGAAGATATTAAGAAAGCCGTTCAAAGAGCGGAAGTTAAATTAAATAAAATGTCTCAAAAAAGCGATAATAATACACTTAAAAGTGAATTAAATAAATTGGCTGATAATCTGGAGAAGGATATAAACAGTGAAAGTATACAAACCCAGAAAAATGTTTTGGAATCAGCCAAAGCCCTTAGAAATAAAATAAATGACATTGCATCGAAAACTGATTCAAAAGGAAATGTTAACGTAAGCAAGAGTGACCTTGAAGAAATGGCAGAGGCATTAAACAAATTGAATGAACAAAACAGTGAAAATTCAATTGATACATCAGATGTGGAAACTTTGATGAATCAGCTTAGCAACAATACCATGACAGAGGAGGCATTAAATGATGCCCTGGATAGTCTGGCAACAATAGAAGAAAGTGCAAATTCTTTGTTGTCACAGCTTAATACATCGAATTCATCCCAAAACCAGCAATCAGCTTCATCCCAGAATCAGCAGTCGGCTTCGTCCCAAAATTCTAATCAGAATTCAAATGGAAACGGTCAGTCCCAAAATTCAGGAAACGGTCAAAAGAGCGGTGCTGGAGCTAACGGACAGGGAAATTCCGGTCAAAGTGGAAATAACGGAAGTGGTTCAGGTGGTAAAGGTAATAACGGCTTAGGAATGAATTACGGAAGCAAATATGGAAGCGAAAGTGATGATGAGGACAAAGGTGAATATGTCTATGTTCCAAATGAGCAGGGGGATGATGAGAATCTGACCGGCAAAAAATCAAAGGGGCAGCAGTATACAACCAAAGGCGGCAATGCTTTGACCTGGGCTGGAAATAAGGCATCGCTTAATCAGGTTATAAGTCAGTATCAGAATGAAGCGGAGGCTAATTTATCAAATTCTTCTTATCCTCCATCAATTCAGGAGGTTATCAAATCATACTTTGATAATTTGCAATAACATTAAAATATAATTAGTTCAAAGGAAGGGAATGTTGTATGAATAATATAAATGAAGATGTGTTAAATGAGATGGTACAAAAGGTAGATTTATGTGAGAAGGAAATTCAAAAAGCAATCATTGGACAGAAGGATATAATAAGACAGACCATACTTGCAATTTTAAGTGACGGAAATATTTTGCTTGAAGGTGTACCGGGATTAGGTAAGACAGAGCTTGTTAAGGCAGTATCCAAAGTTCTTAGTATGTCTTTTTCGAGAATACAGTTTACACCGGATTTAATGCCAGCGGATGTAACAGGAACAAATCTTATCCTTAAGGAAGGGGATAAAAACGTATTTCAGTTTGAGCCGGGACCAATTTTTGCACAGCTTGTTCTTGCAGATGAGATAAACAGGGCAACACCTAAGACTCAGGCGGCATTGTTAGAGGCAATGCAGGAAAAAACAGTAACAGCGGGACGAAAAACATATAATCTTCCAAGTCCCTTCCTTGTATTTGCAACACAAAATCCAATTGAAAATGAAGGAACATATCCGTTACCTGAGGCGCAGCTTGACAGATTTTTATTTAAACTTAAAGTTGATTTTCCGGGAAAAGAAGAATTAAAAGAGATAGTAAATATTACAGTTGGAACAAAATCCCCTTCTTTGAATGAAATGTTAACAGGTGATGACATTTTAAAAATAAGAGAGGTTATTAAGGAAATTCCAATTTCTGATGCGGTTATGGATTTTGCATTGTCAATTGTTGTGGGAACACATCCGGAATCTGAGGATGCAGGGGATACCGTAAAAAAATATGTGGCAACAGGAGTCAGTCCAAGAGCTGCCCAGGCAATAATTAAATCTTCAAAGGCAAGGGCATTTATGGAAGGAAGATTTAATGTGTCATATGAAGATGTGAAATATGTGGCATATCCTGCATTAAGGCACAGAATAATTACTAATTTTGAAGCTATTGCTGATGGAATTTCCACAGATTACATAATTGGAGAAATAATTAGAAATATTGAGGGAAAATAATATGGCTACAATATTTGACAAGGACTTTTTTCAGAAATTAGGAAAGATTAATCTTGCCATGAATATGCGCCTTGACCAGGGACAGAGCGGACAAAGAAAATCTACAGCAAAGGGTTCTTCGGTGGAATTTTCTGATTTCAGGGAATATATTCTGGGGGATGATATACGTCGAATCGACTGGAATGCATATGGAAGATTAAATAAACTTTTTATTAAGCAGTTTATGGAGGAAAAAGAGGCTTTTTATCATATTTTTCTGGACAGCAGTGCATCAATGGATTATGGTGCAAAGAAAAAATCCCACATGGCACTACAGCTTGCAGCAGTTTTTGTCTATCTTGTGCAAAAGCAGTTAGACAGGGTGGAATTATTCTCATTTAGTGATGGTAATCTGATGAAAAGCGCACCGGTAACTTCAAGAAACAGCTTTGGTCTTTTTCTTAACAGACTTGAGGAACTGGAATTTAAAGGGGAGACCGGCATTAATAAATCCATAAGAAGTTACAATATCCATGGAAAAGGTGTTTCCATAATTATTTCTGATTTTCTTGAGCCGGAGGGGGTTGCTGATGCAATAAAATATCTTACCTACAAAAAGCAGCAGATTTTTCTGGTTCAGGTTTTAGCAAGGGAGGAAGTTGAATTCGATGAGGAGGGAGCTTTATCCCTTCAGGATATGGAAAATGGTAACCGGATAAGAATTACTGTCAACAGGCAGGTTATAAGTGAATATAAGAAAAATCTTGACCGGCACACAAAGGAATTAAATCGTCTCGCAAATAAATATAATTGTGCTTTTATTCAGGTTATTTCAGATGAAAATCTTGAAAACTGTATATTTAAGACAATGAGACAGAAAGGAATATTTGGATAAGTGGGATTTCTTTCATATTGGCCATTGGCATTTTTAATAATCATTCCTGGAATAATTATTTTATATATTTTAAAACAGGAAGCAAGAGAATATAAAATTTCTTCCACAATGTTATGGAAAGAAACATTTAAAAATCTGCAAGCAAAAAAACCCTTCGAGAAATTAAAAAAGAACATACTGCTTTTACTTCAGATTATAGCAGTTTTACTTTTGATTATAGCTTTGATGGGACCTTGGATTAAATCAAAAGATAATAATTTGCAGGCAGTAATTGTAATTGATAACAGCGCAAGCATGGGAAGCATTTATGACGGGGATGCCACAAGGCTTAGCGTGGCAAAGGATATGGCATGTGATTATGTGGATTCCCTTGCAGACAATACCACAATAAATATTGTGGTGGGAAATAGGCAGTCAGCATTAATATTAACAGGCAGTAAAGATAAAATAGAAGCAAAAAATAAAATTAAATCAATAAAACAAACCAATCTTCCCGGTGAAATGTCTGTAACACTTGGACTTGTGGAATCCTGCGTGGATACGGCAAAGGAAAAGGATATAGTTTTTTATACGGATACAGCCTTTGATATGGGAACTGTTCAAGGCTCGGTAGCGTCTTTGTATAACGAAATCGACAATATCTCACTAGGAGAAATGGGATATTCCCTTAAGGATGATAAAATGGAAATTCTTATTCCCGTCATTAATAACACAAATGAGGATAAAACCTGTGATATCAACCTTTATGGAGTAGATAAAAGTGGAAAAGAAACCCTGATTGACATAAGTACTGTGGATATCTCATCAAAGGAAACTGCATCATGCATTTTTTCTGTGAACAAAGATGAAGCCGGTAAATATAAGGGGGTTCATGGGCAGATTAATGAAAGTGACGGTCTTTTAGGAGATAATGACAGCTACCTTGTGT
The DNA here is from genome assembly GCA_036308125.1 of Agathobacter sp. GTDB lineage: Bacteria > Bacillota > Clostridia > Lachnospirales > Lachnospiraceae > Roseburia. The sequence goes on from JAXJWH010000091.1 coordinate 19,543, forward strand.
TAGAGGATGCTAAGGAGCAGACGATTCTTTTATACACAAAATCCAATCTGTTTTTGGAAAAGGCATTTTCGCTGTTGCCAAATGTAAAAGTATATAAATCAAACGAAGAAAACATATTTGATAATAAGGAAAAATATGATTTATATGTTTTCGACGGAGATGTTCCAAAGGAACTGCCAGATAGCGGTAATTTCATGTTTATAGATTGTGATTATGAGGAATATTTTACTACGGCAGATACAATAAAAAATACAACTCTTGAAGTGGCAAATACCAAGATGACAGGATATATTAAAGGAACCAAGGTTGGAGTAAGTAAATCAAAAATATATAATCTGCCATCCTGGGGGGACTCATATATTAAGGCAGACGGAGAGTCAGCAGGTTTTTATGGAATATATGACGGCCATAAAATTGTCACCCTTGGATTTGATTTACACAATACAGATTTTGGATTAAAGGCAGAATTTCCGGTTCTTATGTCTGATTTGTCGGAGTATCTGCTGGAGGGAAATCTTGTTGAGGAAAGCAATTACATATTAGGCGACAGCGTTGTGGTTCATGGAAGTTCCAAGGGAGAGGATGTGTATATTAAAGACGCAGCCGGCAAAAAACATGATTTTGATGTGGAAAAATCCGCAGGAAATTACATTATGCTTGAAGATATGGGAATCTGTAAGGTGACACAGAAGGTGGAGAATGAAGAAAAAGTTCAGTATTTTGCAGGAAATTTTCCATATGAGACAGAAAGCAATGTGGATAAGGCTGATAATATGTTTTCCGATGATAGCGGTACTGTAGAACTTACAGGCAAAACTGCAGCGTTGGAGATAAAAAATTATATAATATTAATTTTATTATTGGTAATTATATCAGAGTGGATAGTATATGTGCGAATGAAGTAAAAAGGAGACAATATGTATATAGAATTTGCTCATCCATGGGCATTGGTGCTTCTGCCGGTATTAATCGGCATAGTTGTATTTACATATTTCTGGGACAAAAAAAGAAACGGCAGAAGTTTTGAAAAAAGCAAATACAAAGTAATTTCAGAAATAGTATTAAGAAGTATCATTTTATGCCTTATGGTATTTGCGTTATCCCAGGTTAACATAATGAAACAGGATGATACGGTAACAACTGTATTTCTTGTGGATATGTCCGACAGTATGAAAAATAACTGGGAAGATGAAGTTACCTTTGTAAAAGATGCCATAAACGGCATGTCATCAAAGGATAAAGCGGGAATTATTATTTTTGGAAAAGATGCCAAAATTGAACAGTTTGTAAGTGATAAAAAGGCATTTGTGGATGTTCAGTCAAGTGTTAAGGGAACTGCAACGGATTTGGAACAGGCGGTAAGTACGGCGCTGGCATTATATCAGGATGGAACAGCCAAAAGAATGGTTCTTTTATCAGACGGAAGGGAAAATGAAGGCACACTTGCTGATATGGCATCGACAATTGTTGCATCAGGAATAGAGTTTAAATCCGTAAATTATGATTCAAAGATAGAAAAGGAAGTATATGTTGATGAAGTTACACTTCCAAAGACCATAAATAAAGGGGATAAATTCAGGGTAAATGTTTCGGTATATGCAACCAAAGCCACAGATGCAACGGTATCCCTTTATTCAGGAAGAACCTTAAAAGGACAAAAAGAGGTTTCACTTCAGAATGGAATCAACCAGCTTGTGTTTACTGATGAAGGAGTTGAAGACGGATTAAAAAGTTACAGGGTGACGGTTGAATCAAAAGATGATACAATATCAGTTAATAACTCATATAATGCATTTACCACAGTTAAGGCAAAGGAGAAAATTCTTCTTGTTGAGGGAGAAAGTGGTGAGGGAGAAGAGTTTGAAAAACTTCTAAAAAGTGTTAATATAGAATATGACATTGTTACACCTTTTGCAGTACCAAAAAGTGTGACAGATATGTTATTATATAAGTCGGTAGTACTTCTTGATGTGTATGCAGACGATTTAAGGGAAGGATTTATGGATTCCCTTAAGACTTATGTGGAAGATTACGCAGGCGGTCTTGTGACAATCGGTGGAAGCAATTCCTATGCTTTAGGTAATTATAAAGATACGCCACTTGAGGAAATACTTCCGGTTTCAATGGAACTGGAAGGAGAGAAGAAGATTCCAAAGATAGCCATGACAATGGTAATCGACCGTTCATCAAGTATGTCAGCATCCACTAATGGAATAAAAGGATACAATTGTTTAGATTTAGCAAAACAAGCAGCAATTAATTCTTTGGATTCACTAAGATCAACTGATGAAGTTGGTATATTATGTTTTGACGATAAATATAAATGGGCAGTTCCAATGCAGACTTTATCTGACAAAGAACAGGTGATGGATAAAACAGAATCCATTGCAATAGGCGGCGGAACAAGCATATATCCTGCACTTGCAGAGGCAGTTTCCAAGATGGAAGAATCAGATGCAACCATTAAACATATAGTGCTTCTAACAGATGGTGAAGACGGTTACAGAGGATATGAACAGTTACTTAATGAGCTAAATAGTGAGAATATCACTTTGTCTACGGTTGCCGTAGGTGAAGCCTCTGATAGTAATTTATTATCTTCTTTGGCTAATCAGGGAGGCGGAAGATATTATTATACTGATGCAGGGACAAGCCTGCCAAGAATATTTGCCCAGGAAGTATATCTTTCTACAAAGAATTACCTTAAGAATGAGGAATTTACTCCTGTTTTAACTAATTCCCATGAGATTACAGACGAGGTATTTTCCAATGGAAGTCCAAGTCTTTTAGGATATATTGCCACGACACCGAAGAATACATCAACAGTATTACTTGAATCAGATGAAAAGGAACCGGTTCTTGCGGTATGGCAGTATGGTCTTGGAAGAACAGTGGCATGGACATCTGACGGAAGTAATGAATGGACAGGAAATTTTGCGGCGTGGGATGAATATCCTAAGCTGTGGAGGAACATAATTGACTGGACAATACAGGAAACTGATATAGGAGAGGACTATTTAACAGTGCAGCAGAAGGATTCTTCAGTTTCCATTGATTATGAAGCAAAAGAATATGACAAGAATACTAAAGTATCAGCGATAATAACCGGTGAAGACGGAAACAAGAAGGAAGTGGAATTAAAGCCATCTTCCCCAGGAAAATTTACCGCAGACGTTCCGGTTGATGATACAGGTGTATATACAATAAGCCTTAGAAATCTGAATAATGACAAGGTCATTAAAACAATAAATACAGCAACAGCCATGCAATATTCAAAGGAATACAAATACGCAGATATGTCCACATCCCTGACTGAATTTATGAGTCAGGTTAACGGAGTGACAATTGAAAAATCTGATGAAGTATTTAATACAAAGATACAAGGGGAGAAAAACAGACATGACATAAGTAATGCATTACTTATAATCGCCCTTATATTATTTGTAGCAGATATATTATGCAGAAGATTGTCTGTTGACTGGTTAGGTTACATTTGCAGGAAAGTCGATACAGTCAGAATACATAATGTGGACAAAAAGCCTGCCGTAATTAAAACGGCTGATGTAAAATCCGCTAAAGAGCAATCCAAGAAAGAAAAAACGTTGCCGAAATTCAAAATTAAACAAAATAAAGAAAAGGAAAAAGAGAATACTACAAGATATATAGATACAGCAGCTCTCCTTAAGAAAAAGGAGGAGCGAGATTTATAAGATTTGAGGAGAGACAAAAGACATGGATTACTTGGTATATATTTTAATCCCTATTATTATAGTAGTTATTCTACTGATGCTTATTTTATTAGAAAAGCATGAAAGAAAGCGAATTTTTAAACCAAAGAAATATTCTGAAGGCTGGTCATATCCTATGCATGGATATTACATAGATGAAAATAAAATGATAACCTTCGAAAGTGATAAGGTTATGCTGAATGGATATATATATGGTGAGAATAATACAAACGGTCTTGTTATCATTGTTCATTCAATGCATGTGCCATCAGATTATTACATACCGGAGGCTTTATTCCTTGCAAAGGAAGGTTTTAAAGTATTTATGTATGACACAACAGGCTTTTGGAAAAACGAAGGTAAATTTACAGGATTTAAAAGAGCCGTAAGAGATTTGGAAAATGCAATTGAATATATAGATGACGGTTCAATGCCAATTTCCATAATGGGACATGGCATGGGTGGATATGCAGCAATAAGCGTGCTTAATTTCACCAAGAAGAAGATTGCAAATGTAATTTCGGTGGCAGCTCCATACAGTGAGAAAGCCTACATTAAGAGCAAAATGTCAGGTGTGAAGGGAGTCTTAGTTTCAATGCTTCAAAATGCATCCAACCGAAAATATTATAAAAAGGATGTCATAGACGGAATTAACGGATGCGAATCAAAGGATACATTTTTTTGCATTATTCATGGTAAGCATGATGAGGAAGTTAATTATTCAACACTTTCAATACAAAGCAGACAGGAAGCAATTACCAATAAAAATGTTCAGTTTATGCTGCTTGAAGATGAAAGTGATACCCATATGGGAATAGTAAGACCGGATAAGGAAAAACCTATGGTAAATGAAGAAATTTTAGGTTATGTAACTGAATTATTTTATTCATGTTGATATTATTTAACGAATTTCGGAAAAAACTTGATTTTAATGCATTAAAGTGATATTGTGGTGATACATTACCATAGCAATTCGGCAGACACTTATCCTACAACGCCTGCTATTTAAGGAAGGCTATTGGTAACATAAATTATATTATTTCAATCCTAAAGAACGAAGGACCACACATTTGTGTGGTCTTTTGTCATAACAGGGTTTAATTATTCGAAGGAAGAGGATATATGTATAAAATTAAAATAGATAATATGAATTTAAAGCAGATTGCAAACAGCGGGCAGTGTTTCAGGTGGAAGGAAATATCTAAAAATCAGTATGCTGTGGTTGCATTTGGAAGATGCCTTAAAATGAGTCAGTGTGGAAATGAATTTTCCTTTGACTGCACCAAAGAGGAATGGGATGAAATATGGAGTGAATATTTTGACATGACAACAGATTATGGGGATATCGGAAGGATAATAAATGAATCAAAGGATGAACATTTGATAGAAGCCTATAATCTTGGCAGCGGTATGAGAATATTAAAACAGGATTTATGGGAAATAATAGTAAGTTTCATGATATCCCAGAATAATAACATAAAAAGAATATCAAAAAGTGTAGAGTTATTGTGTGAAAGAGGAAATAAAAAAGCAAAGGGTTGTGAAGATTTCTATGCCTTTCCCGGCCCCTTTGACATTGATTTGGAGATTTTTATGGATTCATCAATGGGATTTGGATACAGGGCTTCATATCTTAAAGAATTGTTTATATATACAAGAGAAAATCCAAACTGGGTTGATAACTTAAAGGAAATGACATATGACGATGCAATGGCAGCTCTTATGGAGAGAAAGGGAATCGGAAAGAAGGTTGCAAATTGTATCTGTCTTTTTGGACTGCATCATGTTGATGCTTTTCCGATAGATACCCATGTAAGACAGCTTCTTGATAAATATTATAAAGATGGATTTGATTTTGAAAAATATAAAGGAATAGCAGGCATAATTCAACAGTATTTATTCTATTATGAATTACTGGATAAATAAAAAAACACCTTCCGGTGTCAGCATTATATTTAATGTGACTTTGGAAGGTGAATTTTTTGTAAGTATTTTTTAATGAAATGTAAAATGCAAAATTTTAAAATGTATATACGACTTTTCCTTTTCGTATTATTCCCTCGCCTGTGATTTCATCCCAGGCTTTCATGGCTTTTTTGCCATCTTCAAGTTCTAAATTAGTAACTGCCGAAAACTCCAAAGCGGCATCTTCAAATAGTCCCTGTCGTCTTAGAAAATTAATTCTTTTGATAATATCCTGATTTAAATAATAATGTCCGTCCCCAAGATATATGAATTTGCGGGTATGGTTTTTGTAAAATGCTTTAATTAGAGGTTGTCCCACACCATTAAGAACTAAGACGTAATGGATTAAAGTGCCTGATATTAAAATGGCAGCTACAATCCAAGGTAAATAAATACCAATATTTATTTTCATAACTAACTCCTTTAAAACAACTTACCGGCTAAGTGTTTTGCCTGATAAGGATAACACGCTTTGGTATCATAAAGGTCACACAGAGGATTTTTTTATTCATAAATTTTTCCTTATGTGCTATAATGAAAGTAGAATTCTATGACTTTAATACTATATATACTTATAAGGAGTACATGAATGAAGAAAGTTGTTAACAGAACCCATGCAATTGTATTTGTTATGATGATTATATTGCTGATATTCGCAGGGGTTAATCTCAAGGACGAGGAGTACAACTTAAGAGAGGATTATGATTACCAGGAGATATCATATGAAAATGCAAGGTGGGTTTACGATGAATCGTTGCCATGCAGGGGCAAAGATGTGGTTACGATTCGAATAGATGAATTAAGTGACTTTGCGTCATATCTTTGTTTCTTTGAAATACATCAAAGTGTAAATGTTTATATTGATAATGAATTAGTCTATTATCTTAAACCTGATGAGAAGAATCTTTTTGGAAAGACACCGGGAAATAACTGGATTAGTGTTCCCCTTAAGTCGGATGACATTAATAAAAGAATAGTGGTGGAATTTATTCCGGCATATTCTTCAGCAGCAGGCGTTATTCCAAATTTTTACATTGGGGATAAGTGGTCAATATATTTTGATACAATCAAAGGAAATTTTCTGGCATTTGCATTGTCAGTTTTGTCGATTCTGATAGGACTGGCGTTTTTGTGCTGGGTTTTTTTCAATAAAAACATACCCAAAGAGCAAAATAAACTTGTCTATCTTGGAGGCTTTGCCTTTTGGATAGGTGTCTGGAAAGTAACTGACCTTGATGCCATAAGTTTATTTTTCCCACATGTAATCGTGGTGGATTTATTGCCTGTGGTGGCATTATTCATGCTTGTAGTTCCATTTACAAGTTTTCTTCGTGAAATGTTTGAAGACAAGATGGAGATACTTACAGATGGAATCTGTATGGTGTGCAATATAATGATTTTTTTCATAATTATATGTCAGGCTTTGAATTTAATTGATTTTAGGGAAGTATTGTATATTGATCACCTTCTTATCATAGGAATTATCATAATAGGAACAATAATGCTTGTGGCAGAAATAAAGAAAAGAGGTGTCCGCAAAGAGATTATGACAGCACTTATCTGTATTTTCTCGGTACTACTTGGAGCGTTGGTGGACATGGTGATTTTCTACGTATTTCAGGGAAAGGTTGTTTCAAGTTTTGGAATGTTTGGTTTTCTTGCCTATACCATTGTTATGGGTGTTTCCACAATGCGACAAAGCGTGACACTTATGCAAAAAGGAAAGGAAGCTACCCGCTACAAACTTATAGCTTACAAAGACCAGCTTACAGGACTTTATACAAGGTCGGCATTTGCAGAAGTTGTTGAAGCACCTGATTTTAAGCCTGAAAATTATGTGGTTATTATGTGTGATTTAAATAACCTCAAAAAATGCAATGACACATATGGTCATGAAGCAGGAGACAGGTATATTGTGGAAAGTACGAAACTTATCAAAGAAGCATTTGGTAAGATAGGTTCATGTTTTAGAATGGGTGGGGATGAATTTTGTATTCTTGCTGACAAGGGGAATATTAACGAATGTGAAGAAGCAGTTGGTATTTTAAAAAGGCAGGAGCTTGAATACAATAAAAATAATAAAAGCGAATTCCCGATACATGTTGCCACAGGAATTGCACTTTATGATGCTTTGCTGGATGAAGACATCAATGCCACAATGAAAAGGGCGGATGCCATGATGTATGCAGACAAGGTAAATTCAAAGGCAAACAGAGAATAAAAATTAGCTGGAATATGGAGGAACTTAAAATGTTCGTAATTGTTGGTTTAGGAAACCCAGAGAAAAGATATGATAATACACGCCATAATATTGGATTTGCAGTTATGGATGCAATAGCAGATAAATATAATATAAGCATAACTGATAAAAAGCACAAAGCACTTTGCGGAAACGGAGTGATTGAAGGAAATAAAGTCCTTCTGGTAAAGCCACAGACATATATGAATTTAAGTGGTGAAAGTGTTGCTGAGGTTATGAATTATTACAAATTAGATCCGGAAACGGAAATGATAGTTATATATGATGACATTTCTTTGGCACCGGGAAATATAAGAATAAGAAAAAAAGGAAGTGCCGGCGGTCATAATGGAATTAAGAATATTATTGCAATGACAGGAACTGATAAATTCCTAAGAATTAAGGTAGGAGTCGGGGAAAAGCCAAAGGGATGGGATTTAGCAGATTATGTCCTTGGACATTTTGCCGACGAAGATAAGGAATTCATGGTTGAGGCAATTGAAAATGCCATGGCAGCAGTTGTTCTTATGATGAATGATGAAGTAGACAAAGCAATGAATGAATATAACAGAAAAAGACAGGAGTAGAACGTGAAAGCATTTAAAAATCCTCTTCTTGAGATGGAAAGTATTCAGGAGATGATAACCAAAGTTAACGGCGGTCCCGGAGTTATGCTGGTAACCGGATGCATAGATACACAAAAAGCTCATATGATGTATAGCTTTTGTGCTGATAAGAAAAACAAACTCATAATAACCTATGATGAACAGCGTGCAAAGGAATTATGTGAAGAATATCGTTTCTTTGACAGGGATGTTTTATATTACCCTGCCAAAGATATTTTATTTTACCAGTCGGATATAAGGGGAAATGTACTTACGGCGGAAAGAGTCAATGCGCTAAAAGGCATAAATGACAATGATTCGGTAACTTTAATCACAACATTTGATGCTTTGATGAATACAATGACACCCCCGGATAAGTTTTTCTCAAAGGTGTTAAGATTTAAAGTCGGGGATGAAATTAATCTTGATAAGATAAGTGCAAAACTTATTGAGCTTGGTTATGAAAAAGAATATCAGGTTGATTCCATGGGACAGTATGCGGTTAGAGGTGGAATTCTTGATATTTTTCCTTTGACAGAGGATACCCCTTTTCGAATCGAGATGTGGGGAGATGAAATCGACACAATAAGAAGTTTTGATTGTGAAAATCAAAAATCAATAGAAAATATAGAATCGGTGGAGATTTATCCTGCATGCGAGCTTGCCCTTTCAAAAACTGAGAAAAAATCAGGAATTGATAAAATTTTAAAGGAAGCCAAAAAGGTTTCTGAGAATTTCAGAAATGAAATGAAAACAGAAGAAGCATACAGAATAAGCTCAATGACTGATGAACTGGTGGAAAAATGGGAAGAATTATCAATTTCTGCCGGAATAGATGCGTTTTTATCATATTTTTGCAATGAAAAAATAGGTTTGCTAGATTATTTTGATAAGGATAATACACTTATATTTTTCGATGAACTCTCAAGATGTTGTGAGAGAGGGCGTATGACGGAGACAGAATTTTCAGAAAGCATGAAAACAAGACTCTCCGGAGGTTACATTCTTCCAGGGCAGATGAAGGAATTGTTTCTGGAAAAAGAAATAATAGCAAAACTTAATAAATATTCATGTGTTAATCTGGCAGCTTTGGATAATAAAAGTAACGGACTTAAGGTTCTTGGGGAGGAAAATATAGAAGTAAGAAGTGTCAGTTCCTATAATAACAGCTTTGAATTGTTAATTAAGGATTTGAAAAAATATAAATCAAAGGGATACAAAGTTATCCTTCTTTCAGGTTCAAGAACAAGAGCCCAAAGATTAAGTCAGGATTTATTAGATGAGGGCTTAAATAGTTTTTACACAACGGATTATGACCATGAGCTTTTGAAGGGGCAGATTATGGTCTGCTACGGCAAAGTTCACAAAGGTTATGAATATCCTATTGTTCAGTTTGCGGTAATAACCGAAAGTGATATTTTCGGAAGCGAGAAGAAGAAAAAGAAAAAACGCAAAAGAACATACGAAGGTGACGAGATACAAAGTTTTACTGACCTTAATATAGGTGACTACGTTGTTCATGAAAATCATGGACTGGGTATATATAAAGGTATAGAAAAAATAGAAGTTGACAAGAAGGTTAAAGATTATATCAAGATTGAATATCAGGGAGGCTCTAATCTTTACATTCTGGCAACCCAGCTTAATCTCATTCAAAAATATGCAAGTAAGGATGCAAGAAAACCAAAACTTAACAAATTAGGCGGTCAGGAATGGAATAAAACCAAAACCAGAGTAAAGGGTGCAGTAAAGGAAATCGCAAGTGACCTTGTTAATCTGTATGCCGCAAGAGAAGAAAATAATGGATTTGTTTATAGTCCGGACACCGTCTGGCAGAAGGAATTTGAGGAACTTTTTCCATTTGAGGAAACAAATGACCAGGAAACTGCCATTGCCGAGACAAAAAAAGACATGGAAAGTCCAAAGATTATGGACAGACTTATCTGTGGTGACGTAGGATATGGAAAAACGGAGATTGCCATAAGAGCCGCTTTTAAGGCGGTAATGGACGGAAAGCAGGTGGCATATCTTGTGCCAACAACCATACTTGCCCAGCAGATATACAATACCTTCGCCCAGAGAATGAAGGATTTTCCTGTGAAGGTGGATTTACTTTGCCGTTTCAGAACAACTGCCGAGCAGAAAAAGACGGTGCAGGAATTAAAAAAAGGTCAGGTGGATATTATAGTCGGAACACATCGCATTTTATCAAAGGATGTGGAATTTAAAGACTTAGGTTTACTTATTATAGATGAGGAGCAACGTTTCGGTGTTACCCACAAGGAAAAAATCAAGCAACTAAAAAATAACGTAGATGTTCTTACACTTACTGCAACCCCAATTCCAAGGACACTTCACATGAGCCTTATAGGAATAAGGGATATGAGTATTCTTGAAGAACCACCGATGGACCGACTTCCAATCCAGACATATGTAATGGAATACAATGACGAAATGGTAAGGGAGGCTATAAACAGAGAGCTTGCCAGAAATGGTCAGGTTTATTATGTCTATAATAAGGTCAGGGATATTTCAGAAATTGCATCGAAAATACAATCCTTAGTGCCTGATGCTACGGTGGCTTTTGCCCATGGACAGATGAGGGAAACCCAGCTTGAAAAAATCATGTATTCTTTCATCAATGGGGAGATTGACGTTTTAGTATCAACGACAATTATTGAAACAGGACTTGATATTTCCAACGTAAATACCATGATAATCCATGATGCTGATAATATGGGATTATCCCAGCTTTATCAGTTAAGGGGACGTGTTGGCAGAAGCAACAGGACAGCTTATGCATTTTTGATGTATAGAAGAAATAAAATGCTTAAAGAAGTGGCAGAAAAAAGACTTGCTGCAATAAAGGAGTATTCAGAACTTGGAAGTGGTTTTAAAATTGCAATGCGTGACCTTGAAATAAGAGGTGCAGGAAATCTCTTAGGAGAACAGCAAAGCGGCCACATGGAAGCTGTCGGTTATGATTTATATTGTAAAATGCTTCACGATGCAGTAAAAGAAGCAAAGGGCGAAAAAGTAACTGAAGACGAATTTGAAACATCAATAGATGTCAATGTAGATGCATATATTCCTTCATCATATATATCAAATGAATTTCAGAAACTTGATATATATAAGAGAATTGCAGCTATTGAAACAACAGAAGAAAGAGAAGAAATGTTAGAAGAATTAATAGACAGATTCTTAGAACCACCTAAGAGCGTTATTAATCTTCTTACCATAGCCGGATTAAAGGCAAAGGCTCACAAAGTCTATGTAAAGGATATAATTCAAAAAGGCGATGACATCATATTAAATATGTATGAAAAAGCTAATATACAGCCGGAAAACATTCCCGTTCTTATATCAAAATACAGGAATCAGCTTAAATTTAATATGTCACAGGATAATCCGAATTTTGTATATACCGTCAGAAATCTGTCTAAACAAAAAAGTAGTGATATATTAGATATTTTGTCGGGATTGTTAGAAGAAATGGAGATATTGTTACCGCATAATGCCTAAATCCTGAAATTAAGAAAAGAAAATTCTTGATACTTTTCAAGAAAAGCACTATAATATATTAGCGTTGTTATGTGGTAAGCCACATAATCGACCTATAAATATGCAAACAGACTACTTAAATTTTCATATTTTTGTAGGGAATAATATACAGGATTGACAATTAGGAGGATGTATGAAAGTAAAGAAGGTAACTGGTTTACTTTTGGCTGCTGTAATTACTGCATCAGCAATTACAGGTTGTGGTATTAATAAGCAGGCAACGGTAGCAACAATGGGTGATCAGGAGATTACATTAGGAATTGTTAACTTTATGTGCCGCTATCAGCAGGCAAGCACAGATGATATATATAAGCAGTATTTTGGAGAGAGCTATGATAATTACTGGCTTGAAGATATCCAGGGAAGTGGTTCTACAATGGAGGACAGCCTTAAGGATACTGTAATCGAAGATGTTCATAATTTATATACACTTAAGGAACATATGGATGAATACAATGTAGAGATTACAGATGAAGAAAAATCCAAAATAACAGAAGTTGCAACAGCATTTATGGAATCTAATTCCAAGAAGGCGCTTAATGCAATGGGAGCAACTCAGGAGATTGTAGAAGAGATGCTTACTCTTTATACAATTCAGGATAAGATGCATGATGCAATGATTGCAGATGTTGATACTAATGTTACTGATGAAGAAGCTAATATGAGAGCGTATACAATGCTTACAGTTTCCACTGCTTCATATACTAATGAAAGTGGTGAGACAGCAGAATATACTGACGAAGAGAAGCTTGACATTAAGACAAAGGTTGATGCAATTGCAAGTGCAGTTAATGCAAAGAACAAGAAGAAAAAGCTTACTCTTGAGGAAGCTGCTGCAAAATACAATTACAGCGAGAATATTTCCAGTGATGCATATGCTAAGGACGAAGATGTTCTTGATGCAGATGTTAAAACGGCACTTGATGGATTAAAGGAAGGACAAACATCTGGAACTATTGAGACTGATAGTGCATATTATATTGTAAGAATTGATAAAGAAACTGACGTTGAAAAAACTAAAGAGAACAAAGAAAGCATAATTAAAGAGCGTCAGGATACTGCATATAATGACAAATTAACAAAATGGCAGGAAGATGACAAATGGAGTGTTGACGAGAAGGTTCTTAAGAGAATTACATTCAGCAACTATTTCACTCAGGCAACAGAGTCTGATGAAAAAGATACTGCCACAGAGCCTGTAACTGAAACAGGTGCACAGGAATCACAGACACCTGAAGAGACTGAAACAGGTGCAGTTACAGAAACAGAAGCTGCCACAGAAGCAGCAACAGAGACTGCCACAGAAGCAGTAACAACAGAATCAGAGACTACAACAGAAAGTGTTGCCAAATAATGAAAGATAATATAATTTTAATTGGAATGCCGGGAGTGGGAAAAAGCACTGTCGGCGTTATCCTTGCAAAAGTGCTTGGATATCAGTTTTTGGATGCGGATCTTGTAATTCAGCAGCAGGAAGGCAAATTATTACGAGAGATAATTGAAGAAGTTGGAACAGAAGGTTTCATAGAAGTTGAGAACAGGGTAAATGCATCTATTGAAGCAAAAAAGACCATAATAGCAACAGGTGGAAGTGTTGTATATGGCAAGGAAGCTATGGAACATTTAAGTAATATCGGAACAGTGGTTTATTTAAAAGTTCCTTTTAAGACGTTGGAAAAAAGACTTGCAGATATAAAAGGTCGAGGTGTGGTTCTAAAAGAAGGGCAGGATCTTTTGGGGCTTTTCGAAGAAAGAACTCCGCTATACGAAAAATATGCCGACATAATGATAGATGAAGACGATTTAACAGTGGAACAGACCGTAGATAAATTAATAGAGAATCTGCAATTTATAAATAAAGCTTAGTTTGTTGAGGTGATAAAATGGAACAATTCGTAGTAAAAGGTGGAAATCCATTATATGGTGAAGTTGAGATTGGTGGAGCAAAAAATGCGGCATTAGCCATTCTTGCAGCATCTATTATGACAGATGAAACCGTTACAATTGAAAATTTACCAAATGTTAGAGATATAAATGTACTTTTACAGGCAATAGAAGAAATCGGAGCTAGAGTAGAAAGAGTTGACGCACACACAGTAAAGATTAATGGTTCATTTATCAAGGACGTAAGTGTTGATAATGAATTTATCCGTAAGATAAGAGCTTCTTACTATCTTATCGGAGCACTCTTAGGAAAATACAGACATGCAGAAGTAGCACTTCCAGGCGGATGCGATATCGGAAGTCGTCCAATTGACTTACATATGAAAGGTTTCCGTTCAATGGGAGCAAATGTAGATATTGAGCATGGTCTTGTTGTTGCGAAGGCTGATAAACTTGTAGGAACACATATTTACCTTGATAAAGTTTCAGTTGGTGCTACAATTAATATCATGATGGCTGCAGCAATGGCAGAAGGCAAAACTGTTATTGAAAATGCTGCAAAAGAGCCACACGTTGTAGATGTTGCCAATTTCTTAAACAGCATGGGTGCAAATATTCGTGGAGCAGGAACAGACGTTATTCGTATTGTGGGAGTTGAGAAACTTCATAAGACAGAATATTCTGTTATTCCTGATCAGATTGAAGCAGGAACTTTCATGTTTGCAGTTGCAGCTGCAGGCGGAGATGTTCTTGTTAAGGATGTAATTCCTAAGCATCTTGAAGCTACAACAGCCAAGCTTCTTGAAGTTGGATGTAAAGTAGAAGAATTTGATACAGCAGTAAGAGTTATCTCTGATGGCAAACTTAAGCATACACAGGTTACAACACTTCCATATCCTGGATTCCCAACAGACATGCAGCCACAGATGGCAGTAATACTTGGAATCGCAGAAGGAACAAGTACTGTAACTGAGAGCATTTTTGAGAATCGTTTCAAATATGTTGATGAATTAACAAGAATGGGAGCTGATATTCAGGTAGAAGGGAATATCGCAATTATAAGAGGAATACCTAAATATTCTGGAGCAAGAGTTAACGCACCTGATTTAAGAGCCGGAGCTGCTCTTGTAATTGCTGGTCTTGCAGCAGAAGGAATTACGGTTGTAGATGATATTTATTATATCCAGAGAGGATACGAAGAACTTCATACTAAGCTGAAGGGAATCGGCGCTGAGATTGAATTAGTAAGCGGAGAAAAGGAACTTCAGAAATTTATTCTTAAAGTTTCATAAGAACGACAAAAGATATACGAACAAAACCCCTATGATTTATTACGGTAGTATTAAATCACAGGGGTTTGTTTTTTGCAAAATGAACTTTAAAAATATTTATGAACTTTCACCCGGTATGTGTGCAAACATACCGAAATGAAAATTACAAAACAGATTTGATATATATATCTTTCTCAGTGGAAAGATCAATAACAGAATTGTCATCAAGCTGTACCATAGGTTTGGAAAGTGCGTTGGGATTAAGCATTACAATGTTACATCCACGACCATCACTTAAGATTACTCTGTTATTCTGATATGTTGCAGCAATCTGCTTTAGGAAAGTTAAAATGTATTTTGTATTATATTTCTGGTAGCCTTCCTGCTCGAAATTGCTGATAACCTGAAACGGACAAAGTGGAGCACGATATGCTCTTGTTGCAGTCATTGCATCATATACATCAGCTATGCCAACTATCATGGCATAATTGTCAATGGAATCCTTTGCAAGATGATTAGGATATCCTGAACCATCATATCGTTCATGATGCATTAAAGCTGCCTTTTTTATATGTGAATTAAGTTTTTGTTCTTTTAAGATATCAAAACCAAACTGAGGATGTTGTCTTATGAGATTGAATTCCTCATCAGTAAGTTTGTCTGGTTTGTTTAATATTTCCTTTGGAATTTTTATTTTACCAATGTCATGTAAAAGACCTGAAAGTGTAAGTACATTTAATTCCTCAGAACCCAGTTTAAGCCATCTTCCAATCATTCTTGAAATAAGACCTACATTAAGACAATGGGCATATATGGAATCTTCAACGATACGCATGTTAAAAAGCATATCAAATAATTCAATGATTGTATTCCTCTGACGAAATAAATCAGAAACGGAATAAAGAAGAGCCGTTGTATTAATCTGTTCTCCCTTTTCAGCGCTGGCAAATACTTCCTTTAATTTGTCAATTGCAACAAAATAACCCATCTGAAAATCCCTGAATTCAGGTGAAGCTGCGACTTTTTGTGAATGAGTCTTGCTTTCCTGTGCGTGGGTTTTAGCAGAAGAAACGTTTTTAACAGTATTATTAGAAGTAATTACAGGTGTCTTAGGTGCAATCTCAGGTAAAGGAGCTTCCCCTCTTACCCATGCATAGTCAACTTTATATAATTTCATTCTATTAATTAACGGTCGGGTGATTTCATCACCTTCATTTGCTAAAACCTGTCCTAAAGGTGTTGTTACAACTTTGGCAGAAATCATTCCCGGTTCTAAATCCTTGGGTGCCAACTTACGCATTTTTAACCTCCAAAAATAGACTTATTCAATGCTTAACTAACTCCATACAGCATTGATTCAAAATATAATGCTTTAGTACCATAACTATATAAATAGTATAAGTCTAAAGTTCTATAAAGTCAATAATATAATAAAATTGTATATACCTCTTGACAATATAGTACTAAGGGTGTACTATGTACATGAAAACTTGATATTACTTATAACTCTTATTCAGAGTGATGGAGATACATAGGATCTGTGAAGTCACGGCAACCCCGAAAGGAAGGTGCCTACCTGAGCGAGTAATTCGAACAATAAGAGGACATATAGTATTTTTTGGTGTCCGCTTATGATAGCGGATTTTTTTATGTTTGAAATAATTATTGTTTAAATATTAAGTTTGAATTTACTGTAGTATAAATTACCATAAGAAAAGGAGTATACATTTAGATGGAAAAATTATTATTTACATCAGAATCAGTTACTGAAGGACATCCTGACAAGGTGTGCGATGCGATTTCGGATGCAATCCTTGATGCATGTATGGAACAGGATCCAATGAGCCGTGTAGCATGTGAGACAGCAAGCTGTACAGGATTTGTATTAGTTACAGGTGAGATTACAACAAAGGCAAAACTTGATATACCTTCAATTGTTCGTAAGACAGTTCTTGAAATCGGATATGATGATGGTAAGAAGGGACTTGATGGAAATTCATGTGCAGTTATGGTTGCTCTTGATCAGCAGTCAGCAGATATTGCAATGGGTGTAGATAAAGCCCTTGAGGCAAAGGAAGGAAGTCTTAAGGATGACCTTGATACAGGAGCCGGAGATCAGGGAATGATGTTTGGTTATGCTACTAATGAGACAAAGGAGCTTATGCCATATCCAATCGCTCTTGCTCATAAATTAGCACTTAAGCTTTCAGAGGTTCGTAAGGACGGAACACTTAAATATTTAAGACCAGACGGAAAAACTCAGGTTTCCGTAGAATATGATGAGGACGGAAAGCCAAAGAGACTTGAGGCTGTTGTATTATCAACTCAGCATGACGAAGATGTTACTCAGGAACAGATTCATGAAGATATTAAGAAATATGTATTTGATCCAATTCTTCCAGCAGACATGATTGATGATGAGACTAAATTCTACATTAATCCAACAGGAAGATTCGTAATCGGTGGACCACATGGAGATGCAGGTCTTACAGGACGTAAGATTATTGTTGATACATATGGTGGATATGCTCGTCATGGCGGCGGAGCTTTCTCAGGAAAGGATTGCACAAAGGTAGACCGTTCAGCAGCATATGCAGCAAGATATGTAGCTAAGAACATTGTAGCAGCAGGACTTGCAGACAGATGTGAGATTCAGCTTTCTTATGCAATCGGAGTTGCAGAGCCAACATCTGTTATGGTTGATACATTCGGAACAGGGAAGCTTTCTGATACAAAACTCGTAGAGATCGTAAGAGAGAACTTTGATCTTAGACCAGCCGGAATCATTAAGATGTTAGACCTTAGAAGACCAATCTATCGTGGAACAGCAGCTTACGGACATTTTGGACGTACTGACCTTGATCTTCCATGGGAAGCAGTTGACAAAGTAGAGACATTAAAGAAATATTTATAGAATTATGAGACAGCATTGACGGACACTATATAAAACCCTGTGGGCGACATGCTCACAGGGTTTTTTGTTATAGTTCCTCGCGTCCATCTTATACCAGATAAAAAGTACTATATTTTTCATAAAAATGAGAAAAAAGTACTAGAAAAAGTAGCAATATAGTGTTAGAATAAAAGAGTAGTAAGTTAACATTTTCCAGGAGGAGCTTTAATGAGGAAAATAAATAAGTTTTTATCAGTAGTTATGTCAGCACTTGTATTGACATCAGGTGCAGGAGAATGTTTCAAGGAGGTAGCCTTTGCATCAGAGAAAAAAGATGCAACACAGTATATCTCTTTGGAGGATGATCCTTTGTACGAAAGATATAATGGGAATACGGGGAGTTTGTATTCATTATGTCGCGCAGTACCAACGAGTTTAAAGGATATAACACATGACACAAAATACAAGGATGTTGAGAAGTACTATGGTATTGATGTATCAAAATGGCAAGGAACTATTAATTGGAGTAAGGTAAAAGCTGCAGGAATCGACTATGCGATTATCAGACTTGGAGGAAGAGGTTCATCAAGTGGAACTCTTGCATTAGACAGTAAGTTTGAAGAAAACATGGCAAATGCAAAAGCCGCAGGAGTCGAGATAGGTGTGTATTTTTACACCAATGCACTTACGACAAAGGAAGCTGAGGAGGAGGCTTCATATGTAATTGAAAAACTTAAACCATATAAGTCGTCAATTACATGGCCGGTATTTCTTGATGTGGAAACATCATGTTCAAGATTTCATGAAGGTGGGTTAAATAACAAGCAAAAGACTGCAATATGTAAAGCTTTTTGCAAGAAGATTAAAGAAGAGGGATATACAGCAGGTTTGTATTCGTATTATGCATATGTTAATTCATACCTTAATATGGATGATATCGAAGACAAATATTATGTCTGGATAGCAAGATACAACAGCGTACTTAACTATTCAGGTGAATATGGAATGTGGCAGTTCACATCAACAGGTTCTGTTGACGGAATATCAGGAAGTGTGGACCTTGATGTGGGATATGTAAGACCTATGACGGAAGTAAGCAAAAAAAATATTTCCGTTGGTTCTATTTCAACCAAGACTTATTCCGGAGAGGCATTTAAACCTTCACCAACACTTACCAACAAATTCACAGGTAAAAAGATGGTTAAGGGAACTGATTATAAATTGACATATTCTAATAATGTCAATGCTGGAACAGGAACTGTAAAAGTCACAGGAATGGGAAAATACGAAGGTTCTATGAATATTAATTTTAAGATTAATAAAGCGCCTGCAACCATTGCCGTTCCGGAAGTGAATTTTAACAAAGTGTATAATGAATCGGCATTTGCACTGAAAGCAACTGTAACAAAGGGAAATACATTAAACTACAAGTCATCTGACACTAATGTTGTTACTGTTTCAACAGCGGGAAAAGTTACAGTTAAAAATGCCGGAGAAGCTGTTATTACAGTTGCAATGACAGATTCAGATAATTATAATACTCCGGAACCTGTTGACGTAAAAGTAAGCGTAAACAAAGCTAAAAAGACAATCACAGTAGGTTCTGCCTCTGTTAAGAAAAAAAGCAACAGTGCTCCATTTAACGTTAATGCCAAAGTAACTGCAAATGAGAAACTGACATATTCTTCAACAGACAAAGAAGTTGTAAAGGTTGATAAAAATGGTAAAGTTACCATAGTAGGACCTGGGGTTGCAAAGATAAGAGTTAATTCTGCTGCAACTTCAAATTATAATGCAGCCGAGACTGTATCCGTAAAAGTGACAGTTGCACCTGTTGCGACACAGATAACAAAACTTAAGGTTTCTAAGACAAAGAAGGCTGTATTATACTGGGATAAGGGTGCTGATATTACAGGTTATGAAATCAGATATGCAGATAACAAATCCATGAATAATGCAAAGATGACTCGCATAGCCGATAAAAATACAACAGCAAAGGTTATAGGTAAACTTAGTCAGGGAAAGAAATATTATTTTTCAATAAGAACTTACAAAAATCATAACAAAAAAGACTACTATTCAAGCTGGTCAGAGATAAAATCAATTACCATATAGTTTTAAGATTTTAGGTATTATTGTATGAAAAATAGCTTTTTTGTGTAGCGGATTGTGGATATTGTGTGAGAGTTTATAAATTTTTTAGAAATTTTTAGACACAATCAATAAGAAACTAAAAACTTCATGTTATAATAGGACCGTAGGATTTAATCCTGCGGTCTTATTTATTACTAAAAACGGGGGAAAGGACATGAAGATAAAGACAAAATTAACAATATCCTTTTGTATAATAATTTTTGTACCGATTTTTCTTGCAACTATTGCACTTATAGGATTTCAAAGTGTGCAAATGAAAGCAATAGAGCAGACATATGGAATAAGAAATGCAGATCCATATTCATGGGCGAATTCGGTACAGCTTTTAAACGGACTGACAGAGGACTGCTTTGAGGAATTGAAGGATACAGCAAGGAAAAATCCGTCAAAACTTGAAGATTACAGCTTTTTGTATCAGACCAATAAAGAACTTAAGGAAAAATATTCATATCTTTTAGTTTTAAAGGATTCTGAAATATTTTATAATGGAAATACAAAAAATAAAAATTTAATAAAAACCCTTAATGCATATGCCGAAAATCCCAACGGAAAAGATACGGATTTTTACAATCTGCAGGATGAGGAAGCGTTAATTAAGCAAATTAATTTTAAATTTGAGGATGAGGATAAAGGTTCATTATACATTATAACTTCTACGGCAAGTGTGGTTCCCGGAGTTAAGAAACTTCTAATCAGCATGATTATTGCCATGGTTATGATTTTACTTTTTACAGCCTGTATGATGATAATATGGATATATAGAGCAATGATAACACCAATAAGAAAATTGCAGGTTGCAGCCGAAAATATAAAAGAGGGTAATCTGGATTTCCATATTGAAGCTTCCGGAGAAGATGAGATTGGTCAGCTTTGTACCACTTTTGAGGAGATGCGCCAGCGACTTATGGATAATGCGGAAGAAAAAATCAATAACGAAAAGGAAAACAGAACCCTTATAAGTAATATAGCCCATGATTTAAAAACACCAATTACTGCCGTAAAGGGTTATTCAGAGGGAATTTTAGATGGAGTGGCGAATACCCCTGAAAAACTTGACAAATATGTCAGAACGATTTTCAATAAGGCAAATGAGATGGACACTTTGATTAATGAGCTGACTTTGTATACCAAGATTGATACCAACAAGATTCCATACAATTTTGCCAAAATCACTGTAGCAGATTATTTTAGCGACTGTGTTGAGGAAATAGGTCTTGACCTTGAATCTAAGAATATTAATTTGTCATATGCAAATTATGTAGATGAGAAGGTAATAATAATTGCCGATCCTGAACAGCTTAGAAGAGTTATCAATAATATAGTTGGTAATTCCATCAAATATATGAATGACAAGGAAAAATTCATTAACATAAGAATCAAGGATGTTGGTGATTTTATTCAGGTTGAAATTGAAGATAACGGACGAGGAATAGCTAAGAAAGATCTTCCATATATTTTTGACCGTTTCTACAGGGCGGATGCCTCAAGAAATTCTGCAACCGGCGGAAGCGGAATAGGCCTTTCAATTGTTAAGAAGATTATTGAAGATCATGGCGGCAAAATCTGGGCAACAAGTAAAGAAAATATAGGTACTATTATGTATTTTGTCATAAGAAAATATCAGGAGGTTATAAATGAGTAAAATATTAATAATTGAGGATGAAGTTGCAATTGCTGATTTAGAGAGGGACTATCTTGAAATCAGCGGATATGAAGTTGAAGTGGAAAATGACGGAATTAAAGGATTAGACAGAGCCTTAAATGAAGAATTTGATTTATATATTCTGGATTTAATGCTTCCGGGAATAGACGGTTTCGAGATTTGTAAGCAAATCAGGGAAAAGAAAAACACCCCTATATTAATGGTGTCTGCCAAGAAAGATGACATAGATAAGATAAGGGGCTTAGGACTTGGAGCAGATGATTATGTTACAA
Source organism: Agathobacter sp. (assembly GCA_036308125.1). GTDB lineage: Bacteria > Bacillota > Clostridia > Lachnospirales > Lachnospiraceae > Roseburia. Next base: position 41,781 of record JAXJWH010000091.1, read on the forward strand.
AGCCATTTTCACCAAGCGAACTTGTAGCCAGGGTTAAAGCCCATATGGCAAGGTATGAAAGACTTATCGGAAGTACGGTTGTGGAAAATGACATTATTGAGATAAGAGGCATTAAGATAGATAAAACTGCCAGACGAGTATGGATTAACGGTGAGGAAAAACAGTTCACAACCAAAGAATTTGATTTGCTGACATTCTTAGCTGAAAATCCTAACCATGTGTTTACAAAGGAAGAACTTTTCAGGGAGATATGGGATATGGAGTCCATTGGTGATATTGCCACTGTAACGGTTCACATTAAGAAGATCAGGGAGAAGATAGAGCTTAATACGGCTAAGCCTCAATATATTGAGACTATATGGGGGGTAGGTTATAGGTTTAAGTTATAATGAAATTTTATGACTCCCCCCATATAGTCTGCGACATAGTCGCAACCATGTGCATCCCTACGGTCGCACACAGATTGTAAAACAATCCGAGATGGGGAGTAGGATATAGGTTTAAGTTATAATAAAATGATTCAAGTTGTAATATAATTTTTCTGTTAACCCCATATAGTCTGCGGATTATGGGGGATAGGCTAAAAAGACTATGGAAAAGGCAAGGTAAGCAAGATACAATTCTAAAGAAATTATAAAATATTTCTAAAAATTAAATTATGAAAGGAATTATATTATGGAAGCATTACTTGGTCTTGCTCTTATTGTATTAGAGCTTGTTGCAACATGGAAGATTTTCGTAAAGTCTGGAAATGCAGGATGGAAGATGTTTATCCCATTTTACAACACTTATATCATGTTTAAGATTGCATGGGGAAACGGATGGTTCTTCCTTTTAATGTTTATTCCACTTGTTAATTTTGTTGTAATGATTATGATGTATGTAAAATTAGCTAAGGCATTTGGACATGGTGGTGGATTTGCCGTAGGACTTATCTTCTTATCAATCATTTTCTTACCAATTTTAGCATTTGAAGATAATGTATATTACGGACCACAATAAGATATTTATTTGACAGCAGGCTGGTGTTGATATATACTTAGCATAGTTAGAATGTGTAGATTAATAAAAACACGAGTTTAGTTGTTAATATACTCCCACAAATCCTGTCAGGGTTTGTGGGATTTTTGGCTTTTGACAGAATTCGTATTCTGTTGTAGAATTGTGATGTTTGAGTCTTAAGTAGTGGAGGTGTATATGTTTGAATTATATCAGTTTATAGAAGAAAGAATTAAACAAGCCGGTTATCAGGGGAAGATTAACGGAAGAGAATTTTATGATGATGTAAGTGCAGAAGCTGAGAATCAGGATAATGGAACTTATATTTTTATTATAAAAAAATCAGACGAACTGACATATCAGGGTTGTATGACAATAATGGATGAAGATTTTGACCTTCATTATGTGGACATTATAGACAAAGAAAATAAATATCATGTGGATTTTGATGCTGAATAGATAGGAAGAAATATGGAAGAATTAGAATTATATATAGTAAGACATGGTCAGACAGACTGGAATCTTAAGGGACTTCTTCAGGGAAGTGTTGATATAGAATTAAATTCAAACGGAAGACAGGCAGCTGGAGAATATGGCAGGAAATTAGAGGATACGGATTTTGACTGTATATATTCATCTCCTCTTATCAGAGCCTATGAGACAGCATGCCTTATAAGAGGACATAGAAATATACCAATTATCAGGGATGACCGCCTTAGGGAGATTAGTTTTGGAATACTTGAAGGAACAACTAATTTTAAGAATGATCCAAATAAAGAAATTCCTTACAGGTATTTTTTTGATGAACCTGATAAATATGAAGCACCTCCTGAAGGGGAAGAGATTTCTTCGGTTATGGAAAGGGCAAAAGATTTCATTACAGATGAAATTGAAAAATTATATAAAAGTAAAAAACGCATTATGATAGTGGCACATGGGGCTTTAAATAAAGGCTTAATGTGTTACCTTCAGGGAAATGACCAGAAACATTTCTGGGGAGATGGTTTGCAAAATAACTGCAATGCCACAATTTTTACATATGATGGACAAAACTGGAAATTGAAATAGTGTATGAATAATAACAGATAAAACTGGAAATTAAAATAGAATATAAATAATAGCGGGTAAAAAATGAATATAAATATAATATATGAAGATAATGACATTATAGTTTGTAATAAACCGGCTAATGTTCCAACCCAGACTAAGAATTTAAGACTTGAGGACATGGAAACAAAGCTGAAAAAATACCAAGCCGCAAAAGGTGAAGAACCATTTATCGGAATTGTTCACAGACTTGACCAGCCGGTTAAAGGGGTTATGGTATTTGGCAAGAATAAAAAGGCAACGGCAATTTTGTCAAAGCAGGTATCAGAACGAACAATAGGAAAATATTATAAAGCGGTGGCGATATGCAAAGATAAGCCGCTTTTGGAAGGCACTAAAGGAATTCTTGAAAATTATATGGATTTTGACAGGAAAAATAACATGGCGCATATATGTGCCAAGGATGATAAGGGTGCAAAAAAAGCCATTTTGGAATATGAAGTTTTATCATGCAATGGAAAAAGAATTCTCTTTGACATAAAACTTAAAACCGGAAGACATCACCAGATAAGACTTCAAATGTCTGAATTTGGTTATCCACTTCTTGGAGACAGGAAATATGGAAAATCAACAGAGAACATGCCGGTGGCATTATGTTCATATAAGATAAATTTTTCTCATCCTGTTACAGGAAAAGAGATGGAATTTTCAATGGAATCAGGATTTGAGGAATATTTGCATGATTAATAAATCAAATTGTGGTGATTAAATACAAAAATATTTTCATGGCTAAAATAATATTGACAACCTATAAATATTGGAATAACATGAATTAAGAAGTTGATTAGGATAATAAACTCGCAGAAATCCTGTGAATATATGGATTTAAAGGGTTTAAATATATAAAACTGCCGTAAATGGGTTACGGTATGAAAAGGAGATTAATTAGATATGGCTAAGGATAAGAAGTTAGTAGAAGCCATTACTTCCATGGAGGAAGATTTCACACAATGGTATACTGATGTTGTTAAGAAGGCAGAACTTATGGAATATTCATCTGTTAAGGGATGTATGATCTTCAGACCAAATGGTTATGCTATTTGGGAGAATATTCAGAAGAATCTTGATGCTATGTTCAAGAAAGCTGAAGTAGAGAATGTATACATGCCAATGTTTATTCCTGAGAGTTTACTTCAGAGAGAGAAAGATCATGTAGAAGGTTTTGCACCGGAAGTTGCATGGGTTACTCAAGGTGGGCTTGAGACTTTGCAGGAACGTCTTTGTGTAAGACCTACATCAGAGACATTATTCTGCGAACACTTTGCTAATATCGTTCAGTCTTATAGAGATTTACCAAAGGTATATAATCAGTGGTGTTCAGTAGTTCGTTGGGAAAAGACTACAAGACCATTCCTTCGTTCATCAGAATTCTTATGGCAGGAAGGTCACACTGTTCATGCAACAGCGGAAGAAGCAGAGGCAAGAACAGTTCAGATGCTTAATATCTATGCTGATTTCTGCGAGAAATATCTTGCAATTCCTGTTGTTAAGGGTAGAAAGACTGATAAGGAAAAATTTGCAGGAGCAGAAGCTACTTATACAATTGAGACACTTATGCATGACGGTAAGGCACTTCAGTCAGGAACATCTCATAATTTCGGAGACGGATTTGCCAGAGCATTTGGAATTCAGTATACAGATAAGGAGAATAAGCTCCAGTATTGTCATGAGACATCATGGGGAGTATCAACAAGACTTATCGGTGCTATAATTATGGTACATGGTGATGATTCAGGACTTGTACTTCCACCAATGATTGCACCAACACAGGTAATGGTTATTCCTATCCAGCAGAAGAAGGAAGGTGTCCTTGACAAAGCATATGAGATTAAGGACAGATTACTTGATAAGGATTTCAGAGTTAAGATTGATGCAACTGATAAGACTCCTGGATGGAAATTTGCAGAGCAGGAGATTCAGGGTATTCCAGTAAGAATTGAATTAGGACCTAAGGATATCGAGAAGAATCAGTGCGTAATCGTAAGACGTGACACAAGAGAGAAGATTTTCGTATCATTAGATGAGCTTGATACAAAACTTGACGAAGTTCTTAAGACAATGCAGGCAGACATGCTTCAAAGAGCAAAAGACTTCCTTGCAAGTCATATCAACGATGCTCATAACTATGATGAATTTAAGCAAATTGCAGAAGAAAAGCCTGGCTTTATTCGTGCAATGTGGTGTGGAGACTTAGACTGTGAGTTAAAAATCAAAGAAGACACAACAGTTACAAGCCGCTGTATGCCATTTGATGATCAGGAACAGATTTCAGATGTATGTGTATGTTGTGGAAAACCTGCACATAAATTAGTATATTGGGGTAAAGCATATTAAAAAATATGATTAAAAGATATTTTAACGGAGTAATTAAACAAGTACATGAACAAGTAGGTGTAGCAGGAAAGAACATTGTCATGATTTTATGTGGCAATGACTTTCCGGCTGATGCCGAATGGAGCATAAAGCGTTATTCTGCGGATGAGGAGGATAGCGTTTTTTTTGCTTACCGTCAATACAATCAGGGAAGTATTGCGGAGGCATATGATCCATTTTTAAATATAATTGTAGATTGTTTTAAAAAATATGGAGATGGTAATTTCGAAAGGTTTTTAACGGAGGCAGGAATCTATAAGCTCCAGATTGAGCCTTTATTAAGTTATTACGAAAACGGATTTTGTAAAAGAAGCCAGCCTGTTTTATTATCAGAGGCAGAATATGAGAGGGAGCTTTTTATAAAAGGAATTGTTTCACTTCTTGTGGAGTGTTCAAAAATAAAACCAGTAATTATTGCCCTTAACAGATTTCAGCTTGCAGATAAAGGCACAATGTCTGTGGTTAAATATCTTGTTGAAAATCCACTTCCCAATATTGGAATTATTATAGGGGTTAGCGAAAGTGGTCAGTGTCCTTTGTTTCTCAAGGAAACACTAGGATGTATTCAAAAAAAGCTGGTGGACAGAAATTGTGTATTTAACATGGGTTACACAGGCGTTATCAACAGGAATAAAGACGGTGCAGTTACACTCACTCGAAAAGAGGTTGATGACATATATCGTAGGATTAATAACATGACTGAGCTTTTGGATTTTGAAAGTGCAGATTATCATCTGGACAAGCTTTATAAAAGGACGAAAGCTTTAGGATACGTTTTACCGGATGACTTACTTTGTCAGTTTGGGTTACTATATGCAAAAAATAGTGTTATGGTAAGCGATTTTTCCATGGCACTTGAGATATTGAATAAACTTTCAAGAATAGACAGTAATTTTTTGAAATTTGGAATATCATATCTTAAGGCAGTATGTTATATGTATCTTGATAAACTGGATGATGCAATGGAACTTGCTGAGGATACATGCCAAAGATCTTTGGATTTAGATGATGAAGAATTGCTGTTTATTTCCCAGTTACTTAAAATTCGAATTAAAATGGCAGGCTGGAATAATTTGTTTTTTATGATTAAGGACATTGATATTCCAGATGAAACCATTGAAGGATTAAAGAAATATAAATTCTACAATTATCTTGCCTATGTGTATGTATATGCCTATGATAATGATCCAAAGCTTGTTAAAAAGGCATATGATGAGCGCACTGAATTAACTAATTTTAAAAAAGGTATTGCAATTGCTGAATGGATAGGAAACGATCAGCTTGTATATCATGCATATCAGAAGAATGTTATGCTTGCTTCAACAAATGGAATGAATAATATTGCATTGTTCTATGCAGTTCACACTTATTTATTCCTTGGAAAAAATAAAAGCGTTCTTCTTGGAAGAACATTAAGCAGTATCGGATATAATCTAAGTGCAATTGGATATTATAGCAAAGCTGAAAAATTTTATGATGAAGCTACTGCGGTACTTTATTCTATAAAAGAAGGCTCAGAAATTGCAGAAGTAAAATATAATCTTGCATTAAATTATTTTGCACAGAATCGTTTTGAGGAAGCTGAGAAGGCATTTACATTTGCGATTAACACTGTGGAAAATCTTCACATGAATAGTCTAAGAGTTTGTAATTTGTCAAAACTTTATGCGCTTTTGGCTTTAAGCAACCTGATGCAGGGACAGATATTCAGTGGAGACCGATACCTTAGAAACTGCAAATATTTTCTTAAATATGTTCTGGATAAAAGCGATGATGGAGAGAATATTGAATCATTGCATGATTATGCGTTATGTGATGATGATATGTTTTTATATTTCTTCGCAATGGGACTGTATTATTATTTCATAGGCGATTATGATACATCTTATGGCAATTTTGAAGTGGCCCAGGTGTATTTTGATAATTCGGAGGGAAATCAGTTTTATTGCAAAGAATTATTTAGAACTAAGAAAATAGAAGTTTTGGAAAAAGTTGGAAAATCCGATTTGGTTCAGGTTGAAAAGGATAATATTAAAAAATACAAACAGGATTTAAAAAAGTATAAAGCAGATGCTGTGGATGACATAATAGGAATAATAGAATTAGAACAGGAACAGGGTAAAATTTCTGATGCGCAGCTTGAATTTTTAATTTCCAAAATGGGTATGGAATATTCTTATCACTGGGAGAAGAAAAACCTTGAATATTTTTCAGACTGGCAGAAATTCATGGACAGACCCAATGTGGACAGGGAAGTACTGATTAGTGATGCCATGCAAAGTTTCCTTAATCATTTTGGGAATGACAAGGCGGTATTTGTCAGATTTGATGGTGAAAAGCCTTTGCAATTATTCAATAATACGAAAATCATTTTAACTGACGAAATGTTTATGAAGATTCATGATGTGATGGCAAGGTATCCTGAAGGATTTGTTGTATCAAGAATCCATGATTCTTTTTCGGAATATCTTGATATTATTTCATTCTTTGGAAGAGATGAGGTATGTTCAATTGCGGCTGTGCCATGTTATGAGGCAGGCAGGATACAGTCAGTGTTTATTACCTATATCAAGATGAAAGCCAACTGGCATAATTCAGTTAACAGATATATGCTGACTGATTCAGACCTTGACATTTACAGAATGTTAATTATAGAATTAAATAATTATCTTAACAGGGAAGAGGCAAACCGCAAAATCGTAGAAATGAATAAAAAATTAAGTGCTGCTGCTACAACTGATGTTTTGACAGGATTATATAACAGGGCTGGTATGTATCATGAAGTTTCAAAACTTGAAAAGAAATTAGAACAAAATAACAATGACGGCGTAAGTCTTCTTTTTATTGATTTGGATAATTTTAAACTATATAATGACACCTTCGGACACGATATAGGAGATGTGGTTCTTCAGAAAATGGCTGAAATTTACAAGGAAGCTGCAGGCGAAGATGGAATTGTATGCAGATATGGCGGAGATGAATTTATAATAATACTTAAGACTTCAAGCAAAGAGAAAATCAAAAAGGTTGTTGAAGAAATTTATGATAAAATAGATAAAGCTGAGGGCTTTAAGCAGGCAATAACAGAAAAAACAGGCAAAGAATTCGTATTGTCTAAGGAAAATCAGGTGGGATGTTCCATTGGAATTGCTCTTACGGCTGATATTATGGAAAACAGTATCGAAAGTCTTATCAAAGAGGCGGATGATTTATTATATTCAGTAAAAACTAAAACAAAAGGAACTTACAGATTTATATGAGAATAGATTTACCAAGAGATGTTAATTATATAATTGAGACGCTTTATAGCAATGGATATGAAGCATATGCAGTAGGAGGATGTGTAAGGGATACTCTCCTTGGAAGAACTCCAAAGGATTGGGATATTACAACATCAGCAAAACCGGAAGAAGTTAAAGCATTGTTTAATCATACGATAGATACCGGAATTTTGCATGGAACAGTAACCGTAATGCTTAACCATGAAGGGTATGAGGTGACAACTTACAGGATAGACGGAGAATATGAAGATGCCAGACATCCAAAAGAAGTTACCTTTACAGCGAATCTGGTGGAAGATTTGAAACGAAGGGATTTTACAATAAATGCCATGGCATACAATCACAAAGTTGGTCTTGTGGATGAATTCGATGGCGTTAAGGATTTGGAAAATAAGATAATCCGTTGTGTTGGAAATCCTATGGACAGATTCAGTGAAGATGCCCTTAGAATGTTAAGAGCCGTAAGATTTGCAGCCCAGCTTGGTTTTAGTATCGAAGATAAAACCCAAGAAGCCGTAAAAGCCTTAGCACCTACCATTAAGAAGGTTAGTGCGGAAAGGATACAGGTTGAGCTGGTTAAGCTTGTAACTTCAGAACATCCTGATGAGATGAGAACCGTATACGAATTAGGATTAACAAAGATTTTCATGCCGGAATTCGATACCATGATGGAAACTAAACAGCTTAATAAACATCATATGTATACGGTGGGAGAACATTCCATACAATCCATGCTTAATATAAGAGCTGACAAGGTGCTAAGACTTACAATGCTTCTTCATGACGTTGGAAAACCACAATGCCGGTCAACAGGAGAAGACGGTCAGGAGCATTATTATAATCACCCAAAGGTGGGAGCTGACATATCAAAGGATATCTTAAAAAGACTTAAATTTGACAATGATACCATAGATAGATGTTATAAATTAATTCTCTATCATGATGACAGACCTGCAATGACTCAGCGTTCCATAAGAAAATCCATAAGTAAAATAGGATTGCAGCAGTATCCATCTCTTTTTGAAGTAAAATATGCTGACACAATGGCACAAAGCATGTATAAACGTGACGAAAAATTAAATTACCTTGAAGAATACAAGGCAATATTTAAGGATATAATTGACAGTGGACAATGCGTGGAGAAGAAAAGTCTTGCCATAGGCGGAAAAGAGCTTATGGAAATAGGAATGAAGCCTGGAAAAGAAATGGGACTGGTTTTAGAAAAATTATACGAAAAGGTTTTAGAAGAGCCTGAAATGAATACTGAAGAAAATTTAATAGAATATGCACATAAAATAATTACTTCTCTCATATGATAAACAAATGTAGTAATTGCCTGCATCCATGATTTGTAAATCGTGAATTTATAAATCAGGAATTTATAAATCATGGTGGCAGTTACAAATATCATATGGGGAGGTATTTTTTTGTATAATCAGCCGGAATTAATATTGGAAAAGTACGGACTTGTTCCAAGGCGGATAATAAAAGGCAGAGGTGTATTTATATGTGATACAAAAAATGGGGAATATATATTAAGTCCTTTTAAAAGTTCAAAGGAAAGAGCCTTATTTGTCAAAGATGTGTTGGAATACATAAATTCAAAAGGTCTTAAAGTTGAAGTGATTCTTGAAAATCTTGAGCATGAGATAATCACAAATGATTCTTACGGTACGGGGTACATTTTAAAAAGTTACATAGAAGGAAACGAACTGGAGCCTGATAACGCAATAAAAGTAACAAAAGCGGTTATGGAACTTGGAAAATTTCATAATATTACATCAGGTTATACTGGAGAAATGCCGGATAATATTGATTTAGGTAAGGGAAATCTTCCTTTAATTGAAAAAAAGCATATGAATGAACTTACAAAAGTCAGGAATTTTATTAAAAGCAAAAATAAAAAAGGGGATTTTGAATTTAAATTTCTGGAATATTTTCCGTATTATTTTAATCAGGCGGCAAAATCAGTTGAAGGAATTACTGATATATGGGACGAAAATGAGAAAATGATTCTCTGCCATGGAGATTTTACCCATCATAATATAGTTGAGGATGAATCAGGCGAGATTAGAATAATTAATTTTGAAGGAATAAGTGCAGGTTTTCCCCTTTGGGATCTGACCAATTTTATGCGTAAGATAATGGAGAAAAATGACTGGGATGTTGCCCTTGGGCAGCAGTTAATTGAAGCGTATAATTATTCAAGAAAATTAAATGAAAAGGATATAAAAATAATAGGTTATCTGCTTTTATTTCCAATGCGTTACTGGAAAATTGCAAATCACTACAAGAATACAAATAAAGACTGGCTGTCGGTAAGGGATAATGAGAAATTGCAAGGGGTGATAAAACAGGAGGAAAATAGAAGCATTTTCCTAAGAAAAATATTTAATCTCTAAATTGAGTTTTTAGAATACTTAGAGTATAATTTTTTTATGAGTAAATTACAAGGGAAGGTTATTGGTGGCTTTTTACTTTGCGGGGTAATATTTTCACTTGCGGCATGTGGTAACGGAAGTGAATCAGATGTTTCGGGGAAGAAAATGTTTTATTCAAGCATTAATAATTCGGTTGAGAGGGAGGAAACTGAGACTGAAGCTGATGAATATGATATTTCCAATGAAAATTACAAGGAAGGCTATCTTATAACCAAAGTTAACAGTGTTCAGGAAACTATACAGGTATATAGTTATGAGGATGAGGCAGAATATATATATCACTATGGCATGAAAAGCGAATTTTACAATAAATACGGTAATCATGCGGTGGTATCTGATTTTTCGCCAGGGGATGTGGTATCAATTGATGGAACAGACGAAGATGGACGTATTACCAACATATCCAAATCAGGTGATGTGTGGGTTTATGATGACATAGTGCGGTTTAATACGAATCCTGAGGATAATGTTCTTACGATAGCAGATACAAAATATGATATCTCGGATGATACATTTATCTTTTCCCTTGAGGATAGAATAACCTTAAAGGACATTGCAAAGGATGATGTTTTATGCGTGGTGGGAGCTGGAACGAAAATATTATCGGTATCTGTTAAGACGGGGCATGGAAATCTAAAGCTTGAAAACACAAGTCTTTTTGAGGGGAGTTACATTCAGTTAAATGACGATATATTTACTGAGATAACCCCTGATATGACAATGGAGATTCCGGAAGGAACATACACACTTACAGTGGCAAATAACGGATGGGGAGGAAGTACCAATATTGCCATAGTAAGGGGAGAGACGACAATTGTTGACCTTGATACTATAAAAGGCGAAGGACCAAAGAAAGGAACTGTAAAATTCGTTTTGGATCCTGAAGATGCGGTGCTTTATATTGATGGCAAGGAGATTAAGAATATCAACTCTGTTGATATGGAATATGGCAATCATGAGCTTCTTGTCAAAGCAGATGGCTATAAGGAATACAGTTGTACCCTTTGTGTTAATTCAAAGGCATCCACAATTATGCTTAATTTAAGTAAGGAAAGTGAAAGCGGAGAAAGCACAACTGAGAATAATGAGGCAAAGGCGGTTTCGCCGGATGAACTTAATACAAACAGTGAGGAAAATACCAGCACAAACAGCACCGAAGGAACAGGCTCGGCAATAAAAGATACTTCAGCATTAAGCGGAATGTCAGACGAAGAATTAAAAGACTATTTATCAACGATTTCAAGCCTTGTAAATTCTATTTCTTCTTGACAAAGAGCCTAAAAACAAGTATATATATTATTAGAAGTAATTTGGGGGTGCTCGAATTATAGATTACATGAAAATCCAGAGGAGGAATTTTAACATGAACAAAGCAGAGTTAGTTACAGCTATCGCTGAGAAAGCTGATGTTTCAAAGAGAGATGCAGAAGCTTCTTTAAAGGCATTTACTGAGGTTGTAGTAGAGGAATTGAAGAAGGGAGAGAAAATTCAGTTAGTTGGATTTGGTACATTTGAGGTTACTGAGAGAGCAGCAAGAACTGGAAGAAATCCACAGACAGGTGCTGAGATGACTATTCCTGCATCTAAGGCTCCTAAATTTAAGGCTGGTAAGGCTTTAAAGGATGCTCTTAATTAAGATTAAGATATATGATTTGTTCGGAGTGCCTTAGGGCACTCCTTTTATAATTTATGAGGAAAGATAAAGAGGAAGAGGATATGAGATTAGACAAGTTTTTGAAGGTTTCAAGACTGATTAAGAGAAGAACAGTTGCAAATGAAGCATGTGATGCAGGAAGGGTTCTTGTTAATGGCAAGGTAGCCAAGGCTTCATTGAACGTTAAGATTGGAGATATAATTGAGATACAGTTTGGACAAAAGACTGTAAAGGTAAGAGTACTCGATATACAAAACACAACAAAGAAAGCAGAAGCAGAAGACTTATTTGAATATATTTAAGACATTTTTCATATCAGGGACCGAAAAAGAATCATACAAAGTAAAATACCTACATATAATTTAACATACATAGAATACTAAGATATATAAATATATTGCAGGAGGTAGTATGGAAGAAAATAATTTATCAAGGTCCCACAGGTTAATGCTGAATAATAGAAAAAGCGGAAGTTTTACAGGTATCCTTGACGTATTATCCTTTGATTTATCAGAAATTCTTTTGGAGACAGAACTTGGTATGCTTCACATTAAGGGGAAAGATCTTCATGTAAACAGACTAAATTTAGAAAAAGGTGAAGCCGATATAGAAGGTGAGATAGAATCAATGGTTTATTCTGAAGTTCCGGGAATTCAGGGCAAACAGGATGGAATTTTTGGCAGGCTGTTTCATACATCATGAATATAGATATAATGGCGGAAATGGGGGTTTTTCTTAAGTCATTTTTTCTTGGGGTGAGTTTTTCGGTACTAAGTGATGTTTTGGAAGTATTAAGGAAAATATTAAATCATGGATATATCTTAACAGCCATTGAAGATTTATTTTTCTGGCTGGCGTATGGGGTGTGTTTATTTGTGCTTGTTAGCAGGTATAATGGCGGTTTATTCAGAGGATACATATTTTTTGCAATATTATTAGGCTGTTTATCCAAAAAGCAATTGAAAAAAGCACAAAAAAAAGTTACAATATTATTTACGAGATATTTTAAGGCGAAGGAGAAGACATGAAGAATCGTCGAAGAGTAAGAAGACCAAAAGCAGGTCATTTGAGTGTTATAGTTGTTGTTATGATATTTGTTCTTGTTGTAACATTTCAGATATGTAAGCTCAGACAAAAGGAAGATACATATGCAGCGCAAAAAGAAGAACTTATGGAACAATATGCAAGGGAAACTGAGCGAACAGAAGAAATTAAGAATCTTGAAGAATATATGAATACAACACAATATATAGAAGATGTAGCCAAGAACAAATTAGGCCTGGTTTATGATAATGAGATAATTTTTAAAGAAAGTGAAGATTAATTCTTCACTTTCTTTTTTCTTATCTTCATATTTCGACATTGCATTTTTTGCCCGGTTTTTATAATCGAATAAAAATGGCTTTTGGGAGGTAAAAAATGAGTGTGAAAAATGAGATAAGGATGATGGTAATTAAAATTATATTTTTTATATTAGGATTTCTGGCAGCAGTTTTTAATATTGCAGGATATTATCCCTTAATTCCAGGGTGGTATTGTGCCACTATTAAAGACATGAAAAAGGGCAGGATATTTTCGATTACAGGTTTACTTCTTGGAGCAGGATTTTTCATGCCCTCCGGGAGAATGTTAAAATACATTTTACTTATTATGATGATTCATATATCAATAGGTGCATATAGCATGATAAATAAAAGGGCAAGAAGAGTTGTTGCGGGGGCTATTATTTTTGTTCTTACCCTTACAATCAACATTATAAGATACAGGTGGATATTTTATGATACAAGGTATCTTATATATGGAATATCTGAAGCGCTGATTGCATTTGGCATATATATATTTATGTCCAAGTTTGTCAGTATGGCATTTTTGCTGATTGAACGGGAGGCTGAATATGAAAAACCCATAGTGCCACAGGATAAAAGGGTGGTTTCCTTTGTAACGGCACTTGGAGGACTGTCAACGGCATTTAAAGGCATAGGGGGAAGCCGGTTTTTTGATGAATATGAACAGGAGGACAATCTTAAGTCAGAGGTTACCGGAATACTTTGTGCCACCTGCGATGGCTGCGAAGTGTGCTGGAATAAGAATCAGGCAATTTTATCAGGGGAGATAAACAGCATGATAAAAGCCGTAATACGTCATGAGAAAAAGGATACAATAATAGATAATTCATATGTGCAAAGATGCAAAAAATATCCTAAAATGGTGGAGGAAGCAATAAATGCCTTTGGAAGAATGGAGGTAAATAAAGCGTGGTACAAAAGGCTTCTTGATAACAGAACCGTAATTGCGCAACAGCTTGATGCCATGACAAAGGTTTTAGAAAACTGGTCATATGACAGACAAAACATTGACATTACCAAACAATTTGCCCGGGCAAAGATAAAAAGGGAAGCACTTGAATGTGGAATTTATGTAAGTGAGATACATTTTTATAAAACCAAAGAGGAAAGAATAATAATTACTTCCTGGATAAAAAGCGAAAATGGAGGAGTGCCTGTAAAGGAATTTTTAAGGTGCTGTGAGAAGATAACCGGTCTTCGTCTTAGACTTCAGAAGGAGTGCAAGGGAATTTTAGCACAGGAAATGACTGAGGTGACAATTTATGAAGATGTAAAATATTATGTTTTGACAGGTTTTTCAGGGCAGAAGAAAAACACAAGCATGGTAAGCGGTGATAATTTTTCCATGTTTGATACAGATGAAGGGGCGTATCATATTTGTCTTTCGGATGGAATGGGCTCAGGCGTCAGGGCTTATCAGGAAAGCGAACTGGTTGTGGATTTAATGGAAAAATTCATAGAAGCAGGGTTTGAAACGGATACGGCGGTTAAACTTATGAATTCTGCAATGGTTTTAAAGGGGGAAAGTGATAGTTTTTCAACTTTGGATTTAAGCAGTATAGATTTATATAATGGAAAATTAACCATGATTAAAATAGGAGCTGCCGCTACTTTTATCAAGCGAAAGGATGAGGTAACAATTGTGGAGTCAGAATCACTTCCGGCAGGGGTTGATATAGAACAGGATATTGAAAAAATAACAAAAAATCTTAAAAACGGGGATTTTCTTGTCATGGTCACAGATGGTGTGATAGAATATCTAAATGTACGAAATCCCCAGGAACGTTTAGGGGCAATAATAAGTGACATTACAACTGATAATGCCGGAGTTTTATCTCAGAAAGTACTGGATAAGGTGCTTTTGGATACGGGAGGATATGTTATGGATGATATGACAGTACTTGCAATAGGCATTTGGGAGAAATGATAAATGATACAAAAGATTAAACAATTTATTGAAGAAAATAACATGATAGATAAAGGGGATCATATTATTCTTGGGGTGTCAGGAGGGGCTGATTCAGTCTGTCTTCTTCATGTTCTTTTGGAATTAAAGGATGAATTAAATTTTACCATAGAGGTGTGTCATGTGGAGCATGGCATAAGAGGGGAAGAAAGCAGGGAGGATGCTGCTTTTACCCGTAATCTTTGCAGAAAACTTAAAGTTCCATTTAACGAATTTTCCGTAGATGTCCCAGGGTATTCAAAGGAAACCGGTCTTGGGGATGAAGAAGCGGCAAGGATATTAAGATACGGAATATTTAATGAGAGGGCAGAAAAGACAAACGGCAAGGTGGCATTGGCTCATCATATGGATGATAATGCGGAAACTGTTTTGTTTCAGATGCTAAGGGGAAGCGGAATAAAGGGCTTGTCAGGTATGCAGCCTGTAAGGGATATATATATAAGACCGCTTTTGTGTGTCAGAAGAAGCATGATAGAAGAATATCTTGAAAGTATCGGTCAGGATTATTGCATTGATTCCACCAACAAGGATACCAATTACAGCAGAAATTTAATAAGGCTGTCGGTAATTCCGGATTTGCTTTCCATTAATTCAAAGGCGATTGAGCATATAAATAAAAGTGCTCTGATGCTTTCAGAAGTGGATGATTACCTTTTAAGTCAGACCGACAAAGAAGCAAAAAGAATAATTTCATACAAAGATGATGTGGTAAAGATTGATGCGGATAAATTAAATAATCTGCCAAAGGTTATGGCAGGGGAAATACTTCTTAGAGGAATGGAAAAAATTGCCGGAAGGCGCAAGGATTTAACAAGTGCCCATGTTGCAGCAGTTATGGAACTGGCGCAGAATCAGTCGGGAAAAAAAATAGATTTGCCCTATGAAATTACGGGATATAAAGAATATAATAAAATAATACTGGAAAAGAAAAAAGATAATTCCTTTGAAAGTAAACAAATACATTTTATATCTAAAGAACAACTGCAGGATTGTCGAAATAATCATAGACAAATACTTATTCCTCTTGAAGAACCACATGCCACTTTGCATATATCTGTAAGGAAATTTAATGGAAAAACACAAGAAATTCCTAAAAATTCATATACTAAATGGCTAAGTTATGATAAGATAAGAAGTGGTTTTCAAATAAGAAAGCGTAGAGCTGGAGATTATTTTGTGAATGATGAATATGGTCATCACAAGAAGCTTAAGGACTTTTTTATTAATGAGAAGATCCCCGCAAGTAAACGGGATATGATCTGGCTTGTAACTGATGAGTCGGAAGTATTAAGTATCCTGGATTTAAATGGCAGAATTAGTCAGACATATAAAGTATCCGAAGATACTTTAGAAATATTAGAATTACGTTATGACGGAGGAAATTAAAATGGATTTTAAGAAAGATTATAACATTTCTGTATATTTAACTGAGGAAGAAATTAACAAAAGGGTTGCAGAAATTGGAGCCGAAATCACCGAGAAATTTAAAGGTGAGTCGGTATATCTTGTGTGCATTTTAAAGGGATCTATCTTTTTTACAACGGAGTTAGCCAAGAGAATCAAACTTCCTATGACAATTGATTTTTTATCGGCATCAAGTTATGGAGCAGCAACAGTATCATCAGGTGTTGTTAATATTAAGCATGATTTGGAACATTCAATCGAAGGAGAGAATGTTATTGTGGTAGAGGATATAATTGATTCAGGTAATACTCTTAGTCGTCTTGTGAAGCTTTTTGAGAGCAGAAATCCAAAGAGTCTTACGATATGCACACTTCTTGACAAACCAGATAGACGTGTCGTGGATGATATCGAAGTTGACTATACCGGATTTGTAATCCCGGATAAATTTGTGGTTGGATATGGTCTTGATTACGATCAAAGATTCCGTAACCTGCCATATATCGGCTTTATTGAGGACGAGTCTTAAATAGATGTTTAGTTCATGAAAACTGGGCAAACATGAATACTAGAAATTCCGAAAAGGAGAAGAGAATTGAATACGAAAAAGAATAACAATTTAAGGGGAGTTGTCGTATACCTTTGCCTTATTCTGGCAGTTGTATTTATCTGGTACATGCTAAAGGGTACATCTACGACTAATTCCTACACGAAGGCTGATTTTCTTGAGGCATTGGAAAAGAACGAGGTGGAATCTGTTAAGGTAGTTCAAAACAGGGAAATTCCAACAGGAAGTCTTATTATTAGCATGAAGGACAAGAATAAAGAGTCGAAGACTTTGTATGTTTCAGATGTTAATGAAGCCGCTAAGGAAATGGACAAGGCAGGTTTTGAGCAGTATACACTTGTTGAAGTTGCCCCTGAAAGCTGGCTTATGAATTTACTTCCATATTTACTTGCATTTGGTGCAGTATTTATCCTGTTTTTGATTTTGAATAATAATGCATCATCACAGGGTAGCGGAAGTAAGATGATGAATTTTGGAAAAAACAGAGCAAAACTTACAACTGAAGAAGAAAATAAAACAACATTTAAGGATGTTGCAGGTCTTAGGGAAGAAAAAGAAGACTTAGAGGAAATCGTTGATTTTTTAAGTGCTCCTCGCAAATATACAAAACTTGGAGCAAGAATTCCAAAGGGTGTATTACTTGTAGGACCTCCTGGAACAGGAAAAACTCTTTTAGCCAAGGCAGTTGCCGGGGAGGCAGGAGTGCCATTCTTTAGCATTTCAGGTTCAGATTTCGTAGAGATGTTCGTAGGTGTAGGTGCTTCAAGGGTAAGAGATTTATTTGAAGATGCCAAGAAGAATGCACCATGTATAGTTTTTATCGATGAAATTGATGCCGTAGCAAGAAGAAGAGGAACAGGAATGGGTGGCGGTCATGATGAACGTGAGCAGACACTTAACCAGATGTTAGTAGAGATGGACGGTTTTGGTGTAAATGAAGGAATCATTGTTATGGCTGCAACAAACCGAGTAGATATCTTAGATCCTGCTATTTTACGTCCAGGACGTTTCGATAGAAAAATTGCAGTAGGAAGACCTGATGTAGGTGGAAGAGAAGAAATTCTTAAAGTTCATGCAAAGAGCAAACCTCTTGCAGAGGATGTGGACTTAAAACAGGTAGCTCAGACAACAGCCGGATTTACAGGTGCTGATCTTGAGAACCTTCTTAACGAAGCAGCAATCAGAGCAGCAAGGGAGGACAGAGAATTCATACTTCAGGAAGATATTAGAAAATCCTTCATTAAAGTTGGAATCGGAGCAGAGAAGAAGAGTCGTGTTATCTCTGAGAAAGAGAAAAAGATTACAGCATTCCACGAATCGGGACACGCTTTATTATTCCATTTACTTCCAGATGTCGGACCTGTTTATACAGTTTCCATTATTCCAACAGGAACAGGAGCAGCAGGATATACAATGCCACTTCCTGAAAGGGATGAGATGTTTAATTCCAAGGGAAGAATGCTTCAGGAGATTATCGTTGATTTAGGCGGAAGAGTAGCAGAAGAGCTTGTATTTGACGATATCACAACAGGAGCTTCTCAGGATATCAAACAGGCTACTAAGATGGCAAGAGATATGGTCACAAAATATGGAATGTCAGATGATGTCGGACTTATCTGTTATGATGATGATGACGAAGAGGTATTCATTGGAAGGGATATGGCTCGTACAAGAAGCTACAGCGAAGGAGTTGCGGAAGCAATTGACAGCGAAGTTAAGAAGATAATTGACCATGCATATAGCGAGGCAAAGAGAATTATCACAGAAAACAGAGAAGTACTTGATAAATGTGCAAATCTTCTCTTAGAGAAAGAGAAAATCACAAAAGAAGAATTTGAAGCTTTATTCTAAAATAAAGATACAAGGACTGATGTTTGCGAAAGCAGACATCAGTTTTTTAATATTACATTTTTGTTACAATTTATTCCAAAGTTTTGAATGTGTGATAGCATAAAAATACATATGTTTACACAAAGAAGGATAAATATATTCTGAATATGTGAGGGTATAAAATTTTATATGTATGCATAAGGAAGGGAAAATGTATTTTTAAATATGAATATATGATAGTATAGATTACATATGTATGCATAAGGAAAGGAAGTAAGTTATGAAAGTGAAAATGTATAAGAAGGTTCTTGCCGGCGTGTTGGCTGTTGGAGTGAGCGTTTCAGCCATGTCCTTTATGTCCTGTGATAATATCTACGGAAAGAGTGAGGATAATTTATCTATTGTCAGGGCAACTGAAGCCAATGACGGAGAAAGCCAAACAGAAACGGAAACTGAATCTGAATCACCAGAGCCAGAAGAAGTATCTTTAAAGAATTTGTCAGGAACTAAAACAAAAATTTATGCTGGTTTTGAAGGTGCGATTAAGTATGAAGCATCTGCAAAGCCTGATTTTGTATCATCAGATTCATCCATTGTGAAAATTGACCAAAATGGTGAATATGTAGCCAAAAGACAGGGCAAAGCCGTTATTACAGTTTCCCTGGGGGATAAATCCTTTAAACATGCAATATATGTTAAAGAAGAAAAACTTGCAATACAGGGAAAATCCGAAGGAACAATTTACATTCCAAAGGGTATGGTATTTCAGGTGACAACAAAAAGTAAAGATTATTCTAATTTACAAAGCTCGGATAAATCAGTGGCAAAAGTTGTAAGCAGTAAAGGAAAATATTATATTAAGGCTAAAAAAGAAGGTACAGCAGTTATTTCCATTGCAAATGCAGTAGGGGTAAAATTAAAAGTTAAGGTTGTGGAAAATGCAAAGCCATCAGTTGCCCTTTCAAGCTATATGTCACAAGGGTATGGAACATACCTGTTTAGCGCCTATGTTGACAATAAATCAAAAAGCAAAATAAAATTATTATCTATCGAGGCGGCTAAAGATACATCAGGAAAAGAGTTTAAAGGACAGCCAAAGATAAAAGTAAATAAGACTGTATCACCGGGAAAAGCAATAAATGCCACATGCAAAGCAGGATATTCAAATATAAAAAGAATAAGAATAATAACAAAATATGTAAATGTAAATTATGAATATAAAGGATACAAATATAAGGCGGTTTATGAATATGATACTAAAAAGTATGTATATAAGATAAAAAAGACAATTATTTTGTAGAATTATTATATTGTAGCCATAAATGAAATAAGTGTATAAAGCTATAATATAAAAGTTACTAAAAACAACATATAAAAATTGATATGTAAAAAACGAAAAATAAAGAAGATATATAAATAAAAACGACATTAAGTTAAGCTTAATGTCGTTTTTTATAATTGTAAAATTTTGTTGCTTGTAATATATGATTACTAAAAGAAAATGCAACTTTGATATATCACTACTAAAAGAAAATGCAACTTTGATATATCACTACTAAAAGAAAATGCAACTTTGATATATTACTACTAAAAGAAAATGCAACTTTGATATATCGCTACTAAAAATTTGAAATTTTATCATATATTATGATTGAAACATGTGAAAATAAATCATGATGCAAATTTTTCCCAAGGCATCTTTGCATCCCAGTTTGAAGTATCAAATCCTGCTCTTATGCACTTGCAATAGTAAGTAAGTTTGTCGGTAAGAGGGGAATCCTTGGTAAAAATTGCTTCTCCCTCAAGTTCATTTATATAATAATCCATGGCATTTCCAAATATTTCAGCCCTGTCTTCTGTGGCGAAGGTGGTTCCGTAGGAATCAAAGAAATATTTTGTGTTATTATTATATTTTTCATTGTCATTATAATTATCGTAACTGTCAAGATATTCAAAGGAATCAGGGTTAAAACTGTTCCATTTTTCTTCTGAATAAGGAACTGAACTTTCGAAACCTGACTGAAAATCAAGTCTTCTGTCTATCATATGTGAAATCTCATGATTAACTGTATAATCCCAATCCCAGCTATAACCGGTATCAAGGACTATTACCATGTGATTATTAATCTCGCTGGTAAATCCGCTTGGATCTTCAATCATGCCCTCTGAGCCTCCCACAAGTTCACCGGAGAGATAAAACCGGACACCTGCATTATCGCCGAAGCATAACTGTTTGAAGAAATTGCTTGGATAACATTGTAAAATGTCGGATAAATTATCCATGGCGGTCTGAAGAGTATTGGGATTTAGCTCCTGAGTTATGTCAAAGTAATCAATTCTAAGGGGAACTTCTGGACCTAGATATATCTCAATGTCATAAGTTTCTTCTAGTTTTGTGGCAAAACTGTTTATCTGTGACAATTCTCCCCAGTCATAAGATGAAGTATCTTCAATGAGAGTAACCTCATCACCATAATTTTCATCATCATCTTTCTTTTCAGCATTGATTTCCTTTAATGCGGTTTCCTTATCAGTGTATACCTTTGGATTAAAATTCTCTTTGTTACCCTCTTTTAAATCCCATATAAGAATAAAAGGCATACAATCCTTGGTGTAAACCAAAAACATGATGCAGTCACAATCCTCAAGATAGACATAATTTGGTGAAAAATAATTATAGTCATGACTGCTTGGTACTCCACAGTTAAATTTAAAACTTGATATACATTTTCCTGTTGAATCAATCTGGTAATAACATACAGAATGTTTTTTCTTGGAAGTTTCGTCAATGTATTTTTCCTGATGGAAAATCATGGTTCCATTTGGTAAAAAACTTACATCCTGAACGTTTTTACATTTAAAATAAATGTCATTTCCCGAAAAGCTGTGGTAATTCCAAAGACTGTTATCGTAATCGGCTTCAGTAACAAAGCCCAGATTATTAATTGCACCGTTATAAGTAAGTCCCTGAATACTGTCTGCGATATTAAGATTCTCGGTGGACAGACTGCAGGTTTTGTATTTTAAGTCAGAAGAATCGGTTCCCGATATCAAAAGATATTTTCCATCATCAGAAATTCCTTCAATGGTAGGTTCGTAGAAGTCACAATCAATATAACTGTATGACATATCCTCCTTTTTGATTTTTAAGATGGCATTTCTTGTGGAATCATATTCATAATAATATTCATAATCAGAATTGCCATATACAAAATCCATTGTAGAAAATTCGTTGACAATAGAAGTGTCATATGTATTTATTTTATTAAGGGAAGTGTCATATTCACTGATAATCCCCTCATCCTCGTTAATAAGGTATAATCTGTCATCTGTGATTTTATAACTTGTGCACTGAATTTTATCATGCTCAAGCTCGTAAGTTATGGAATTTTTCCAAGGATCATATACACTAAAGGAATATTCATAAGTTTCCTTGTCGTAGAGTCCCTGGCCTACAAGTAAGACATTTTCACCAAAAGAGTGAATGTCGTTGTATGGCTTTCCGTTGAAAAATTCACTGCTTAATTTATAAAGGCCGGAGGCTAAATCCAGTTTTACAGTGTCATTCCAGAATCTTGGATTGGCATGAAGCTTGGCATAAAGCTTTTCCGGATCCTGAAGCCTGTCGGTCATCTCCGTTACGGAACATCCCGTTGAAGTCAGGATGGAACATGTAACCATGATAAAACATAATGCCTTTTTTAGTGTTAAATTCTTAAATTTTCTGGTGAATTTCATAATAATTCTCCTTAATTAAGATGAACTCTTGCTGTTGTTTCCCTTTCGATGAGTTTTGGCCGCAAAAGTGTCTGGCTTATTGGAATGTGGTGAATAAGGGAATTAAGAATAACATATGCACACCTTCCTAATTCGTTTCTCTCCTGACGGATTGTGGAAAGTGGCGGGATAAGGGCAGATGCCAAAGGTATATCGTCAAAACCAATAACACTTACATCTTCAGGAACCTTAAATCCCCTTGATTCACATTCCTCCACAACACCCCTTGCAATAAGGTCGTTACCGCAAATTATTGCAGTTGCATTTTTGGCAAGGAATCCAGGAACATGATATTTGGCACTGTCGGCAACGAAATAACCATATGCCATAAGGTCCTCGTCAAGTTCAAGTTTGGCATCCTTCATCGCTTTGATAAATGCTTCATGTCTTTGGTTTGAAACAAAAGAATGAAGAGAACCATTTAAAAAGGCGATTTTTTTATGTCCTAAATTGTTAAGGTGATTAACTGCAAGACGGATTCCCTCGAAACTGTCCGTACCCAGATAGCATACATTTGGATTGTCATCAATTCTGTTATCCAAAAGTACGGTAGGCATTGTCGTATTCTCAAGCTGCTTCATCCATTCATCATGAAGAGCAAATCCCATAAGAAATGCACCACAATATCTTTTTTTCAATAAATATGTATCGTATTTTTCTTCCATCTGGAAAGTCGGCGTAACCGGGATAATGTCAATATCCCATTTGTGACGAAATGCATTCTGCTTAAAACCAAGTACCACATCGTATCCAAATTCATCTATTGATTCATAATCCATGTTTTCAACAAAAATACATAGTTTTCTGTTTTCTTCTTTTTTTGAGCGTTTGGTGGAATAGCCTAATTCAACGGCTGTATCAAGCACCATTTGTCTAAGTTCTTCGCTAATATCACTGGCTCCGTTAAGACCTTTTGAAACCGTACTGACGGATACACCAAGCCTGTTAGCAATATCTTTAATTGTAGCCATAATACCCCTCTCATTTGTGTAACTTATGCACAATCTGTTGGAAAAATTCAAACAGATGCGTTACTACTATTATATGTTAAATTTTTAAGGGAATCAATGTAATATGCCTTTATTTTCGATAAAAATATTTTTTCGAAAAAATCCCCCGATTTTATAGTGAATATTTACAAAAAATGACATGAAAATACAGTAAAAAGAGCAAAAATAGAGTTGAAACTTCAAAAAATATTGACATTTTGATGGTTAGATTATAAAATTATCTCAGATACGAAAAATAACGAAACAAAGTTATAATAAATAGCAAAGCGAGGAGAAAAAGATTGGAATCACAGGAGTTGACCAGGGGTTCAGGAATTCTTCTTTCAATATCAAGTTTACCTTCCGATTACGGAATAGGAACTTTAGGGAAAGCAGCATTTAGGTTTGTGGACTTATTGGTTGATTTAAAACAAAAATATTGGCAAGTGCTTCCGATTGGACCTACTGGTTATGGTGACAGCCCGTATCAGCCTGTATCTTCTTGTGCAGGGAATCCATATTTTATAGATTTGGACGAACTCATAGAAGAAGGTTTACTTAGTTTAGATGAGGTAAGGTGCTACAATTGGGGGAATAATGATTCGGAAATCGATTACGCTGTATTGTATGAGAACAGAAGTAAGATTTTACGAAAAGCGTTTTCCAGATTTGATACAAATGCACAAGAATTTGAAGAGTTTAGAGAAAAAAATGAAGACTGGCTTGGTGATTATGCACTATTTATGCAATTAAAAACCGACAATTTAGATAAAAATTGGTTAGATTGGCCTGATGAATATAAAGAAAGGCAACCGGTTGCGCTTGCAAATTACCAAAAAAACAATTATAATAATATCAGTTTTTGGGAGTTTTGCCAGTTCGAATTCTTTAAGCAATGGCGAAAAGTTAAGGAATATGCTAATTCCAGGGGAATAATGATAATCGGTGAAGTTCCTTTTTATGTAGGACTTGATTCGGCTGATGTATGGAATTACAAAGAAAACTTCCTGCTTGACGCAAACGGTAAACCAACTTGTGTTGCTGCGGCGGTTCCTGATAAATTTTCAGAACAGGGACAGGTTTGGGGCAATCCGGTTTACAATTGGAAAAAGATGCAAGAAGATGATTTTGCATGGTGGAAAAGAAAAATCCGCATAAGTGAAGAGATGTTTGATGTGATCAAATTTAATCATTTCGCCGGTTTGGTTAAGAGTTACACAGTTCCTTATCAGGCGGCAAACGCAGTGTCAGGTAAATGGATTAAAGGACCTGGACGCAAGATGACAGAAGCCATCAAGAAAGAGATTAAGACGGCAAAGGTTATCGCTGATGATTATACAGGAGCATCACTTCTTCCGGGAATTAAGAAATTACTTAATAAAACCGGATGGATGGGAACCAAGGTATTGATGTTTGCATTTGACGGGAATACGGCAAACGAACATTTACCACATAATTATACAGACAATAAAGTTGTTGTATATGCAGGAACCCACGATAATGAGACCATTGTTGGTTCGTTCAGAGACAAGACAGAATATGAGCTTGCTTATCTGTATGAATATTTAAATATAGACAATAAGGAAGAGATTCCGGATGCTTTAATAAGAGCAGCATATGCAAGTACTGCAGACATAGCAATTATACAGATGCAGGATATGCTTAAGCTTGGAAATGAAGCAAGAATGAATGCTCCAGCAACCATCGGAGCAAACTGGAGATGGCGATTAAGTTCAAGACATCTCGATGAGAAAAGAAGACAATGGATAAGAAATTTAGCGGCTGTGTACCGCAGATAATTATGATATGGAATGCCTGAGCATTTTATATAGATACTTTATTAATACTTAAAATTTATATTATAAGGAGAGGACAAAGTATGAAGAAGAAAGTATTAGCATCATTACTTGTTGCTGCAATGACTGCATCTATGTTTGCAGGTTGTGGAGACAAAAAAGAGGAAAACAAGGAGCAGAGCAACACACCTGCTACAGAAAAGAGTGGAGGAGATGCACCTGCAGCTACAGAAGTAGATTACGGTTCAGGTGAGGTTAAGATCTGGGTGGCAGATTTAGCTGTAGACTTCACACAGGAGAAAGCTAATCAGTTTATTAAAGATACAGGAGCTGATTACAAAGTAACAGTTGAGGCTGTTGGAGAGGGAGATGCTGCTGGTAACATGATTACTGACGTTGCTGGTGGAGCTGATATCTACGGATTTGCTCAGGATCAGATCGCAAGACTTGTATCTGCAGGAGCATTACAGCAGTTAACTGGAACAGGATATGACGAGACAATTAAGGCTGACAATGATGAAGGATCAATCATCGCTGCTACAGTAGGTGATAACCTTTGTGCATTCCCACTTACTTCAGATAATGGATATTTCTTATACTACGATAAGAGCGTAGTTAAGGATCCAAGCACATTAGAAGGAATCATCGCAGACTGTGAAGCAGCTGGAAAGAACTTCTACTGTGAGATCAACTCAGGATACTATGCACCAGCATTCTTCTTCGGAGCTGGATGTACACTTGCATATGAGACAGATAACGAAGGAAAATTCGTTGATTCAACAATTGATTACGCATCAGATAAGGGTGTAATCGCTGCTAAGAAGATGATTGAACTTGCTTCATCAAGCTCATTCCAGAACGGATCAACAACAGATAAGACAAAGAAAGCTGCTGCTATCATTTCAGGAACATGGGATGCATCAGCTGCTCAGAAGACATTCAAGAATAACTATGCATGTGCTAAAC
The DNA here is from genome assembly GCA_036308125.1 of Agathobacter sp. Taxonomy (GTDB): domain Bacteria; phylum Bacillota; class Clostridia; order Lachnospirales; family Lachnospiraceae; genus Roseburia. The sequence goes on from JAXJWH010000091.1 coordinate 68,275, forward strand.
TTCCTACATTCAAGGGAGCTGATGGTACAGATTACCAGATGGGTGGATTCTCAGGATACAAACTTCTTGGTGTTAAGCCACAGACAGAAGCTGGAAAGATGAAATTATGTCTTGACCTTGCTCAGTACTTATCAAGTGAAGAAGTACAGTTAGATCGTTACAATGCAGTAGGTTGGGGACCATCTAACAAAGCAGCTCAGGAAAATGACACAGTTAAGTCTAACGAAGCACTTACAGCTTACAAAGAGCAGTGCCAGTACACAATTCCACAGGGACAGTACCCAGCAGATTACTGGACACTTGCAATATCATTCGGTGATGACATTATCTCTGGAAAACTTACAACATCTTCAAGTGATGAAGACATCATGGCAGCTCTTCAGACATTCCAGGATACATGTAAAGGTTACGCTGGAAAGTAATATTTAACAATTGATATTTATAAGCGGAAGGGGGATTTTTCCTCCTGCCGCTTGAGTTTAGAAAAAGCACATAAAACTGTAGGACGATTTATCGATTGCCTGCAGATATGGTATGCAATTTGGAGGGCATATGAAGAAGATTGCAAACTTTTTTAAATGGATAGGCAACGATGTTAAAGAGATTGGCGTAACGTTTGCACAGGGTGACTTTAAAACCCGTATTTCATTCCTTATTATGGGATTCGGTTCGTTATGCAGAGGATATTTTGCAAGAGGACTTGCATTTCTTGCAACAGAAATTTTATTTATTTGGTATTTACTTGGATTTGGAGTTGATTATCTTTCAAAGATTACAACTTTAGGTACAGAAGAAACTCACATGGATCCACAGACTTTCTTACAGATCCCTGGAGATAACAGTTTCTTAATTTTATTATATAGTGTTTTATCGATTATGCTGATATTCGGTTTCATTATTATTTGGAGAATGAATGTCAGAGAAAATCGTAAGGAAGAGATGTATGCTAAGGAAGGACGTAAAGTTCCTTCAGTTAAAGAGGATCTTTATCAGTTAATCGATTCAAAGTTCCACGTTACATTACTTTCTTTACCAACAATAGGTATTCTTGTATTTACAGTATTACCTATTATTTTCATGATTTGCGTAGCTTTTACAAATTATGATTATGATCATCAGGCACCAGCAAAATTATTTACTTGGGTGGGCTTAAAGAACTTCGCTGAATTAGTTAATTTCGGTGGAAATGGATTTGGACCAACATTCTACAAGGTTTTAGGCTGGACATTAGTTTGGGCATTTTTTGCAACATTCCTTAACTACATCTTAGGAATGGGAGTTGCAATTTTAATAAATAAGAAGGGCATCAAGTTTAAGAAGCTTTGGAGAACAATTCTCGTTATGACAATTGCTATTCCACAGTTTATTTCATTACTTTATGTTTCTAAATTATTTGCTAAGGACGGACTTATCAATGCTACACTTCTTGACTGGGGAGTGATTAAGACAGCAATTCCATTCTGGACAGATCCATTATTAGCAAAGATTACAATTATTGTTATCAACTGCTGGGTAGGTATTCCTTACCTTATGCTTATTTCAACTGGTATTCTTATGAATATTCCAGAAGATTTATATGAAAGTGCAAGGATTGACGGAGCTAACGGTTTCCAGATGTTCATGAAGATTACACTTCCATATATGTTATTCGTAACAGGACCATACTTGTTAACACAGTTTACAGGTAACTTAAATAACTTTAACATTATCTATCTCTTGTCAGGAGGTGGACCAAAGTCAATGGAACTTACAGGAGGAGCAGGTTCAACAGATCTTCTTGTAACTTGGTTATATAAGATGACAGTTACTGATACAAACTACAGTATGGCTGCTGTAATTGGTATCATGGTATTCGTTGTAACAGCTGTAATTTCATTAATCGTTTATGGTATGTTACCATCAGTTAAAGATGAGGAGGGATTCCAATAATGGCAAATGAAAAGAAAATGCACAAGCAGCATCGTAGTGCAGGCAATGTGGTTACTTACATTGTGTTAATCTTGATTAGTTTTATATGGTTACTTCCATTCGTTGGAATCATATTTGAGAGTTTTAGATCTTATATCACTGAGAGCGGTGGAATGGTTGATTATGTTATTCCTAAGCAGTTTTCGTTAGATTCATATAAATGGTTATTCTCTGGCGAAAGTGATTTCCTTAAGTGGTATGGAAACACATTGATTATTGCAGCATTCGTAGCAATTGGTCAGACAGCAATGGTTCTTGTGGTAAGTTATTCATTATCAAGAATCAGATTTAAGGGAAGAGAACTTTGGATGAGATTTTGTCTTATCTTAGGAATGTTCCCAGGATTCCTTACAATGATTTGTTTATATTTCTTATTAAAACAGTTTGGATTAACACAGCAGGGTGCTATTCCAGGACTTATCTTAATAAGTGTAGCAAGTTCAGGTATGGGATATTATGTATGTAAAGGTTTCTTTGATACAATTCCTAAGTCTCTTGACGAGGCTGCAAGAATTGATGGTGCTTCAAGAGCAAGAATTTTCTTCACACTTACAGTACCTCTTTCAAAGCCAATCATCATTTATACAGCACTTACAGCATTCATGGCACCATGGTGTGATTACATCTTCGCATCATACGTTGCATTAGGAACATCTGATAAATATAACGTAGCCGTAGGTCTTTACCGTTGGGTAAATACAAACGATTACCAGGGATACTTCACTCGTTTCTGTGCCGGTGGTGTACTCATTGCTATTCCTATTACAATTCTTTTCATGTGCTTACAGAAGTACTATGTTGAGGGTGTAACTGGTGGAGCTGTTAAAGGTTAATAAATATACTAGTATTAAATGCGGTAGTCATCTGGCTACCGCTCTTTTTGAAAGGGGCAAAAAATGAAATTAAAAAAAGCAATCACTAGTGGAATTATCATTGCAATGACTATGTCGCTTGTTGCCTGTGGTGGCGGAAATTCAAAAAGCGATACCAATACACAAAAGAGCAGTGAAATAGACAAAATATCATATGAATATGAGCAGGATTTAAATATCATAGATGATAATTATAGAAATTACTATGAGATATTTGTATATTCCTTTGCAGACTCTAACGGCGATGGTGTAGGCGATTTAAAGGGTATTGAAAATAAACTGGATTACATAGCGGATATGGGATTTAATGGCATTTGGATGACACCAATAATGCCTTCTACAACATATCATAAGTATGATGTTACTGATTATTGTAATATAGATAAGGAATATGGTACTTTAGATGATTTTAAGTCTTTGCTTAATAAATGTCATGAAAAGGGTATTAATTTAATTATTGATGTGCCTTTCAACCATTCATCATCCAAACACCCATGGTTTGTGGAAGCCACAGACTATTTAAAGGGACTTGAAAAAGGTGAAGAGCCTGATGCTAATGAATGTAAATATGTAGATTATTATCATTTTAGTAAAGAACAGGAAGATGCAACTTATTATAACGTTCCAGGAACAGAATATTATTATGAAGGTTCATTTTGGCAGGAGATGCCGGATTTAAACCTTGAAAATGAGTCTTTGAAACAGGATATCAAGGATATTGCTAAATTCTGGGTAGACCTTGGAGTAGATGGATTCAGAATGGATGCAGTAATGCATTATAGCGAAACAGATGAAAAACTTAATACATCCACTATCAACTGGATTTACGAATATTGTAAAGAATTGAATAAAGATTTTTACATGGTTTCAGAAGTGTGGGCAAATGAAGAAACAATTGCTTCATATTATACAAGTAAAACTCCTAGTATGTTCAATTTTGATACATCAAGTGTGGAAGGTTGCCTTGCTAAGGTAGCGCTTGGAAATTCCAATGCAGAAAGCTATGTAAACAAGATGGTTGAGTATCAGGAAAAATATTCGGGTAACAATCCTGATTTTATAGATGCACCATTTTTAACCAATCATGACCAGGTAAGAATTGCAAATAATCTTCAGTGTGATGAAAATAAGATTAAGGAAGCTGCCGGATTATTGCTTATGATGAGTGGAAATCCATTTGTATATTATGGTGAAGAGATTGGTATGATAAGTAAGGGCTCTGAGGACGAAAATAAGAGATTACCAATGTATTGGTCAAAAGATGGCAGTGAAGTATGTCAGGGGGCTGAAAACGCCGCTAAGGATGTTGAGCAGGTATTTGATTGTGTAGATGATCAGTTAAAAGACTCTAAATCAATACTTAATTATTATAAAAGAGCAATTCGTTTGAGAAATGAAAATCCTGAAATCGCAAGAGGCAAGGTTGAGATTGTTGATTCACTTACTGAAGGTGATGTTGCAGTTATAACCAAGGAATATGATGGTAGCAAGATTGCAATTTTATTTAATACAAGTGATGAAGCAAAGGATATTGATATATCTTCAACAGATATTAAGGATATGGATATCAGAGGATATCTTACTTTAAATGGTGAAGTTGTAACAATGGACAATGGCAAGGTAAGTATTCCATCGAAGGGAATATGTATTCTAAAATAGAATATAGCACATGGAATATATTATAAAACGGATAAAGAAAGACATAGGAAAAGGACAGTGCAAAAGCACTGTCCTTTTGTAATGGAATCTACTTACGAAAAATTAAATTCGGCATCGAAACGAATTTAATTCTTCTAGCAGAAAATAGTATACTATCTTTTTTTTCATTTGTCAAATAAAAAATTAGGATTTTAACATATTTTGAATAATTCCCTGGCAATGTGCACCAAGATGCTTAAGTTCTTCCTTTGATAGAGAAGAAGTATCTATTGGCTCTCCAAATGTAAGTGTAACATTGGCTTTTTTAATCCATGGGAAATGGTTCTCAAATACATCATCTGTACCGGTTATTGCTATTGGCACAATCTTACATTTGGTTTTAGAAGCAATCTTGAATGAACCTTCCTTGAATGTGCCAAGTTTTGAAGGATCTTTCTCTTTACTCCTTGTTCCCTCAGGAAAAATACATATTGATATGCCATTTTTTATGTTATCTATTGCTTTAAGAATAACCTGCATTCCCTGTTTTAAATCATCTCGTTTAAGGAACAGACAGTGAAGTCTTTTCATCCATAATCTAAGAAATGGAACTTTTCCAATGGAATCCTTGGAGATGAAACTTGTTAAATCAGGAACTCTGGAATAAGTAATAACAATATCATAGAAACCTCTGTGGTTACTAACATAGAGCACTGCTTCATCCTTTGGAATATTTTCCTTACCCTTGACAGTTATATTCATTCCTGAAATGAATTCAACACATCTTAAAGCTACCTGAACTATGCGAAGCTGAACTATATCTGTATGCTTTGGCTTAAATTTTGAGATTATCCATTCTATTCCTAATAATGGATATGTCAGTAAAAAGAATAACGCCAAAAAGATAATGGTCAATATTGTTCTCATAATATTAGTCCTCTTTTCAAATATTAAATTGTAAATGTATTACATTTTTACTATTGTTTCATTATACACGTTGAAAAAAGAAAAATCAATCATACAAAAGTATCAATATTCATATTATTTAAGAAAGTGCATATTTTGTTAATAATAATTAATGGAGGAAGGATGAAAAGAGTAATAATTTGGATAATATTATTTATTTTTATGCAAATTAATTTAGGCGGATGCGGATTGGAAAAAGTGGACACCAACGAGGAAAATATGAGAAATGTTGACTATACAGTGGTAAAAACAGAGGAGATTCCTAAGGATTTTATGAAAAAAATTGATGAAACCAAGAAAAAGGAATTCAAAATGACATACGATGATGGTGAATATTTATACATAGCGAAGGGATATGGGATGCAGGAAACCGGAGGGTATAGTATTGTGGTAGATGAACTAAAATCTTCAACGGATAGTTTATTTTTTAAGACAAAATTAGTAGGACCAGGAAAGGATAAAGAAATCAGTAATATTAAAACTTATCCATATATAGTATTAAAGACAGAAAAGACAAATATGGAGGTTATTTTCAGGTAATGATTTAACGTAACGTGAATAATAATACATAAACAGTACTTTAGGACTATTGATAATAAAGCACTATTTTGTTATACTAAAAATACAATATATAGTACTTTTGTAAGTGCTATATACCTAAATAGAGGAGGTATGTTATGGAACAGGTAGATATCAGCAAGGTTCGCGCATCCGTTCGTCAGCAGTGTGGAAGCCGAGTTATGATACAACTGGATCGTGGGCGTAACAAAGTAGACATTCAAGAGGGTGTGATACAGAAAGCGTATCCAAGTGTTTTTACAGTTTTGGTGGAGGATGAAAGGGAGGAAAATCCACCACAGTTATTATCATTTAGCTACACAGACATTATAACCAAGGACATACGTATGAAGCTTTGCTAATTAGAGGAGTTTAGTGAATTGACATAAAAGTCCCGCATTTCGAATATGTATAATTACATGAATTCGAAATGGGGGACATTTTTTATGGAATTAATGACACAGAATATACTTCAGATTAATGAGAAAATTAGAGAATATGCACAAATAACCTTTGATGATGACTATGTAATAAGGGATAATAAGCCGGATGTGGCGAAAATAGTTGCCATAAACAGTGCGTTGGTGACGGATGAGATAAAATGTTTAAAAGATGCTTTGTGGATTGAAGGTAAAGTTTTGTTTGAGGCATTGTACCGAAGTGACGGAAGAAGCATGGAGCCGGAATCATTACAGGGAGAGGTTTTGTTTCAGGAAAAAATCCCATTGGACGGCTTATGTGAAAATGACCATGTGAAAGTTCACCTTGACATAGAAGACATAGCATTTACAGTTATTAATTCAAGAAAACTTTCTTTACGGGGAGTTATTAATTTAGAGATAATTGCAGAAGAACAGTTAGATACTAATGTTACATATGGTGTAAAACCAGAAGATGAATTTGAACAGCAGAAAAATATGGTAAATATTTTAAGACTTCAATGCAATTTAAAGGATATAATCCGAATAAAAAATGAGATTACAATTCCAAAATCAAAACCAAATATACAAAGGATAATTTACAGTTTTGTTGATGTAAGAAACAAGGAATACTATTTTCAAGGGAAAGAATTTATAGTCTCAGGAGAGATGCATTTTAGCATACTTTATATGAGTGAGGAAGGGGGGAATGAATGGTATGAAGACATGATACCCCTTAATGGTAAAGTTTCCTGTGACAAGGCATATGAGCCGGATGTTTTTGCAGGAAGAGTTCAGCTTACACAACAAAATATCGAGCCACAGTATGATTATGACAAGGAAATGCGCCAGATATCTTTGGAATTAGTATTTGATGTGGAGGTCAAAGCATGGAAGGAAGAAGAAACCATGATTTTGAAGGATATATATTCCACAAGGTCAAATATTAAGCCTGTATATAAGAAATTGACAACAGAACATCTTCTTATGAAAAATGTAGCAAAAAACAGATTGTGTGAGCAGTTTTCCCTTGAACAAAACGAAGAAAAAATAATGCAGATATGCGCAAGTCGTGGAAAAGCCAAAGTAGACAGTGTAGAACTAAACGAGAATGGTCTGTGGGTGGAAGGATTTCTTGAGATAGAAATTTTATACATAACTGCAAATGACGGTTTCCCAATAGCCCATCTTACCAAGCAGATTCCATTTGAACAGCAGGTTGAAGTTCCGGGAATTGTGCAAGGGGATGTTTACGAGGTAAAAAGCGGGTGCGACCTTCTTGCGGTAAGTCTTCTTGACAATACGGAATATGAGGTTAAGGGAACGGTAAGCCTTGAAGTTCTGGTGCTTAGGAGAGATGTTATATCTGTTATCAATGATGTCGAGGTAGAAGAAGAGGTTGTGGAAAAAGACTCGAATGAAGGCGGAATTGTGGGATATATAGTTAAAAAGGGAGAGTCCCTTTGGGATATTGCAAAGGAATATCACACATCCATGGACGAAATAGCAAGGATTAATAATCTGTCATCCAAAGAAGTTAGTGAAGGCGACAAATTACTTATTGTAAAAAGTATAATTTAGATTAAAAATATTCATTTTTCTCCACAGACTAATATCAGGTTTGTGGAGTTTTTTAATTGTGATAATATTGTGATAAATTTATAAATTTGCCAAAAGGGGTAGAAAAAATGTTCATTTTGTGCAAGAATAGAGGTAGTAGGATAATTACTAAAATTTTGCTTATTGAAAGGAATGTTTATGAGTTTCAGAAGAAATGGGGAGGCAGGGATGCATATTTTAAACGGCAGAAGAAGGAGAAAAGTTAGAAAAGTTGTAGCAGGGGTTATGGTGATGGCTTTTTTGGTGACAGTTCCCGCAAGCGATGGAGCTTTAAGCCTTTATATGGATAATACATATGATGTATATGCCAAGACAGCCAAAGAAAAGAAGAAAGAAGCCGAAGAAAAACTTAATAATGTTCAGGATGAGATTGAGGGAATTAAAGATAAAAAAAGTGAAGTATCAAAGGATATTGATGCTACATCCCAGAAGTTAGACGCACTTTTGGAATCACAGAAGAAACTTGATAAAAAGATTACTAATAAACAGACTGAAATTGATGAGTGCAGAGAGGATTTAAAAGCAGCAGAGAAAAAGCAGGAAGAAGAATATGACCTTATGAAGAAGAGAATCCGTTTCATGTATGCAAACAGTACATCTGATTCAATCTGGATGGCAATTCTTGATTCTACAGGAATTTCAGAGCTTTTAAACAGAATTGAATATATATCAGACGTATATCAGTCTGACAGAGAATTGATGAATTCTTATAAGAAGGCAGTTTCTGATGTTAAGAAACTTTCAAAGGAACTTGAAGGAGAGATGGAAGACCTTCTTGAGATGCAGGATGAATATTCTGCAAAGCAGGATGAATTAGAGCAGCTTATTGCAAGTCTTGAGAATAAGAAAGACAAATATGCAGACCAGCTGGCAGAAGCCAAAAGACAGGCTGTATCTTATAAGAAGACAATTAAAAAACAGGCAGCAATTATTCAAAGACAGGAAGCTGAGGCGGCAAGAATTGCAGCTGAGCAGGCAGCTTCATATCAGGGTGGTGGAACAGGTAATGGCGGAGTCAGCAAAGATGAGAAATATCTTAATGATTCAAGCTATAATCCATCTCCAACAACTTCCGTTACAGGTCAGCAGATTGTTCAGTATGCACTTCAGTTTTGCGGTAATCCTTATGTCTGGGGTGGAAACAGTCTGACACATGGATGTGATTGTTCAGGATTTGTTCATCTTGTTTATGCACATTTTGGAATATCAACACCACGACAGTCACAGGCGTTTAAGACTCAGGGAAAACCTGTTTCATTTTCCAATATTCAGGCAGGAGATGTAGTTGTATATCCTGGACATGTTGCTATATACATAGGAAACGGATGTATTGTTGAGGCTCAAAGCAGTAAGGCAGGAATCACATCATACCGTTCAGTACAGTGTCATACAATTACTGCCATAAGAAGATATGTCTAGAAAATTTTTATCAAATAAATTTATGGCAGGTACACAAAATGTTTGCCAATAATTAAGATAAAAATTAATTAATATAATTAGGAGGAATTAATCATGCAGATGGAACAGTTGCAAAAAGATATGATTGCAGCAATGAAGGCTAGAGATAAGGCAAGAAAGGATGCAATTTCAACACTCGTATCGGCGGCAAAGAAAGTTGCGATTGATGAAGGGTGCAGGGATGATATTCCGGAGGAACTTGTCAACAGAGTTATTATGAAGGAGATGAAATCTGTAAAGGAACAAATTGACAGTTGTCCTGCTGACAGAACTGACTTACTCGATGAATATAATTTCAGATATGAAGTATTCAAAGAGTATGCACCAAAGATGATGTCAGCTGAGGAAGTTGAAGCAGTATTGGTTGAGAAATTCCAGGATGTTCTTGCAACAAAGAACAAAGGCCAGATTATGAAGGCTGTTATGGCTGAGCTTAAGGGAAAGGCTGACGGAAAGGTAATCAATCAGGTTGTTGCTAAACTTACTCAGTAAAGGAGAATAAGATGAAGGTATCAGGGGTGATTAAAGGATTCAAAGAAGATCCTAAAAAATATATATTTACAATTGTATTGGGGATTATTGTTATTATTCTGGGTATTGCATCCTACAGAATGGGGAAAAACAGAAACGGGGTGGATTACAAAAGTGTTCTTGAAGAAACAGCAGTTACAGTAAACGGAAATAAATTAAGTTTTAAGGATGTTGCGTTTTATGTAGCATACGAAGAGTCCGAAGTTGAGGAACAGGCAAAGGTATATGATTCTTCAGACACAAATAAATATTGGAATTTGCATATTGATGGTGAATTTATAAGGGTTGCGGCAAGAAATGCAGCAATTCAGATGGCAATTCATGATGAAATTTTCTACGAGATGGCTTGTAAAGAAGGGATTGAGCTTACAGATGATGAGAAGGAAACCCTTAGGTTATCTCAGGAGGATTTTTGGTCAGATTTGAAGGATTATGACAAGCAGGAAAGACTTGGTGTGGATAAAGACGATATTTACAGTCAAATGGAAAAAATTGCAATGTCAGAAAAATACCAGGAAATTTATGCAGGATTGTCAAATTTATCAAGAGATGATTTTTCTTTTACTTCAGACGAATATAAAAAGCTCCTTGAGGAGAATAAATATTCCATTAATGAAGATACATGGAGTCATATTGAATTTGGAAGTATTACATTAGATCATTAATATGTATAAATATATTGAGAATAGAAGGAAGAAAAATGGCTACAAAAATAGGAAGAAATGATCCATGTTGGTGTGGATGTGGGAAAAAATATAAGACATGTCATGCTTCATTTGATGATAGACTTGCAAAATTAAAGCGTGAAGGACATATTGTTCCAACTCGCAATTTAATTAAGACACCAGAGCAGATAGCTGGAATTAAAGAAAGTGCCAAAATTAATGTGGCAGTTCTTGATTACATAGCCGAGAATATTCATGAAGGAATGTCTACGGCTGAGATTGACAAAATGGTTTATGAAAAAACAACTGAGATGGGCGGAATTCCTGCTCCTTTGGATTATGAAGGATATCCATACAGCGTATGTACCTCAGTTAATGAACAGGTTTGTCATGGTTTTCCATCTGAAAATGTAATTCTTAAGTCAGGTGATATTGTAAATGTGGATTGTTCAACAATTTATAAAGGATATTTTTCTGATTCATCAAGAATGTTTTGCATAGGTGAGGTGTCACCGGAAACGCAAAAGCTTGTAGATGTTACAAAGGAATGTCTTCAGAAAGGACTTGAGCAGGTAAAACCTTGGGGCTTCTTAGGAGACATGGGACAGGCGGTTCATGACCATGCCTATGCTAACGGATATACAGTTGTTAGAGAAATTGGTGGACATGGAGTCGGAGTTAAATTTCATGAAGATCCATGGGTTAGTTATAATTCAAAGAGAGGAACAGAGATGGTTATGGCACCAGGACTTATGTTTACCATTGAGCCAATGGTAAATATGGGCAAGGTGGAGATAGTAACTGATGAAGAAAATGGTTGGGAAGTTTCAACTAAGGATGGTCTTCCATCAGCACAGTGGGAGATTCAAGTACTTGTTACCAATGAAGGATATGAAATAATTAGCTGGTAGGATAAAATAATGAAAGATTGTATTTTAACATATACTAAAATTGAATTTAATACATTTTCTCCTGAAATGGATAAAATTGAGATAAGGGATATTGCCCATGCTCTGTCATTTCTTACAAGGGCAAATGGACATTTTCCAGAATTTTTCTCTGTAGGTCAGCACAGTATACAGTGTTGCAAGGAAGCTATTGCAAGAAATTATGTTCCACAGCTTGCACTTGCATGTCTGCTTCATGATGCAAGTGAGGCATATCTTGCAGACATAACAAGACCTGTAAAGAAAAATATGACAATGTATCTTCAGATTGAGGAGCAGCTTCAAAGCCTTATATACAAGAAATATTTAGGTTATGTTCCGGAAGGAGAAGATGCTGTATTAATTCAGAACATTGATGATGCATGCTTGTATTATGAATTAAAGCATTATATGAATGAGGAACTCTTCGAGCAGGAACCTGTAATTATGAGTGATTTGGAATTCAAATTCGTACCAATGCAGGAAGTAGAGGATGAATTCATCAGATTATTTAATATGCTTGTGGAAGAGATTGAAGAAAATGCATAATTTTCAGTAAGTTAATGTAAAACCTGGAATCGTTTGATTCTGGGTTTTTTATTTGTAATATGTAAAAAATAGTTCCAAAAGACTATTGACAGCATTACAATATATATATCCTAATATAGGTACATAGATACTAATAAAATTTTACAATTTAAGAAAGGGATTTATTTATGAAGAGAAAGGGGATTTTTTTGATGTGCATGTTGATTGCAACTACATGCATGAATTGTAATGTTAAAGCAGCAGAGGAGAGTAAGAATGGATTTACTTACGATACTAAGTACAATAATGCTAGTTGGACAAAAATGGAAAAGATTACGGTAAAGAGTAAAAAGAATGGAAAGTTAGGCACACTTTCATATCTTACAGGTGTAACCAGGCGTAAAGGTACTGATGATTACATTGTGATGTTCAAAGAAGTAATGACTCCAAATAACAAAAAGGTTACATTGGACAATGCAAAGAGTAAAGGTTATGGATTAAGTGAGTATTGTAGTTTAAAAACAACATTACCTACTTTAGATGATTATAAACCGCAAAATAGTCCCAAAACAGATTCTGTTAATGTTGGTATTGGAGCAAGTAAGAAAGCAGGACCACAGGTTTCAGCAACTTATACAATCAAAAATTCAGAATTGGATATAACATCTAATTGTAGCACTCCGAAAAAGGAATATAGAATAGTGTATGATTACAAGCCACATATTCCAAATGCTTTGGGAAATAATAAATATTTGGCAAATGAATCAATACAGTTGGGAACTGCTCAATTTCATTCGTCTAAGAAAACTGTTAGTTTTAAGGTTAATTATGATGCGAGATTTGGGGCAGCATGTGATAAGGAGAGATCACCATGGCACGTTCAGATTGGTTATGTAAAACGAAAAACCGGTTCTAGAGAGTATTCTTTTACAGTAAAAAAGAAATAGTTTTTATAATTATATCATATTAAGTAAAACAGATAAGAGAATAAAGGAATGTTCTCTTATCTGTAATTTTAAATATATATGTTGAATATAGAGAGTTTTATATGATATACTTGTTAAGTATATATAGAGGAGAAAGGGAATATTTAATTATGAAAAAAGGAACAAAAATATTTTTGTAAATTATTGCAATTTTGTTTATTGCAATTCTATTATTTGAATTACATAAGTATGGATACATCTGTAATTCAGATGACGATTCAGATGAGCCAGATTCAAGATATGAATATCTTTCAGGTGTGGATTTGAAAGTATACACATACGGAGATGATTTCAATTTGGGAGAATTGGAATATGAAAAGTTAGATAATTTGAAAATTACAAAAAGTATGTTGAATCATGATTATGTATACTTATTTATAAATGATGAAACGGGAAAATACGATATCAGTAAGAAAGCTGCTAAAAAATTAATAGAAGTAGCGGATGATAATATAAATTTTAGCTTTTTCTATATAGGAAAAAATAAACTTGAAATGTTTGCGGAACTTATACCGGATGTTAATTTAAATGATGATGATAAGAGTATAGGTTATACTGTTTACGAAGGTTCAAGACTTGTATATTTTGGTTTATGGACAGAGTATGATGAAGGATTCCCGGATGAAGACGGTTTGGCAAAATTAGATTCTATATTAGATACTTTAATTGAGAATATTAAATCTAATGAAGAGGGTGGAACGGTTCAATAGAATCAGATAATGGTGCAAATAAATATTAAATACAGATGAGAGTTTAGAAAATGATTAGATTATGTAATATAAGCAAAGTATACAAAAGTAAGAGTAATAGCGTGGTTGCACTAGACAATATAAACCTGGAATTAGAGGATTCCGGGTTTATTTTTATAAATGGTAAGAGTGGAAGTGGTAAGACAACTCTTCTTAACATGATTGCAGGTCTTGATGAGCCAACGGAAGGTAATATATATATAGATGGTGTGGATACGCAGAAGGTATGTAAAGAGTTTTGGGAAGAATACAGGAATACAGATGTTGGGATTGTATTTCAGAATTACAATTTAATAGACGATTATACAGTTTATGACAATTTAAAACTGACCTTAATTTTACAAAAAAATATTGAAGATATCGAAGATAGAATTGATGAAGTCTTAAAATTAACAGACCTTTATGATTATAAATTTCACAAAGCGAATGAATTAAGTGGTGGACAAAAGCAGCGTGTGGCTATTGCAAGGGCAATTATTAAAAGACCAAAGATAGTTTTGGCTGATGAGGCAACGGGAAATCTTGATGGAGAAAATACAGAATCCATTCTTGATATATTCAATAAGATATCAAAAAAATGTCTTGTTGTATTAATTTCGCATAATGAAAGTTCCGCTGAGCAGTATGGTGACAGGATAATTAAAATTGAAAAAGGAAAAATAGTTTCCAATATTGATAATAGTAAAAATACATTTGAATATAATATAGGAGATAAGAAACCATCCACAATCAATATTGGAAATCTTCTTAAATTTGTATTTGGAGATATTAAGAAAAGAAGAAATTATACATTATTTATTTCAATGGTGATATCTTTTATTATTGGTTTGTTGATAGTATGTGATGTGTTAGCTTCAAATAATTATTTCAAATCAATATCAGATTATATAGCCTGCCTGGAAACGGATTATGTTAATTTTGAGTATTCACCGGATTAGGATTTGGAAACTTTTAAGGGAAGAACTTATGAGAAGGGGATTAAAAAACACGTTGGCAATAATTATATAAAAGAATATGAATGTAGCCAAAGTAGTATTTTTATCAATGACAGAACAATTTATGATGAAGAAGAACAAGATGAAGTAAGAATACTGCATGATTCAAATAAAATATATAATTGTGATGAAAAAAATGTGATTTTAGGTGAAGAAATGGCTGAATTTATTGAAGATAAATTTGGCAACATAGATTCAATTAGCATTTCAGGTATGGAATATGGAGTATCTGACATATGTAGGGATATAGTTGGCGAGGATTCTAATTATATAATTGTAAGTGATGAAAATTTTTATAAAAGGCTAAATAAAGATAGATATTTGAATATTCAGGGAATAGATTTAGCTAATGTAGGCTCTAAATATGACTTTACATATGCCATATCCACTATGAGTAGTGTGAGTGAATTAAAAAAGGAAGGTGTTAAACTTAAATCAGGTCATTATCCTGAAGCTTCAAATGAAATTATTGTATCTAAAGAATATGCCTCGGTTTTGGAAAATGAAAAGGGAAAATTAGTAACAGAATATAGAATTCCAAAAATTAATGATGGTACTTCAATTATTTTTGCTGACATAATAGGCAGGTATGTTAAAATCGTTGGAATATATGATGAAAATGAGCTTGAAGATGATCTGGGAAAGATAATTGTAAATGACGATATATACGAAGAAGTATTAGAAGATTATTATAAAAATTATGCGTACATGACATTATGGGTAAAATCTGATGATAAATTGTGTTTTATCATAGAGGATTTATATAAAGATGGATTTTACATTAATGACTTTTGGGGGACACAGGTATATGGATATGGAAAAATATCAAAGGAGATTACAGGAGTCTGGATTGCAATATACATAATTTTGATTGCTATGATAATGCTTGTTTTAATTATGTTTCTTACTGATAATGTAAAGAGAGAACAAAATGGAGAAGAATAAAAAAGAGGATTTTCACTTAATAATAGGGTGAAAATCCTCTTTTATTAAATCCAAAACGATTTGTTTTAGAAGCTTTGCTATTATATTATTTAAATATAAAAATTCTATTTTGTATTAACTCCATTTATGGTTGCCTGTTCATTATCCTTCATAGGAATAACAAGGCATTTTTCTCCGTTAATGATTTGTGATGATATCTGGTTTGCTTTTTCAGGTTTTACATGGACAACAACATCATATGATTTAGTTTCGGAAATATAATTATTAATTTCTTCCTGCTTTTCTATAAGTTGTGTTGTTCGTTCTTCAAGCTGTGTATTTTTCTCTTCAAGCTGTGTATTCTTCTCGTTAAGGGCAAGGGTAAGAGAACCAACCTGCTCTTCGAGGGCTTGTTTTTCTGCACGATATTCATTGGTTGATAATGCCTTGGAATCAATTACATTTTCGGCAACAGGAACTTTGTCACCGAAGGCTTCATCAAGGGATTTTTCTATGCGTGTAGCTTTTTCCTCAGAAACATCATTTTCGTTTAAGATTTTTTCTACAACGTCCTTACCAAGCATAAATGGTTCATCATCTTCGTCATGGGTTTCGGAATAATCCTGAACCATGTCGCTTAGAGTCTGCTGGATATCAAGAAGAGTTTCCTCTGTTTCTTCAGAATCTGCACCAAGAACATTTCTCACAATGGAATGAAAAGCCATTTTCTGTTCAGTAGCAGTTCGTTCAACAGGGCATCCCAGTCCGTTTGTCATAAATTCAGAGTGAGGCTCTTTTGTATTTTTGGTATAGAACAATGTTGAATGGATGTCAGTGCTTCTGTCATTAAATGCAGGAAATAAAAATCCTGTATCAGGTGCGCCAACCACCCAGTCACGAATTCTAGGTCCGATGCGCTGTTCGTCTTCTATATATCCAAGTCCCGGCTTTGAAAGTTTAACCGGACAGATTGCACAAAGAAGATATTCATAGGCTTCTTCTGATTCGTCCAGATTGATATTGTCTTTGGTCTTTGTCATAACATCATATGTGTCGTGGTATAAAAGAATAAGATAGTTTCCTGGTTCATCATATGTATCAATGACTAAATCATAATATGTATCAAGGAGTGTCTCATCCTCAAGTTTACTGTCTCTAAGTGCCATAAGAATCTGCTGTCTTCCTCCCACAGCTTCCTCTTCAAGTGGGAATTCAAGGTTAAGAAGATTATTACCTAAAGTTCCAGATAAGACTTTGTTAGCGATTTCAAGGTATTTATAATATTCGTCTTCTAAAAGATTTAAAAATGTACCGCCAAATTTACACACCTTGTCACGATTACAGTCAACGTAACAGCCAACAAGTCTTGAAAATGTGGCATTATCTTTTTTAAAACGTCGTTTTAATTCGAGTATTTCTTTTTTATTCATGTTCCCTCCATATATCAATTGATTTAATTATGAAATAGTAATTTCCATAGAAAATATAAAGTAAAACCCCGGCGGATTAGGAATAATTAATTTACTAATTTCACCAATAATAAATATAATAAGATATTAAAAAACTATTGTCAAAGGTAATACTGTATATATTGTTAGCAGATTGAATTCGTGATAAAATGTAATAAGTTATGTTTGAAGATTGTGATTTTAAATATCAACAGTTTTTACCAGTATATATGGAGGTTTGCAAATTGATAATAGGAATTTTGGCTCATGTAGATGCCGGTAAAACAACCCTGTCAGAGGCGTTATTATATAATACAGGACAGATTCGAAACCTTGGAAGAGTGGACCATCAGGATGCTTACCTTGATACGGATAAGCAGGAAAGGGAACGTGGAATTACCATTTTTTCAAAACAGGCAAGAATAATAGATGATGACTGGGAAGTGACACTTCTTGATACACCGGGACATGTGGATTTTTCGGCGGAGATGGAGCGCACACTTCAGGTACTGGATTATGCAATTCTGGTGATAAGCGGAACAGATGGAATTCAGGGGCACACAAGGACATTGTGGAGATTACTTAGGCATTATAATGTGCCGGTATTTATTTTTGTAAACAAAATGGATATGAATGGCACTGATAAAAATTTAATTCAGCAGGAGATAAAGAATGAATTATCGGATTGTTGTATAGATTTTACCATGGAACATGGCGATGAGTTTTACGAAGAACTGGCTATGGGCAATGAGAAAATGCTCAATTATTATATGGAAAATGCAATGATTCTTAACGAGGATATAGTTGAGGCTGTTTTTCATAGAGAAATTTTCCCATGTTATTATGGTTCTGCACTTAAATTAACAGGTGTGGAAGAATTTATATCAGGATTAAAAGAATATACAAAGGAGCCGGAATATGGTGATGAATTCGCTGCAAGAGTATATAAGATAGGCAGGGACAATAGAGGAGTCAGACTTACTTTCTTAAAGGTAATGGGAGGATGCCTTAAGGTCAGGGAGAAAATTGAATATGAATCAAATGGCACGATAACGGAGAAAGCAGACCAGATTAGAAAATATTCAGGGGATAAATATGAAACCGTTGATTTGGCGAAGGCAGGAGAAGTGGTCGCTTTGACCGGACTTAGTGCGACTTTTCCGGGGCAGGGACTTGGGGCATTGGAAAATAAAAATGTTCCTATGTTAGAGCCGGTATTAAATTATCAGTTAATTTTGCCAAAAGATGTTAATCCAGCACTTTTTATGAAGGATTTACGGAAACTTGAAGAAGAAGATCCACAGCTTTATGTTGTGTGGAAGGAAGAAGTTCAGGAAATTCATGTGCAGCTTATGGGTGAAGTTCAGATGGAAGTTCTGGCAAGGATAATTAAAGACAGATTTGATGTTACAGTTACATTTGGACCGGGAAGTATCGTATACAAGGAAACAATCGCATCCCCTGTTGAAGGTGTGGGGCATTTTGAACCCCTGAGACATTACGCAGAGGTGCATCTTCTTTTATCTCCGGCGGAAACAGGAAGCGGAATTACTGTAGAATCTGTTTGTAGCGAAGATGTACTGGATAAGAACTGGCAAAGGCTGATTTCCACTCATGTGCTGGAAAAGGAGCATAAGGGTGTTCTTACAGGTTCGGTACTTACAGATGTTAAGGTGACCATCTTAACGGGAAAAGCCCATACCAAGCATACTGAAGGAGGAGATTTCAGGCAGGCTACATACAGAGCAATAAGGCAGGGGCTTAAATCAGCTGAAAGTATTCTTCTTGAACCTTATTATAATTTTACGCTGGAAATCCCAATAGAATATGTGGGAAGAGGGTTAACGGATTTTGAGCAAAGACATTGCAAAGTTAATCCGCCGGAGTTTAGGAATTCAAATGACAGGGAGATTGCCATAATAAAGGGTAAAGGTCCGGTGGCAACACTTCAGGATTATGTAAGCGAGGTGAATGCTTACAGCAAAGGTCTTGGTCATCTCATGCTTGAACTGGCAGGATATGATGTGTGTCACAATTCTCTGGAAGTAATTCAGGAGAAAAAATACGACAGTGAGCTTGATTTGGAAAATCCCACAGGTTCGGTTTTTTGTGCCCATGGGGCAGGATTTTTGGTGCCATGGGACGAAGTGGAAAATTATATGCATCTTCCCTTTGTATATAAAGGGACTGATGAAAACGGTGATGGCGTACTAAATAGTCAGGAAGATGGAATTTATTATGATGCCAGCGGCAATACTTTTTCGGCAGGTCAGCAGGCAAGTGCCACAGGTAATAAAGGAAATGCCAGCTGGGAAAAATCAGTGGCAAGGATGAGTGAGGTGGAGCTTGATGCAGCTCTTGCAGATGTATATGCCAGGGAATTTGGGATGTCATTGGAAAATATAAATGATGAAAGCAGAAGAAAATGGAAGTCAAAGAAGAAAGATCCATATGATGAATTATCAGGAAAGCCAAGGACTTTAAGACATGATAAGAAGGGGAATCCTATATATCCATCAAAAGGTCCGACAGAAGAATATGTAATCGTTGACGGATACAATGTCATTTATTCCTGGGATGAGCTTAAGGAACTTTCAAAAACCAATATAGATTCCGCAAGGGATTTGCTTATTGATATTATGTGCAATTACCAAGGGTATAGAAACTGTAATCTGCTTTTGGTTTTTGATGCGTATCGTGTGAAGGGGAATTCAGGAAAGAAATATAAGCATTTTGGAATCGAAGTAGTCTACACCAAAGAAGATGAAACGGCAGATGCATATATAGAGCGTTTTGTTCATGATGCCAGAGATAAATACAGAATAACAGTGGTTTCCTCAGACGGACTTATACAGCAGACTATCCTTAGCCTTGGGGGACTTAGAATGTCATCAAGGGAATTAAAAGAAGATATAGACAGAACCGGCAAGGCAGGTTTTGAACAATGGCAAAGACAAAATAAACAATAAATTTAATTTTTAAAGGAGAATAGATATGATGGTAAATGAGAAAATGTATCAGTTAGGAAGCGTTCGTTCCGCTATCAGAGAATTATTTGAGTATGGTAAGGAGAGAGCAAAAATTGTAGGTGCTGAAAATGTATACGATTTTTCAATAGGTAACCCAAGCATCCCTGCTCCTGAAATCGTAAACGAAACTATAAGGGATCTGACATTAAATTGCGATTCAGTGGCACTTCATGGATACACATCCGCTCAGGGGGATATAGAGACAAGGCAGGCAATTGCTGATTTCCTTAATAAAACCCATGGAACAAATTTCAATGCCGATAATTTTTATATTACAATGGGAGCTGCAGCTTCTTTATCCCTTTGCTTTAGGGCATTAACCACAAGTGAAGAAGATGAATTTATTGCAATAGCTCCATTTTTCCCAGAATACAAGGTGTTTGTTAATGCTTCTGGGGCGAAACTTAAAGTTGTACCGGCAGATACCAAGGAATTTCAGATAGATTTTGAGGTTCTTGAATCTACAATTAACAAAAATACAAAGGGAATAATTATTAATTCACCAAATAATCCATCTGGAGCCGTATACAGCGAGGAGACAATTAAAAAATTAGCAGCACTTCTTTCAAAGAAACAGGAAGAATTAGGCACAAAAATCTTTCTCATCGCTGATGAACCATACAGGGAAATTGTCTATGATGGAATTAAAGTTCCATTTGTTACAAAATATTATGAGAATACACTTGTATGCTATTCTTACAGTAAATCACTTTCTTTACCTGGAGAACGAATCGGATATGTATTAGTTCCCGATGAAGCAAGTGAAAGTAAAGCATTATATGCTGCAATTGCAGGAGCAGGAAGAGCGCTAGGTTATGTTTGTGCTCCAAGTTTATTCCAGAAAATGATTATTAAATGTCAGGGACAAACTGGTGACATTGATGCATACAAAGAAAACAGAGATATATTATATGAAGGATTAACTAATATAGGTTATCAGTGTTTTAAGCCGGATGGAGCATTTTACATGTTTGTAAAGGCATTGGAAGATGATTCTGATGCATTTTGTGAAAAGGCAAAACAGCAGGATTTATTGTTAGTATCGGCAAATGGATTCGGATGTCCGGGCTGGGTTAGAATTTCTTATTGCGTAGACAAAGAAATGATAAAAAGATCCTTTGGGGCATTTGAAAAATTGTATAATCAGTATCAATAGGTTTATTTAAATTCATCTTCTAATGTGTTGACAGTTCTATTTTAAGGTGGTACTATTGCACTATAAAAGAAGCCGTTGTGTATTTTAGAAGGTGAGGTATTTAAGTGAAGAAAAAGTTTTTAGTTGGTATCTTAACATTATCGTTGGTATTATCTCCATTGGCTACATGCGGAATTAAGGCTAATGGCATTGATGACATTACAGATGAAGTGACTGCAAGAAGAGGCGGTTTCTGGAATGGATTTGATGACAGATTTGATAATATTTTTGACGATGATCTGGATGATGACCTTAACGATGAGGAAACAGATGATAAGGAATCAGACGAAGATTTAAACGAAGACGATAAAGATGATTCATCAGATGATAAGGAAAATGACAAGGATTCAGATACAGACAAGGAAACTGACGAAGATGCAGATGACGAGGATGCAGATGAAGATGCAGACGAAGACGATGTGGATGACGAGGATGCAGACGATGAGGATGCAGATGACGAAGATGACGATGAAGAGTGTGTATGCGATGAAAATGGACATGATTTTGAAATCGTTGAGGAAAAAGAAGCTACCTGCACAACAGACGGAAATATAGAATACAAGATTTGTAAAGAGTGTGGATACATTTGCGATGTCGATAATGAGGAGGAAGAATATTCTCTTAGTGATGTCACCATTAAAGCAACAGGACATGAATGGAGCAAGTGGAAGGTAACTAAGAAAGCTACATTCACAGAATGTGGAGAGAAAACAAGAACTTGCAGCGTATGCGGTAAGGAACAGGTTCAGAAAAGTCCAAAACTTAAAGCAACAATTAAGGTTTCTGCTAAGAAAGTTGTTTTAGCAGTAGGTAATACAAAGAAAATTAAAGTTACGATGGCAAGTGGCGATAAGATTAAGTCATGGAAGAGTAGCAATAAGAAGGTTGCAACTGTAAAAAGCGGAGTTATCACAGCAAAATCAAAGGGAACTTCAAATGTTACAGTTACTTTAAAGAGTGGCAAGAAAGCAACTATTAAGGTATATGTCTACGAAAGCAAAGGCAACAAAGACAATAAAAATAATAAACCTGGTAAGAATAATGACATAAAAAAGAATAGTAAGAATAATAACAAGAAGAGATAATAATATCATTGGAAAGAGCATGGTTCAGATTTTGAATCATGCTTTTTCATTTTATCCACAAAATTTTATCTATGCAATTTTATCAATGCATTTTTACACCTTTGACATATTTTATGTGGTGCTATATAATTAATATACCCATAGGGGGTATACAAGGACTTAAAAAGGAGAATTTACCATGGAAGAATGTAAATGTTCATGTGGAGATAAAACCAAGGAAAGAACGAAGGAAGAACAGAAAGATTTAATTAACAGATTAAATCGTATAGAAGGACAGATACGAGGCATAAAGGGAATGGTGGAAAGGGATTGCTATTGTACTGATATAGTAAGGCAGGTTATGGCAGCAGGTGCAGCGCTTAACAGCTTAAATAAAGTACTAATAGAAAATCACATAAAAACCTGTGTCAAGGATGATATTTTAAATGGTAAAGATGAATCAATGGATGAATTAATTGCCATGGTGCATAAGCTGATGAAATAGGAGGGGAAAATGAAACAATATAAGATAACGGGAATGAGTTGTGCCGCATGTGTTGCGAGAGTGGAAAAAGCCGTTTCCAAGGTAGATGGTGTGCAAAGCTGTTGTGTAAATCTACTCACCAATTCAATGACAGTAGAAGGCGAGGCTTTGGATAAGGATATAATCAAAGCTGTAAAGGATGCAGGATATGGCGTGGCAAATACAGATGCAAAATCCCAAAAGGAAAAAGATAAAGACGATACATCAGATGAGGAATTTAAGGCACTTAGAAGGTGGCTTATTAGTTCCCTTGGTTTCCTTTTGGTGCTTATGTATTTTTCGATGGGACATATGATGTGGGGATTTTGGGTTCCAGAATTTTTCCACAGAAATCCCCTTGCAAATGGATTATTACAGCTTCTTTTAACAATTGCCATAATGATAATCAATAGGCAGTTTTTCGTAAAGGGATTTAAAGGGTTAATGCATAAAGCCACAAACATGGATACCCTTGTTGCCCTTGGTTCTTCTGCGGCATTTGTATATAGTGTCTATGCTTTATTTGCAATGTCAGATTTGTATGTGACAGGAGATATTGCAAAAGCCGTTGAGTATATGGATGAATTTTATTTTGAATCCGCAGCAATGATTCTTACCCTCATTACAGTAGGTAAAATGCTTGAGGCTAAGTCCAAGGGAAAAACCACAAATGCGTTAAAAAGTCTTATGGAACTTGCACCTGATGAAGCTAATGTCATAAGGGCTGGTGAAGAAATAAGATTACCCGTTGAAGAAATTATAATCGGGGATATTGTTTTAATAAGACCAGGGGAGAAAATTCCGGTGGATGGAGTCGTGATTGAAGGAAACAGTGCAGTTAACGAAGCCGCTTTGACAGGAGAAAGTATTCCTGTGGATAAGGAAGCAGGGGATAAGGTTAGTACTGCAACCATTAATCAGTCAGGTTATCTTAAATGCAAAGTGACAAATGTAGGAGAGGATACCGCTCTTTCTAAGATAATAAAGTTGGTGTCCGATGCCTCTGCTACAAAAGCTCCAATTGCAAGAATTGCAGATAAAGTATCGGGTATTTTTGTTCCTACGGTAATAATCATCGCATTAATAACCACTGTGTTATGGCTTTTAGCTGGAAAAACCATTGGTTTTGCGCTAGCAAGAGGAATCTGCGTTCTTGTAATAAGCTGCCCATGTGCCCTTGGACTTGCAACACCTGTGGCAATTATGGTGGGAAGCGGCGTTGGAGCGAAGAATGGAATTTTATTTAAGACGGCAAGCGCCATAGAAGAAGCAGGAAAAGTCAATATAATAGCACTTGATAAAACAGGAACAATTACAAAAGGTGAGCCTGCGGTAAAGGATGTTATTCCGGCGGGAAATGTATCAGAAGAAATTTTCCTAAGTTATTGCGGCAGTCTTGAATCCAAAAGTGAACATCCCCTTGGGAAAGCAGTATATGGTTACGCAAAGGAAAATAAGATTCCGCTTATGGAAATAAATAATTTTATTACGGTAACAGGTAATGGACTAAAAGCTACAGTTGGTGGTAAAATTATAGCAGGTGGTAATTTAAAATATATAAAAACACTTGGAGCAATTCCTAAAGAATACATCAAGCTGGGAGATAAATTGTCAAAAGAGGGAAAAACAGTCCTTTATTTTCTGATGGATAGTGAATTTATGGGAATTATTTCCCTTGCTGATGAGATAAAAGAAGATAGCCCTAAAGCGATAAAGCAACTTAAAAATATGGGAATAAAAGTTGTAATGCTGACAGGAGATAATGAAGAAACGGCTAATGCAATCGGTAAAAAAATTGCGGCAGATGAAATAATTGCAGGGGTATCCCCAGGGGATAAGGAAGCTGTAGTAAGAAAACTTAAAGAACAAGGAAAAGTTGCCATGGTAGGTGATGGAATAAATGACGCGCCTGCCCTTACAAGTGCCAATGTAGGAATTGCAATCGGCGCAGGAACGGATATAGCAATAGACGCAGCAGATGTGGTACTGATGAAAAGTAATCTTACGGATGTTGCAGCGGCAATAAGATTAAGCAGGAAAACCCTTAAAAATATCAAAGAGAATTTATTCTGGGCATTTATCTATAACATAATTGGAATTCCACTTGCGGCAGGAGTATATTATGGAGCATTTGGCTGGAAATTAAATCCGATGTTTGCAGCTGCGGCAATGAGTATGTCCAGCGTATGTGTGGTAACTAACGCCCTTAGGCTTAATTTTGTAAAAATTTACAATACAAAGGGCGATTATAAAGTTAAAAATAAAAAAGAAAAGGAAGTGAGAAAAATGACTAAGACAATGGAAATTGAAGGAATGATGTGTGGACATTGTGAAGCTGCTGTAAAAAAAGCTTTGGAAGCTTTAGACGGAGTAGACAGCGCAGCGGTAAGTCACGAGAATAATAACGCAATAGTAACCCTTAATGCAGCAGTTAGTGATGATATATTAAGAAAAGCTGTTGAAGATAAGGACTATAAGGTTATCTCAATTAAATAAAGATTATGAATAAAAGGAAGAAAATATGAATATTAAAGAGAAATTAAAAAAACATCTGGCAGTATTGTTTGTGATGTGTTTAATTGTTTCAATTATACCTGTAAATAATTATGAAGTTGAAGCTGCAAGCAGCAAATTTATTGACGCAAAAGCAGGTGCACTTAAAGTTAAGGGAACAAAACTTGTAGATAAAAAGGGAAGAACTGTTCAGCTTCGAGGTGTAAGTACCCATGGTTTATCATGGTATCCACAATATGCCAATGAGAAATGCTTTAAGGAACTTCACGACAAATGGGGAGTGAATGTAATAAGACTTGCTATGTATACATCTGAATATAACGGATATTGCACATCAGACAGCAAGAATAAAAAGAAATTAAAGGATTTAATAATTAAATCAGTTAAGGCTGCAAAAAAATGCAATATGTATGTAATCATAGACTGGCATATTTTATCAGACGGAAATCCTAACACTTATCTTAGTGAGTCAAAGGAATTTTTCCATGCAATGTCTAAGACCTTTAAGAATTACACCAATGTAATTTACGAAATCTGCAACGAGCCAAATGGCGGAACAACATGGAAACAGATTAAGTCATATGCCATGAAAGTTATACCTGTAATTAAGAAAAATGATAAAGATGCAGTAGTTATTGTAGGTACACCAAACTGGTCACAGTATGTAAATGAAGCAGCAAAAGATCCTATCACAAAATACAGCAATATTATGTACGCTTTACATTTTTACGCAGGAACTCACAAAGCAGAATTAAGAAATACCATGGTTAAAGCCGTTAAGAAAAAATTACCAATCTTCGTATCTGAATTTGGAATGACAGATGCAAGCGGAAACGGTTATGTAGATAAGCAGGAAACTGAGAAATGGTTTAATACCATGAATAAATACAACATAGGATATTGTGCATGGAGTCTTTCGAATAAACCGGAGTCATCAGCACTTATTAATTCATCATGTACCAAGAAGTACGGATTTAAGAAAAGCGATTTGTCAGAATCAGGACGATGGATTTACCTTATGTATAGAAAATATGCAGGAAAGACCAAATAGCATGTTATAATCCATGACAAAGTACCTTTGGTATGATACAATAGTAACAGATCTTAGCCAATAAGGTACAGTAATGGATAGAATATATTATATTGACAGTGAGAATGTTGGTGATTCATGGCTTCCATTGATAGAATGTAATGAAGATGAGATTCTTGTTTTTTATACGAACAAGACTCCATATATGAATTACGAAAGTCTTATCCAGTTAAAGGAATCACCAAAGGAAGTTAATTTTATCAAGTGTTTTGAGGGAGCGAATGCACTTGATTTCCAGCTCGTTTCAGAGTTGGGATTTAGGCTTGGCAAGAATTCTGATAGTGAACATATAATTATTACTAATGATACAGGCTTTGATGCAGTTGTTCGTTATTGGCAGAAAAGGGACTATAAAGTCCAAAGAATTCCGGGAAAGGCTTGCAGAAATTATGTAAAAGAGCTTATCCATGGAACAAACGAAGAAGAGATAGACGACATCAGAAATCAGGAATTTCTGGTTTCGGATATTGATTTGCAAACGGAAACAGAAGTAGAAACAGAAAATCCACAGACACAAATATCTATGGACGATAAGGAAGTTATGGCTGTGGTGGGTGAATATGGCAAGGATCTCAATAAGGTTCTGATAAAGAATCAGTCTGGTTGCAACAAAAAGAAACCACGCAAGAATGTGCCTTTGGATGTTGATTTCAATAAAGAAGAGGTTGATATCATCATCAATTGTATTGGCAAAAATAATCTGGGAGATCTTCACAATTCACTTGAATTGGTTTACGGGGAACTCGGCAAAGAGATTTATAAAGTTATTCGAATGAGTAATTACGAGTTGGAAAGTAAGCAATGGAACAGTGAGGAAAGATTTAGAAAATATTGTGGAATTATTCTTGAGCACAGTGACCTTAATAAGAAAGAACACGAAGAATATGTTGATTTTCTGCTTAATGCAGAGGATAAACGTAAGAATTTGAATTCGCTAAGAGCAGCACTTCAAGGAGAATTCGGTAAGGATAAGGGACTTAAATGTTATTCGGTTTTTAAGGCTCATATCAAAGTTTTAAATCATATGTAAAAAAGGAATATTGGCTAAGGTCAGAAGAGGTATCGGTTGATACCTCTTTTTTAAAAATAAATTAAAAAAATATAAATAGTACTAAAGTTTTATAAAGCAAAACCGATACTATAAGTGAGACTTATTTACATGTAAATTACTTTGGGGGAGTAATTTGCAAGATCTAATCTGCGAAAGGAATGATTGTTATGACGTATGTTAGTAAAGTAATCGAATTTTCACCTGTTTGGGGAAACAGGGAGAAAGTGAATAAATGCGTGGAGGATATGCGCAAGGAAGGTTATGAGCTAAATTCGAAAACGGATATGGGGATAGCTTGGACAATTCTTGTGTTTGTAAATAGGTCATAGGTTTTTTTGTGGGTTTTTTAGGAGACGAGGAAAGGGCATAATGGGGACATTTTTGGGGAAAAATGAGAATGCTTTTTCCGAATTTCGGGGATGAATAACATCCTGTTCTTTGGAGATAATATTTAAGCAGAATTAATTTTTTGATTAATTAAGGCAGAAATTTTATTAAGAAGAATGGGAGATAACATATGAGCGGAACGGTTAATTCAAGAAAAATTGCGATGATAGGATGTGGGTTTGTAGGAGCCACATCTGTTTTTGCTTTAATGCAAAGTGGTTTGTATACACAGATTGTACTTATAGATGCAGACAAGGATAAGGCAGTAGGGGAGGCTATGGATATAAGCCATGGAATTCCACAGGCAAAACACATGAAAATATATGCCGGTGATTATGATGATATTGTGGATGCTTCTATAATAATCATTTCCGCAGGTGCCGGACAAAAACCAGGGGAAACAAGGCTTGATTTAGTTAACAAAAATGTGAAAATATTTGAATCCATAATCCCTGAGATAGTCAAAAGAAATTGTCAGGGAATACTTCTTATAGTAGCAAACCCTGTTGATATATTAACCAAAGTTGCCCTTGACCTTTCAGGTTTTCCGGAAAATCGGGTGATAGGCTCAGGAACAGTGCTTGATACCGCAAGACTTAAATATGAATTAGGAGAGCATCTTAAAGTGGATAGCCGAAGTGTTCACGCATTTATAATAGGAGAACATGGTGACAGTGAGGTTGTGGCATGGAGCAGTGCAAATATATCGGGAATTGAATTGGATAAATTTTGCGAGATGCGAGGCTTTTTTGACCATAAGAAATCGACTGAAGCCATGGCGGCTAAGGTTATAAACAGTGCCTATGAAATAATCGAGAAAAAACATGCAACCTATTATGGAATAGCCATGGCAGTTAGAAGAATTTGTGAGGTCATATCAAGGAATGAACATGCGATTCTTCCGGTGTCCCACATGATACATGGAACTTACGGTGTGGATGATGTGGTGTTAAGCATGCCGGCAATAGTAGGTGCAAATGGTATTGAATGTGATGTTCCAATAAATCTAAGTGACGAGGAAGTAAGAAAATTAAGGGAATCCGCCGAGGCACTTAAGAAATGCTTATAATATAAATTTAATATAAAGTATCTATCAAAAATTGCAGGAATATACCTAAAGTATGTTTCTGTAATTTTTTTTGAATAAGTTTTTGAAAAAGAAGCTACATTTTACATTGAAAAAATTTTAAAACATGAGATAATACATAGGAAAACACAATTTGAAAAAACAAAGTTAAAGGTGAAATGATGTCAAAAGTAAGGATAATTGAGATAAATGAAGATATATCAAGTATAAATGATACAATCGCAAATAGAACAAGACAAAAATTAAGTGAAAGAAATATTTTTTTCATGAATGTCATGTCATCTCCGGGAAGCGGCAAAACCACAACCCTTGTTGCTCTTATTAACAAATTAAAGGGTAATTATAGAATAGGGCATATGGATGTGGATATCGAGACAGCACTTGATGCAAAAAGGGTATCTGATGCCACCGGAATAAAGTCTCTCCAGATACATAATGGCGGTTTGTGTCATATAGATGCAGACATGACAGCAAAAGCAATAAAAGATTATGGAATTGACGATACAGACATATTAATTCTTGAAAACATTGGAAATCTTGTGTGCCCTGCGGAATTTGACACAGGTGCTCACAAAAATGTAATGATTTTATCAGTGCCGGAAGGGGATGACAAGCCTCTTAAATATCCCCTTATGTTTTCGGTATCGGATGTGGTTTTAATCAACAAAATCGATACAATGGACTATTTTGATTTCGATATGGAAAAAGCAAAGGAACGTATTTTAAAATTAAATCCAAATGCAAAAATTATTCCGATTAGCGCAAAAACCGGTGAAGGAATGGATGAATTTGTCAGCTGGGTAGAAGAGGAAAAAGCAAAAATCGGGGTATAAAAAGAATGTATCCGGTAATAATATAATCGAAAGGATGGTGTAATTATGTTATTAACGGAGAAAGAAAGAACCACGATAGAAGATTTAAGAACTCAGGAAAAGTCATGTATCATGAAATATGACAGATATTCCAAAGAGGCAAATGATCCTGTTTTAGGTAATTTATTTAAGCAGCTTAAAGAATCTGAGGAAAAGCATTTTGATACCTTAGGTAAGGTTTTGAATGGTGAAAATGTATGTTGCAACTGTAATTGCAATAACGGAAGTGAATATTCTCCTAAGGCAACTTACGATAAAAATGAGCAGACTAAGGAAAAACAGTCGGATTGTTTTCTTGTGACAGATTGTATTGGAACAGAAAAACTTGTGTCCGGTGAATATAATTCTGATGTATTTGTTTTTGGCGACAGTCAGGTTCGTAAAGTTCTGGCAGACATTCAGGTGGAAGAGCAAAATCATGCAGAGATGCTTTGGAAATATAAAACAGTAAATGGAATGTCATAAGTCATTATAATAGTCTGATTCCCTATTCTAAAAGAAGAATAGGGAGTCGGATTTTTTTGTTATTAATTATGAATTTTTTTTATGAAGGTATTTTTCCCTTGTGGCAAGTCCGCCCCTTATATGTCGCTCGGATTTATTAATATCCAAAACCACACGCACCCTTCTTGCAAGGTCCGGATTTAAATTTTGCAATCGCTCAGAGACATCTTTATGTACGGTACTCTTGCTGATTCCAAAGCATTTGGCGGTCTGGCGCACAGTGGCATTGTTAGTCACAATATAATTTGCAATGTCTATAACCCTCTCCTCGATGTATTTTTTCATAAAAAGATTCCCTGCATACTTGTTTATACAATATATGCAGGGAGTGGGAAAATATACTAATTAAAACATTTTTATAAAACTGTTCTTTTTTGATTATATATGGTAGAATTGGTAGTTATAAAAGATGAATGGAGATAATTTTGAAGGTAAATATAAAAGATGGGCAAAATCTCTGGGACGCCCTTAATGATATAGGAATCAATATAGAAAGACCTTGTGGAGGCCATGGAAAATGTAATGGCTGTAAGGTTTTGGCAGATGGAAAAATGGTTAATTCCTGCGAATTTTCAATTCCTGGGATGCATGAGATTGAAATACCCCAAAAAATGCATTTTGATGGAATAATTGGAGATTTCTTTTCAGTGAATGAATTTGTTGCAAATCCGGTGGTTATTGTGGATATAGGCACGACAACTGTTGCACTAAAACTTCTTTATAAGGATAAAAACTATGAAACTTCCTTTGTTAATCCCCAAAGAAAATATGGCGCAGATGTGATGAGCCGAATTGAAAATGCCGGCAAATCATCAGGATACGATATGACAATTCTCATACGAGATGCCCTGTCGGCAGCAGTTAATGAATTGTCGGATGAAGCCAAAAGAAATGATAAGAATTTTGAAATACCAAACCGGTTTGAAATGTATGTTGCGGCAAATACAACTATGCTTCATCTATTCAGAAATCTTGACGTTTCCGGACTGGGGCAGTATCCATTTAAGCCTGTTACATTGAAATGTGAATGGGAAAATATGATTTTTACAATAAAAAACAAAAAAATTATAAGTAAAGTTACATTTTTACCAGGCATATCAACCTATGTGGGTGCGGATATCGTAAGTGGCATATATGGCGTTAATATGGCAAATCAGGAAAAAATTTCCCTTATGATTGATTTAGGTACAAATGCAGAGATGGCACTTGGAAATAAAAACAGGATTCTTGTGGCATCAGCCGCCGCAGGACCGGCATTTGAAGGAAGCCGTCTTTCAGAACAAATCTATGCATCAGGAATAATGAAATTACTTAATAATATGTTAAAGAAGGGAATAATAGATGAGTACGGAACGTTGGATGATGAGTATTTCAGCGTTGGTTATCCGGTGGATGATTCTCTTGAATTAACAGATAAATCAGGAGATTTAAGAATTACTCAGGATGAAATACGTCAGATTCAGATGGCAAAAGCAGCAATTGCATCGGGAATTAACATACTTTTGAAGGAATATGACATATCGGCGCAGGATGTGGATGTGGTATATCTCTCAGGCGGAATGGGACATTATCTTAATCCGGATGATGCAAAGGGAATATCGCTGTTGCCAAATGAATTAAGTGGAAATATAATATCTGTTGGTAACAGTTCCCTTGGCGGACTTATGAAACTGATATCCCAAAAGGAAACAGCTCTTGAAGAGATTGACAGAATATCAGATATATCAGAGGAAATTTTATTGGCACAGTATCCTGGTTTTCAGGAAATATATATAGAAAATATGAATTTTTGAGGTAAAAATGAAAATACTTTTAACAGCAATTAATGCAAAATATATACATTCAAATCTTGCCGTATATTCGTTAAAAGCAGCGGCGGAAAAATATAGTGATAATATAATATTAGGAGAATATACTATCAATAATTCAAAGGATTATATTCTTGAAAAAATATATATACAAAGACCGGATGTTTTGTGCTTCTCCTGTTACATATGGAATATAGAATATGTTAAGGAAATTGCAAAGGAATTTCATAAAATATGTCCTTTTGTTCCGATATGGGTTGGTGGTCCGGAGGTGTCATACGAAGTTGATGCATTTTTAGAGGAAAATACATATATAACCGGAATAATGACAGGTGAAGGGGAAGAAACCTTCAAGGAATTAATGGAATATTATATTGAAGGTAAAGGTCAGCTGTCTAAAATAAAAGGGCTTGCGTACAAAGATGAAAAAACCAACGAGATTGTTACAACTGGTTCAAGGGAAATTGTGGACATGAGTAAATTAAGGTTTTGCTATGACACCACAAAGGATTTTTCCAACAGAATTATTTATTATGAAAGCAGCAGAGGCTGTCCGTTTTCCTGCAGCTATTGTCTTTCTTCAGTTGATAAATCCCTTAGATTTCGTGATGTTAATCTTGTGAAGAAGGAATTGAAATTTTTTATAGACCAGAAAGTTCCTCAGGTTAAATTTGTTGACAGAACATTCAATTGTAACCATAATCACGCCATGGAAATCTGGAAATTCATTAAGGAAAATGATAACGGAGTGACAAATTTCCACTTTGAGATATCCGCAGATTTAATTAATGAAGAAGAACTTGATATTATTTCTGATATGCGTCCGGGGCTTATTCAGCTTGAGATAGGTGTTCAGTCCACTAATGAAGCCACGATTAAAGAAATACACAGAACCATGAAATTAGAAAGGCTTAAAGAGGTGGTTAAGGCAATTCAAAAAAACGGCAATATCCATGAACATCTGGATTTGATTGCAGGATTACCTTATGAAAGCTATGACATTTTTAAAAAGTCATTTGATGAAATATATGCCTTAAAACCAAATCAGCTTCAGCTTGGCTTCCTAAAGGTTCTTAAAGGTTCATATATGTATAATCATGCCAACGAATATGGAATATGTTATCATGACAAACCGCCATATGAAGTCTTATATACAAACTGGTTATCATATGATGAAGTCTTGAAAATCAAAAGAGTAGAAGAAATGCTTGAGGTTTACTATAATAGCGGACAATTTGAAATCACCATTAAACTTTTGGAATTAATGTTTGAAAGTCCCTTTGAAATGTTTCAAAGTTTAGGAGATTTTTACCATAAGAAAGGATATTTTGATTTAAGTCATTCAAGACTAAGACGCTGTGAGATAATTCTTGAATTTATTAATGAAAATGGATTATCTGAATACGAAGAATTAATAAAAGAATCCTTAATATTTGATTTATATTACAGGGAAAATTGCAAAACAAGACCAAAATGGGCATGCGATATGGCACTTTTTAAGAAGACAACAAGGCATTATTGCAAAAATGGTAAATTATCCCATGTTGAGCCATTTCATTACAGATTCCCGGATAAAAATATAAAGACGATTTCAAAACTGCCTGAAAGGCTTGATGATAAGGTGTGGGTTTTATTCCATTATGATAAGAAAGATCCCCTTGATAATCAGGCAATGACAGAATATGTTACTGATGTAAAGGAGAATGGTCATAATGACTAAAGTATGTGATGAGATAAGAAATTATGTTGTAATTGACCTTGAAATGACAGGTCTTTCTCCAAAAACAGATAAAATAATAGAAATAGGTGCAATAAAAGTTGTAGATAAAAAGGTATCATCAACATATTCCATGCTTGTTAATTCCAAGGCAACCGTCCCTCAAAAAGTTATAGAACTCACCGGCATAACAAACGAGATGGTTTCAACTGGCGTGGAAGAAGATGAAGCCCTAAAGGGCCTTATAGATTTTATCGGGGATAATGCAATAGTTGGACAAAATATTCAATTTGATTATAATTTTATAAAACAATGGGCTATTAATCACAAGATTCCCTTGCAATTAAAGGCATATGATACATTAAAACTTGCAAGGAAACTTCTTCCGGCGCAACAGCCTAAGAATCTTGAAGCTTTATGTGTGTATTTTGATGTGAAAAGGGAAAATGCTCACAGGGCTTTGGATGATGCCCTTGAAACAAGGGATATTTTTGAAAAACTACTGGAAATGTACGATGAAGATAAATTAGAGCCTAAGGTGTTAACCTACAAGGCAAAAAGGCAGACACCTGCCACAAAGCATCAGATTGAAAGATTAAAAGAAACAATAGAAAAATATAATATAGAAGAACCCATAAACTGGGAAAGCCTCACAAGAAACGAGGCATCCCGGCTTATGAATAAATTCCAGATTCTCATCTGGCAAAAACAAAACAGTTAAGATGTCAAAGCCACAAGAGATGAGATAATAGGCTCCTTGGATAGTGAATTAAGTTCATTGGCATTATCAATAAGATAATTAATTTTATCTTTATTGCCGGAATCAATATATAACTGAGCTAAAAGCATATATATTTTCTTGGAATCAGCATGATTGTCAATTGCAAATTCCAGTAAACGTATTGCTACATCCGTTTTGCCACACTCAATTAATTCGTTGGCATATGTTGGGATGATTGTAACCATTTGTGTGAAATTATCATCGCATTTTGTTACATGCTCGAAATTTGTGACTCCGTATTTTAGTTTGATGTCAGTGTTTGAAAGCCCGGTTAGGTTTAGAATTTTTTCATGAGAAAGCTCTAATAATTTTTGTTGTGATTTAGTGCAAATATCTGATGGAAATAATTCCGAAGGTATGGTAATATAATCGAGATTACCTATATCTTTAATAACTGTTGAATTGGCTTTTCGCTCCTTATCCCAGAAGCTTTTCATCACTTCTTCCTGTCTTATGTTTCCCTTGCGTGAAAAATATTTAAGACAGATTAAGAAAATAATAAATATAACAGTAAGTAGTGGAAACATCTTAAAACCCCCTTTTATATTAATTTTTGTATGTATATTATAACTTATTTTTAAGACGAGGTGAACAAAATGTATGATTTTACAAGTAAAAAAAGAAAAAAACGTATAGTAGTTGTTAGTTTGGTTGTTTTAGGAGCTGTTGTATTAACTACAATATTATCGGCTTTTATGACAATTATATAATAGTATCTAAAAAATCCGCTTAATATCAAATATATTAGTGGATTATGAACCTTGAAAAAGAGTATTTACAATGGTAAAATATACTCCGAGACTGAAAGAGGGTATGAGGAATTTATGAGAAAATATAGAAAATATTTATTAAGTGCAGGAATTACGGCTGTAGGACTTGCAATGTTTGTTGGCGGATATAAGATTAAGGCAGATTCTAAAGCTGATGATGTTATAGCAGATGGGGTATATATTGGTAATGTAGAAGTAAGTAATATGACATTAGATGAAGCAAAATCTGCTGTGGATTCATATGTTAATTCAATGAATAATGTCACATTCACTCTTAAGGGAGCGAAGGGCTCTATCAAAGCTACTGCAGATGATATGGCGCTTACAGCGGATGTGGATGCAGCAGTTGAAGATGCCATGGCTGTTACGCATACAGGTAATCTTATCGTAAGATATAAGCAGTCAGTGGATCTTAAATCCGAACCGATAAAGGTTGGCATGCATTATGAAGTGGACAAAGAAAAGACAGCTAATATTATCAATGCGTCTAAGGATGAACTTAATATTGCAGCCAAGGACAGTACTCTTACAAGAGAAAATGGAGAATTTCAATATGTTCCGGGAACACATGGAACAGAAGTTAATATTATAGATTCAGTATATGGAATAAATGATTATTTAAGTAACGAGTGGGATGGCACTAATAATGAGATTACTCTTGTTACGGAAGAGATTGATCCAAAGGGAACTGAAGATCAGCTTGCGAATATCAAGGATTTGCTTGGTGAGTTTTCCACAGATTACAGTTCATCAGCGGCAGGAAGAGCACAGAATGTTGCAAATGCCTGTGCAAAAATCAACGGAACAATACTTTATCCGGGAGATGAATTTTCTGTATACGAAGCCATTAGTCCTTTCACAGAAGAAAACGGATATGGTATTGCAGGTGCATATGAGAACGGTCAGGTTGTAGAATCTGTCGGTGGTGGTGTATGTCAGGTTGCCACAACTCTTTACAATGCGATAATCAGAGCAGAACTTGAAATTACAATGAGATATAATCATTCAATGATTGTTAATTATGTTAAGCCTTCAAGTGATGCCGCAATCGCCGGAACATACAAAGATTTAAGATTTAAGAACACATTAGATGCTCCGGTTTATATTGAAGGAATTACAGAAGGCGGAATACTCACATTCAAAGTTTTTGGTGTTGAGACAAGACCTTCCAACAGAGAAGTTAGTTTCGAAAGTGAAACAATTTCAACAACTCCTCCTAAAGTGGAATTCCAGTATGACTACAATAGTTCATTAGGTAATTTTTCAAAGAGTACCTCAACTCATCAGGGACTTGTTGCAAAGCTCTGGAAAGTTGTAAAGGTAGATGGAGAAGTACAAAGCAGAGAAGAATTTAATAACAGTTCTTACAATTCTTCACCTACAATAATTACCGTTGGAGTTGCAGGAGCAAGTTCATCACAGCTTTCGTCAATTAAGTCGGCTGCAGCTTCAGGAGATGAATCAAGAGTAAGGGCAGCAGTCAGCGCTGCTAAGGCTGCAAATGAACAAAAGGTAAAAGAAGCTCAGGAGAAAGCCAAGGAAGAAGCTAAGAAAGAGGAAGAGGCTAAGAAGAAAGAAGAAGCTAAGGAAGAAAAGAAGGACAATAAGAAGAAAGAGAAGACTGACAAGACAGATAAGGCAAACAAAGATAACACATCTTCAAACAAGGATGATTCTTCTTCTAAAAAAGATAATTCTAAGGGAGATTCTTCAGATAACAATAGCGATAAAGAAGATTAAAGCAAAGCTGCCCTTATATTGGGCAGCTTAAATTGGATATAAGGATAAATTATGAAAAACGGTAAGATATCAGAAGCAATTTTAAAAAGATCAGTTCTTAAACAAATTCATAATTCAAACGAGAAAGTTTTGGTTGATTCGAAAGTAGGAAATGATTGTGGGATAATTGATATATCCCACAGTGATGCAATTGGTACGGCAAGTTCTATTATTACATTAGATATACATAATATGAACCTGCTTGCAAGAATTGCAATATTTGGTGCTGTCAACAATGTATCAGCAATGGGGAATAAAGCACTGGCTGTTACAGTGGAACTTATTATTCCTACTTCATGGAATGAAGTAAAACTAAGAGAACTTATGGGATGCTTGGACAGTGTGTGTGCGGAGGCAGGCGTTTCCATAATTTCCGGACATACTCAGGTTTCAAGAGCCGTAAATAATTGTGTTGTTGTAATTTCTGCTATAGGGGAGAGCGCTTTGGAAAGTTACATCAAACCAAATGGTTTAAAGCCTGGAATGGATATAATTGCAACGAAGTGGATTGGATTAGAAGGAACGGCGATTCTGGCAATGGAGAGGGAAGAAGAATTAAGAAGCCGCTATGCCAAGCCATTTATAGATAAGGCAAAAACCATGGCAGACTATCTGTCAATACAATCGGAGGCCGCAGTCGCCACGAAGTCTGACGTTTGTGCTATGCACGATGTGTCAGAGGGGGGAATTTTTGCAGCTCTCTGGGAGATGGCTGCAGGCTCAGGCGTTGGACTTGATATTGACCTTAAGAAGATTCCTGTAAAGCAGGAAACTATAGAAATTAGTGAATTTTTTAATATTAATCCATATAAACTGGTTTCAGGCGGATGCCTTTTAATTGGAACCAACGATGGAAGCAGAATTATTCGTGAACTTGAAAAAAATAATATTAATGCATCTGTTATCGGAGTTGCAACAGATAGTAATGACAGAGTTATTATACAAGGAGAGGAAAGACGTTTCCTTGAAGTTGCCCAGACAGATGAGATTTATAAAATAATGCAATAATTATGATTGTCAGAGAGGAAGAAAAAATGAGAGAAAAAATTTTAACATTCATAGAGAAGAATAGCAGAATAGATCTTAAAGAACTTGCAATTATGCTTGGAGTTGATGAAAGCACTGTTGTAAATGAGCTTCAGGAAATGGAAAAGGAGCATGTTATCTGTGGTTACCACACACTTATTGACTGGGATAAGGCAGGAATTGAGAAAGTAACTGCAATGATTGAAGTAAGAGTTACTCCTCAAAGAGGAATGGGATTTGATAAAGTTGCTGAAAGAATCTACAATTATCCTGAAGTTAATTCAGTATATCTTATTTCAGGCGGATTCGACCTTATGGTTACATTGGAAGGAAAGACTTTAAGAGAAGTGTCTTCTTTTGTTACAGATAAATTATCAACACTTGATCAGGTACTTAGCACAAAAACTAATTTTATCCTTAAGAAATACAAAGATCATGGAACAATCATGGTATCAGGAAATAAGAAGGACGAAAGGGAGATGATGGCATAATGAGAAATCCTTTATCACAAACAATTACCACTATAGCTCCATCAGGTATCCGTAAATTTTTTGATATCGTAGTTGAGATGGACGATCCTGATGTTATTTCCCTTGGTGTAGGAGAACCGGATTTTGACACTCCTTGGCATATCAGGGATGAGGGAATCTATTCTTTAGAGAAGGGAAAGACATTTTATACTTCTAATGCAGGACTTAAAGAACTTAAAATAGAAATTTCAAAATTTCTTAAAAGACGTTATGAAGTTGAATATGATTATAACAAAGAAATACTTGTAACAGTTGGTGGAAGTGAAGCCATAGATATTGCCATGAGAGCAATGTTAGATCCAGGTGATGAGGTTTTAATTCCACAGCCAAGTTATGTATCATATGTTCCATGTGCTACATTAGCAAATGGTGTTCCAGTTATTATTGAGCTTAAGGCAGAAAATGAATTCAGACTTACAGCTGAGCAGCTTGAGGCAGCAATTACACCTAAGACTAAACTTTTAGTTCTTCCATTCCCAAATAATCCAACAGGTGCAGTAATGGAGAAGAAGGATTTAGAGGCAATTGCCAAGGTTATTATTGACCATGATTTATATGTATTAAGTGATGAGATTTATTCTGAGCTTACATACTTAGACAAGCATGTTACAATTGCATCACTTCCTGGAATGAAGGAAAGAACAATTGTTATTAACGGATTTTCCAAATCACATGCCATGACAGGGTGGAGACTTGGATATGCATGCGGACCAGAAATTATCATTAAGCAGATGCTTAAGATTCATCAGTATGCAATTATGTGTGCACCTACAACAAGTCAGTATGCAGCAGTAGCAGCTTTAAGAGATGGAGATGATGATGTTGCGGCAATGAGAGAAGAATATAACCGCAGAAGAAGATATCTCCTTCACAGATTTAAAGAGATGGGACTGGAATGTTTTGAACCATTCGGCGCATTCTATATTTTCCCTTGTATTAAGGAATTTGGAATGACTTCAGATGAATTTGTTACAGAACTTCTTAAGGCTAAGAAAGTAGCAGTTGTACCAGGTACAGCTTTTGGTGATTCAGGAGAGGGATTCCTTAGAATATCATATGCATATTCAATTGAAGACCTTAAGGTTGCACTTGGAAGACTTGAAGAATTTATTAATGATTTAAGAGCTAAAGCCTAGGCTTTAGCTTTTTGGGAGCAGAAAGATGGCAGAGTTAAATATAGTATTATATGAGCCGGAGATTCCGGCAAATACAGGAAATATAGGTCGTACATGTTATGCAACGGGAACAAGATTGCATCTTATTGAACCTTTGGGATTTTCACTTAGTGAGAAGGCTTTAAAAAGAGCAGGAATGGATTATTGGAAAAATCTTGATGTTGTGACATATGTTAACTGGGAGGATTTTTGTCAGAAAAACCCAGGTGCTAAGGTCTATTATGCAACAACAAAAGCCAGACATGTATATTCAGATGTCAGCTATGAGCCTGATTGTTATATTATGTTTGGTAAGGAAAGTGCAGGAATACCGGAAGAAATATTAAAAGATAATCCTGACACCTGTGTTCGAATTCCAATGATTGGAGAAACACGCTCTCTTAATTTATCAAATTCCGTTGCAATTGTATTGTATGAAGCCCTTAGACAAAATGAATTTGATCATATGAAATTAGAAGGACAGCTCCACAGACTGAGTTGGGATGATTGATATGGGGATAATTAAAGCAAGTAAATTAATTCATGAATTTATTAGAAGAGATGAAGATGGGAATGTTGAATCCATAACAACAGCCCTTAACAGAGTAAATCTTGATGTAAAAGAAGGGCAGTTTATTGCTATTTTAGGACACAATGGCTCTGGTAAATCCACTTTGGCAAAGCACATTAATGGTTTGCTTAAAGCAACGGAAGGTTGCATATGGGTGGATGATATGGATGTTTCCAAGGAAGAAAATATAAATCCTGTAAGACGTACTGCGGGAATGGTTTTTCAAAATCCGGATAACCAGATTGTAGCCAGCGTTGTTGAAGAGGATGTCGCATTTGGTCCTGAAAATCTTGGTGTACCAACTGATGAAATATGGAATAAAGTAGATTCCAGCCTCCAATCTGTTGGAATGACCAAATATAGAAAACATTCACCAAATAAATTATCCGGCGGGCAAAAGCAAAGAGTTGCCATTGCCGGAATAGTTGCCATGGAGCCAAAATGCATCGTTTTTGATGAACCTACAGCAATGCTTGATCCTAATGGACGAAAAGAAGTAATTAAAACGGCACATGAACTAAACCGGAAAAAAGGCGTTACCATAATTCTAATCACTCATTACATGGAAGAAGTAATTGATGCTGACTATGTGTATGTAATGGAAAAAGGAAGTATAGTAATGGATGGAACTCCAAGGGATATTTTTTCGAGGGTAGATGAATTGAAGTCCCATAGGCTTGACGTTCCTCAAATTACATTGCTGGCTGAGGAATTAAGAAAATCAGGACTTCCTATCCCAAAGGGGATTTTAACAAGGGAAGAATTGGTGGATGCACTTTTGTCCTGCAATATTAATACTTATGGGGAGGTCTAGCAGATGTCAATTATATTGGATAAAGTCAATTATTGTTACAGCCAGGATACCGCCTATAAGGTGCAGGCACTAACGGATATTAATTTACAGATTAATGACGGGGAATTCATAGGAATAATAGGACATACAGGTTCAGGAAAATCTACACTTATACAGCATCTTAACGGTCTTTTGAAGGCAACATCAGGTCATATATATTTTGATGGTCAGGATATCTATGATGATGATTATGACTTAAAGGCACTTAGAACCAAAGTTGGAATGGTATTTCAGTATCCGGAGTATCAGTTATTTGAAACTACTAATTTTGATGACGTGTGTTTTGGACCTAAGAATCAGGGACTGGACCAAAAAACTGTAGAATTAAGAGCATATGAAGCCCTTAGAAATGTTAATTTTCCAACGGAATTGTTTTATCAGCCGCCTTTTGAATTATCAGGAGGTCAAAAAAGGAGAGTTGCGATAGCCGGTGTACTTGCAATGAAACCACAGGTGTTGATACTCGATGAGCCTACGGCAGGTTTAGATCCCGCGGGAAGAGATGAGATTTTAGAACTTATTGCAAATATGCATAAGGAATTGAAAATAACAGTAATTTTAGTATCTCACAGTATGGAAGATATTGCCAATTATGTGGACAGGATTATTGTAATGAATTCTTCCAAGGTTATGTACGATGGTACTCCAAAACAGGTATTCAGGCATTACAAGGATTTAGAGGCAATAGGACTGGCAGCACCACAGGTTACCTATTTTATGCAGGAACTTAAGGAAAAAGGAATACCAGTGGATACAGATGTTACAACTGTTGATGAGGCAAAAAGAAGTATTCTTAAAGTGTTTGGAATTGATAAAGGATAGGGAGAAATAATATGATACGAGATATTACTATAGGGCAATATTATCCGGCTGATTCTGTAGTGCATAAGTTAGATCCACGAGTGAAGCTTTTTGCAACAATGATATATATTATTGCTCTTTTCCTTTACAAAGGATTTGCAGGATTTGCACTGATAACTTTATTTTTAATTGGTGCCATAAAGCTTTCCAAAGTTCCCTTTAAATATATGATGAAGGGACTAAAAGCAATTATTATGCTATTGGTCATAACGGCAACTTTTAATCTTTTTATGACACCTGGAGATGTTGTATTCTGGAAATACAAGATGTTTCAGATAACGGATAAGGGAATTATAACAGCGGCAACAATGACACTTAGATTAATATATCTTATAATTGGAACATCGCTTATGACATTAACTACAACACCTAATCAGCTGACAGATGGATTGGAAAAATCTCTTGCACCCCTTAATAAAATTAAAATTCCGGTGCATGCCATAGCTATGATGATGTCCATTGCTTTGAGATTTATCCCCATTTTAATAGAAGAAACAGATAAGATAATGAAAGCTCAAATGGCAAGAGGCGTTGATTTTGAACATGGAAATCTTATTACCAAGGCAAAAAACATGGTTCCGATTTTAGTTCCATTATTTGTTTCCGCATTTAGAAGAGCTGATGATCTGGCAATGGCAATGGAAGCAAGGTGTTACACAGGTGGAAAAGGCAGAACGAAAATGAAACCATTAAAATATGCAAAAGAAGACCATATAGCATATTTAATCATATTTGCAT
Organism: Agathobacter sp.; assembly: GCA_036308125.1. Lineage (GTDB taxonomy): Bacteria > Bacillota > Clostridia > Lachnospirales > Lachnospiraceae > Roseburia. The sequence continues at coordinate 111,430 of JAXJWH010000091.1, forward strand.
TTTTAGTTGGTGTAATATTATTAAGAAAATATATACCATATCTAGTTTGATAGGAATTATAGTAGGGAAATATATACTATATCTAGTTTGATAGGAATTATAGTAGGGAAATATATACTATATCTGGTTTGACAGGAATTATAATTAGGAAAACACATATCATATCTGGTTTAATAGGAATTATAAGATGAAAAGAGTAAAAATGACTGTTGCCTACGATGGCACAAATTACTGTGGATGGCAGATTCAGCCGAATGGAATAACCATTGAAGAGGTACTAAATACACACCTTACAAGGCTTTTGGGTGAAGAAATTAAAGTAACAGGTGCAAGCAGAACTGATTCAGGAGTACATTCTCTTGGCAATGTTTGTATATTTGATACAAATACAAGAATACCTGCTGAAAAAATAAGTTATGCACTTAATCAGAAATTACCCGAAGATATTGTTGTTCAGGGTTCAGAGGAAGTGGATGAAAATTTTCATCCAAGATTTTCTAAAAGCAAAAAAACATATGAATACAGAATATTAAACAGGACTTTTAGAATGCCTACAAGAAGACTGGATACATATTTTTATCATTATCCCCTTGATATTGCCAAAATGCAAGAAGCATCAAAATATTTAGAGGGAGAGCACGATTTTAAGAGCTTTTGTTCTTCTGATTCACAGGTTAATACAACTGTTAGAACAATTTACAGTTGCATTGTGGATAAAGAGGATGAAATTATAAAAATCCGTGTAAAAGGTAATGGCTTTTTATATAACATGGTTCGAATCATTGCAGGAACGCTTATAAAAGTAGGTGCCGGAGATATTTCGCCAGAAGAAATGGTAAATATTTTAGAGGCAAGAGACAGAAGCACCGCAGGGCCTACGGCACCAGCACATGGGCTTACAATGATTGGATTAGAATATGAAAAATAGGCTTGACTTTTTTACTATTTTAGAGTATACTATTCGAGTCTGTGATAGGATGTAAATGCGAACCAAAGCCCCGGTTAGCATTTAATATTATATAGAAGATAAGCTTGAGGATGATTTGATATCAGATTGCCATTTCTCAACAATCTGAAGGATTTGAATTTGAGAGCCTAAGCGCGGGAGTAGCGTCCGGACATACGAGATTCCAGAAGCGCGTCTTAAGTATTTATTGTATTTGTTCTGTCGGCTTTGACTGACAAGGGCATAGTATTTAAGGAGGAAAACCGATGAAAACATTTATGGCTAGTCCTGCTACAATTGATAGAAAATGGTATGTAGTAGACGCAGAAGGTAAGACATTAGGACGTTTAGCATCAGAAGTTGCTAAGGTATTAAGAGGAAAGAATAAAGCAATCTTCACACCACACATTGATACAGGTGATTACGTAATCGTAGTTAACGCTGAGAAGATCAAAGTAACTGGTAAGAAGTTAGATCAGAAGATTTATTACCATCATTCAGAGTATATTGGTGGAATGAAAGAGACAACATTAAAAGAGATGTTAGCTAAGCACCCAGAGCGTGTTATCGAGTACGCTGTTAAGGGAATGCTTCCAAAGGGACCTCTTGGACGCCAGATGTATAAGAAATTATTCGTATATGCTGGACCAGATCACAAACATGCAGCTCAGAAACCTGAGTCATTAGAAGTTTAATCAAAGGAGGTAAAGAACATTGGCTACTGCAAAGTATTATGGAACAGGAAGAAGAAAATCATCTGTTGCTAGAGTATATTTAGTACCAGGAACAGGAAAGATTACTATTAATAAAAGAGATATCGATGAGTATTTAGGACTTGAGACTTTAAAGGTTGTTGTTCGTCAGCCATTAGTTGCAACTGAGACAGTTGACAAATTTGACGTATTAGTTAACGTTAAGGGTGGTGGATACACAGGACAGGCTGGAGCAATTCGTCACGGAATTTCTCGTGCATTACTTCAGGTAGATGCAGAAGCTTACAGACCAACACTTAAGGCTGCTGGATTCTTAACAAGAGATCCACGTATGAAAGAGCGTAAGAAATACGGTCTCAAAGCTGCTCGTAGAGCACCACAGTTCTCAAAAAGATAATTATCAAGAACTTACAAACCCTTGGAAACTCAACGTTTTCGAGGGTTTTCTTTTACCCAATTCTAGCCATTTGGTGTTTATTTGGTGTTTGTTCTGCTAAAAGTTGTTCCATAAGGTTCGCAGTTTTAATGCGTGAACTATCTAAAACAGCGGTGTAAGTATTTGCTGTGATGTGAATATCAGCATGACCCAAATGTTCTGATACAATCTTTAAATCAATTCCATTATTAAGTAATAGAGTAGCATTTGTATGTCTTAATTTGTGTAAAGTCAAATACTCAAATCCAGTACCTTTTAAAAAACGTTTTAACGATGTGTTTAAACTACTTCTGTCCTTATAATTACCAGTAGAAGAAGTAAACACCATTTCGGGATGTGAGAAAGACGAACCTAATGCCATTTGTAATTTACGTTGCTCATGCTTATGTTTTTTGAGTAATGCCATGAGATTATCGTTCATGTATAAATCTCTGATACTTGTAGGACTTTTCGGTGTAGTAAGAAAGTGTTTACCTGCAACATCAGTTAAGTTATGTCTGATATGAATTTTACGTTGTTCAAAATCAATATCTTCCCATTGTAAACCTAAGCATTCTCCTGAACGCATACCTGTATGGAGTAGTGTTAAAATAATAGTATTAAAAGCAGAGTATTCTTTGGTAAAGAGCTCTAAGAATTTTGGTAATTCTTCTGCGGTTAGATGCATTTGTTTCTGCTCCTCTAGTGGGCTCTTTTTAGGTAATAGAACATTTCTGCAAGGGGTTTCTTTAATACAACCCTGTATAACAGCAAACTTAAATAAACTCTGCAAAATGCAATATATTCTCTTGGCATTAGCAGGAGATAATGTTTTCATTTCACCTTTAACCATGGTTTTGTGAGTGGCAAAGAAATGGTTGATTGAAGCGGTGGTAATGTCTTTTAATTTTTTGTTACCAAAGTATTCCATGAAGTGATAATCAATGTGTTGCTTGTAATTGTATTCTGTAACAGGCTTAAGATTATTTGGGGCATATAAGCGAAAATAGTCATCAACCAGTTCCGAGAACCTCATATTTTCTTTGAGGTTGAACAATCCTTTGCAACGATTTGAGAAGTCAATATATTCCTCTTTTGCCAGTTTATCAGCCTTCTTTTGTGTTAATCCTGTTGGTGGTACAAAGGTGGTTGTTTTGCGAATTTGTTTACCATTTCTATCGTAACCCATGTAAACAGTAAAACGATAGGCGTCACCCCTTTGTTCAATTCCAGTATCTACTCTACGCGTCTTTGTTTTAGCCATAATAATAGCTCCTTTCTTTTTTTGTATGATAAAGGGCAGTGTCAAACGATTGACATTGCCCCTGTACCCTGTAAATATAAAGTTATAGTTCTCTATTCATGTATTCTAGAAATTTTTCATAGTTTATCAAGGACTTTGTTCCTGCTTTGATACATTTAATTATGCCTTGTTTACAAAGACCTCTAATGCAATATTGACTTAGTCCAGTAAGTTCTGATAGCTCTTTGATTGTAACCATGCGTGGAGCATGTTCATCCTGTGGTTTTCTTTTGGGACGTGTTTTTTTCTTGTCCGCATTACTTGGAATGAATAATGGTACATCATCAAAAAAAGGTGTCTTTCTTGCAAAAATTATGTCATTAGATGTTGCTTGAATTTGCATTGTGCATCACCTCTATTCTTCTATAAGGTCATCTAATTCATCATCATTGTTAAATATAGATTGTTTAATATTTCCCATAAGAGTTTCTTCTACTGCGTAAATGATGTGGTAGTTCTTGCTGTTGATTTCGGTGTCGAGATTACGCAGTATGTTATCCATGTTAGCTTTGAAGAAGTTTTTAATGACTGGTACTACTCGTTTGTAGTAAATGTGTTCTTTAGTATCGTTAATTGCACGATTAAATACATTGTTGATTTCGGTAATATAGATTAATGGTTGTGAGCTATCACTGCTAGGTGAAGAAACACGAATTAACTTGAGGTCATTTCTTTCTGACACTTCTTGATAAAAAGTAAGTGGAGATACATCAAGACATTCTGCAAGTCTTTCAATGGTTTTAGAGCTTGCACCTTGTCCCTTTTCTAAGTTACTAATGGTTTGCTTTGATAAATTGGCTCTGTCAGCAAGTGCCTGCTGTGTTAAGTGGTGTCTAACTCGTATAAGTTTTAGATTATGAGCAACAGTTTCATCAATTCGTAATGCCATGTTCATTACCCCTTTCTGTAATAGTTAAGATTAAATAATAGATATTTACGATGTAAAATTTATCTGTTTTTGTAAGTATATATCTATAAATTACAGATGTCAATAATTATTTATATTTATTAGATATAAAAATATCTTTACTGCTATAAATAATTATGATAAGCTACCTCTAAAGAAAAGAGGTGTATTATTATGAAGTGTTATATAGACACTATGGTTGCTTATGTAGAAGTTTCATCAACACCAGTAATTAGTAATAATCATGCGTCATGGAAATTCCTTAAGCAAAAGAATAGGGAAGATAACCATTTTTTTGTACGATACAAAAAGCTTACTTGTAGATATTACCCAAGTAGATATGGTACAGGTCAGATATGGCTCACGTTCAGCTTACCTAAATTGTTAAGAGGTAACAATCTTTATCCTGTAATGGGTGATAATATTGATAGTTCTTTGTATACAGTGGTTAATGACGTTTTATCCGAGATATTTGATATAAACACGTTACCACCTTACGATTTGTCTGTATGGCAGGTATCAAGGCTTGATTTGTTTTTGCTACACAGAATTGAGCCTAGATTACGAAACTGGTATTTAAAGGCATATGAGCACTTGTCATTAGGTGCATATGTTCCGTATAAATATAAAAATACATATTACCTCAATAGCAGTTTAAAAAAGCATAATGGTGCAGGTACAGTAGTACGTATTTATCCAAAAGTACAGGAAATGTATGAAACATCATCAGAAGCAATACCAACACATGTAAACAATGATTGCGAGTATTACTTGAAGTTAAATGATGAGTTGCATGATTACATTCGTTTGGAGTTCCAGTTTCGTAGACAGACATTAAGGTATTTCTTTCATAATGCTAAGTCTGTGACAGTAGCAGACGTAATGCAGGAACAGTTCCAAGTAGAACGTATTAACAGAATGATTGTCCGATTAGGTTTGCATAGAAATATCATCAGTAGACAGAATATGAAAAAACAACTAGATAAGTTGTTCATCAAGAAACCAACGAGACAAAGAGCAGGTCAGTATATTACACTTGTTAATACAAGAGGTGTATATCCGCAGAGAATTAAGCAACAGTTTGCCGAAGGCCAAATTAGATATATTAGACAGAAATTACATGGATGTGATTTGCATACGATAGTATCAGAATTCGAGGATTTAGAACCTGTTCAGCTATTAAAATAATGTTTGTATTTGACAAATTTAATTTTTGACGGGTATATTATTTAGAGTAAATAGCGGTAAATTACCGTTAAAACCCTTAAAATCAAGGAAAAATATCCCTAAGAACAATGAGTAAGAATATTATTTTTTTAGATAAATAAAATAGGGAGATACTTGTTGAAAAGTGTCTCCCTGTAATGTTAGATTACATTAAAGGTATTAAATTAATGTAAATGCAGTGCATTAAGTAGGTGTTGTCAGCGTGAATGAGCAAATCGATTTTTTGCTTTACATTCATTAAGCTGAAGTAAATATTCACATTTTTTCAATGATGATAATGGATAGGAAAGGTGTTGTTCTAATTCTTCCCATTCTAAACATTCCAGTGAATTATATTTATAAATCCAATAATCAGTATGGCAACCTTGTTTATATTCAGAAATATATTCTGAGTATTGCATGCTTTTTTCAGTTTTTTCCTGCGTCCAATTGTGAACACAGGAATTATCCCAAAAAATATCATCGGATATTTGCTTACAGGGATTTCCTGCCCAAGTTGAATTATGAGGTACTTTTTTTCCTGATACCACACTCATGGCACCTATAATACTTCCTGAATCAATTTGTGTACCTTTTAATATTAGAACATCTTGTCCAATCCAAACATGGTCGCCAATATAAATACTTTTGCTTATATTTGTACGACTTCCTGTTGAACATTTATATATTAAATGAGGGTCAGCATTTCGCATTGTAATGTTGATGGAAAAAATACCATTATCTCCTATAAAACAATGTTTTTGTTCAGATAAAATAATAGTCATTTTTTGATTGATATAGTTATCTTTACCCATATGGAAAACGCAGTCATTGAAAATACTAACGGACAACTTATATGGGTGACGATTTGAGCAAAGATATATAATAGAGTTGTTTCCTGCAAAGTTTAATGTTGAATCCTCTAATCTGACATTACTTTCACAATATAAAATGTTGTTTTTGCCTGAAAAGATTATGGATGAATTTTTAGTTTCGGGGTAGTGACCTATTATCTTATTATCATTGCTCATTTCGTAAATTTGTTTGTCAGAAATTAATGTCATTTAGGTAATTTCCTTTCGAGATTAGTATAATATATAGTATAAGCAAGGATTGATTTTTTGTAAATAGACTGTTTAAAGTCATGCTTAGGACATAAAAAAGAACCTCATACAATGATGGTGGGGTTCGTAACTAGACGAAAGCAATAAGTATTTACAACCAAGTGCTCTCGGTGAATATATAAAATTTTATGCTTATACTGGTGCTTATTGGTGTTTATTTGGTGTTTAAAGTTACAACAAGCTATGAAAAGTTACACCAAGATAATAGTAGAAGTACCGAAAGATACGTGATTTTATGGGATGTTGCAAAACACTATAAAATCTTAGAAATTGTAGTCATTAGTACTCAAAGAGATAATTTTCTCGAAACGAGAATATCAAGAAAAGCCCATTTTACAAGGGTTACAGAAGTTGTGGAAAGTTGTCAGATGTGCTGGAATTTACATCAAATGCAACACATATGCAACAGGTATGCAACAAAGATTATGATATGTATAGGACATTTTTCAGTACAAATACTGGGGAATGTCCTTTCTTAATTTAAATCTTATTAATCGCATCTACAAGCTCCTTTATATCAAAGTGTGTGTATACTTTTTCGGTTAAAGTCATAGCACCAGAGTGCCCCACAATCTTTTTGATTATTGTCTGATTCACACCTGCTTCCGCTAACATGGAAATACAGGTATGCCTACAACAATGGGGTGTACGATTAATATTTAACTGTTCCATTAAAGGTTTAAAATAGCTATCATAGTAGTTTCGGTATAGGAAATGATTTCCGTCTTCTGTGTGAAGTAGATATTCACATTCCGGACAGGATTTATACCAGTTTTTGTAGTATGGCAGAAGCTTATCTGCTATCGGAACCTTTCTAATACCATTTTCTGTTTTACTACAGATAACATCAAAATACTGTTCTTCCAAATGAACATTTTCTTTTTTCAAATCCAGCAATTCTGAAACTCGAACTCCACTGTATAGAAGCATTAATACAATCTGATAATGCTTATCTTCTTTTTGCTCCCATATCATATCAATTTCATTCTTTTCAAATTTGTTTCTGTCGTATTTGTTAGGATTGCGATCCTTATATTGTGCGACGTCCACATAGCTGGAATAGTCTTTGTTGCAAATATCATTTTTCAAGGCATAGTCATATAGCTGATTAAATAATACTTTAATTTTCTTTAGTGTGGGAAAATTCTTGCCACAAGTATCAATGACAGTCTGTAAATCAACTAATTTAATATCCTTGAATACTTTGTTATAAAGGGATTCACACGCTTTATATGAAGCAGAGTATCCTTTTACATTGGATTCAGAAATAGTAGGAAACTTACGCTTTGACCATTCATCATATACATCTGAAAATGTCATTTTAGCAGATTTGGTATCAAATGGATTGTTATTGTATTCTGCAAGCATCTGTAAGGCATCTGCTTTTGTAGCTGCATATCCAATCGTAATCATATCCTGAACCTGTTTGTCTTTTTCCTTATCATAGTGCCAACCTGTAGTTTTTCGTACTTGATAAGGTCTTCTTCTTTTGCCGGAAAGTTTTACAACGCTTCCGTATCCGTTGGGTAACTTCATAAGCACCATCCTTTCGCTATTTACTAGAAAGCTGATAGCAAAGGTCTAAAATGATTATTATTCGTGGGTTACCTTTGTTACACTTGGACGAATTGTTTTCCAAATCTCATAATTGTCTTGAGTCTGGCTTCCGGAAGAAAGTAATTCTTTCATAGCTTGCCAGTCTTTTAGAAACTGTATGAGACTTTTGTTGGAAAAGAATATTCCGGGTTCTCCATCAACATCTTTAATAGACACATCAAAAACTTCGTCAATTGCAAATAGTAATGGTAGTACATCTCCATCAGCTTCAATATCAAATTCCACTAATGAATTCACATTTACATTAAGCGCTTCTGCAATCTTTCGAAGTTGTTCTGGCTTTGGAAGATTCTTTCCAAGTTCGTACTTGCGGATTGCCACTTCGTGTATTCCGCATGCTTCTCCAAGCTCTTTCTGAGTTAATCCACGAAAAGTTCGTATTAATTTAATCTTTTTACCTGTATTCATTGCATCAACCTCCTGTAATAGTAAATCTAACATACTAATATTTGTTAGTCAACATTAAATTATAAACTATTGACAGAGCAAGAAAAGGTCTGTATAATACAAAAACAAACAGAGCAAATAATGCTCTATTAAAACAAGGAGGTGGTAGATATGCCGGAAGTTATTTACAAGGTTGATTTACCAGCCTTTACAGGAAGAAATGTACCGATAAAGGAAATTGCAAGTGCAATAGGGAAGGATGCACAGTATGTAAGGCTGGGATTACAACAAGGAATACTCAAATTCGGAGCAGCAATAAAAGTGGGAAATTCAAATGAATATAGCTATTATTGCCCTGATAAGAGAGTATGGGAAGAAACAGGTTATTTTAATGAAGAAGCAGGTTGAAAAGGAGGATGCTTATGAATGAACAAGGAAATGTAGAATTGAAGCTTATTCATATGGAGGATGTGGTTTCAAAAGAAGTGGAGTGGTTATGGTATCCATATATACCTTATGGAAAAATAACCATAATTGAAGGAGATCCGGGAGAAGGAAAAACAACACTTGTGTTGATGTTGGCGGCAGCCCTTAGCAGAGGCTTGCCACTTCCCTGCGATGATGATAAAGAGTATGAGCCGATTCATATTATTTATCAGACTGCAGAGGATGGAATTGATGATACGGTAAAGCCTAGACTAGAAAAGGCAGGGGCAGACTGTTCCATGATACGTGTCATTGACGAAACGGAAAAAGAGCTGTGTATGACGGATGACAGACTGGAACGAGCCATTGTGGAAACCAGTGCAAAGCTGATAATACTTGATCCAATTCAGGCGTATATCGGTGCAAAAGTGGATATGCATAGGGCAAATGAAATACGACCAGTGCTAAAGCATTTGGGAATGATTGCAGAAAAGTATCACTGTGCAATTATTCTTATCGGTCATATGAATAAGGCATCTGGGAGCAAGTCCACTTATAGAGGGTTAGGTTCCATTGATATTCAGGCAACAGCCAGAAGTGTGTTGCTGGTAGCAAGGCTTCGGGACAAACCGAATATTCGTATAATGGCACATGACAAATCATCTTTAGCACCGGCAGGAGATGCCATAGGATTTGAAATGACGGAAGATAGAGGAATGGTTTGTATTGGTCCATATGACATTACTATTGATGAATTATTGATGGGGAATGAAGGACGAGGCAAAAAGAAACTGGATATTGCAGAAAACTTTATCAAAGAGTTCTTTGGCTTATCGAAGGAGATTGCATCTAATGATATTTTACAGGAAGCAGCGAAGAGAGGAATTAAAAGAAATACTCTTTTATCTGCTAAAAAGAAACTGGGAATTACTTCAGGAAAAAGTAAGTTAGATGATGGAACAAGTTTTTGGACATGGATTATGCCAGATGAAAGAGTTTAACAATCCGAATGATTGGAAAAGCAGATTCTAAATTCTTATAAGAGTTTAGAGTCTGTATTTCTTAAAAGAACAGATTATTAAACTCTTGGTAGTTGTAACAGTTAATATTGAAACCCTCGGAGAGCCACCGCAGTTTGGGTAAGCAATGAGCCAATCAAAAATGCTTGCATTTTTAGTTGGCGAATGCCCACATCCACAATGGCAATTGTGGATTGGCTTGCCAAAACTGCTAGGAGGTTATCATCTGTGGCAGAGCCAAGATGATAAGCATATGCTCCGAGAGAAATTTTTACAGATAAGAGAGGAGATTTGCTTATGGGGAATACGTCGTATACAGCACACATTAGCAACAAGAAAAGTGCTATAACAAGTAAGAGTAAATTACTTGGAGTGGCAAAACACAATTTAAGAAAGTACAAATCAGATGATTATAGCAAAGAAAATATTATAGTTTTGCGAGGAACAGATGATTTGCTTCAGGATGTGAGGAATGTTTATCATCAAGAATTTGATGAGGCTGTGAAGGAATATAATGACAAGCAGAAGAGAGCAGACAGAAAGATTGAAGATTATTTCGAACATGTTGCAGGGCTTGAACAGGATATGGCTGTTGAAATTATTTTCCAATGTGGAGATAAAGAGTTTTGGCAGGCACATAATGATGTTAAGGATAAAATGTATTATGTGTATAGTTATCTGATTGAAAAGCTGGAGGAACTGTTGCCAGAATTTAAAATCGCAAATGCAGTTATTCATTTTGATGAAGCTAGTCCACATGTTCATGTGGTAGGAGTCCCAGTGTGGGAAGGTGCTAAGAGAGGACTTAGGAAGAAGGTTTCGAAGAGAAATGTATTTACACCGGAAACGCTTTCAGTAATTTTACAGGATAAATTACGAGAGGAGGCTGGGATGTGCTTCAGATATCATACGCATGAAGATTTATCAGAAAAAAGTCTTGGAAGAAATCATGATTTATCTGTAACAGAATATAAAGTAGCAAAAGAAACAGAGCATTTGGAGCAGATAAAGGAACAGGTGCATGACGCGGATATTGAGTTGCTTGCTTCTCAGATTGCTTATAAGGAACTGGAACGTAGACAAACTAAGGAACTAAATGAGAAAACAGATGCCATTGTTAAGAAAAATGAGGCTATGGAACAAGAATATACGGATAAGAAGGAAAAGCTGAAATCAGAGATTTCATATCTTGAGAGTAAGAGGAATATTGAGAAGTCATTGTCGGATATGGATAAGAGAGAAACGCAACGTATATCCAATGAATTGGAAGGAAAACGGTTAGAACTTCAATCTGTAAATCAAGAGATTGAATATACCACAGATAAAGCAAAAGAAGCGGTAGTGTTGCTCGATAGAATTAAAGCATTTGTCTCATCATTCAGATTATTTGCACCTACAATTGAAGAATATGCTAATCAAGTGGAAGCGGATAAAACAATTGATGCCGGGAATTCATTTCGTGGAATCTTGTATGAAATCGGAAAACTGCTAGAGGCATTCAAAGAACTGATAAAAGAGGGATTGTGTTGGTTTCCAAGGCTTATGAGGTGGAATACTTCAAAAGGAGAGGTAGCACCGGTATTTATCGAAAAAAGTAGTGGATATTCATATTCGGTGTATGGATATATGAATGTGGAGACTAAGGAATACTATTCGAAAGAGACAATACAATGGGAGATTAAGGCACACAATCGAATAGGGACTGTCGAACAGATGGACGCAAATATTGAGGCGATGGCAAGGGATTTACAGGAGATATTGAGGTTGAGTTCGGAACAGAAGAGATTGTGGGAAGTGTATGAGGGGAGGTAGAAAATAAGGTACCTTGATTATATGTTCAAGATACCTTAAAAACTATTTATTTAGAGAAACAATATATCTCATGAAATCTTTTTTGAAATAAAATGCCCTGTTTTTGTCAGAAACATATCTTTGATAAATTTCTGAATAAATTGGACGATAAGGTTTAGAGTCTTTTGTTCGAATTTGCATAAATTGACCACTGGCTGTATGTAACATTGCTGTTGGTGAAGATTGAAGCATATGGTTAAATTGTTCACATATATTATAATAATCATTTTCTAACTGAATGCACAATTCGTGGTAAATAGGATTGGTTAAATCCACTTCTACGCAAGGTAAGAACATCCAATCTGATTGAGGACCTTCTTTACTGATAGGAACATATAATAGATGTTGTAATTTTGTATAAAGTTTAGTTTGATAGAAATTTTTATTGGATAATATCTCATCCATCATCGTGGAAGTTTGGGTAATAAACATTGTTTCAAGCGGATTACCAGAACGATCACATTTATTTGTTTTCAATTCGCCATCTTCAAAGTCTAGAGTTGTATTTGAAAGGTTCAACCCAATTGTTAGTTCAAGTAATTGTCCGGTACGTCCTTTGTTTAATTTGAGCATTGCATCTTGAAAAACAGATGGTTCAAGATATTCCTTAAAAGGTATACAAGCAAGTCTGTCAATTTGGTGTTTTGCTTCACATAATTTCATTGAAATTCCTCCTTAAAAAACTCATTGATCTCAACATCAAGTACATTAGCTATCTGGTTTAGCACAGATATAGAAAGACTTTTATCACATCCCGTTGCTTCGATTTTTGAAAGATAACTGATGCTGATTTTAGCCTGTTCAGCGAGTTGTACTTGCGTTAATTTAGCTTGTTCTCTGTAACGTTTTATATTTGTGCCTATAACACGATATAGGTCAGCATCATTGCTGAAATGCATGAAAACACCTCTTTCACTATTTGTGAATATTATCTCATGAGATTTATGTAAAAAAAATTCACTTATAGTGAAAGGGATTAACTATGGATTTTTATAGAAATCTGAGTTATAATGAAATAATCAGTAAAAAGAAGGAGGTATGACTTATAAGTTTACAACCAAATAGTTTCCAACTCGAACCAACAACAATCTGGTCGTTTTCAGACAGAGGTAGTTGGGCAACTCATTCAGGTAGGTATCGGGGAAATTGGTCGCCGTATGTACCAAGAAATCTGATACTTCGTTATTCTAATCCAGGTGACTGGGTCTTAGATCAATTTATGGGTAGTGGAACAACTTTAGTAGAGGCGAAGCTGCTCAATCGTAATGCGGTAGGTGTTGATATCAATCCGCAATCCGTTTCAATATCTGAAACAAATTTAAAATTTCAATGTGAGACAACTTCAAAGATATTTACAAGAAATGGGAATGCTGCTGATTTGCATTTTATCAAAGATAGTCGTATAGACTTTATATGTACGCATCCACCATATGCCAATATAATTAAGTATAGTAAAGGGATAGAGGGGGATATCTCGTTACTTGGTGTAGAAGAATTCTTGGTTAAAATGCAGAAGGTGGCAGAAGAAGCCTTTCGTGTACTGAAAACGGGGAAAATGTGTGCTGTAATGATTGGCGACGTAAGAAAATATGGAAAGGTTATTCCGTTAGGTTTTCGTATGATGGAATGCTTTTTGCAGGCAGGTTTTGTGAATAAAGAGATTATTATTAAAGAACAGCATAATTGCCGCTCTACTGATTATTGGGAAAAACAAAACAATAATTTCCTACTTCTGGCACATGAGTATATATTTGTTTTTCAGAAATAAGATAATTCACAAAGAGTGAAAGTTCTGGTTGTTATTTTGGATGTTTGTTAGTATAATGGATATGTAAAAGATTGTCCTTTGGCGGACATAGAGAAGAGGAAGCAGAATGAGTAATTCGAATATAGCTCCATTTGTGAAATGGGCAGGAGGTAAGCGCCAGTTACTTCCACAGATAAAGGAAAGAATGCCTGAAAAGTATAATGATTATTATGAGCCGTTTGTAGGTGGCGGTGCGGTAACATTTGAACTGCTACCTGCAAATGCCTTGATAAATGATATAAACAAGGCTTTGATAAATGCATACAAGCAGATATGTAACGCACCGGAAGCATTCTTAAAGGTTGTAAATAAGCTTGATGAGGAAATGTGGGATGATGGTAAGGAATACTATTATTCTCTCAGAGAACATTATAATGATAAACTGATGAAGGCAGAGTATGATGTGGAGTTGGCGGCATTGTTTGTATTTATCAATAAGCACTGCTTTAATGGTTTATATCGGGTAAATGGTAAAGGTCTTTTCAATGTTCCGTACAATAATAGTCGTAGGGCATCCGTTGATGAAGAGGCTATTATGGCTACTTCAAAGTATTTGCAAGGTGTGACTATTGCAGAGGGAGATTTTGAAGAGGCTTGTAAGGGCGCGAAGAAGGGAGATTTTATATTTCTTGATAGTCCATATGCGCCATTGAATCCTACATCTTTTGAGTCATATACAAAAGAAGGATTTGATATAGAAAGTCATAAGCGACTGGCTAATCTTTTTGATAAATTAACAGCCAGAGGTTGTTACTGTATGCTCACAAATCATAATACGGACTTGATAAATGAGTTATATGGTAACAAAGGCTATAAAATAGATGTTGTAAGTGTGAAACGTATGATTAATTCAGATGCATCTAACAGAGTTGGTGAGGAAGTAATCATATGTAATTATTAGAGGAGTTGAAATAATGGAGAGCTTATTTACAAAAAAAGTGCCATTATATTTCGAGACGGAAGAATCACAATTGATATTAGGTGATTCTTTTAAAATTCTAACAAAAATGAAACCGGAATCTGTAGATATGATATTTGCGGATCCGCCTTATTTTTTAAGTAATGACGGCATTACTTGTCAGGGCGGAAAGATGGTTTCGGTAAATAAAGGCTCATGGGATAAGCTTTCAGAAAGTGGAACCAGCGTTGAAGAAAAACACAAGTTTAACAGAAAGTGGATTAAGTTATGTAAGAAAGTACTAAAGCCGAACGGCACGATTTGGATATCAGGAACATTGCACAATATATATTCGATAGGTATGGCTTTGGAGCAGGAAGGCTTCAAAATCATTAACAATATAACATGGCAGAAAACAAATCCACCACCAAACTTAGCATGTCGATGCTTCACCCATTCTACGGAAACCATTTTATGGGCAAAGAAGAATGATAAGAAGTCTCGGCATTTTTTTAATTATCAAAAAATGAAAGAAATGAATGGTGGAAAGCAGATGAAGGATGTGTGGACAGGAGCATTGACGAAACCTTCGGAGAAATCAGAAGGCAAGCATCCAACACAGAAACCGGAATATTTGCTTGAAAGAATTGTATTGGCGTCTACGGAGGAAGGACAAGTTATCTTGGATCCTTTTTGTGGTTCAGGAACTACCGGAGTAGAGGCGGTACGATTTGGACGAAAGTTTATTGGAATAGATGTAAGCGAAGAATACTTGGAGATATCCAAGAGGAGATTGGAGAAGGTTTACGGAGATGCGAAAGAATATTGAAATATCTGATGAGAAGATAAGTGAGTTTTTGGAACAGTTTTATGGATATTTTGAAAGTGGATATGCATTTGAGGAATTTTTAAAAGTGTATCTTGAAAAGATTGGTCTTGATGAGGTTGTTGTCACACAGCGTTCTTCGGATGGTGGAATTGACTTGGAGGCTGTAAGATATGGTGTTGGTGGATTTGCTGGGGCAGATGCTGTTGATTATTTTGTTCAGGCAAAGAGAAATAAACCAGGAACGACAATTCCTATTGAAAAAGTCAGGGCACTTAGAGGCGTGATGCCTTCGGGCAGTAAGGGGATATTTATTACAACTGCAAATTATTCAAAAAAGACAGAAGAATTTGTAGACGCAGACCCGTCACGTCCGATAATTCTTATAGATGGAAAATCACTTGTTGAAAGCTGCATTGATAACGAGATTGGTTTTGTATTTACACCTGTATTCAGTAAAAATGCAATGGATGCACTAAAGGATGAAACAGATGATTTGGTAAAAGAAGATGGAACAATAGATGAAACAAATGAAGGGGTTAAGCTTGTTGTAGATAAACAGATTTCGGCTAATGACATTCGAGCAAGAATATTAAGATTACCGAAAGCTATTACAAATCTGTTATCAAATGACGCACATAAAGTTAAGGTGATATTTAATGGACTTGCACCTAAAGAATTAACGATAGCAAAGAATAGAGGATATCTTGCAGGCGTAACAGATTTGTATAAGGAATCTGGATTAATTGCTGAGGATGGTTCGTACAATCCATGTAAAGCAATTTGGAAATTTTCTGAAGATAAAATAGATATTACTATAAAGGAGCATTAATAGATGAGAGATTTTGATGAGTGGCTTAGTAAGTTTCGTGCTAGCATCTCTAGTTACGATTATTACATAGATTTTGAGAAGGTTGTTAAGAATGTTGAAGAAATTAAGGTGGAATTGAATATATTAAATTCACTTATTGGTTCCAAGAACATTGAAGAAGAATTTGAAGCGATAGTAAAAAAATATCCGGAAACATTAAAATGTATTCCATTATTGCTTGCAGTTCGTGGCAATGAAATTTATGCACAGGATGAAGATGGTGCATTTTTATATAATTTCAAAACTATGAATTATGATGTAGAGCAATATAAGGTTTTTATGCGTAAAACAGGCTTGTTTGATATGATTGCAAATCATCTTGTGAATAACTTAGTTGATTATGCATTGGGAATTGAAACAGGATTGGATTCTAATGGACGTAAAAATCGAGGTGGACACCAAATGGAAGATTTGGTTGAAAAATATATTGTGGCAGCAGGATTTAAGAAGAATGTGAATTACTTCAAAGAAATGTATTTGAAGGACATTGAAGCTAAATGGAATATTGATTTATCCGCACTTTCAAATCAGGGCAAAGCTGCAAAGAGATTTGATTTTGTAATTAAGACAGATGAGATGATTTATGCTATTGAAACAAACTTCTATGGTGGTGGAGGCTCTAAACTTAACGAAACTGCACGAAGTTATAAGATGCTTTCACAGGAAGCTGATACAATAGATGGATTTACCTTTGTATGGTTTACAGATGGAATCGGTTGGAAGAGTGCAAGAGGTAATTTGAGAGAGACATTTGAGAACATGGAACATGTATATAGTATAGATGATATGGAGCATGGAATTATACAAGAACTTACAAAATAGTAGGATACGGTAGTGTCAAGTGACTTATGAAAAAACAGAGCCAAAGAAAAAGGCTCAATCGAACCTTGAAAATTGCAGATATTTAATCTTTTGATGAGTGACGCCACCCTTGACAGCACAACAAAAACTGCTGTAAGGCGATTGCCGA
>JAXJWH010000092.1:0-1580 GCA_036308125.1 Agathobacter sp.
CTTCACTATATATACCGTGAATTCAATATTAACTTCTTTAAGATGGATTTATATCCAATATCAAAACATGCTACAGGATTTACTTTTAAAAAGTTTAACCCTCATATAATGGGATTATGTCTTACTTATCATGTTAATTGTAAAATGTCTACAAGACAAACTTCACATGTTCTAGAAGAAGTTCATGGAATAAAAATATCACATAGAACTGTTGCTAATTATGCTCTAACAGCAGCTGCTGTTATTAAGCCGTTTGTTGATACATTTGATTACAAACCCTCTAAAATACTTTCTGCCGATGAAACTTATATAAAAGTTAAAGGAATTAAGCATTATGTTTGGATTGTAATGGATGCTTGTAAAAAATCTATTCTAGGTTATCAAGTGTCTGATACAAGAGCTACAGGTCCTTGTATATTAGCAATGCGTATGGCTTTTGATAAATTTAAAGAGTTTCCAGGAAAAGCTTTGAACTTCGTTGCCGATGGTTATAGTGCTTACCCGTTAGCGAAGCAGCAGTTTGAATTAGAAGAGAACAAAGAATTTAATCTAACTCAAGTTATTGGACTTACTAATGAAGATCCAGTATCTAAGGAATTCCGTTGGGTTAAGCAAGTAGTAGAGCGTCTAAATCGTACATTCAAATCTTCCTATAGAGTTACTTGTGGCTATGGAAGTGACGAAGGTGCTCTTTATGGATTCTCTCTTTGGGTTGCTTATTATAACTTTTTAAGACCTCACCCATATAACTATCATCGTCCTTTAAATGAACTGGATGCTTTAAATATCGCTGATAATATGCCAGCAAAATGGCAAATTCTTATCAGTCTCGGTCAGCAAACCATATTACATATGCAAGAATCTAAACCTTCTTGATAAACTATAAAATTAAATATTGATTTAATTTTTGCCTCCGATACCGAAGGTCTTTTTGTCATATTCAATTTTCAAATTTTAATTGATATTGCAAAGTTATTTTTCTATTATTATCAAAAATTAGCCATAGGCTATTTTTTCATACCAAACTTTACACTATCTTTCTTAGTATATATGGTTTTAAGCCATATATTTTAATTGGAGGTGAAATTTTATGAAAGAAATTATATTAGCAATAGATATTGGACATAATGTCCCTTATGATACAGGAGCAGTGGGAATACGTAAGGAAGATGATTTAAATAGATTGGTTGGAAATGCATTAATAAGTAAGCTTAGGGAAAGAGGGATTAAGGTTGTGAATTGTACACCTAATACTGCTAAAAGCCTTAATGATTCATTGTACCAAAGAGTAATTACAGCAAATAATTCTGGTGCAACATTGTTTGTATCAATACATCATAATGCATGCCCAGGTGGATATGGAGCAGAGGTTTTATGTATTAAAAATAATTATCAAGGTGGATTATCAACAAAGATAGGAGAAGATATCTTAAAAGAGTTATCTTCACTTGGACTTAGAAACAGAGGTGTAAAGGATAGAAGGGATTTATATGTTATTAATAACACTTCAATGCCTGCATTAATTGTTGAATGTGCATTTGTTGACAGTAGCTTGGATATGAAAAACTATAATCCAGAAA
>JAXJWH010000093.1:0-7506 GCA_036308125.1 Agathobacter sp.
ACCTTCTTTCCTAAGATATCTCTATTATACAGCAAGTAAACTGTTTTGGCTTGTATCTACTACAAAATATATGAACTTTTCAAGGTGCTATAGAGGGGCTTTTGACCCCAACATCATAAGATTAAATATATAGATAACTTATAATTGAACATAATTTTTAGTAGTGTTATAATGTTGAATATAGTTTGGGCATGAGATGATACCGATTAATTTACTTAAGAGAGAGGATGCTTTGTTATGAATGAGATGCTAAGGGGAGAGAAAAGTCAATATTTGTTGTCGTCAACAATATGTGTAGTGATGGGATTTTTTTTCATATTGAAGAAAGAGAGTGTTCTTAATCTCATTGGAAGTGCATTTGCATTGGTTCTTATTACCATTGGTGCGGTGTATTTGTGTAGTTATTTCCTTGATGTGGTAGGCGGCAACGCATCAGTGATTATGGCGCTTATTATACTTTCGGTTGGGGTGTGGTTTCTTATTTATCCGAAACTCGTGGCGAGCCTTATTCCTATTATTATAGGTGTTGTGCTGGCGTTTGACGGAGTTAAGGGAATTATGAAGGCTAATGAGACCAGAATACAGGGATTTTCCAGTTGGTATTTTGGTATGGTTTTTTCAATTGTGGGAATCATTCTTGGAATAATTTGTATTTCAAATGCATATAAAGTTATGAAAAATGCCACTGTTTTCATGGGGCTTATTCTTGTTTACAATGGTGCTACAAGTTTCTGGGTGGCATATTCTTTGCACAAGACGGAAGTGGAATGTTGCGTTGAAGAGGAACGCAAGGAAGTTATCGAAGCAAGTGATGAAGGTGGCGACGGCGGCGGTGAAGCAGAGTCATCAGATGGCGGAGCTGAAGGCGGAGACGGTGGTGATGAGCAGGCAGCTCCTGAGGCAACACCTGAGGGCAGCGAAGCCTAGCAACTTGGTAAAAACCGGAAAAATAAAATACGTTTTTAATGGAAATAGGTTTATAATATAAAATTAAGTTAGAAAACCTAGAAAAAAACAGAACGTAAATAATTTTCAAAATGGCAAAATCAAAGTCTGAAAAAACAGACAAAACCGGGCAACAGATATTTTCAAATATAAAAAGCAAAATTTAAGTCTGAAAACGAAACAAAAATCAGGCAAATTACATAAGGAAGGTGACAAAATGAGACAGATGGAATTTAAGATGGAAAGACCAGGGCTTGCAAGTGTAGGGGATCATCTTAAGGTTATAGAGAGTAAACTTCCTACGTCTTATTATTATACAATCGAGCATGCAATAGCCATGTCAGGAAACTACGAAGTAAGTCAGCGACTTAAGACCAGAGAGGGAGTTGTGGTGGATGTGGAAGAAACTGAGAAGGGATATTTTGTAACAATGGAGTTCGATGAATAAAGCAGGTGAGGTGACATGACAGGTCAGGGAAAAAATGCGATAGATATTGTTTTATCAGAGAGTCTTAAAGAACTTGCGCAGACAAGGCCGATTGAGAAGATTACAATTAAAGAGATTACTGATAAGGCTGGTGTTATAAGACCTACATTTTATAATCATTTTCAGGATAAATATGAACTAATTGAGTGGATAATAAATACGGAATTACTTTTGCCTATTGTACCTTTGATTAAGGCAAGGATGATAGGTGAGGCGATGGTGCTTTTGTTCACCAATTTAGAGAAGGAAAAAACGTTTTATCAGAATGCAGTTAAGATGGAAGGTGTTGTGAAATTCCATGATATTGCCATGAAATGTGTTAAGGCGATGCTTTGGGATATTTTTGAGGAGCGCTCCAGTGGGAAAAAGCCAAAACATGTGTGGCTTACTTCGGAGGTTCTGTCAACATACTATGCCCAGTCCATGTGTTATGCAGCGGAAGAGTGGGTGAAAATGGGAATGACGTTGACTCCTCAGGAGATGGCGGAGGCATATCAGTACATTTTGTCTAAGAATCTTGAAGAGATTTTGGATGAATTGTGATATAAGCCATTTTTACTATACAATTTTTGGTAAGTGTCTAAGGCAATATACAAATTCAGGAAAATGTATAAAGAAGAAAACAGATTTGAAGGATTGAATATTTTAATATTCAATTCTTTTTTTTATACTTATCACAGATGATGTTACTAAGAAAACGGCGACATGGTACAGATTTAGTAACAAATAATAGAAAGAGTGGTGAATTTTATGATTAAATTTGGAAAAGGGGTTGTTAAGTATAGAATCCCGATTCTGATTCTGTCTTTTCTTTTATTGATACCGGCAGGAATTAGTTTTATAAACACAAGAATTAATTTTGATATTTTATCTTATCTTCCTGAGGATATTGAGACAATGGAAGGTCAGGATATTCTGGTGGATGAGTTTGGAACAGGTGCGATATCTTTTGTAATACTAGAGGATATGGACGATTCAAGTGCTAAGAAACTGGTTAGTGATATTGAAGATTTGGATGGTGTTAAGAGTTGTATCTGGTATGGAACTGTTGCAGATGCAAGTGTTCCAAGGGAAATTTTACCGGACGAAGTGTATGACTTTTTTAACAACAAGGATGCAAACAGCCAGTTGATGGCAGTTTTATTTAAGGATACCATGGGTTCGGATGAAACCATGGAGGCAATTGACAAGATGAACCAGATGGTTGAAAATCATTGTTTTGTAAGTGGAATGGCAGCAGTTAATGCTGATACAAAAAATCTTACAATGCAGCAGGCTCCAATTTATGTAGCAATTGCAAGTTTACTTTCACTCATAGTAATGGGTATTACAATGGATTCAGTTATGGTTCCAATTTTATTCCTTCTTAGTATAGGAATGGCGATTATATATAACCTTGGAACAAACTTTATTCAAGGTGAAATTTCTTACCTGACGCTTGCATTATCAGCGGTTTTACAGCTTGCAGTTACAATGGATTATTCGATTTTCCTGTGGCACAGTTATCAGGAACAGATTGAAAGATTTGATGGTGATAAGAAAAGGGCGATGGCACATGCCATTTCAAGTACAATTGTTTCAGTAACAGGTAGTTCAATTACAACTGTTGCAGGATTCGTGGCTCTTTGCTTTATGAGTTTTACATTAGGATTAGACCTTGGAATTGTAATGGCTAAGGGTGTTATATTTGGTGTAATCGGTTGTGTTACAATTCTTCCTTCAATGATTCTTGTGTGTGACAAGGCAATTGAAAAAACAAAACACAAAGTATTAATTCCTGATATATCAAACATTTCGGACTGGATTACTAGTCATTATAAGCTGTTTCTGGTTTTATTTATTGTAATTTTAATTCCTGCATTATACGGTTACAATAATACCGATGTTTATTACGATTTGGCAGGTACAATGCCTGACTCAGCATATTCAAAGCAGGCAAACGACAAGCTGACTGAGCAATATGCCATGGGTGCAATGCATATGATTATTGCGCCAAGTGATATGAGTGCGATTGACAGCAGAAATATGATTGATGAAATTAATGATGTTGATGGTGTAAAATTTGCAGTTTCCTTGGATTCCATTATAGGACCAGGAGTACCTGAGGATTTTGTTCCGAAAAAAGTTAAGGAAATTTTTAAAAACGGTGATTATCAGATGATGGTTATATCATCAGAGTATGCAACTGCAACGGATGAGGTTAATGCTCAGATTGAATCAATTAATAAGATTGTAAAAAGTTATAGTGACAAAGCCATGGTTATAGGTGAAGCGCCATGTACCAAGGATTTGATTACAATTACTGATGAGGATTTCAAGAGGGTTAGTATTGTTTCAATTGGTGCGATTTTTATAATTATTTTAATCGTATTCAAGTCAATATCCCTTCCTATCGTTTTGGTTTCGGTTATCGAATTTGCAATTTTTGTAAATATGGGACTTCCATATTACACGAAAACCGTTATCCCATTTATCGCCAGCGTGGTAATTGGAACAATTCAGTTAGGTGCGACAGTTGACTATGCAATTTTGATGACAAATAAATATAAGAAAAACAGGTCACTTGGAATGGAAAAACAGCCGGCTATTTCTAAAGCGCTTGGTGATTCCATGATGTCAGTTATCGTCAGTGCCCTTTGCTTCTTTGCAGCAACCATCGGTGTTGCAGCTTACTCTAACATCGATATGATTCGTTCAATCTGTATGTTACTTTCAAGGGGCGCAATTATTAGTATGTTTGTTGTTATATTTATTTTGCCAACAATGTTTATGATTTTTGATAAATTCATATGTGCAACAAGCAGCGGCTTTAAGAAAAAATAGTGGATTTAAATGTAGATTAGATTTATTGGAATTGGAGGATATATAATATGAAGTTACCTGAATTAAAAAGAAGATTAGCAAATAAATACTCAGTTCGTATTATTTCAGGAGTGCTTACGATAGCACTTCTTGGAAGCGGACTTTCAGCTTACACAGTTTATGCTGACAATGATAAGAAGGATAGCGAGGTTGTTTCCGAGGAAAATGACAAGGATAAAAAAGATGATGATTTAGACCTTGATGCAGAGAGTTTACTTGGAAACATTGATATTTCTGAAAATGAAGTGGATAAGGATGAAACAGTTTACCTTATTTCAGATGCAGCAGGAAAGGTTGATTCGACAATTGTTGTGGACCATTTATACAACAGAGATGGAAAAGACACAATTAAGGACGTATCAGATTTAGATGATATCAAGAATGTAAAGGGCAAGGAGGAATTTTCCAAGTCTGGTGAAAATGTAACATGGCAGGCTAACGGAAGCGATATTTATTATCAGGGAACAACTTCCACACAGGTTCCTGTTAGTCAGAGTGTTGAATACTATTTAGATGGTAAGGAGATTACCCCTGAGGATTTGGCTGGAAAATCCGGAAAAGTTACTATTAGATTTAATTATACTAATAACAGTGAGTATACTGCCAAAGTCAATGGTGAGGATGTTACAGTTAAAACACCTTTTGCAGCAGTTACAGCACTTATGCTTGACGATAGCTTCACAAACGTTCAGGTTACAAATGGTAAGGTGCAAAATTCCGGTGAAACGAATATAGTTTTAGGTTATGCTTTACCAGGACTTACAGAGAGTCTGGGACTTGATGATGATGACCTTGATTCAGATGTTAAGATTCCGGAATATTTTGAAGTGACAGCAGATGTTGAGGATTTTTCATTATCAAATGCAATGACAGTTGTTGTTAATGCAGGAAGTCTTCTGACCAGTGAAGGTGAGAAAGACGAGGATTCCATTGATGAGGTAATTGGAAAACTTCAGGATGCTTCATCACAGCTTGAGGATGGTTCTTCAGCTTTAGCAGAGGGAACCGGAACTTTGAAGGATAGTTTAGGAGAATTCGTAGATGGAATGTCTTCTTTAAAGGAAGGAATTGAGGCATACACAGACGGTGCTTCTTCCCTTGACAAAGGTATCAGCAAGGTTGATGCAGGTGTAAGCAAACTTGATAAGAGCAAAAAATCCCTTTCAACAGGTGTAACAAAGCTTTCCGAAGGCTCAACATCAGCAGTTGATGGTGCTTCAAAACTTGTTACAGGTTCAAAGTCACTTTATGAAGGCACAAAGACATTATCATCAGGAGCTAAGACTTTGGAAACTGGAATTTCATCACTGGAAAGTGGTGTGACATCACTTGAAACAGGTATTGATACTTTAGGAGAAAGCACACCAACTCTTGAAGGTGGAGCAAAGAGCGTATATGAAGGTGCAGTTTCTTTGGCAGATGGAGCAAGCAAGGTTGATGCTGGTGTTGACAAACTTGTGACTACTTTAAACGGCATGGGTGCAACTCTTGAAAGTTCAGCAACTTCAACACTTTCAAAATTTTCTTCTTACAAGAGCCTTTTTGCAGCATTGGGATATAAGGACGGCGTGACAGCATCTAACATTGGTGAAGTTGCGACAGCAGTTGCCGGAAATCAGTCAACAGTTGTTGGTGCTTTAAAGAGTCAGGGAATGTCAGAGGAAAATGCAAATGCAACTTACGTTAAACTTGTGTCTGGTTTATTTGAAGCAAAAGGTGCTATGACAGTTATTAATCAGGTTTCATCAGGATTAAATTCTAATTCATCTGACCTTCAGACTTTGGCTGCAGGTACAGAGGCACTTAAAAATGGCTCGGCTGAGTTAAGTAAAGGTTCAAAATCAGTATATGAAGGTACAGTTAAAGTAAATGAAGCTGTCGGACAGTTGTCAAAAGGTGCTTCTAAGATTGCCAAAGGTGCAGGAAGTGTATCAAAGGGCGCAACTTCACTTTCAAAAGGAGCTTCCTCACTTAAATCAGGAGCAAAACAGGTATACGAAGGAAATAAATCCCTTGCAAGCGGTCTTAAGACATTAGATAACGGACTTGGAAGTTTATCTGATAAAGTGCCTTCACTTGTGGATGGAATTACACAGCTTAAGAGCGGAACATCACAGCTTGCAACAGGAAGCAGTAAACTTGTGTCAAATAATAAAGACCTTTTAAGCGGAGCTTCAAAACTTTACGAAGGAACAGGTAAGATTTCTGACGGTGTGGATGAACTTGATGATGGCGCAAATAAACTTGCTGACGGAATTGTGGAATTCAATGAGGAAGGAATCAATAAGATTGTGAATGCATATGATGGAGATATTAAACCTCTTGCAGACAGACTTCAGGCAGTTATTGATGCGGGAAATGATTATCAGGCATTCACTAAGGTGGCAGATAGCACTAAGGGTAGTGTAAAATTCATCTATAAACTTGGCGAAATCAAAAAGTAGTTTTATGGGGCAACCTCTCAAATAAATATTATTTTTGGGGGTTGCCACTACCTTGTCTGTAGAGCAACCACTCCCATAGTAATATTTATCTGTGGAGATTTTCACTGGTTTTATAGGGCAACCACTCCCATAGTAATATTTATCTGTGGAGGTTTTCACTGGTTTTTATGTTGCAACTTCGCACATAGTTATATTTATCTGTCAACGCTTCCACTGGCGTGTCGCTAAAAGACAGATAAATATAATATGTGAGAGGTTGCGTGAAGAAATCAAGTGAGTGGAAATTTCCACAGATAAATAGTAAGCGCTCAATAAGTTGGTGCCTTTCGGCACAGTCATAATCCATGGGATAATAAACTTCATATATTAACGCGAGTTATAGTATTGCGTAGTAATGCGAGGAGGTTAGTCATGGATCAAGTTACTAAAGTTCGTCGACATATAAAACGCGAGGAATGGAAATCCATTATTAGCGAGTGTCGAGCAAGTGGTATGACTGTAAAAGCCTGGTGTAAAGCAAATGGCATTGTCGAACAGACATACTACAGAAATCTAAAAATGCTGCGAGAAGAAATGTTAGCATCTCTTCCGGCTCCGATTGTTAATGATGATTGCACAGAAAAGCCAACTGTATTCAAAAAGCTCGAAGTTACGACTCCGGTTGAGAATACGAAGGCTGCGGTTGTCATTCGCTTAGGTGGTGCTACCGTCGAAGTAAACGAAGGAACCAGTCAGCAAACAATTCAAGCAGTGTTGCTTGCACTGCAA
>JAXJWH010000094.1:0-12945 GCA_036308125.1 Agathobacter sp.
ATATTTGCCAGTACCTGCTTGTCGGCAAAAAGTTCTTTAATAATGTTATCGTACATTTTTGATGCATAAGATGTATTTCTTATGGTTTTGCTTAAGTATGACTCCATAACTGCTTCCTTTACATAATTATTTCATGCCATTATAATACACTTGTTCGAGTTGATTGTCAATACTTAATCGAAAATTTGTTTGTTTTACAAACATAAAAATCGACCTTCATTTTAAAGTAGCAACTTCTTTGCAATATTCACCGACTATATTTTCGCAGAAGCCTTACTTTATTTGCTTAAATTGTATATTATCTCAGGAGCTGCTTTGAGTTTAAAATTGCTTGTCATCCAATAACTTACATCAGATGCTAAATTTTAAAAATGGGAATTTCCGGTGCATTACATTTACTGTAAATTTATCGAAAATTCCCATATATTAGGAGAAGTATGAACTTATAATTATTTAGAATAATATAGTTTTATATTACTATTTTATATAGTACTATTTAATATAGCATCATTTAATATATTACGCTTTTATATGCCATATTTTTATATCATCATTTAATATATGATATTTTTATATAGTCTAATTTTATATATCATCATTTAATATATGATATATTTGTGTAATATAACTTGATATAACACAATTTAATATAACATTTTTTATATTTTACAATATTGTATTGCATAACTTAATTTATCTGTTTTGATATATTATAATCCAACATATCATAGCTTAGTATAACATAATTTAATGCATTATCTTTTTACATCTTATAACTTAATATAATATAATTTAATATATTACTGCATTGTGTATATTTAACTTAATATACCACAATTTAACATATTGCAGTATTGTATATGCACAACTTAATACAACATAATTTGGTATACTATAGTATTGTATATGCTTATACTTAACACAACCTCACTTTATGCAGCATAATTTTATGCAATATATTCTCATACAACATATTTTTATACATCACACTTTTATGCAATATATGTTTTATACTGCATATCTTTATATAGCATATTTTCATAACGCATATTTTTTTACATCATACAATATCCGTTTTATATATAGAATAATTTTATGCAATATATTTTAATGCAATATATTCTCATACAACATATTTTTATACATCACACTTTTATGCAATATATGTTTTATACTACATATCTTTATATAGCATATTTTTTACACCATACTTTTATATAGCATAACTTTATAGAATATATTTTTATGTGACATATTTTATATAACTAAATCCTTACCAGCATTGGGCGATTGCATCATCGCCACCTGTTTTTATTAATTTCACATAACTAAAATTATGTTAGCGTTCCGGTGCATTATTATATGCCTGTTCGTAGAAATATTCCTGTGAATTAAATGGAACATTATTTATTATACGTTTATGGTATTGACCATTAGAATCCTGTTCTTTTCCTTTTTCGTCATCCATAAGCATACATTCAAACATTAATCTTATGCGTTTCTTAATTTCCTCGTCATAGATTGGTGTTGCCACCTCAACTCTTCGAATGGTATTTCTTGTCATGAAATCAGCGGAGGCTATATAAATTTTTTGATTTTGTTCTGTTCCAAAAATATAAATTCTTGAATGTTCAAGGAATCTTCCTACAATACTTATTACAGTGATATTATCAGTGATTCCTGCAATTTTTGGACGAAGGCAACAAATTCCTCGTACAACCAAATCGATTTTCACCCCTGCCATGCTTGCTTCGATTAATTTTTCAATCAAAACCTTATCTGTCAGGGAATTGATTTTAATTCCGATATATGCCGGCTCCTGTTTTTTCGCAAGTTCAATCTGCTCATCTATAAGGTCAATTACCTTATTCTGCAGACATTTTGGTGCAACAAGCAAATCCTTGGTTTCCTCGACAATTTCGCCTTTTTGCAATGAGGCAAATACATTTGCTGCTTCTGCTCCAATGGATTCGTTTGCAGTCATAAGGGATAAATCAGTATAAAGTCGGGCTGTTTTCTCGTTGTAGTTTCCTGTTCCAATTTGTGTTATATATGAAAAACCTTTTTCTTTATCTGTTCTTGTTATAAGACAAAGTTTCGAATGAACCTTGTAATTTCCAATTCCATATAAAATCTGGCAACCGGCTTCTTCTAATCGTTTTGACACCTCTATATTGTTACCTTCATCAAATCTTGCCCTAAGCTCCACAAGAACAACAACTTCTTTGCCATTTTCAGCCGCTTCCACAAGGACATCTATTATCTTACTTCTTTCCGCAACCCTGTAAAGAGTCATCTTAATGGAAACTACGCTTTCATCATCGGCTGCTTCCTCCAACATTCTTATAAATGGTTTCATGGACTCAAATGGATATGATAAAAGCACATCTTTTTTCTCAATCTGGGAAATTATGCTGCTTTTCAAATCGATTGCAGGTGAATTTCTAGGGCTTCTTTTCTGGTAGAATAATTCCTCATTCTCACTTAGATAATCACGAATCTGAAATACAAAGGACATATCAAGGGGTGTATTTACATCAATAAAATGCCCTGTTCCTATTTCAAGATAATTGGATAATTCCTGTTTTGCCTTGTCATTTATCTTGCGGCTAAGTTCAACACGCACAGGAGATAATTTATTTCTTTTCTTAATGAGATATTCCATAACATCCCTGTAATCAAGATCTTCATCATACACTTCCGATGCATCTATATCCGCATTTCTTGTTACACGCATAATCGCTTTCTCGCGAATTGTGTATTTACTGTATAATTTTGACACAAAATGAAGAATAAGTTCCTCAGAAAGCATAAATGTTCCAGGTCTTGTTGGAATCTCGATAAGTCTTTTGAATACAGTATTCTGACATGGCACAATTCCGATTTTATTTTTGCCTTTCTGGGTTTTTAATAATACAATGGCATAAAGCTGCTTGTTATTTAAAAATGGAAACGGATGCTGTTTTCCGATAATCATTGGTGATAAGAATGGCGCAATCTGATTATCGAAATATTTTTCCAGTTCCTTACCTTCTTCATTGGACAGTCTGTTAAAATTGATTATTCTAACACCCTTAGGTTCAAGTTCCCCCATTAACTGCTCATATACCTTTTCTTTTTTCTTCTCTAATTTTTTAGTTTCCTTAAGAATTTTGCAGACCTGTGTTTCACTGTCAAGTCCTGTTTTATTTTCTGTAATTTTTTCCTTGGAATTCATCTGAGTCATCAAAGTTCCGACTCTTACCATGTAAAATTCATCCAGATTAGTCTGATAAATCGATGCAAAAGTCAGTCTTTCCGCCAGTGGAACTCTTTCGTTTGCAGCTTCATTCAATACTCTTTCATTAAATGAAAGCCATGATAATTCTCTGTTTGTGTAGCAATCAAATTTACCTTTGTTCATTTTGTATACATCTCCTACTATCTTTTTCTTCTCTGCAGATATCCATATGTATATTTTACGCAAAAAAGAAATAGTTTCTCTAAAAATTTTCATATATTTTTTATAATCTTCTTACAGCATCCATCGCAAGTTCTGAACGTTCACATTCATCTGATGATAATGTTATCTGCCAGCAATAAGAACTTCCTTTCATATATTCTGCAGCATAACTTAATCCATTTGTTTTTTCATCCAAAAACGGCTTATCTATCTGCTTTGGATCCCCAAGAAGAATAATTTTCGTTCCTTTTCCAGCCCTTGTTATGATACCTTTTACCTGATTTGGTGTCATATTCTGTGCCTCATCTATTATAAGGTAGGTTTTAACAACTGACCTTCCCCTGATATAATTTAACGCTTCCGTTTTAATTATACCTCTTTCGAAAACTTCTTCTATTTTATCTGAAAGTTCAGCCTCATCCTCATAACGTTTTTCATCATCTGAATCAAGAATCTGCTCAAGGTTGTCTATAATAGGTCTCATAAGCGGAGCAATTTTTTCCTCCTCATCCCCAGGCAGATATCCGATGTCATCATCAAACTGGGCATTCGGTCTGCAAACAATAATTCTTCTGTATTCATCCGTCGGACAATTATATACTTTTTCCAATCCCACAGCTAAAGAATAAAATGTCTTTGCCGTTCCTGCCATTCCCTGAATTATTACAAGGGGTGCCTGACTTGCATCTGTCATAAGCGCCTCCTGCATAAAATACTGTCCTACATTTCTCGGAGTCACTCCATAAGGAGAACTTTTCTTATACACAAGGGGCACAATCTTTTTTCCCTGCACCCTTCCAAGAACGGTTTTTCTCGTGGATGTATCGGATTTTAAAATCACGAATTCATTTTCCACTAATTCCACCGGAATTGCATTTCCTTCTTCATCAGATTTATATACCTTCTTCTTATCAATGCCTTTTTTCTTAAATTCCTTTATTAAATCATCCGGAATATATACCTCCGTTCTTCCTGTATAAGTGGCATCATCCGTATTAATCTGTTCCGTTGTGTAGTCCTCGGCATTAATTCCTACGATTTGTGCCTTAAGTCTTAGGACAAGGTCTTTTGTAACAAGGCATACATAGGAATCTTCATTGTCTTTTTTTAATCCCATACATACTTTTAATATTCTGTTATCAGACTTATCTTCCGGTAAATCTTCAGGAAGTTCAATTTGTTTATAATTTTTCTCAACCCTTATGCATCCGCCGTTGTCAAGCTCTATCCCCTCTAGAAGATTTCCCATATTCCTGTAATTTTCCAGCAATCTGACTGCTGCCCTTGCATTTGCACCTTTATCCCCATCGGCTTTTTTTAATCCGTCTAATTCCTCAACTACCACAAGTGGAATAACCACCATATTGTCTTCGAATTTTTCTATTGCATTTGGTGACTGAATTAATACATTTGTGTCTATTACATAAATTTTCTGCATATATTCTCCTATAAAACCTTCGCTCCGTTTGCTGTTAATTTAAATGTTACCCCTAAAAACTCCGCTGCTCCCCTGCACATCATCATGCGTCCAAGAAAAATGTCAAAATATTCATACATGGTGCAGATGTTAGTATCTAACTGCAGATTTAAAGCAATTTCCTTTTTTTCCTGATTTATTTTCAGTTTTGCAGCCGTAACCGCATAATTTACCCGGTCATGCTTGTCGAAACTTTCCCTTGGTTTTTGCCTTACCCTGTTTCTCCTTACATCGGTTTTATCTGCTATGATAAGCGCCGCTGACACCACATCTGTTGCTCCTCCTGATGATTCATCGTGATGACCTATTGCAGATACAACTGTCATTCTATCTTTTATGGACATATCTGTTTCCTTTAAAATGTCATTTGCAAGAATTGCACCATACTCAGCATGATTTCTTCTGTTTACGGCATTTCCTATGTCATGCATAAAAGCGGCAATTTTTACAAGCTCCACTTCCTTTTCTGAATAACCCAGCTTTGTAAGTATTCGGGCGGCCTGTTTAGCCACAAGTGTGCAATGTGCTCTTGAATGATCTGTATAACCCAAAATCCCCAGATTTTCATTCCCCTTCTTTATAAGCTCACACACTTCTTCATTTTTCCTTATTTCTTCATATGTCATTTGCATTTATCCTTCTATATAAAATATTTATTTCTCCACTGACTTTATTTTATATACATAATGTAAATACTAAGTGTGTACTAATGTAAAATTTGTGAAAAATTTTTTACTTTTTGCAACCATACTACAAATTATACCCCCAAAAAATCCTCTACCAATGTTTTACCGCACAATTTATCCACAGGATATTCCCCCGCCACTTTGTAAAAACGCTGTTCCCCTAAGTTATCTCTATGTAACTTTATCTAAAGGTCTTCATTCATATGCATAGGATTTTCAAAATTTTTTGTAGCCATACATAAATTGTCCTAGGAAAAATTCCTTCTACTTTGTTTGACAAGTAATTTGGTGAGGGGCGATATTACTGCCTCTTTGGCAAAAACTATATTATATTGGGTTTAAAAAACCGTTGTCCTAGTATTTGTAAGGCGTTTGCCTTTTATAAACTGTGGGACGGCAAAATTGCCATCCCTGGCTTAAAATTGCCTTGGTGTGCATCCGGCACACCACCCACAGTTTATAAATGACAAACGCCAACAAATACACGAACACGCTAAACAAAACCCAATATAATATAGTTTTTGCCAAATGGCTTAGTAATATCCCTCGGAAAAATTGCGCAGTCAAACAATAGTAGAAGATGAATTTACCCTTGGCAGTAATTTGTAGTATGGTTGCAATATTTTAAAAAACTATGCATATGAGCCGAAGACATGTAGAAAAACTTTACTAAAAGGAACCAGACTAAAATAAGTTTTAAACCAAAGAGCATAGTAATATCCCCCGGAGAAATTGTGCGGTCAAACATTGTAGAGGGATTTTGGGGGCAAGTTGTGTGGTTGCAAAAACCGACATTTCACGATTTTGCAAAATGTCGGCTTATATTAGAATGCCTGATTATAAAGGTCTAAGATATCGTTTTTAGTTGTTTTTCTTGGATTTACAAAAATGTTGCCACTTTTCATAGCATCATCTGCCATCGCATCAAATTTATCGCACTGTACTCCCACTTCACTTAATGAACCAGGAATTCCTAATTCATGATTTAATACTCTGATTTCAGGACTTAACATATCAGGAGTAAACTCCGCTGGTTCAATAGGCTTCTTGGCAATTGCATTATATATGAAGTAATATTTGTCAGCGGCTTCATTCATATTAAATTCAACAACCGTTGGAAGTAAAATTGCATTGGCAACTCCATGTGGCACATCGAAAAATGCACTAACCGGATGACTCATTGCATGCACATCCCCAAGTCTTGCGTGGGAAAATGCGATTCCCGCAAAAAGTGAACCCACCATCATAGCCTCGCAGGCTTTGGAATTAGTTCTGTCCGCCACATAATCACGAATGTTTCCACCAATCAGCTTCAACGCCTCCCTTGCAAAAATATTTGAAAATGGCGAAGCGGCAAGGGATACATATGCCTCTAATGCATGAACCATGGCATCAATTCCACAGGCTGCTGCTGTTCCTGCAGGAACTGTCTTAATTAAATCAGGATCTATTATTGCGTAGGTTGGAAGAAGATAATTACTTACAACAGTTAATTTATAATTTCTTTCGTGGTCAGTTATAACAGAAAACGCTGTAACTTCTGAACCTGTTCCTGCGGTTGTTGGTATGGCAATGATGGGAACTACTGGTCCTTTTACCTTGCCTGCTCCCTCATATTCCGTAATTTTCCCGCCATATGTTACCACAACTGCAACAGCTTTTGCCACATCAATCGGAGAACCTCCACCAAAGGCAACTATAAAATCAGCACCACATTCCCTGAATTTATCTGCCGCTTTTTCCACTGTATCAGTACTTGGATTTGCCTCGGTTTCCGTAAAACTGTCACACTCAATGCCAGCTTCTAGTAATGCTTTCTGGCATTTTTCCACCATTCCTATCTTATTTAAGTGAGGACCTGAAATAATAAACCCTTTTTTCTTTCCAAGTTCCCCGGCAAGTTCTGGAAGCAATTTAATGCTTCCTGCCCCTGCTTTTATATTTTGTGGTATGGAAAATGAGAAATCTTTCATATTTTTTCTCCTTTTTACTTATTTAAATGTCATTTTCAATGGTGCAATCTATGAAAGAGCCTCCACAGATGCCTTAATTATTTCATAAGCCTCATCGCAATCCTTCTTATCAATAATAAGTGGTGGAACCATACGGATAATATGGTCACCGATTGCTGTGATTAATAAATGTCTGCTGAGACATTCGTGTTTTACATCAAGTCCTTTAATTGAATCGTCAAACTCCACACCAATGAGAAGTCCCTGACCTCTTACCTCCTTAACATGAGGAAGGGTTTTAAGTTTTTCCTTGAAATATTCTCCCATTTCATAAGCATTGTCTGCAAGATTTCTATCCAAAAGCTCGTTTACTTCCGCAAGGGCTGCAGCGCAGCTTACAGGATGTCCTCCAAATGTAGTTCCATGGGAACCTGCTGAAAATGCTTTAGATACTTCTTCTGTTGCACAGATTGCTCCGATTGGCATTCCACCACCTAAAGCCTTTGCCATTGATACAATATCAGGCTTGATTCCATAATTCATGTAACTCATAACTTTACCAGTTCTGCACCATCCTGTCTGAACCTCATCAATTAAAAGAAGCATTCCCTTTTCATCACAAAATTCTCTAAGACCTGTCATAAATTCCTGTGTTGCAGGATGGACACCGCCTTCACCCTGAACCGGCTCAATCATTATAGCAATTGTGTTTTCAGTACACGCATCCTTAAATGCCTGTAAATCATTATAAGGAGCATAGGAAAATCCGTATGCCATTGGTCCAAATCCTATCTGACATCCGTTTCCAGGCTGACCTGTTGCAGACATTGAACCAAATGTACGTCCATGAAATCCCATTTTTGCAGTAACAATATGATATTTATTTGGGCCATACTTCTCAATACCATATTTTCTTGCCATTTTAATCATTGCCTCATTGGCTTCAGTTCCTGAATTCTGGTAAAAAATCTTATCCATACCAATTGTTGTGCAGATTTTCTCTGCAAGAAGTGCCTGTGGAATTGTATATGGATAATTAAATGTATGCATAACATCCTTGACCTGATCAATTACTGCCTCCACTACCTTCTCATTACAGCTTCCTGCTGAGTTAACAGCAATTCCTGCGTAAAAATCCAAATATTTCTCCCCATTTTCATCATATAAATACTGGTCCTTTGCTGTCTCACACAAAAAATCCATTCTCTCATATGTCTCAATCATATATTTGTTTACTTTAGCTTTAATATCATCTGCTGTATATCCTGTATCTTTTAATCTCATAATATCCTGCTTTCTGCCACATCTTATGGCGATTTATTCAAAAATTTAATCTTTATTAATCATTCTTAATCTGTTCTGGTGTGATAATTCCTTTGATTATCAAATACTGCTCGATGGTTTTGACGCAATTATCAACTCCAACCCTCTGACTATTCAAAGTCATGTCATAATTAACCGGATTGGTCCAGTAATTGCCATGGGTGTAATATTCATAATAATCCGCTCTGTATTTATCAGTTCGTTCTATGGTTGCATTGGCAACTTCCTCAGTTACTCCCATATTTTCAATGGTTCTTTGAACACAAAAATCTCTTGGAGCTTCTATATATATACTAACCACATTAGGTTTGTCCCTTAGAACATAATCAGCGCATTTTCCTACAATAACGCATGATTCCTTTTCCGCAAGACTTCTAATAATCTGGCTCTGATAATCAAAAAGTTTATCATCTGATACGAATTTTTCATTTCTTGCTATGTAATTTCTTGACCTTGGCAGTCCCTTTAAAAAACTTGAAATTCCGCTTGTCTCCCTGATTTTTTCATTTACTTCATGAAATAAATTCTCGTCAAGTCCGCTTAACTGACTTGCCAAAGTTAAAATACGATTTTCATAACAGTGAATTCCTAAATCCTTTGCAAGTTTTGAGGCTATGACTTTTCCCCCTGAACCAAATCCCCTTGCAAATGTGATTACAAAATTTTCCATATTAATATGCCTCCTTTAACCTGCAAGATATCTCTTTAAGAACTCTTTTGTTCTTGGATTCTTTGGGTTGGTAAATAATTCAGCCGGTGCAGCATCCTCAGCCACATAACCGCTGTCCATAAATATTGTTCTGGTTGATACGTCCCTTGCAAAAGCCATCTCATGTGTGACAATAATCATTGTAAGTCCTGTGGTTGCAAGTTCCTTCATTACATTTAAAACTTCACCAACCATCTCAGGATCAAGCGCCGAAGTTGGCTCGTCAAAAAGCAATACTTCCGGATTCATGCATAATGACCTTGCAATGGCAACCCTTTGTTTCTGACCTCCTGATAACTGTGCTGGTTTTGCATTAATATAAGGCGCCATTCCTACTTTCTTAAGATGTGTTATCGCCCTGTCAAATGCCTCCTCTTTGGAAATGTGAAGCACTTTTCTTGTGCAAAGCATACAGTTTTCCAGAACTGTCATATTGTTAAATAAATTAAATGACTGAAATACCATTCCCACCTTTGAACGATATTTGTTTATATCCTTTTGAACATCACGCACTTCTTTATTGTGATATAGAATTTTTCCCGTTGTCTGCTTTTCTAACTTGTTGATACAGCGAAGAAGTGTGGATTTTCCTGAACCTGACGAACCTACGATGCATATAATTTCACCTGCGGAAACGTCAATATCTATTTTTCTTAAAACCTCATGGTCACCAAATGACTTGCTTAAATCTTTTATTGAAATAATCACTTCACTCATATAACTGTAACCTCCTATTGATTGTCCATATATTCTACTGCCAGCGCATAATCTGTTTTTCCTTGCATTTTCTTCTCAATGAGATTAAATATCTTATTAAATACGAAGCAAAGTACAAAATAGATTACTGCAATTACCAGATATGATTCGAAATATTTATAATAATTTCCACCTACCGTCTTAGCTGCCATGAATAATTCCTGTACTGCGATTACGTTTAATACAGATGTCATTTTCAGATTTGTCAAAAATGTATTTGCCATCTCAGGAATAATATTTTTGAATGCCTGTGGTAAAACTACATATAACATTGTCTTAAATGGTGACATTCCCATTGCCCATGCACCTTCACGCTGTCCTAACTCAATTGAGCCAATTCCGGCTCTTACTGTTTCAGCCATATATGCTCCTGTATTTAATACAGTTACCAGAATACCTGCAAAAACCGGTGTTACCTCGATTCCTGCCATTTTAATTCCGTAATACACAATCATTGCCTGAACAATCATTGGAGTATCTCTGAATATTTCTACATATATGCTGCATATTATTTTAATCAGTTTTACAAAAAACTTCTTAATTATTCCATCTCCGGAATTTATCTTCATATCTTCAACTATGCCCACTACATACCCAAGCACGAATCCGATAATCGTTCCAATTACTGCAATATATAATGTAAGCCATGTTCCTTCTATAAACATGTCTGAATATTTTTTTGCCAAAAATACCATCCATTCAATGGAATTTCCCGGTTGTTCAAAATTCATACTTCTACCTCACTTTTCTTCCAGCTTGCAAAAGGGATATTTTTAGTTGGCTGCCGGCTGCTGTGTAAGTACCTGATCCATAAGTTCATCCATTTTTGCTTTGTCATTCCACTCTAATTTATCAAGTGCATCCTGTAATTCATCTCGTAATTTTGTATCATCTTTTCTTGTTGCTATACATACATTTACCATTTCATCGTCACCTGTAAATGTATCATTTTCGTCAAGTTCAATGATTACAAGGTCTTTATTAGTGAGTGCTGCGGATTTTGCTGTAGGCAAATCTACGATACATACGTCTGCCACACCGTTTGTTATTGCCATGAAACATTCTGATGTTGTTTCAAAGTTTCCCGACTGCTCTGCACCTTCAATCTGATCAAGAAGTGGAATCCATCCGGTTCCCAGCTGTGTTGTTACTTTACAGCCTGTTCCTGCCAAATCTGAAAGACCTTTTATATTTTCATATTTGCTGCCTTTTTTAACCACGATGCAGTTATCTCTATAATAATAAGGTTCTGTGAATGAATATGATGCTTCTCTTTCTGCTGTTCTTCCCATTCCTGCTATAATCACATCATAATCTCCTGCATCCAGTGAAATTCCGATTGATGACCATTCTACTTTATGTACTTCCAGTTCTTTTCCCATTTCGTCTGCAAGTTTCTGTGCTACTGCCACATCATAACCATATGCATAATAATTTGAGTCATAAATTGGAACTGCCTTACTTCCGTCCGGTGTTGTGTCTGTATCCTGTGTCCAGTTAAATGGTGCATATGCACATTCCATTCCAACTCTTAAAACGTTATCTGATTCCCCTGATGTCTTAGAGGATTCTGTTCCCTTTGATTCTCCCTTGGAACCACATCCTGCCAATGATGAAACTGCCATTACTCCGATAATTGCCATTGCCATAAATTTCTTAATTCTCATATATTCTTCCTCCTAAACATAATGTATATTTATTAGTCGACTTTCAAAATAAAAAAGCGCCTAAGATTTTCTCTTAAGCGCCTTTGCTTGATAACAAGATATTACACCACATCCCCCTGCCCTACAATGTTTAAAATCTACAATGCTTCTATGCATTTTGCACAATCATCCTCCTCACCCTAAATTTCTTCTACTTTATTTGACTATAATTAGAAATGATACTACTGCCTGTTTGGGTAAAAACTATATTATTCTGGGTTAAAAACGTAATTCTGGTATTTGTAAGGAATTTGCCTATTATAAACTATTGGACAGTAAAATCGCCATTCTTAGTAAAAATTGCTTCGGTGTGCATCTAGCATACCACCTACAGTTTTAGGATAATTAACAGCAACAAATATACAATTATAGTTACGAATATAATTATAGTTACGAATATAATTATAGTTATGAATATCATTATATTTACGAATATCATTATATTTACGAATATCATTATACTTACGCAATTCAAATATAGTTATGCAATTCAAATATAGTTATGCAATTCAAATATAGTTATGCAATTCAAATATAGTTATGCAATTCAAATATAGTTTTTACAAAAGCATGATAATATTCCTCGGAAAATTATGCTGTCAGACATTTGTTAAAGTTGAATTTTCTCTTATCTACACTTTGCGGCATGGTTGCATTATTTTAAAAGAACATAATATATTTCAAAAGCACTCATTCAAACAAATTTTCGATTTAGTGTTGACAGAGCATTCGAACAAGTGTATTATAATATCACAAAATAAATTTATGAGGAAGCAGTTATGGAGTCATACTTAAGCAAAACCATAAGAAATACATCTTATGCATCAAAAATGTACGATAACATTATTAAAGAACTTTTTGCCGACAAGCAGGTACTGGCAAATATTTTAAAAT
>JAXJWH010000095.1:0-4695 GCA_036308125.1 Agathobacter sp.
TATGTATAGTGGTTATAAATTTTATTACACTTTAAGATTTTAACCTTGTTTAATTAGAACATTATAATTTTCTTTTATCAATAAAAAAAAAGGTTGTTCACGGAATAGTATGCCCCCAGAAATTGATCACTTAATTTTCTAAATTATACTAGCACAAATTAAAGCTTGTTTCTTAAAATTAATTGGGGACAAGCCTTTTAACTTTTTACATACTCTATCAGAGTTATACCATTTTATATAATCTTTAATAGCTTTTTCTAAGTCATTTAAATCCTTAAATGTCTTTTCTTTTCCATAAAACATTTCAACCTTCATTCTACCGAAGAATATCTCAATCATAATGTTGTCATGTGTAGTAGCTGTTATGAAACGACCTTTGTCAAGCAGAAATTTAGGTAAGACATTTTCCTCAGTGTAAGCACGGCATTGGCCACTCTGTTATACGTGGATTGGATACCTCAGGTCAATGGTTCGCCGCGAATTCTATTTGTCTTTTGTCGAGGATCACTGTTCATAGTGCCATCATAGCTACTTCGTAGATAATTCAAACCTTCTTGATGAAAAACGTCTTATCTAAATCACTGTCAGTTTCAGATGTTAAATAATCACATCCGGCTATAAATTTACTCTAATTAAACAGTTAGCAGGCATTAGCTCTCTAACTTCGTTATTACTATATTCATAGTTGGAAGTCATCATACCCCAGATGAAGCAGCAGAACTCCCTTGCTACGGCAGTAACGGCAATGTTCGGATTCTTCCCCTTATTTACCATTCTGTAATATTTTCTCTGGCACCTGGCTGAAGCTTTATCCGCATAGTTGATTACTTCCGATGGCGCATTCTGCTGTCGTTTTTTCAGTTCAACAGATTTCTGCCCAACAAGTCCTCTTCTGAAAGAATTGCAGCACTCGACGGCAAGCTTTCGCAGATGGGTATTTCCGGATTTTGTAATTCCGGTTCTGCAGACCTTATCTCCACTTGACTGTTCTCCAGGAACCAGACCAATATAACCTGCAAATTGTTCGGCAGATCGGAAGCGTTTAAAATCTCCAACCTCGGATATGAATGACATTGCAGTATTGGTTTTGATGCCTTTGATGCATACCAGCTTATTTACTTTTTCAGCATATCTTTCACTGGTCGCAAAATCGTTAATTCTGACATCAAATGCATCTAGCTTGCTTTTAAGAACTTCGTAGGTTGCCAGATATTCATTAATGATTTCTTTCTGTTTTTTGGTACATTCAAGATGTTTAATCCATCTTATATGAGCAAGTGTCCATTTGGATTTGTCATATTGAAAACCGTGTCTTAAACAAAAAGCGTTAAGTCGCTGCTTTATCTGTTTAAGTGCTGTTTTATGGTCATCCCGCATTCTGATGTAATCCCTTACGTCTTCATCTTCGACATCAGGAACGTTAACGGCTTTATAGGAACCGCTGGCAAGACATCTGGCAATATCCAAAGCATCCCTAAAGTCATTTTTCAGCTTCTTTCCGCCTTTCTGTACGGCCATGGTGCTTGGAGCAAGAATCTTACAGTTGATGCCTGATCTGGTTAATTCTCTGTAAGGAACATAACCGAGACATCCAGCTTCGTAACCACAGACAATATCAATATCCTTTCTCTGTGATTTCAGATTACAGATATACTTCTCGGTATTTTTAATCAGGTCATCCTTAAACTGCACCTGACCGAATATTTTATCTTCAGACATGCCATAACCTGGTTCAAAAGAGCACAAAGTAAAGTTAGAAGAGTGGACATCCATTCCAATATATATTATCTTATTCATAACGACCTTCATTCAATGTATGTAGTAAATTCATTCAATGTATGCGGTAAATCCGTTTCTGTTTTTTTAACATCTACAGTTTACACGGTAAATCCACGTTTTGCATTCATTCGTGGAGGTCGTTTCATATTGTCTTTTCTAGACATGCTTTGAACAAGATTGTGTTCTTTAAGCCAGTTACTATACCGAATATTTTGATATTGCCATCCTTGGTCTGAATGAACTAATGCTTTAGAAACATTATATTTTTTTAGCACATTTCCAAATCTATTCAACATCCTGTCAATTTGTTCAAAGGTTGCACGTCTGGCAATATCATAAGCAACTATCTCATTTGTACACATATCAATGATTGGTGACAGGTAAAGCTTACCTTCCGCAATAGCAAATTCGGTAATATCTGTTGCAAAGCTAGTCATAGGCATTGAAGGATTAAACTCTCTATTAAGTATGTTTGGTGCTATCTTCCCAATAGGTCCTTTATAAGAATTGTATTTCTTATATGCCTTAGGATTAGCTCCATGAAGTTGTAAATGGTGCATTAGCTTATGTACAGTCTTATGGTTTAGATATACCCCCTGATTACGTAAGGCATACATTACTCGTCTATATCCATAGCGTTCCTTACTATCAGAATGAATCTTCTTGATAGCTGCAATTTGCTCACTATAAACAATATCAAGACATTTAGAAGGAGCCTTTCGAAGTTGGTACAGGTATGAACCTCTACTCATTTTGGCTATCTCTAAAAGCATTTTTAATGGGTATTTTGGCCTTAGCTCAAAAACAATCTTAGCCTTTAATTGCTGTTTTTCTTTTTTAGGTAGTCTTGGGCTAAGGCTTCGAATTTTTTTGAGAATTCTTCTTGACAGCGAAACCTTAAAAGTTCTTCCTTTAAAGTTTTTATTTCTTCTTTTGTATAATCTTCTTTGTCTGTACTTAGTAGTTTGTCTAAATCTAATTTCTTTTTGTTATCTTTGTTTTTATTCTTTTGGGGTCTGCCTGTTTTTTTCATATTTATCAGTCCTTCTACGCCATATGATTGATAAATATTATACCAATATTCAATTATTGATTTCGATTTTACTCCAAATTTATTCGCGAGTGATTCAAAAGAACCTTCTCCTTGAACATAAGCTGTAATTAGATCTAATTTAAATTCTAGCGTGTACTTATTATTTTTTGAATGTTTATTAAGACAGTTGTTTTTATATTTATTATTAAGAGTTGTAACATACCTTCTTGAAATTTTCCACTTTTTCGCTGTGAGATTAGAGCCTAACTTCTTATAATCTTTAGCAATCTTCACTTTATCTTCATAAGTTAACTTCATATTAAAACCTCGTTATCAATCTGAGTGATCAATAACGGGGTTCATACTAGAATTGTCGGGAGTCCTATGGTCGACTTATACCTAATCAATGTGAAGAAATAGTCTTCATCTCGGTAGCCATATGCTATACGTTTGGCTACCTTAATCTTATTATTCATCCCTTCTAATTTCCCTGTGCTAATTGGATATTTTGAATGCGCTATTAATCCTTTTAATCTCTTTTGTTTTAACTCTGCAAACTTTACTAATTGAGGTATTTGGCTACTCTTTGCTGCTTCAAACCATTTAGTCCATCTTTCTGTTGCAATGTCTATATCTTTTAATTCAAATAACGCGCTCATTTCTTCTTTCATTGCATAACATTGAGATAATTTTGAATGCCTATTTAGAATATCTTGTAAAAAATCATTCTCTTCATTGGACAAATTTTTATGATTACTTAATACTGCCCAACGTGATTTTTTAATTTGACTATATGTTCTTTTTTCTTCTTTTATTGATGCTTTGATTGACTTCTTTTCCTCTGGCGTTATATTCTTATCAGAACTAAGTGAAT
The DNA here is from genome assembly GCA_036308125.1 of Agathobacter sp. Lineage (GTDB taxonomy): Bacteria > Bacillota > Clostridia > Lachnospirales > Lachnospiraceae > Roseburia. The sequence goes on from JAXJWH010000095.1 coordinate 3,687, forward strand.
TCTTTAAATCTTGAGCTATCTTCTGGTGTTCTCTTGCCTCTTCTAATCTCACAGCTCCAAGTACATCCCTTCCAAACTGTGCTTGCATATGATAACGATCATAGACTATTTCTACATGAGGTAAATATTCCTCTACTAGCTTATTAAACGATGCATTCATATCCATTGCAAAGGCTTTTACATCTGTTAGGTTCGATATTCCATATTCAATAAAGAAGTGTCTGAAATCTTCAGTAGCTCTCCCTTTCCCCACCCAAATAATTTCGCCTGTTTCGAGATCCATAACACATGTGGCATATTTATGTCCCTTATGAATAGCAAACTCATCTACCGCTAAGAATTTGGGTTTATAATTATTATCTTTTAGGTATTTTTCTCGTTTTTTCAACAATTCATCCATAACGCCTTGATGGATATTTTTTATGGTGTCCCAATGTATATTAGTAATAGAGGAAACAGAATTAATTGATAAACCTTCTGCTAATAGACATTTAACCCATATTGCTGCTCTTATTGTTATTCTAGCATTAGGTACTTTTAATGGTATATCTTCCGTAAAATGTCTATTACAAGATAAACATCTGTATCTATGATATGTAATCATATAACTTTGCTGTTGCCTTGGAATATATGGTATATCTTTTATTTCTGAAGTATGAATATCATTAATCATACAATGAGATTTGCCACAATAAGGGCAAATAACTTTAGATGTTTCCTTTTTACTGACAAAAGAAAAGGTTAACTTGGAGTTTTCTTCATTAAAATTTAGTGAAGTTAAAATAAAGTCTTGGCAATTTCCATTTATATGTATATTATGAACATTATGGGGCATAAAATATATCTCTAGTTTTTTTGTTTCAAGTCTAAACTTTAGATTTTTTTTGCCCCTTTTTCAATTCTTATTTCCCGATCATTCCGTGAACAACCTAAATTTTCCTCCTTTGTTAACTCCATTTTTCCTTTTATACGATATGATTGTCCTGTAATTTTTATAATTTCACAATGA
>JAXJWH010000096.1:0-10180 GCA_036308125.1 Agathobacter sp.
AGCATTTATCCTTTCTGATATTTTGGAATTTTGGTCGAGGACATTATATCAAAAATGGGAGGTAAATGCTCTTTTTATTTGCAAACTCCCTAAAATAAAGGTTTTTAATAAAAAATGAGGTAGTAAACTTGACACTACCTCAAAATTCAAGGAGGTAATAAATATGAAACTTACAGGCAAATTAAATGCAGGAATGGCAAACAAAGTATCTAATACAGTTTGTTCTAGCTGTGGAACAAAAACATCTATTGGTATGAAATATTGTGGCAAATGTGGTGCCAATATGATGGAAGAATCATAATTTGCAGGACGGTGGAGAAATGATTTTAAGTTTTTTTCACCGTCTTGTAAATTAATAACAGAGGTAAAGTATTATGAAAATTTTAATCACAACAGATTTACTTATTACATCCACAAATGGTGTTGTAACTTCAGTTCGAAACCTGTGGGAAGGGTTAAAAAAAAGGGGGCATGATGTTCGTATTCTTACATTGTCAGATAGAGCAGATAGTTATAAAGAGGATTCTGTTTATTATATAAAATCCGTACCTATTGGATTTATTTATCCAGATATGCGAATGCCAATATCATATCGTAATATGTTTATAGATGAGTTGATCGAGTGGAAGCCTGATATTATTCATAGTCAATGTGAGTTCTTTAGTTTTCAATTCGCAAAACATATTTCAAAACATACTGATGCACCGATTGTCCATACATATCATACTTTGTATGAAGAATATGTTACATATGTAATTCCGAGTAAATTCATCGGAGAACGCGTGGTAAAGAAATGGTCGCGGATACGTTTAAAGCGTGTGAATAGAATCATTGCACCCACATCTAAAGTAGAGAATACATTACGAGGTTATGGAGTAAAAAATACAATCAGTGTGGTTCCAAGCGGAATTTCGTTAGAACAGCATAACTATCGAATGAATGAGAAAGAGCAAAGAGAGAAAAGGCAGGCACTTGGAATTCCGGAGGATTATTATGTTTTATTGAGTCTTGGTCGCATTGGTATGGAAAAGAATTTAGGGGAATTGCTGAATTATTTTGCTGATGCACTGTTGAAAAATCAAAAGCTTATTTTTTTAATTGTTGGTGATGGCCCGGATAAGAGGAACATGGAGATACTGACCTCAAATTTGGGAATAGGAAGTAATGTGATTTTTACAGGTATGGTTGAACCATCACAGGTGCAGGAATATTATCAGTTAGCAGATGTATTTGTCAGTGCATCAACAAGTGAAACACAAGGGCTTACTTATATTGAGGCTGCGGCCAATGGTCTGCCTCTCCTCTGCCGGAAGGATGATTGTTTAGGTGGTATTATTAAAGATGGAATAAATGGATATGAATATACATCCGGTGAAGAATTTCTTAATAAATTAAAGGTTATTATTGAAAATTCGGAATGGCGTATGAGTGCCGGAAAGTATAGTCAAGAAATTGCAGAAGTCTTTGATCAAAGTCATTTTGCAGATGTGATGGAAACTATCTATGAAACCACAAAGGAAGATTTAACAGAAAAAAATGCAGTTTAATATTTCGTAAACAAAAGTTAAACAGTACACAAATAATCATGTGATATTCTTGCTGTATAAAATAAAGCAGAAGGAGATATTGCAAAATGGTGCAACAATGGAGGTTGGAAAAAAGGCTGGCATTTATTAATAAAAGAACAGATGCAGGTTGAAGAAAAGAATGTGTGGTTGAATTGGAACAACTACACTTCTTTTACCGGGAAAATCCAATGGATTATATGACTGTAACAATAGTGATGATGGATGTGGCAGTAATGGTATTTTGGGGAGAGTATATCAAAACACTTTTACCAATCAATTTGCTACTGCTCTTATTTGTGATTCAGTTGATAATTGAAATAGTGCGAAGTTATGTGAAGGGATGGAAAAGAGCCAGAGGACTGTATTAGTTCTCTGGTCTTGAAAAGACAAAAAGGTCAAGACGATGTAGTACAAGCATCATACAGAGTTTTGGTTCCATTACCTTCTTTACTGTGGTATAATGTCTTTTATGCAAAAAAAGTACAGCAAAGGGGGGATATAATGATAATTAACATTGCGGTATGTGATGATGAACAGGAATCGCTTGAGATGATCCAAAAAGAATTATATAAAGCGGCAGAGAAATTAAAAATCACAATTGAAACTTATCCGTATATGGATGGAAAAAAGGTTGTAGACCTGATCCAAAACAAGAAAGAAGAATTTGATATTTTATTTTTAGATATAGATATGCCGAATGTTTCCGGTCTGGAGGTCGCTAAAAAACTTCGGGAGAAAGGATCTGAAATAATACTTATCTTCATTTCTGCACATGAGCAGTATGTGTTTGAGTCCATAGACTATAATCCGTTTAAATATATCAGAAAAACTAAAATGCAGGATGAAATAGAAATCGCATTGAAAAGAGCATATAGGCGTATTATAAGTGAGAATATAAAAAGTATCGTTGTTAAAGCGGAAGATGGAAAAATACGTTTGAAGCACAAAAATATCATGTATTTTGAAATGTTCTCAAGAAAAATAAGTGTATATACAGATGGTGGGAAAGAACGAAAACTTTTAGGAAGAAAAACAATAAAAGAACTATATCATGAATTAAATGATGAAGATTTTATTCAAATACATAGCGGATGTATAGTGAATACAAAGTATATTGATGAATACTCCGGGCATGATATTACACTGGATAATGGGAAAAAACTGATTGTCAGCCGAAGCAGAATAAAAGATGTAAAAGAAGCAATGGCAAGATATTGGAGGGAAAAAGTATGATGGTATTGTATTGGAGCGTCGATTATCTTGCAACATTAGCGGAAACAATGATGTGTTGCCTTTTTTCAAAAGCATTTATAGAAAATGAAAAAAATAATAGGATCAGAATATTTATCTATTCCTTTTTTGCTGCGACTTTGGTTATGATTGTAAATCAAATTGATTTATTTTCGTTTGCAAATGGTATATTGGGAATTATAATGCTATTCATACTACAGTGTCTGGTATATAAACGAAGTTATAGTTTATTGCTTTTACTGACATTGATTTTTTCTGTGATTGATTCTGCAATCGACTTTTTTGTTGTTCAAATGGGGGCTATTGTTTGGAATAGTACAACAAACTATCTTTTGGAGAACCAAAGTGTTGAAAGATGTTATTGCGTAGTAATCAGTAAAATTATTTTGTTTAGTTTGATATATTTCATTGATAAGTATATTAGAAACAAGATGGAATTGCCTAAAAGATATACTTTAGCAATTTGTTTTATGGCACTTGCTTTAGTAACATTGGATTATTATATTATCGGAAAAGACGAAATAACCGTTAATGCTGAAATAAGAACTTTTTCAACGATATTTTTTGTTGTTTCTATCATTCTTATTATAGTGTTTTTTAGTTTGATATTAAAACTGGCTGAGAATTATAAACAGAAAGAGGATATTGCATTATTAGAATTGCAAAATGAAATGATTTTAAAATCAGAGAAAAATACGGAACAGGCATTTAATCTGTGGCGAAGTAGTATTCATGATTATAAACACAAAATAATTGCTATAAAATATTGGCTGGATGAAGGAAATGTAGAATCAGTAAAAGAATTTATTGATAAAGAAAGCGAGAACCTGACACAGAAAGTTTTTTATATTAAAACGGGAAATGATGTGGTGGATGCAATAGTTAATACGAAACAGAAACTTGCGGAGGAAAAAAATATCGTTTTTGCTATGAATATTGCAGTGCCAGCATCCTGTAGAGTTTCCGATATAGACCTTGTGTGTATATTGGGGAATTTAATTGATAATGCAATAGAGGCTTGTGAGAAACAAGAGAAAAAACACATTGATGTGATTATCAAAGAGGTAAAAAAGTTATTAATAATAAAAGTAATCAATTCATATGAAGAAAGATTGAAAGAAGAACCACTTACAACAAAAAAAGAAAAAGCATTGCATGGAATAGGATTAAGAAATGTAAAAAATATTGTAGACAAATATGATGGAACATATGAAATGATACAGGATGAAGATGAAGTAATTACAACAATAATGATACTAAATAAGGTGTAAGAAAAGTAACTCTGGAATTTGATTTCGGGGTTGTTTTTTTATAGAAATTATAGAAAACATACCAAAAAATCCAAAAACATTACCAAAAAATCCATTTTGGGTTTTGGAGAGAATTTTTGTGGTAGTATCTCAACATGCAATACGAAAGGTGAACGTATTGCAAGGGGGAAACATCAAGGGCAAAATCAAAATTATGAAAGGAGATGAAAGCAAATGAGGAATAGTAGAAAACTTGTTGGCAAAGTATTAATGTCTATTGCAACAGTATCTGGTGAATCTGCATCTATTTTTGGATTATATGAACCAAAGATGCCAGAGCAGTTACAAAAGAAGTTGAGACGAGAGAAATGCCAGAAGGTTAACAAGGATGTTTAAACGCTTGTCGGAAGATATAACATTCTTAATGATAAAAAATAGAATTTTGGATATTAATTCATATGATATTTATTTATATGCAGTGGAGATTATTCTATTAAATGGAAGCATTGTATTGGCTTGTCTATTGATGAGTATCTTAAGCGGAACGTTACATCATATGCTTGCATTTATTTTATTTTTTATCCCATTAAGAATGCTCGTTGGAGGATATCATTGTAAGAGAAGTGAAGTATGTTTCATATGTTCGATTGGAATGTATGGGGTATCGGTTTTACTGATACAAAATATAGAAAATGCATATGCAAACATAGTGATGCAAGGCTTGGCAATGATGTCAGCAATAGTCATATTAATCTTTTCTCCGCTGATTAATCCAAATCATCCGTTAGAGGATTATCAGATTGAGCGAAATAAAATAATTATCTATGGAATTATTGCCGGTGATTTTGTCCTATATGCAATTTTCTATAAGTATTATATGGCTGTAGCATCTAGCGAATTAATTTTTATTATCTTAGTGGCATTAGCACTAATATTGGGGAAAGTAAAAAGTAGAAAAACACAACTTAAATAATTTATGAAAGTGAGGAATTTTTAAATGGTAAAGGAAAAATTAAAAAAATTGGCAGTGATTGGAACGATGTGCATGCTGTTTTCAACAACGGCATTTGCAGCAAAGAAAGATGTTGACTTTGACTATATTGCAAAGGGTTCAGATGGATATACTGCAAATAATGCAAAGGATGATAATGAAGGCTATGCATATGTTACAGTGACAAGCGGAAATCTGGTTAGCGGAGACAAAGTAAAATATGTTGTCTCAAATTCGGGAAAGACCAAAGAAGTGTCTGATTCAGTTACTTATAATGGAACGGCAAAACCATATAAGCAGACATTGAAGTACAAGAGTGGATATGCACAAAAAGGTAAAAAATATCGTTTGAAGGTTCATACCTATAATTATTCTTTGGAAATACATGGAAAGTGGAATTCATAATTATTAGGAACAGATTATGCCTCCTAAAGCATCTAGTGCTTTGGGAGATGATTTCCCGAAAGAGGTATATATGAAGGTCAAAGCAATGATTGTTTTACTCACCTTGATTGTTTTAGTTACTGGGTGTAGTGCAGATGAAGAAATAAATGAAAATAATAAAAAAAGAGAGAATAGTGTGGAGTTTAATACTCAAAGTGCAACAGTAGAAAATGAAAGCGAATATTTTAAATTATATGGTTTACCTGTAAAATTTGGGAACAAATTAGATGAAAATGACTTTTCATGGGGGGATGAAAAATATACTAAGAACGAAGAAAGTGTAGATGAAGTTTCTTGGGGAGGTAATAAAGGCAGCTATATATACACAGAACCCGGATACTTATATTACACTGCAAAGGAATATAGTGATAATTATGATTCATTATTGTGGGGTAAAAATGGTGATTTTAGAGAAGATTTTGATGAGGTGACAAAAGGTGTTACTGTTATTGAAGGAATGACAAAACAGCAAGCAGAGGATAAAGTCAATAGCATTGTTAATAAATATGGAATGAAAGCAGGGAACGTAAAGTCATATCCTTTAAATAAAAATATATTAAAAAGACTTAGTCGGGATTATATGTCCGATGAAGAATATGAGGAATATTTAAAAGATAAAAGTAATGAACCAATGAAACGTGATTTTTCAACGGATGATGAGGTGTTCCTAGTAGAAATGAGTCCGATGGTTGGTCAATATTCATTAAATAACAGTGACTATGACTATGGAAAAATGGCATACAGTGGTGCAATAATATGGGCACTTGTGAATAAAGATAAAATAATTGCCTTTTATGCGGATGGTATATACGAAATAACTAGTAGTGGTGAAAAAATAGATAATATTATTACAAGAGAAGAAGCAAAATCAAAACTAGAAGAAAAATATAAAGACTTAATTCTTTCAGATGATGTAGAGTGTAAAAAAGTGGATATAGCATATATTGCAATCAATGGTAAAGATGAAGGAACATGTGAATTCATACCTGCATATATATTTGAATTGCAGTATCCAATCAAAACGGATAAACAGGATCAAAAAGATTCTATTGTCTATGTCACACAAAAATTATTATTAGATGCAGAAAATGGAAAATGGATAGAGTGATAAGGAGAAACAATGAAGCCATATTTAGGAATGTTCAGAGAAGAATTGCAAAGAATGTTTACAATAAAATATTTGGGTGAATCGGTTATATTTATGCTGATTATATTAGCTTTAAGTGTAACTACATTTTTCCAACAATATGGATTTCAAGGAAATACATTATATACAGTTTTTGAAAACATTACAATCGGGGGCTTTTTTCTTGAATTAATTTATATTCCAGCATCCTTTTTTGTGGCATTAAATCTTAGTATGGATATTAGACAGAAAAGTTACTATTTATATTCTATTCGTTCAGGAAAAGGAGCATATATTATTGCTAAAATTGTTGTTGGAACAATATTTGCATTGCTTGTGACAGAAATTGCTCTCAATGTTATGTTGGGAGCAGGAGCAGCACTTTTGAACATTGTAGATAAGGAATATTACAGTGGGGGGGCTGATATTTATGAAGATCTTTTAATGAATAATCAATTCTTATATTTTGAAATTAGAGTTCTGTTTATAAGTTTATCGTCAGCCTTTTTTACAGCCTTAGGGATGATGATTACTGCAATAATTCCAGATAAATATGTGGCAATTGTATCTGCATATATGACATCAATAATATTTCAAAAAATGGAACTTATATTAAGATTCCCGGAGAGTGTTGATGTGTCTGGAATTATTGGGGGATTTGTCAGAGTAAATAAATCCATTGCTCATTCTGTGACATATATAATACTGTTTTTTGTGACCTGTATTGCTATTACTATATATGGATTTAATAAAATTATGAAAAGAAGGTGTTATAGTGAGAAAAAGTAGAATAATATATGCAATTTTAAAAAGCAATTTTGCGGGATGGATTGTCAACTACAAAATATATATTGTAGTTTTTCTGTTGATGGTATTTTCTTTAGATAATTACACAAACGTGTTTGAATTTGCTAAAGAAGTAGGATTTAGAGTGACACCTTTTTTGTTTCCCTTTCTTTTTACACATCCATTTATGCATTTGGCCATATTTACTAGTATTATTTTTTTGTTTGCAAATGCACCATTCGCTAATTCACTGCAATTATTGGTGATATCGCGGTCGGGAAAGAAAAAATGGTATGTTGCACAAATTATATATTTAATGATTTGTACAATACTGTTAACTCTTTTTCTTATTATATTGCCTCTTGTAAGACATGCAAATATGATTGCATTAAAAAATCAATGGGGAAAAATATGGACAACTTTAGCGGTAAATTCAAATTTGGTAAATCCATCATCATATTTTGTGATAAACAGATATACTCCTAAAGAATCTTTAATATATACAATAGTGATTTTTATGCTCATCTCGTTATTTATTGGGATATTAATAATGTTTTGCAATACTTATTTTCGAAATAAAAGTATTGGTATTGTTATAGCTGCTCTATTTGTAATATTTGACTGGATGGCAGATATAACCGGAAGTTCGGGTGTGCTTTGGATTTCTCCTATGTCATGGATTAATATTTCTAAAATGGCATATTCAAGAGATACTACTGTACCATCAACTACATTTGCAATAGTTGTATTGTCTTGTGCAAATATAATATTAATTGTTGGAACTTATTTGCACTCAAAGAAAAAGGATGTTGCAACAATAGTAAATGAAGAATAAGGAGTATTAGTAAGATGGATAATTATATTATTAAAATTGAAAATTTAACAAAGAGATTTGGAAATGTCACAGTATTAAATAACGTAAATGTCAATTTTGAAAAAGAGAAGATACATGGCATTGTTGGACGGAACGGAAGTGGAAAAACAATGCTAATGAAATGTATTTGTGGTTTTCTAAAGCCAACGGAAGGAACTATTACAGTATCAGAAAAAGTGGTTGGAAAAGATGTTGAAATTCCACCGGATATTGGAGTAATTATTGAGACTCCGGGATTTGTGACAAATTATTCCGGATACAAAAACTTAAAACTATTAGCATCAGTACGAGGAAAAATTACAAATGATGAAATTGTGAAAGCGATGAATATAGTAGGATTGGATGCAAAAAATAGGAAACATGTTGGTAAATATTCATTAGGAATGAGACAGAGGTTAGGGATTGCACAGGCGATCATGGAAAAACCTAAAATACTCATTCTAGATGAACCGATGAATGGTTTAGACAATGATGGTGTACAGCATATAAGAAATGTACTTCTGGAACTAAAAGAGCAAGGAACTACCATAATACTGGCAAGCCATAATAAGGAAGATATTGATGTTCTTTGCGACAGAGTATGCTATATGGATAAAGGACGGATAGCAATCAGAGAGGATAATGAGGAATAAACCATGTTGAAGTTTAGGAAGGTTTGAGCACGATTAGTTCATTACTTTTGAAAAATAGTACAAAAAATATTTCTGATGCGGGTTCTGTTTCTAAACGAGACAAGGTGAATAAGGAAATATTGGAAGAAACAACATCAGAAATAGCATATAGTATTGGAGTGCCAGAACGAAGGACAAAGGAGGAGGTAATTAATAAGTTAAGAAAATTTGCAAAAAAAGATGTAAGAATGGAGTATATATAAAAAACAGAATGAAATATTCATGTTGCGCCCCTCTCAGCCTGACTTACAACTAACCTAGTTGCCTGTCACAGAATTAACCGATATACTGTCACCAAAGAATAAAAAAGAAAGAGATCCTGGAACCTCTTCTTTGGCGAGTCGAACGTTCCAGGATCTATGGTGGTATCGCTACCATGGTTATCATATCAAAGTATCGGTTAGAGTGTAAAGAGGATATTTTTAGTAATCAGCGAAGAAGATACCATCTGTCCGGAATGCGGAAGCCCTCTATGCAAGAGGGACAGGAAGCTGCGAGTTCATAAAGAAGCAGGTGGAAAGAAAAGCTGGTTTGCCATTAACCGCCTGAAATGTACCAATGAGAAATGCCGAAGACTGCATAATGAACTGCCAGACTGTATGATTCCATACAAGCACTATGGTTCTGATATCATAGAGGATGTGGTGGATGAGGTGATTGGTGCAGATGACCCCGGAACGGAGAACTATCCGTGTGAAGCAACCATGAAGCACTGGAAATGGTGGATGCTTCACAATGAGGCAAATATCAATGGACAGATGAGATCGATGCTGCATCATCTCATGGATTTCGATATAAAGTTCCTGAAATCCGGTGAGTCTTTGCTGAAGGAACTAAAGGAAAGGATAAGCCCCGGGTGGCTCTCAGTGGTCGCCAGGTTTATATATAACTCCGGAGGTCGGATAGAACCATATCCGGAGACGTAAGGTTATGCACCTACTTTTGTGTGCTGTCATTATCGTTTTGTAATAAGGTTATCCCAAAAGGAGGTAACGCTTATGCAGAGCAAAGAAGTAAAGAAATGGCAGGACGAGGAGGCATTGAAACGGTATCAGATGATAGCACCGTTATTAGACGAAGATCTGGATGATATAAAATGTCAAGACCTAATGTACAAAAAATATTATATAAAAATGTACAATTAGTCTGTTTGCTTTATGTGGTCTTTTAACCTGTATGACTTTCCAGATATTGGTATCACATGTGCGTGATGCAGAAC
>JAXJWH010000097.1:0-1977 GCA_036308125.1 Agathobacter sp.
AACATGAAGATTTTGGACAAAAATCCACCTCCTCAACTAACTCTTTTTGTTTAAGGGGGGCTTGTAATTTGAAAAAAGAAATCTCAACCGCATAAAATCAGCGTTTGAGACTCCTTTTTGTATCGTTTTTAGTTTTTATCGGACACTAATAATTCTGAGTAATTCAAAACCTTTCGGGTTACTCCCGAAAACCTTGCCACATTTCGCGAACTTCGCCCTCCGAAGTCGGGATAATTGAATGTTTAACGATAAAATAACAATGCTTTTTTATGTTTGTCTGCAAAGCAGACCCTCAATTTCAAAACAAATAAGTACTTTTGTCATATGAATATAAAAATTAGACAAATGGCAAAAGCAAAACCTTTCATTAAATGGGTTGGAGGAAAAGGCCAACTCATCGAACAACTCGAAGCATTGCTTCCAGCTGACTTTGCAGAAAGGGAAAATGTCACCTACATTGAGCCTTTTGTAGGAGGAGGAGCTATGCTCTTCTATATGTTACAGACATATCCAAACATAAAATTGCCGATATAATATAAATTTATATTTATGGATTTGAATTTTGATATTTCATTGGCAAGTGGCTATAATAGTGCAGCACAAATAGCAAGAGTTTTGACAGAAGATTGGCTTGCTCGAAATATGTATTGCCCAACATGCGGTGAATTTTCAATAAAGAGAGCAGTAGCAAATGCACCAGTAAAAGACTATATTTGTGAACAATGCAAATCACAATATGAGCTGAAAAGTAAAAAAGAGAATACTGATAAATATTTAACAAAAGTAAATGATGGTGTATATCGCACGATGATAGATCGCATTACTTCGCTTGACAATCCAAGTTTCTTTTTTATGCATTATGATAATTACGAGGTAAATAATCTGATTGTTGTTCCGAAATGTTTTTTTGTCCCAGAAGTTATTGAAAAACGCAGACCTTTGGCTGAAAATGCTAGAAGAGCGGGATGGGAAGGGTGTAATATCCTATTGAATCAAATTCCTGATTTTGCTAAGATTCCAATTATAAAAAATAAGGTTGTGTTAGATTCGAAAAAAGTTTGTAATGAGTATAATCGAATTTATTCATTACAAACAAATAGTATCGAGAGTAGAGGGTGGTTGTTTGATGTTTTAAAATGCGTAGAACGACTTGATTCAACTTTTACATTAAAACAAATATATGCCTTTGTTGAAGAACTTAAAATAAAACATCCAATGAATAATAATATAGAAGCAAAAATACGTCAGCAATTACAATTCCTAAGAGACAAAGGTTTTATAGATTTTTCATCACGCGGTAATTATAAAAAGATTGATTTATGAATGAATATATTTTTTATACTACAGAAGGTTTTACTTACCCACCTATAGAAGGTAAAGATGTAGAGAATTGTCAAGTATTAGGTCTAGTATTTGGTAATAATGTTCAAGATGCAAAAACACAATTGGATAAAAGATGTCCTTGGATAAAAGAATGTGGATTTGATATAGAAAAAGCTATATCAAAACAGGTGTTGACAGAGGAGAACAAAAAAGATATAAATATGGTGTTAGAGTATTTAATGGAAGACGAATTTAAAGATTATCAAGAATTAGAAGAACCAGAAAATCATATTTATAAGGTTTTGTTACGCTTAAAAGACATGATTTATTAGTTATTATTGTAACGTACTATGTTGTACTTCTTACAAAATGGAGGAATAAGTGTTCAGTCAGGAAAGATTGTAAGCGTGAATAAAGGAGAATGGGATAAAGGAAAGAGCCAACAAGAAATGATGGAATTCAACATGAAATGGCTCGGTCTTTGTCGCGATAAACTTAAGGATAATGGCACTATTTGGCACTATCCATAATTTTGTGTAAATGTTAGAATACGGGATTCAGAAAAGAGTCTCGTATTTTCTTTATTATTAATTTTGTAAAAACATAAAATTATGTCAGAACGTAACAAAATTGTTCCCGATGCAATGCTGAGCA
>JAXJWH010000098.1:0-78713 GCA_036308125.1 Agathobacter sp.
TACTCTCCGGAAAAGAGTAGGTAATCCATATCGAATTCTTAACTTACGTCTTTTTTGAGAAATAAGCCGTAGGTCTATTAAAGTTACCCTTTTTTCTGAAAATCATTTCAAAATACTTCTTGACTATTTACCAAATTGCTTATTTTACACATCAAGTTGGGCATCGTTGGCATGCTCATATATAAATGCTTTTCGTGGTGGCACATCAGTTCCCATCAGAAGAGCTGTTATATCAGATGCCATACGACCGTCTTCAATCTCTACCCTTTTCATCATTCTTGTTTCCGGATTTAAAGTTGTATTCCACAACTGGTCAGCATCCATTTCTCCAAGACCTTTGTATCGCTGAAGTGTGAACTTTCCGGTATGCTTTTTTCTATACCTTTCAAGTTCTGCATCATCATATAAGTATTCTTCTTCACCTTTTGAAGGAATAACCTTGTATAATGGCGGCATGGCTACATATACATGTCCCTCAAAAATCAGTTCAGGCATATATCTGTAGAATAAAGTAAGCAACAATGTCGAAATATGTGCTCCATCTACGTCGGCATCGGCCATAATAATAATTTTATCGTATCTTAATTTTGTTATATCAAAATCATTACCATATCCTTCAGAAAAACCACAGCCAAATGCATTAATCATGGTTTTAATCTCGGCATTTGCAAGTACCTTGTCAATACTTGCCTTTTCAACATTCAAAATCTTTCCTCGTATAGGCATAATTGCCTGATACATTCGGTTTCTTGCCATCTTGGCTGAACCACCGGCAGAATCTCCCTCGACAATAAAAATTTCACATTTGGAAGCATCCCTGCTTTCACAGTTTGCAAGCTTTCCATTGGAATCAAATGAGAATTTTTGCTTGGTAAGAAGATTTGTTCTTGCTTTTTCTTCTGCTTTTCTGATTTTGGCAGCCTTCTCAGCACAGCTTATTACTGTTTTAAGAGTCTCTAAATTCTTATCAAAATATAATGGAACTTCATCACTTGTAACTTTTGCTGTTGCCCTGTTGGCATCCTGATTATCAAGTTTTGTCTTTGTCTGTCCTTCAAATCGTGGATCAGGATGCTTAATCGAAACAATTGCTGTCATTCCATTTCTGACATCTGTTCCATTGAAATTAGCATCTTTTTCCTTTAAAATGCCAAGTTCTCTGGCATATGAATTAATAATTCCGGTAAATGCCGTTTTAAATCCTGTAATATGTGCTCCACCCTCAGAATTGTAAATATTATTACAAAATCCAAGTATATTTTCATGGAATTCACTTGTATATTGAAAAGCAACTTCTATAGAGATGCCTTCTGTTTCACCTTTAAAATAAATTACTTCATGCAACGCCTCAGAATTACTGTTAATGTCTTTAACAAATCCAATAATTCCATCCGGTTCATGATATTCTATATGCTCAATTTCATCTTTTCTTCTATCTTCATAAATAATAGTAAGGTTAGGATTCAAATAAGCAGTTTCATGCATTCTGCTTTTTACATCATCCTCTTTAAACCTTGTTTTCTCAAAAATCTCAGGATCAGGTAAAAAATTAATCTTAGTACCTGTTTCTTTTGTTTTTCTTAATTTTGGAAGAAGTCCATCCTCAAGTTCAACCACAGGATTTCCCTTTTCGTATCTGTCATGATGAACATATCCTTCCCTGCTAATCTCCACATCCATATATGTAGATAACGCATTAACAACTGAAGAACCTACTCCATGAAGTCCTCCACTTGTCTTATATACTGAACTATCGAATTTTCCACCTGCATGTAGTGTGGAAAATACTACTCGAGCGGCAGAAACACCCTTTGCATGCATTCCAACCGGAATACCTCTTCCATTATCCTTCACGGTACATGAACCGTCTTTTTCCAATGTAACCCAGATTGTGTCACATTCTCCTGCTAAATGCTCATCCACCGAATTATCTACTATCTCGTATATTAAATGATTTAATCCCTTTGTTGTTGTACTTCCTATATACATTCCCGGACGCTTACGAACAGCCTCAAGCCCCTCAAGAATGGCAATACTACTTTCATCGTATGTCTTTTTCTTTGCCATACTTTATACTCCTTAATCCATCACTAAATTGCAATCACACATTTTCTGGAACATTCATTAATGAAATTCCTTGCTGTCACGCATATGTGCAATTACCATCACTGCAATTCTAAAAGTCATCGCATCATCAAATGTTCTTATATCAAGCCCTATCGCCTTTTCAATTCTCTCAAGACGATATACCAAAGTATTTCTGTGAACATATAATTGACGTGCAGTCTCTGAAATATTTAAATTGTTATCAAAAAATTTATTAATTGTTGACATTGCTTCTTCATCATCGAGTATATCAGGAATTTCATCTCCAAATACCTCTTTGATAAACATATCGCAAAGACTCATAGGTAACTGATAAATCAACCTGCCAATACCTAATCTTGCATATGATATTGTATCCTGACCTGCATAAAATACCCTGCCAACTTCCAATGCCATTTTAGCCTCTTGAAAAGACTGTGTCAATTCGTTGATTTGATGAACCACGTTTCCATAACCAACCCTTACCTTAATCATGGCTTCCATATGTAAATTATCCACCAGACTTTTTGCAATTTCTAACATTTCTTCCTCAAGATCATCTTTAGCAACTCTGGAAACGTCCTTTATCAAAACAACATTGTGTTGGTCAACGCTTGTAACAAAATCTCCACTTTTCATATTAGATAGATTCTTTACTAATTCAAGAACTGTATCATTATTCTTCTTACCGGTGTCAATTACAAATGCCACCCTGTCCTTTGGTTCAATATGAAGCTTTTTAGCTCTGCTCATCATATCCATTGTCAATAGATTACCTAACAGGACATTTTGTATGAAATTATTTCTATCATAGTGTTCTGCATAGCTTTTTACCATATTTCTGATCTGGCAAACAGCCATCTGACCTAACACAAATGCATTCTCATCAGCCACATTTATTACAAATACATACTCTACTTCATTTTCAACTATGACTTTATATAAAGCATATTCTCCAACAACCTGCTTATCTGCTAATGAATCTGCAAAATCTGCTACCGCATTCTCAACCTCACAAGGCATAACACATGTATTAGCAATTACCTTCCCCTTTGTTGAATACAAAGCAACATCAAGCTTTGTTATTTCTTTAATTTCGTTTAATGAACTTTGTAATTTTTGATTTGATAGCATACTTCTCTCCATCTAATACTTTAATAAAACAACTATAAACCGGGTGTAAATACTCACACCCGGTTCGTCAATTTACAACTATTTAATTTTAGCGAACTAATTAGTAATTGTCAATTCTGTTTCTTTATCAAATACATGAATCTTTGTTGGATCAAATGCAACTTTAATGTGATCTCCGTAACGAGCTGGAGTATCAGCAGCAACCTTAGCTGAAAGGTTAGCACCTGCAACTGTGAAGTAAAGCATTACTTCTGCTCCTAATAATTCATATCCAGTTACATCTGTCTCTACAGTGTAAGCTGCATTCTTCTCGATAGTCTCTTTATCATCTGAAATATCTTCTGGTCTGATTCCAAGAACAACTGTCTTTCCAGCATATCCGCCATCAATAAGTTTCTTAGCCTTTGCTTCTGGAAGCTCCATTGTGTATTTGTCAAACTGAAGTGCAGCCTTGTTTCCTTCGATAACACACTTAGCATCTACGAAGTTCATCTGTGGTGATCCGATGAATCCAGCTACGAATAAGTTGTTAGGCTCATTGTATAATTTCTGTGGTGAATCCACCTGCATGATAACACCATCTTTTAATACTACGATTCTTGTTCCAAGTGTCATAGCCTCTGTCTGATCATGTGTTACATAGATGATTGTAGCACCTAATCTGTTATGTAATGAAGAAATCTCTGTTCTCATCTGTACACGAAGCTTTGCATCAAGGTTAGAAAGTGGCTCGTCCATAAGGAATACCTTAGGATTACGAACGATAGCACGTCCCATAGCAACACGCTGTCTCTGTCCACCTGATAAAGCCTTTGGCTTACGATCTAATAATTTCTCAAGGTCAAGAATTCTTGCAGCTTCCTCAACCTTAGCCTTAATCTCATCCTTTGGAACTTTTCTTAATTTAAGTCCGAATGCCATGTTGTCAAATACTGTCATATGTGGATATAAAGCGTAGTTCTGGAATACCATTGCAATATCTCTATCCTTTGGCTCAACATCGTTAACACGCTTTCCATCGATAATTAAATCTCCTGATGAAATCTCCTCAAGACCTGCAATCATACGAAGTGTAGTAGATTTACCACATCCTGAAGGTCCTACGAAAATAATAAACTCCTTGTCCTCTACGTCAAGATTAAAATCCTTAACAGCCTCAAAACCGTTAGAATATACTTTGCATACGTTTTTTAATGATAAACTTGCCATTTCAAAAATACCTCCCTAAGTATTTGTCTTGTTCTTTGTGAACTTCATTTGATATATTAATATTACCCAAAAAACCGCCGATTGCCTACTGTCAATCTGACAAAGATTCATTTTTCTTATTGTCAGTTTGACGAATTTTCTGATTTTTGTGAATTTTCCTAGTACCCAGATACTATCTCTATAAGTATTCTTAGTTTATTTGCACAAAAAAAAGCCAAAGTGTAAAACTTTGACTTTCTTTTTTGTGATTTTTTATAATTTTGAATATCCGAATCCGTTTACCATAGCCTCAATTCTTTGGTTCTGCTTACAGAATGGGCACTCTGCCACCGGATAAGCCTCATAATTAAGTACTTCCTTATCTCCAAAGATTCTTTCAATCTTAATACCATCAATTTCGTCAACTGTACTAAATACTGACGCAATGGAAACTGTATAACCACCATAATACTTTATACATTCCAATGCTCTTTTGATTGTCTCACCTGTTGTTGTGGTTGCCAAAAGAAGCACTATATGTTTTCCTTCAATCGCTACTTTATTATTATCCCTAAACAGCATCTGATTATTGCTGTTAATCTCAGGAGATACCACATAGAGTGTCTCATGTCTGTTTATTGAATATATTCCGCCGTTTTCAATCTGCTCTGTTAAATATGCACCTATAACCTCAGTTCCATCCATGCAGACAATTGTATCTATGTATCCGTTTTTAGGTAATTTTGAGTAAAGTATCTTAGCAGCCTCCTTAGCTTCAGATGCTCTTGTCTTAATACTTGTTACATCCACATAATAATTTATATGTGAATGACTTGTTGCAAAATGCCCTGGAATTGCATGCAAAGATAATAAATTACTCTCCTTTGAATGAAATTTAATAGTACGACTTTCCATAATAAAACCTCCTCGTATAAAAAATGTATATCTTAAGAGTAAAAACTCTTAATAACTAATTCTTACCTGTACTTCCAAACCCGCCTCTGTTAGAATTTTCAAGATGCATTACCTCTTCAAAATTAATTTCAGGCTGATTTTTCATAATTCTAAACTGGCATACTCTGTCATTTACATGCACAACAGTATCCCTTGTGGCATATACAGGCATTCTCCACATATCATCATCTCCACAATATGAACCATCAATTACACCCATACTGTTCGTCTGAATAAGTCCCCACGTTTTAAAAGTTGAACTTCTTGGAACTACATGTGCCTCATATCCCTTTGGAAGCTCCATTGCCACACCAAGGGGGATTAATTTAAATTCCCCTGCCTTTAATGTAACTTCTTCTGATGCCCTAAGATCTATCCAGTCTGACTTACCTTCTATATAATCTAGTTTGTCAATTTTATCTGTGAAATATTTAATCTTTATATTTTCCATTATTCCTCCCAGCCTGAATCTACATATTCAGACTTCTTATCGCGTGTCATTAACTGATTTACAATTTCTTTTACCGGCTTATCTTCGAAAAGAACCTGATTGACACCTTCTATAATTGGCATGGAAACATTATATTTAACTGATAATTTGTAAGCTGCCTTTGCAGAATATATACCTTCAACAACCATTTTAACTTCTTTGGTTGCCTCTTCCATGGTATACCCCTGTCCCATTAACATACCTGCTTTTCTGTTACGACTGTGCTTACTTTCACAGGTTACAATCAAATCACCAATACCTGTAAGGCCGGCTAATGTTTCCTTTCTTGCACCCATTGCAATTGCAAGACGGGAAATTTCTTCTATTCCCCTTGTAATTAATGCAGCTTTTGTATTATCTCCATATCCCACACCATCAGCCATTCCTGCGGCAAGGGCTATAACATTCTTTAAAGAGCCGCCAAGTTCCATACCTAAGATGTCTGAACTTGTATATACTCTGAATGTATCGTTCATAAATGTGTCCTGAACTTTTTCAGCAATTGCTTTCTTCTTAGCACCTGCAACTAATGTTGTTGGTAAACCTATTCCTACTTCCTCAGCATGTGAAGGACCACACATTACGGCAACATCTGCATCCGGAATTTCCTGCCATACCACATCTGAAATTGTCATGAGGGTATCCTCTTCTATTCCCTTTGCAACGCATACAATAATCTGTCCTGCTTTTACATATTCAGCCATGCTTTTTGCTGTACTTCTTGTGAAAACAGATGGAACCGAAAGTATTAACATCTCGCTATCAGCAATTGCTTTCTCTAAATCTGTTGTAAATTCAATATTTTCAGGAAGTTTTACTCCTGGAAGTTTGTCAAGATGTTCATGATTTTCATTTAACATCTTTATTTCATCTTCAACAATTGACCACATAGTAACTGAATGTCCGTTTTTTGCTAAAACAACTGCCAACGCACATCCCCAGCTTCCTGCGCCAATTACACCAATTTTTCCCATTTTATTTACTTCGCTTTCTGTCCAAATTTGCTTTCCGTACCATTCATTAATCTCTTAATATTTGCACGATGTCTCCATATACCCATCATTGTGAAGCAGAAAACAAGTACATTAAATTCAATAAGATACGGATTTTTTAAATTAATAAATCCTGCATAACTAAATATTACTGATTGAATAAAGAAAATGCTTACAACAAGAATTGAACCAAGTGATACATATCTTGTTATTAAAACAGCTCCTGCAAATACGATTATACAAAGTGGAACTGCCATAGGACAAACAGCAAGGATTACACCTGCTGTACATGCAATACCCTTACCACCTTTGAATTTAAGGTAAAAAGGAAAATTATGACCAAGTACAGTTCCAAATCCTGCATACAATTCTAATAATTTGATAGTTTCAGGATATTTGTCTCCAAAAAGGAGTCCTACTGCAATAACTGCAAATATTGCCTTAAAACTATCACCAAGAAAAGTAATAAGACCTGCTTTCCATCCTAATGTTCGTAATGTGTTAGTTGTTCCTGCATTTCCACTTCCATGCTCTCTGATGTCTATTCCACGACATTTTCCATATATATATCCAGTCTGGAATGTTCCAAATAAATATCCAATAGCAAGTGCTGCCAATCGAATTCCAATCATTATCCCTCTTCCTTTCGCTCCCTGGTAATAAATTTAAGTGATGTACCTTTAAATCCAAATGTGTCCCTGATTCTGTTTTCAAGATACCTTGTATACGAAAAGTGCATCAAATGCTTATCATTTACAAATACTACAAATGTAGGCGGCTTAACCGAAACCTGTGTGATATAGTATATCTTAAGCCTTTTACCTTTATCTGTAGGTGGCTGCTGCATGGCAACTGCCTCAGCAACAATTTCATTTAAAACTCCTGTACCAACTCTCATACTGTTATTTTCAATAACAATGTCGATTAATTCAAAAATCTTGTTAAGACGCTGGCCTGTCTTTGCAGAAATAAAAAGAATCTCTGCGTATGGCATAAAACTAAGAATCTGTCTTATTTTCTCTGTATATTTCTTAACGGAATTATTGTCCTTTTCAACTGCATCCCATTTATTTACGGCAATAATAATTCCTTTACCTCTTTCATGGGCGATACCTGCAATCTTGGCATCCTGTTCCGTTACTCCTTCAGTTGCATCAATAACAATAATTACAACATCGGATTTTTCAACTGCCGTAACAGCTCTTATTATACTAAATCTCTCGATATCTTCTTTGATTTTATTCTTTCTTCTAAGACCTGCAGTATCAATAAACACATATTCTTTGCCATTGTATTTAATGTCTGTGTCAATTGCATCTCTTGTTGTTCCTGCAATATTTGATACGATAACTCTGTCTTCCCTTGCAAGTTTGTTAATTAATGAAGATTTACCTACATTTGGTTTACCTACGATTGCAATCTTAGGACGGTCATCTTCTTCCTGATCCTTCGCATCTTCAGGAAAATATTTAACAACTTCATCAAGCATATCTCCTAATCCAAGCATTGAAGAAGCTGAAACCGGATGAGGATCACCTATACCCAAATTGTAAAATTCATATACATCAGGCATAAATTTTTCAAAACTGTCTACTTTATTTACAACAAGAACGACAGGTTTTTTAGATCTTCTAAGCATATCAGCAACTTTAGAATCTGAATCCTGAAGTCCCTGTCTTACATCTGTTATAAACATAATAACATCTGCTGTTTCCATGGCAATCTGAGCCTGTTCTCTCATCTGAGATAAAATTACATCTCCGCTTTCAGGCTCAATTCCACCTGTATCAATGAGTGTAAAATTATAATTAAGCCATGTCACATCTGCATAAATTCGATCCCTTGTAATACCCGGAGTGTCTTTTACAATTGAAATTCTCTCACCTGCCAGTGTATTAAAAAGTGTCGATTTTCCAACATTTGGTCTTCCTACAATAGCCACAACTGGTTTACTCATTTTGTACTCCTATTCTATTTACATATCAACATAATCTGTAAAATTTATATTCTACAATACTTTTAAATTATAACATATCTTTTCTATTTCACGCAATATATGTGGAATGATACGCTTTACTATTTTCTATTAATCTGCTTCTTTTTTGTGTTCTTTTTGTATTTTTGCCACTTCCTTAACAATATTTTTACATGTCGAATCATAATTAACTTCGAAGGTAACATCATCACTGGTGGTTTCATATGTTGAACAATGTTCTATTTTCTCACTGCTTTCATAAGAAAATGTAAGATACATACTACAAATATTCTCACCAACATAGTACTCGTCCCCATTACGCCAGTAATCATATCTGTTTGAATAACATTCCTGAATTTTTTCATCGTCAGCATCTTTTTCTATAGCTTCTACTAACTTTTTAGTTTCTTCACCTGAAATGTTAATATAATCAATTTCTCCATAATCATTTTGTATCTGAATTTCGCCTTCTTCTGCCAAAAGATTATTTTTGTAATCAATTCCAAACATTGAATTTAGAAAGTTATCTTTACCATTTTCTTCTGCTTTAATCATTGAAGATACATCATCGGGAAGTCCCAATTCATCTACATAATATCGTCTTTGCTCTTTCTCACCATTTTTATAATCATACACAATTGTTATGCACTCATATTCACGTTCCGAAAATTCCATACAATCACATAACTTTTTTTGCAATTCTCTTGCCTTATCTATTCCATCTTCATCCATATATTTTATGGTATAATTATAAGTCACAGTTGCAGATTTCACATCCGAAGCATCCGGAACAGACTTCATATAATTATCTGAAAATACGATAAGACCTGCCATGGCAATCAAAACCACACTTGAAAATCCAAAACTTTCATATATTATACGCTTTGAAACAATCTTAAATTCCTTCCTGACAATCATTTCTGCAATAACAACAGATATCATCACAAATATCCACAATGCCGCTAATACAAAGGCAAATGGTATTTTATAATATATATCATTTTCTTTTAGCATGGAATTAAAACAGTATGTTGCAATACAACCAAAACAAAATCCAAAACCACATCTGAACACCGGCTTTAACCATCTTATTGTAAGCATACTTCCGGCATCCTCTAATTTTCGGTTTTTATATATTTTATATGCCATAATATATAAAATATTTGCTATCACTAAATATAATATCATATATATAAAATAGCTAATATCGTATCGAACCGATTCGTTACCACTCCAATCACTAAATAGGAAGAAATTATTTCTGGATACATAATATATTGGTGACAGCCATGAAATTTTGTCCATAAGAATATTGTCTATCGAATACATCTGTCCATACGGAATAATCTCTACCATCATTACAAAAATCCATAAGATTCCCACAACAAGCATATTACTAATAACATAATAAACCGGTGCTACGAACAGCTGCCCTGTAATCATATTGCACATTACAGCTATACTATATTCCAAAATTGCAAAAACAAAAATTTCCAAAAATAGCAAACCTAACGTTCCCACATTTGCAATTCCGTAACTCATGCACACAAACACAGACAATATAAACGAAACAAAAAGTGGAATCATTAGAAACATAAAACCACAAATCATATTTGTTATATATAATTCACCCCTTGTAACAGGCATTGAGTGAATCATATACGAACTTTTGGCATTATGTATATAACTAAACATCGCCATTGCAAGCAATATTGCTGTACCAAACACAATAAATATATGCATGCTAAAATCTGTTTCTGTTACTATTTGATCAATAACAGTTAATTTGTATGTCCTTTTAGCTTCTGCCGACATCCCATCCAGATAGTTGGATATCAAATATGAAATCCTGACAGGAAAAAGATATAGCATAGCAAAAAAATACATAAGTCCTAACGGCCAGAACAACGCAACATTTTTATTAAATATTGTTTTATTAAAATAGAATTTCTTTGACTTCATAATCTTCACCCCCTAATTCATAAATAAATATTTCCTCAAGGGATAAAGGAATTGCATCAACTACAATTCTGTCACTAAATTCATTCTCAATTGCATTAACCACATTTTTAGAATTCGCCCTTACAATAAGTGTATATACTCTTCCTATATTCGACATATGTAAAATTTTATATTCTTTTGGTAATTTAGGCATTCCTATCGGACAAGCCACCTGTATTTTGCAGATATTTCCCTGTAATTCACGAAGTGACCTTTCTATGATAATTTTCCCTTTATTCATAATACCCACATGATCGCACACGTCTTCTAATTCCTTAAGATTGTGGGATGATATGAGAACTGTCATATTTCTTTCCTTAACCTCTGACAATAAAATTGCCCACACCTGTTTTCTCATAACAGGATCCAAACCATCAACAGGCTCATCTAATATAAGCAAATCCGGCATACAGCAAATTGTAAGCCAGAATGCAACCTGTTTTTGCATGCCCTTTGACAATTTTCTTATTTTACATTTTACATCAATATGTTTAAAACATTCTTTTAAACGTATAAACTTTTTTTCATCAAAATTAGGATATATTCCCTTATAATATTTTTCCATTTCCAAAGTATCAGCCTGAGAAAAATAAAATATATCATCCGGAATATATGCAATTTTACTTTTATTTTTTTTATTTTCGAATATATCTTCACCTAATATTCTTACTTCGCCCTCATCTTGTCTGTATATTCCCGTAAGATGTCTTATAAGAGTTGATTTTCCTGCACCATTAGATCCGACAAGTCCATATATATTTCCTCTTTTTACATTCATATTAACATGATCTAGAGCAACATAATCATCAAATTTCTTAACCAGATTATTTACCTGTATCATAATAAACACCCTTCTTTGTCTTTAGATTGCTTACAAAAGCACAATTTTTTAAAATAAAAACGCCCGATACGGACGTTTTATTGAAACTTATTCACAGTAATTTATAAGTAACTTCAATGTATTTTTCACTCCATCTATATGACTACGTTCATAGCCATGGGAAGCATATACACCTGCTCCAATTAGTCCGTGCCTTATATCATAACCGGCTTTAAGTGTTACATCAACATCTGAACCGTAAAAAGGATATATGTCAACTGCAAAATCAATATTATTTTCTTTTGATACTTCTATCATTTTCTTTACCACATCATAGTTATATGGTCCTGTCGAATCCTTTGCACATATAGATACCTGATGCTCTGTACAATTTAATCCTTCACCGACACACCCCATATCAACTGAAATCATTTCTGTAACACCTTCTGGAATAGAAGCAGCTCCTCCATGCCCGACTTCTTCATATACCGTAATATAATGATACATTTTATGTTTCAATTTAATATTTTCATCTTTGAGGTATTTTGCATATCCAAGTAAAATTCCCACACTTAATTTGTCATCAAGGAACCGACTCTTAATATATCCTGATTTTGTAATTCTTGTTCTTGGTTCAAAGCATACAATATCTCCAGGCATGATTCCAAGTTTCATGGTATCTTCTTTGGATGCCACTTTTTCATCCAAAACTACTTCCATTTCATCAAAACTGCGATTTATATCATTATAATCTTTGTTAACATGAACTGACGCATTAACAAGCTGAAATGTTCCTTCATATTCACCATCAAATTTAGTGATAATTCTGCAATTTTCAGCCTCACCATTATTTGGATTCATTCCTCCAAGAGGTGATAATTTTAGATAACCATTGCTTTTTATCTCTTTAACAATTGCGCCTAAAGTATCCACATGGGCAGCAAGCACAATTGCATCATTATCATCCTTACCGCCTAAATCAACCAGGACACCTCCTTTAACTGTCATCTTTGCTTTGTATCCTAACTTCTTATATTCGTTAAATACATATTCAGCAGCATCCTTTGTATATCCTGTTGGACTATCTATGGATAAAACTTCTTTTGTTTTCTCTAAAATATAATCTATATACTTTTCTATTTTCATTTTTGTCCTCATTTTATTGATTATTAATTGTCAAAAAAGCACCAAGGTTTCCCCTTTTTCCATGACTTGCCCTATGTGAAAATAACAAATCAGGATTGCAGCATGTGCATACATTTGTTACAACGAGATTTTCTTTTTTAATTCCTGCTTCAAGCATCACAATCTCATTGCATTTCCAAAGATCCAACTGATATTTGCCATTGCCTTTATTAATTAAAATTTCCTCTTCGTGTCCTTTAAATTCTTTTATAAATTCAACCGCAACATCTTCGCTTATCTCATAGCAATCCTGACAAATCGAAGGTCCGACTGCCACTATGACATCCTTAGGATTTGTACCAAATTCCTTGTTCATAGCCTCTAGTGTGGCTTTTCCCATTCTGCACACAGTGCCCTTCCATCCGGAATGACTTAATCCAATTGCTTTATTAACAGTATCTACAAAATAAAGCGGAACACAATCTGCATAAAATGTAGACAAAACAAGCCCTGGCTCGTTGGTAATAAGCCCATCCACATCACTATAATCCTTTTGTCTTGTTACACCTTTACCTCTATCCTCGGAAGTAACCCTTATTACATTTGTGGTGTGAGTCTGGTCTGTGCATACAAAATCCCCGACATCTCTTTTTAATGCACAAGCTAAACGTCTGTAATTTTCAAATACACTTTCATTGTCATCGCCTCTTGTAAAACTTAAATTCAAAGATGAAAATATACCTTCACTTACTCCACCTTCCCTTGTTGTAAAACAATGGCTGATAAAATCAATTTCATCTAATCTTTTAAAATGTAATAAAGGAAATGAACTTCCTACTAATTCTTCATGATTAACAAGATTAAAAACTTTGTCATCCCCTTTTGTTTTTATATCTATATATTCCATAACAACTCCTTAAAATGCATTCTGTAAAAGAGTAATCTCCTCTCCATCAATTGCGACTATATCAAATCTGCAGGGAGTCCACTCATTCAAATTATTAATCATCATGTAATACATTGCTACTTTTCTGATTATTCTTTGCTTTTTTGCAGTGACAGCCTCTAATGCATAACCACAGGAGCTGTTCTTTCTATATTTAACTTCCACAAAGCAGTAATATTCTTTATCCTTTGCAATAATATCAATTTCACCCATTCGGTTTCTGAAATTCATCTCAAGAATTTCATACCCCTTGTCAGTTAAATAGTCTTCTGCAATTTTCTCATAGCTTGTTCCTAGCTTTCTGGTATTCATATTTATTTTCCTATTTTTGCTTTAAGCTTATCCATATCATCCACAAAAACCAATATTTCAGCCACAACTTCGTATAATTCCTGTGGAATCATATCTCCAATTTTTAATTTTGACAAGGTGTTCGCAAGTTTATCATCTTTATATAATGGAACATCATTTTCCTTTGCCTTTTCTATTATGCGTTCTGCTACTTTACCTTTCCCAGACGCAATGATTCTAGGTGCCGCATCACTTGGAACATATTCAATTGCAACTGCTGTCTTATCACCATCCTGTTTCATTTTGTCAAACACAAATGGCTTATATTGCTTTTCTTCTTCCATAATCATGCCCTCATATCAAAAGAATATCTATGTAACTTAAGTGAGGAAGGTTTTTCCTGTTTTAGAAAATCATTCACAAAATTAACCTTGTGTCCCTCATTTACTATATTTATATTACAATTATATCCTTTTTTTTGCAAACGTTCCTCTAATACCGGAAGATTTTTTTTGACAATTTCATAAGAAGCATCGTTATCAAAATAGAAATTTGTTGTCACATTTTTTCTAAACATTTTAATTGAAACATCAGTAGAACCAAGATTATCAAGATCAAGATGTAAAAATGCCGACAACTCACGATCCTTATCCTGTGCATTTTTCTTATTTGTATATACATATAATTCCCCTGACGCACTCTGTCCTGACATTTTAAGAGGAATCTGCACATATGCATACGCTTCATTTATCTGATTCATAAATTGAATATTATCTTTTACGTTTGCTATAAGATTAGACACATTTGTATCTTCAATTCCTGAAGAATTAACAATATTTTGCATTTTATCCATTTTTTCGTACAAATGCTCATATAATTTTTTAATTCCCTCTGAATCAGTAAGTTCACCTGGTTTAATAAGCCAATGCTGTTCTAATGCATCCTTAAGCATGGCATTAAATTCCTTACCTGACAAAAGTGATGACAAAGCCGTTTTGTCAATGTTTGCATTGCCTTTTAAAAAATTATTAATCTGTTTTAACAAAGAAACTGTATTAGTATTATAATCCACAGCTTTAAAACCTGAATAATTCTCATCTTCACTGAATAAAACCTTAAGCTGTCCATTAAGATATTCAATTTCTTCGTCATTTAATATTGCCCCTAAGAATTCCGGCATGGCAGCTTTCATATCTCTTTCATATGTGACTCCTGACATTTTATCATTCATCTCACCTTGTAATTCATTTGCCACATTTTCTTTTATGCCATTTTCTGTACCTATTGCATTAAGCTGCTCATTTTGCAATTCATCGGGTACAGTCTCATTATTTCCAGCATTTTTAATGATATTCAAATTTTCATTTAATATTATCTCATTGCCGGTATCTGTATTTCCTTCCAGTCCCTCTGTAACCACCGAAAGAAAATTGCTTCCAATTAAACGCATATCCTCCAAAGGCATATCCTTTGAAAATAATGCAGATAATTCCTTTGTAAAACCATTCATTGCATCACAAATTGATTGTTTGTCATTTAAATAATTCTCAAACTGTGAGGCAAATTCCACAGAAATTGGGATTTGTAATTTTTTCATTAAAACCAACGTTTCGACATCAATATCCGGATTTGCAAGCATAACTCTTGCCATGTTATTAAGACTGTTCTTATCTATTGGCATCTGTTCTTCCATCATCTTGTCAACCATTGTAATATATGATCCATCAGTTGGAAGTCCTGCCACTTTAAGTGCCTCAAGTAAGGTATAATTCGCCCCATTACCACTTATCGTAAAAGGTGTAATGGCAACCTGATTTCCGGTATTTGATTTTACCTGAAAAAACATAGACTGTCCCGGCATTAAAGACAATTTCATATCCATTCTTGCTGTTAATAATTGTCCATTTCCTAATCCAAGAACAACCTGATTTCCCCTAACAGAGTTTACTGTTCCTTCAAATACACTTCCCTTTTCAAGTCCGGAAATTGATGAAGAAAATTTTTCAACCCCTTTGCTTTTCGTAATTGGCTCTGACTGCGAGCCTGCATTCATATATTGTTTTAATAAATCACTTATCTGCATATGCCCCACAACCCTCTCCTTAAATTCAATTAACAGTTACAAAAAATTCTTAATAAATGTTCTTCTGTGAATAGGTGTTGGTCCATATTCTTTTATTGCATCAATATGTTCCTTTGAACCATATCCCTTATTAGAAGCAAATCCATATCCTTCATATATGTTATCATATTCAACCATCATTCTATCCCTTGTAACCTTGGCAATTATACTTGCAGCTGCGATTGATATACTTTTTGCATCACCCTTAACAATAGGAATCTGCTTAATATCAACCATAGGAATAGTAACAGCATCATTTAGCAACAAATCAGGTTTAACACTTAATTTTCCAATTGCCTCTCTCATTGCTTCATATGTAGCCTGTAAAATATTTATCTCATCTATTCTTTCATGGCTTACCACTCCAATTCCAACAGCAATGGCATTATCCATAATTTCATCATACAGCATTTCCCTTTTAGCAGCTGTCAGTTTCTTGGAATCATTAATATATAAAATATTGCAATCCTTTGGAAGAATAACTGCGCATGCCACGACAGGACCAGCCAAAGGACCTCTTCCAACCTCATCTATTCCACATATATATTCATAATCAGAATTAGCACGTTCATACTCCTTCATGTTGTAGATACGCTCCAATTCCTTTTCATATTTATCTTTTCTTTTGACTGCTGATTCAACAAGTTTTTGCACTCCGCTTCTTGAATCCTTTGAATATACATCTATAAATGAATTCAATTCATCATCAGCAAGATTTTTTAATTCTTCTTTTATTTCCCCTATTTTCTTCTGTTCCATTACTCAACCCACTCAAGTGTAATCTGACCTAATTTACCAGTTCTAAAATCATCTATAACAAGTGAGCATGCCTTACTATAATCAGCATCGCCACCCTTTAATACACAATTTCTGTTTTTTGCTATATCAAAGATTATATCGGTAATTTCCTTATTCTCGTCTACCTCATATCTTTTTCCTATAACTCCAGGATATTTTTCCAGTAAAAATGTCACAAGTTCAACCGCTAATTCATCTATGTTAAGTATTTCATCTTTAATTGAACCAATAAGCGCCAGTCTAAGTCCTACTGTCTGATCTTCAAATTTAGGCCATAAAATTCCCGGTGTATCTAATAATTCAACATTTTTATTAAGTCTAATCCACTGTTTTCCTTTAGTTACTCCAGGCTTATTTCCTGTTTTTGCACAAGCCTTACCTGCATAAGAATTAATAAATGTTGATTTACCAACATTAGGAATTCCAACAACCATTGCCCTGACCGGTCTGTTTTTAATTCCTCTTTTTCTGTCTCTTTCTATTTTTTCCTTACATGCTTCCATGACTATGTCTGTTATTGATTTCATGCTGTTCTTAGTTCTTGCATCAAGACTTACAACATAAAACCCTTTGCCTTTAAAGTATTCAGCCCATTCCTTTGTCCTTTTTGTATCAGCAAGATCAGCTTTATTCATTAAAATAAGTCTGTATTTATTTTTTCCCAATTCATCTATATCAGGATTTCTGCTGGATAATGGGATTCTTGCATCCACTAATTCTATAACCAAATCTATTAATTTTATATCTTCCTGCATCTGACGTTTTGCTTTTGTCATATGTCCCGGATACCACTGAAAATTCATATTACACCTATCCTTTTATCTTATTCTATTTTGCCCATATTGGTAATTGAAGTAATTCTATACCATGCTCTTCCAACTATGTACTCTGATTTAACATTTCCAATGTTAGCATATCGGCTGTCCTCACTATTATTACGATTGTCACCAAGTACAAAATATTCATCTTCACCTAATACAATCTCTTCACTTGCAATTCCTGCATCTTCCATTGCAGCAACATCACTTGATTCCTCGAAAGCCTTATCATTTACATATAATACACCGTCTTTTACAATGACTTTGTCACCAGGAACTGCCATAACTCTACGTATATAATAATGTGATTTTTCATTTCCATTTGGAAAGAAAACAATTACATCTCCCTGCTTTGGATGAGAAACCATATATACAAATCTATTTATCAAAACATGGTCACCATTATTTAAAGTACTCTCCATTGCTGAACCAACTACGCTGGTTTTCACGCCAAAATATGAAACACTGACATAGGCAATGGTCATTACGATTGCAATTTCTATAATCCATAATGATACCTCTTTAAATAATTTCATATTGAATTTTCTTCGCCTTCTATTGAAGTTAAGTCCACCACGTCTCCTCATATTTTCAAACTCCTTAATTTCATTATAAGCTAAAAACGAGGGAAGATTCACTTCCCTCGTTCAACGCTTAGCAATTATCTTACTAATTCTTTAACCTTAGCAGCTTTACCAACACGATCTCTTAAGTAGTAAAGTTTTGCACGTCTTACTTTACCTTTACGTACGATTTCAACCTTCTCTACGTTTGGAGAATGAAGTGGCCAAGTCTTCTCAACACCTACACCATTCGAAATCTTTCTTACTGTAAATGTTGTACGGTTGCTTCCGTTCTGTTTCTTAATTACAGTTCCTTCGAAGATCTGGATTCTTTCACGGTTTCCCTCTTTGATCTTACCATAAACCTTAACTGTATCACCTACAGAAAACTGTGGTGCCTCAGCCTTTAACTGCTCTGCTTCAATACTCTTAATAATTTCACTTGCGTTCATTTTGTGACCTCCTATTTACTTTGACGTTCTTAATGCTACTACTACTTCGCAACAGAGGACCATCACTTCTCTATTCACAACATTAGTAGCTTATCATAATTTATAACATAATGCAAGTATTTTTTACTCACTTAGCCAAAAAATACTTTTCTTTGACATATAAAGACCTAATTTTTTCTGGAGATTTAATGATGGAACATTATCAAGACACACCTGTCCATAAGGAATCATACCTTCTTCAAGTTCTTTATTAATAAGGTAGGTTTCAAGTGCCATGGCAATTTTTTTGTTTCTGTATTCTGGTAATACACATAACATTCCAATACTGCCCTCTCCATGTCTTCCTATAAAACCTGCAAGTTTACCATTTACATAGGCTCCTGTAAATGCACCTTCTGACAATCGTCTTTCTACATACTCTATTCCATCATAACTTTTATAATTAGATTTTACTTTCTCATAATCAGATAATTCAACCGGCTTAATCACCAATCCGTCTTTCGTTGGAGAATTATCTACATTGTATAAAGAAGAAACTGCTAATTTTTCTTTCAATGTATATACAGCCTGATAACATTCCACAACATCATTAAGTCGAATTAATTTTTGTATTTTGCCAACATTTTCATTCTGATGAATCACCAGACACTTAATTTTATCAAGCTCATATTCTGGCATGCCCTCTAAAATTTTCTCATGGGCTTCGTCTGATAAATCCGTATGAAAATATACATCAGATAACAAATCCTTTAATAAAATCTCATTATCCTTTAAATAAATTAGCTCCGCACGGCCTCTGTTAATTAATTCTATCATATCAATGTGAATTAATTTCTGTTTCAGCATAACCGCTTTACATTTTTGCAATTCTTCGTATTTTTCATACAAATCCATGCGTCGCTCTTTAGTTCTTTTAACTGATTCCTGCAATCTCCACTCCGCAATTTTTTTTGAATCGCCTGTCAGTAAAACCTGTGGAACTTCTTTTTCCATCCATACTTTAGGTCTTGAATATTGCGGATATTCAAGCAGATTATTATGAAAGGATTCTGTTTCAGCTGATATATCATTGTGTAAAACCCCAGGCACAAGTCTTGACACCGCATCAACAATTATCATCGCTGCCAATTCGCCTCCGGTTAACACATAATCTCCAATCGAAACATAATCCGTTACCGTTTCTTCCAATACCCTTTCATCAATTCCTTCATAATGGCCACAGATAATCACAAGATTTTCTTCTTTTGAAAAATCCTTTGCCATATTCTGATTAAAAGGAGTTCCCTGAGGGGTAACATATATTGTTCTTACTTTTTGAGATTTGGAATTTCCATCCGAATTTGATGAAACTTTCTCATTTACACTCATCCACGCATCATAAACAGGTTGTGCCTGCATCAACATTCCTGCGCCACCGCCATATGTATAATCATCTACTTTTTTATGTTTATTTGTGGAAAAATCTCTTATGTTAACTGTTTCCAAACTTATTGTGTTATTTTCGATTGCACGTCCTATGATACTTTTATTCATAGCTTCATCTATCATTTCCGGAAAAAGTGTCAATATGTGAAAATTCATAAATTCTACTCCTATTTATTAATCTCTAAGGCCTGGCAAAAGATGTACCAGCATCGCACCATTTTTTACATCTACATCAAGGATGCACTGTTTAATAGCCGGAATTAATAAATCCGGTGTGTTTTCCTTCTTAACAATATAAACGTCATTAGCACCTGTCTGGAGAACATCACTTATTGTTCCCAATTCTTCACCGCTGTCACTTGTAACATTTAATCCAATTAAATCTGCAATAAAATATTCATCTTCTTCAAGTTCAACTGCATTATCTCTTGTTACAAATAATCCTGCCTTTTTATATTTTTCAACATCATTAATATTATCTATATCCTTAAACTTTAAAATCACAAGATTCTTAAAGAATTTTACTGATGTAATTTCAAGTTCTCTTTTCTCTTTTCCATTGTCTAATATAACATTTTTTAATTTTTTAAATCTCTTCGCATCATCTGTCGTAGGAAAAACCTTTACTTCTCCTCTAATCCCATGTGTTTGCGTTATTACTCCAACTTGTAACAAATCTTCCATAATGTACCTTCCTTATATTAACAAAGCACCTCATCTCTGAGGTGCCCAATAATTATTGTACTATTTCAACAATAACTTTCTTGTCTTCTTTAGAGGCAGCGGCTTTAACAACTGAACGAATTGCTTTAGCAATGCGTCCCTGTTTGCCAATTACTTTGCCCATATCCGACTGCGCAACGTGTAACTCTAACACAATAGCTTTATCACCATTGGTTTCATTCACAATTACTTCGTCAGGGTAGTCGACTAATGCTTTTGCAATTACTTCAACTAATTCTTTCATTATGTCCACCTCTTAATCCTATTTCTCAATACCAGCATTCTTGAAAATTCTAGCTACTGTTTCTGTAGGCTGTGCACCATTAGATAACCATTTCTTAGCTAACTCTTCATTTACATGATATTCAGATGGATCCTTAGTTGGATCATAAGTTCCGATTTCCTCGATACATCTTCCATCTCTTGGAGCTCTGGAATCTGCAACAACGATTCTATAGAAAGGAGCCTTCTTCTGTCCCATTCTTCTTAATCTGATCTTTACTGCCATTACTTTCACCTCCTTGTAGGTTTTCTAAAATTTATATGCAAAAGTCAAAATATTAACTTTTGTTAACTATCTAAAATGGAAGTCCTTTAAATAAACCTCCAAGACCGCCTTTACGACCTTTCTTGCCGCCCATCATTCCAGGCATCTGCTTCATTAATTTCTTGGTCTGTTCAAACTGCTTAACTAATCTGTTAACTTCCGCAATGTCCACACCTGCTCCGTTTGCAATTCTTCTCTTTCTGCTTGGATTAAGAAGATTTGGATTTTTTCTCTCCTCCGGAGTCATCGAATAGATAATTGCTTCTATTCTTGACATATTCTTCTCAGCGGCATCAGTATCTATCTCAGGTACTTTATTTCCGCCAAGTCCAGGCATCATTCCAAGAACACTTGAAAATCCACCCATCTTCTTCATCTGGCTCATAGACTCAAGATACATTTCGAAATCAAATTCATTTCTGCGCATCTTTTCTTCAAGCTGCTTTGCTTTCTCTTCGTCTATATTTTCCTGAGCCTTCTCAATCATTGTAAGGACATCTCCCATCCCAAGGATTCTTGATGCCATTCTGTCAGGATAAAACTGCTCCAAATCCGAGAGTTTCTCACCCATTCCTGCGTAAAGGATTGGTTTTCCCGTAACAGCTCTGATTGAAAGTGCTGCACCACCTCGTGTATCACCATCTAATTTGGTAATTACTACTCCGTCAATTCCAATCTTCTCATCAAATGTGCCTGCCACATTAACTGCATCCTGTCCTGTCATTGCATCAACAACCAAAATGGTCTGGAATACATCTGTAGCTTCTTTTATTTCAACAAGTTCCGCCATCATCTCTTCATCAACATGAAGTCGTCCGGCAGTATCGATAATTAGTACATTAAAATCATTCTTCTTCGCATGTTCAACTGCTGCTCTTGCAATATCAGAAGGCTTATTCTTATCTCCCATTGCAAATACTTCAACGCCCTGCTTCTCACCGTTAATCTTCAACTGTTCAATAGCCGCAGGTCTATATACATCACATGCTGCCAAAAGTGTCTTTTTCCCTTTTTGCTTCAGCTTTCCGGCTATCTTTGCTGTTGTGGTTGTCTTACCAGCTCCCTGAAGTCCAACCATCATGATAACTGTCAGCTCTTTACCAGGTCTAAACGAAATCTCTGTCGTTTCAGAACCCATCAACTTAACCATCTCTTCGTTAACAATCTTGATAACCATCTGTCCCGGGTTAAGTCCGTTCATAACATCCTGTCCAATTGCACGTTCCTGCACGCTCTTTGTAAATTGCTTTACAACTCGAAAATTTACATCCGCCTCTAAAAGTGCCATCTTTACTTCTTTAAGCGCAACTTTAACGTCATCCTCAGTTAATTTACCTTTGCTTCGTAAATTCTTGAACACGTTCTGTAGTTTTTCTGATAAACTATCAAATGCCATTCTACAGCTCCTCTAAAATCTGATTCGAAATATCTTCGATATCCATTATAATCTGCTCATCCTTAGATTTCTGAAAACTAGATGTTAATTCATGAATCTTCGTAACATCCTGCTTAACAGATAGAAACTTCTCTATAAGATGAAGCTTTTCTTCAAAACCAACAAGCTTCTTCTCACACCGCTTTACCATATCTGCCACACCTTGTCTTGAGATTCCCTCTTCTCCTGCAATCTCCCCAAGGGACAAATCATTAAATACAAAATCTTCATATATCTGGCGCTGGTGCTCATTCAAAAGCTCGCCATAAAAATCATATAAATATGCTTGCTTTAATTTTTCTTCCATATCTGTCACCTCGAATACTATACTACATAAAAATAAAGGTGTCAAGTATTTTTTCTTGACACCTTTTATTTTTTTATTCTCCTATTCCGGCTTTCAAACGTGTATGTGAAATTCCAATCTGTGCTAACGTAAGTGTAAGCAGCGTAAATACCATTGTACATACCATATACAATATTCTTGTGACCATCACCGTACGGTTCACAAAAATTCCTAAAGCATTATATATCATCTCCGCCGCAGGCATTGGTATTGCCTGATGCCAGCCAAAATAAACCATTGAATGTTTTCCGATATAGGAAACTAATTTATTTTCCACATTGGATATACAA
Organism: Agathobacter sp.; assembly: GCA_036308125.1. Classification (GTDB taxonomy): domain Bacteria; phylum Bacillota; class Clostridia; order Lachnospirales; family Lachnospiraceae; genus Roseburia. The sequence continues at coordinate 23,521 of JAXJWH010000098.1, forward strand.
TAAACTATGTAAGCACCTGATACACTTGCTATAAACGTACATGGAACAATGGCATATTCACATCCAAACATCTCAAGTCCATGTCCTTCAAATCTAAGATTTATATATATGCACACGCAGCTTGCAATCAGTGACAAAACAAGATATTTTGGCGAAACATGTAACTTAATTTTCTGACACATATACCCCACATAAAAGAATAATAAGGCCGTAGTACATACATCCACATTCCATGGTAAGGGCTGTCCACCTTTGTAATAATACACTAATCCCATAATAGCAATCTCAACAATTAAAATGCCCATTTTAATTCTGTTTGCAGTAACATATCTTGCTATAAAATAAAAAATCATTTCTGTGCAAAAAAGGCATGTCAAATACCATATAGTATGAAATCTGTTCTGAACCACCAGCTCATAAATATATCTGCCAAGAGCATGTATATCACCAAAATAATAAAAACACCAGTTAACAATTATAATTACACTTCCCATAAAAAAATAAGGAATAAGTAATCCTTTTATTTTCTTTTTTACGAAAACTTTTAATTCATATTTCTCAGGGTGAAACAAAAATCCTGAAAGCATAAAAAACATTGGCAGATGAAATGAATAAACAATATCCCTTAGGATGCCTGCCTCTTGTTCCATATGCCCCAGCATTACGCATAAAATACAATATCCCCTTGCAATATCTACCCATTCATACCTGTTTTTATTAATATCTGTACTTAAATTTTTTTCCATTATAATACCACCAAAAAAATTGCGACTTAATAGTTAAACTATCATGGTACTATTCTACCACTTCGTTCTATCAGTCGCAATATTTTTATATTACTAATTGTAAAACAATTCTATATAGATGTACGAACCAGTTTAGGCTTGTAACCTTCTTTTTCCAATGCTTTGATAATCTGTTTCTTATGGTCTGTACCAAAACACTCTAAAGTAATTCTTAATTCAACTGCTGCATTTCTGTTTGTAGATACAAACTGATTATGCTCCAATTTAATAACATTTCCCTGTGCTTTTGCAAGTTCAGATGAAACCTTTGCAAGTTCTCCCGGCTTATCAGGAAGTAATACAGAAACAGTAAATATTCTGTCTCTGAAAATCAATCCTTGCTGAACAACAGATGACATTGTAATAACATCCATGTTTCCACCACTTAAGATTGAAACCACTCTCTTATCCTGAACATCAAGATGCTTTAATGCTGCAACTGTCAAAAGCCCTGAATTTTCCACTACCATCTTGTGATTTTCCACCATATCCAAAAAGGCAACAATAAGTTCATCGTCAGTTACTGTTATAATATCATCAAGATTCTTCTGGATATATGGGAATATATTACTTCCCGGAGTTTTTACAGCTGTTCCATCTGCTATTGTATTAACATTTGGAAGAGTTGTTACTTTTCCTGCTGCAAAAGATGCCTGCATACAATTTGCTCCGGCGGGTTCTACTCCGATAACTTTAATTTTTGGATTAAGGAGTTTTGCCAATGTTGATACACCTGTTGCAAGTCCGCCTCCTCCGATTGGAACTAAAATATATTCGACTAATGGTAATTCCTTAAATATCTCCATTGCAATGGTACCCTGACCTGTTGCAACTGCAAGATCGTCAAAAGGATGAATAAAAGTATAACCTTCTTTTTCTGCTAATTCCAAAGCATATGCGCATGCCTCATCATATACATCACCATGAAGCACAACCTCAGCACCATATCCCTTTGTTCTGTTAACTTTAATAAGAGGTGTTGTTGTAGGCATAACAATAACAGCTTTACATCCATAGCATTTTGCCGCATAAGCTACACCCTGCGCATGGTTACCTGCAGATGCTGTGATAAGTCCTTTTTCTCTTTCCTCTTCTGTAAGAGTTGAAATCTTGTAATATGCTCCTCTTACTTTATATGCGCCTGTAAACTGTAAATTTTCAGGTTTTAAATAAACTTTATTTCCCGTCTGGTTACTTAAATAATCACTATATACAAGTTTTGTTTCAAGGGTTACTTCTTTTACCTTTTCACTTGCTTCTTCAAATTTATCAAGTGTCAACATCTTTATTCCTTCTTTCTATAAACTATAAATTATTCATTGTCACTATTAAATAATGCATTAACAAATTCGTCTGAGTCAAATTTCTGAAGGTCATCAATAGTTTCACCAACTCCGATATATTTTACCGGTACCATAAGCTCTGACTGAATCGCAACGGCAATACCACCCTTTGCAGTACCGTCCATTTTTGTAAGAACAATACCAGAAATTTTTGCAACATCCGAAAATTCCTTTGCCTGAACCAATGCATTTTGTCCTGTTGTTGCATCTAAAACTACAAGTGTTTCCTTATAAGCATCAGGATATTCATTTTCAAGAATTTTATTAATCTTGCCAAGCTCATTCATTAAATTTTTCTTATTGTGAAGTCTTCCTGCGGTATCTACGATTAATACATCTGCATTACGGGCCTTTGCCGCTGCACATGCATCATATACAACTGCTCCCGGATCTGCTCCTTCTGCTCCACCAATCATATCAACTCCCGAACGGTTTGCCCACTCTTTTAACTGGTCACCAGCGGCTGCTCTGAATGTATCAGCACCTGCAATAACAACTTTTTTTCCTTCGTCTTTTAATTTTCCTGCCAGCTTACCAACTGTTGTTGTTTTTCCTACACCATTAACACCTATAACCAAAACTACAGATTTTTCTTCTTCAAATCTGTATGCAGTTTCTTCCACTCTCATCTGCTCCTTAATGCTTTCGATGAGAAGTTCTTTACATTCTGCCGGTTCTTTGATATGCTGCTGTTTTACTTTATCCCTTAATTCATCAAGAATTGCCATGGTAGCTTTAACGCCTAAATCTCCCATGATTAAAATTTCTTCCAATTCCTCATAAAAATCCTCATCTATATGAGAAAATCCGCTAAATATCGCATCTATTCCTGATACAATATTATCTCTTGTTTTTGTAAGACCTGATACAAGTCTTTTAAAAAAGCCCTTTTTTTCCTCGCTCATTTTTTCCTCCTTAATCTATTCCGTCAAATCATTTTCTATTAAGTTAACTGACACAAGGGTAGATACACCCTTTTCCTGCATGGTAATTCCATATAACCTGTCAGCCGCAGTCATTGTACCCCTTCTATGAGTAATAACAATAAACTGAGTATTTTTAGTCAGTTTACTTAAATAATTTGCATATCTTGATACGTTTGAATCATCAAGTGCCGCCTCAATCTCATCAAGAAGACAAAATGGAGAAGGTTTTAATGACTGAATTGCAAATAAAAGAGCAATGGCTGTAAGCGCCTTTTCTCCACCTGATAATTGCATCATATTTTGCAATTTCTTTCCAGGTGGCTGGGCTATAATCTTAATTCCGCACTCTAATATATCTTCATCCTCAACTAACTCAAGTGTTCCATGTCCTCCACCAAATAAATCTCTGAAAGAAGAATCGAATTCCTTTTGAATTTCTTTGAATTTTTCAGCAAACTGCTTTCTCATTCCTGTGTCTAATTCTTCAATTATACCAACAAGTGTCTGCTCTGCCTCAACCAGGTCATCATGCTGATTTTTAAGAAATTCATATCTTTTGGCTACTTCTTTGTATTCTTCAATGGCATTGACATTTACATCGCCTAATTTTTTTATTTCGTCCTTAATTGTAAGAATTAGTTTCTTTAATTCATTTAAATCATTATATTCTTCATTTCTTAATCCAAGGGCTGCATGTGGTGTTAATTCATATTCCTCCCACATGTAGTTTGTCTGGTACTCTAATGCTTCATTTAATTTGTCACTTTGACTGTTTAATCTGAATAATTCCTTATCAAGATCATTTTTTCTCTTTGAAACTTCTTCCTGCTTTTTAAAAAATCCTTTGTAATCCTCAGACATTTTCTCTCTGGACTTTTGACATTCCATAAGCTCCTTTTCAAGATCCACATTTGCATTTTCCGATGCAAGAATTGTTTCCTGAATTTTTTCAATGTCTACCTTCTTTTGACTGGCTTCTTCCTTGGCAGTCTTTGCATTTTCCACAAGAGATTTGCTTTCATTGTCATATTTTTCTATTTCAAGATTAATTCTGTCGATATTTTCCTGTGCAAATTCAATGGAACGCCTTACATCAGCCATTTCAAGATTAATCTTTGACAATTCTTCAGTGGCTTTACTTTCTATGCTAATCTTGCTGTCAAGCTCACTTTGGAATTTCTGGTTTTCCATTCCAATTTCACTTTCTCTTTGCTTTGAACGTTCGATTTCCTCTAAAATAAGTTTCTTAGCAACATTTATCTCATTAACCTGAGAATCAATTTCACTGCTTTCAGCCATTAATTTAGAAAAAACATTTTCGCTTTCGTCTTTTTGCTGTTTTGCTTTATCATAATTTAATTTTGCAGTATTTTGCTTAATATATAACTGCTGCAACTGACTCTTTATTTTTTCCAAATCATCATTGTTTAAACTTATGGCTGTGGAAATATCATCTTTTCTATTGGAACATTCGTCTAATTCTTCTTTTAATTTCTGAATCTTATCTTCTAATTCTTCTATCTGTCTGTTTCTTGCCAGGAGATTTGATGAATTTTTGAAAGCACCACCTGTCATCGAACCTCCGGGACTTAAATATTCACCCTCTAAAGTTACAATGTGAAGTGTATATCTGTTCTTCTTTGCAAGGGCAATTGCATTATCAATTGTGTCAACCACAAGAACCCTTCCCAAAAGATATGCAGCTATTTCATCATATTTCTTATCGCATTTTACCAGCTGATTTGCAATTCCAAGTACACCTTTTTCATTAAGACATTCTTCATTCTTAGGATTTTTTCTTGCACTTACACTGGTAAGTGGTAAAAATGTAGCTCTTCCAAGTCGGTTTTGCTTAAGAAAAGAAATCATCTTCTTGGCTGTCTCTTCATCCTCGGTAACAATATTTTGTATGTTACCACCTAATGCCGTTTCAATGGCTGTTTCATATTTCTTCTCAACCTGAATTAAATCAGAAACAACTCCAAGCAATCCCTTATTATTGCTTTTTTGTTCCATTACCTTTTTGATACTGTTTCCATAACCATCATATCTTTCCGCAATATCCTTCAAAGATTCAAGACGAGACTGATTTTTGTGATAAACAATCTGAGCCTGTTCTATTTTCTTATTGTTTTCTTTTGCTTTATTTCGCCAGCTTAAGTCTGCTTCCTTAAGTTCCTTTTCTTTACCTTTTACTACCTTAATCGCCTCATTCACCTGAGCAAGATTTTTTTCATATTCTCCAAGTTCCTGACTAAGGCCTGCTTCATGAGTTTTTCTGTCCAGCAGACGTTTGTTAAGTTCTGCTTTACGAATATTGATTTGCTCAAGCATGGTATCAAATTTTTGTAATTTTCCCTGAGTTGCCGCCTTATCCTGCAAAAGCTGAATTAATTCCTTTTGTCTGTTTTCAATTCCTTCGTTACATTTTGACAACTCTTTTTGGATTTCATCCAACTGCGCCTTGGCATTTGTTTTTTGATTTTCCATCTCGATAAGGGTTTTATCAAATTTTTCCTTTTGTTCATCGTAAGTCTTTCTTGATAAAATTCTTTCGTTCTTTTCCTTATCGATGGCATCAAGTCGTCCCTGGAGATGTTCATCCGTCATCTCTGCAGTGTGAATCTGCTCCTTTAAAATCTGTATCTGACTTTCCAACCTCTGCCTTGTAGAAGATGAATTATTAATATTCTCCCTGATGGAATTAATCTTTTCATCCATTTCAGTTATACTTTGACCAAGATTCTCATATTCACTTTTAATTTTTTCATAATCTTCATTGGTCTGTTTCATCTGAGCATCAACAATGTCAAATTTTTCTTTAACATCCTTCTTTTGAATTTCAATTCTCTCAGATTCAAGAAGGAACATATTTACATCATAATCCTTTAATTCTTCCTTCTTCTTAAGGTATGTACGCGCTTTTTCAGACTGTTTCTCAAGTGGTCCTACCTGACGGCCTAATTCAGCCAGAATATCGTTTACACGAACTAAATTTTCTCTTTCGTTCTCAAGTTTTTTCTGGGCTGTTACTTTTCTCTTTTTGAATTTAACAATTCCCGCAGCCTCATCAAAAAGTTCTCTTCGTTCTTCTGGTTTTCCACTTAATATCCTGTCAATCTGTCCCTGACCGATAATAGAATATCCCTCTTTACCAATACCGGTATCATAAAACAATTCAGATACTTCCTTTAATCTACATGCATTACCATTAATAAGATATTCACTTTCACCAGATCTATATACTCTTCTTGCAATTGTAACCTCTTCAAAATCAATTGCCAGCTGATGGTCTGAATTATCAAGGGTAATGGCTACATAAGCATAACTTAAAGGTTTCCTGTTCTCCGTTCCTGCAAAAATAACATCCTGCATTGAAGCACCACGCAACTGTTTTGCACTTTGTTCTCCTAATACCCATCTTACCGCATCCGCAACATTACTCTTTCCACTTCCATTTGGACCCACAATTCCGGTAATACCATTGTGAAAATCGAATACAATCTTATTTGCAAACGATTTAAATCCATGTACCTCTAAACTCTTTAAATACATTAATTATTCCGCCTTCTTTAAAATTATAAGTGCCTTATATGCCGCCTCTTGTTCAGCAGCTTTTTTTGTATGCCCGGTTCCCTGACTGATAACTTTATCCCCAATTTGTACTTCAACTGTAAAACTCTTATTGTGATCCGGACCACTTTCACTAACCATCACATAAGTAAGTTTTTCATGCTTACTTTGAACCTCCTCTTGCAGGATAGTCTTGCTATCATAAAAGAGCTTCTTATGCTCGATATCTGTCAAAATATATTTTAACACAAACTCTTTTGCATTAGTAAAACCACCATCCAAATATATTGCGCCAATAACTGCCTCAAGAGCATCTGATAAAATAGATTTTCTTGTTCTTCCTCCTGTCATATCCTCTCCTTTTCCAAGGTAAAGATATTTTCCAAGATTCATCTGCTGTGTGCAAATTGCAAGTGTAGGCTCACAAACAATACTTGCTCTTAATTTGGTGAGTTCTCCTTCTGGAACATTACTATAATTATGATATAAAAAATCGCTTGATACAATCTCAAGTACCGCATCACCTAAAAATTCCAAACGCTCATTATCTGATAATTTCTTCATATGCTTCTCATTTGCATAGGAACTATGTGTAAGCGCCTGACGTAATAACTGAGTATCCGAAAACTCATAACCTATCTCTTTTTGAAATTCAACTAAATCTACCACTAACATACATCCTTTCTTAGCTATAAATCATCACAGATTTATTCAGGTATTAAAATATTAAAAGTACTAAAAGCCCTTAAATTTAAGGGCTTTTATTTAAAATACTTATATAATATCCTAATTGTTTACTGATTTTTTAATCTGCTCAACAGCATCTGCTACTGTAACAATCTTTTCAGCTTCTTCACTTGGAATCTCGATATCAAATTCTTCTTCAAGTCCCATGATAATCTGAAATACATCTAAAGAATCTGCTCCCAGATCATCGATAAATGTAGCGTCCATATTTACTTCACTTTCATCTACATTCAATACCTCAACAATAATATCTCTTAACTTTTCAAATTCCATAAACTTATTATTCCTTTCTGTATCCTAAACACCATATTATCAGCTTAAATACTAAGACTCACTTAGGATATTTTCTTTAATCTTTCCATTAATATCCTGCTCTTTAAAGCTTACACACTGGAAAATAGCATTAGTAATTTCTACATCAGTTGAATTACCATGAGTTTTTACCACAAGTCCGTTAAGTCCCAGAAGTGGTGCACCGCCATGCTCACTTGCATCAAATGCCTTTAATGTCTTCTTTAAAGCAGGTAATGCTAATGCGGCTCCAATCTTACTCTTTAATGTACTTGTCAATCCCTTCTTAACAACTCCAATAAGAGTAGAACTTAATCCTTCATATAATTTAAGGATTACATTTCCAACAAAGGCTTCACATACGATTACATCTGCTCCCCCTTTTGGAATATCTCTTGCTTCAATACTTCCAACAAAATTAATATTCTTGCATTCTTTAAGCATAGGAAATGTTTCTTTTACAAGTGCATTTCCCTTCTCATCTTCTGCACCTATATTAACAATTGCAACCTTTGGATTTTTCTTTCCAACTACGTTCTCCATATATATAGAACCTATCTGTGCAAATTGTACCAGATGCTCAGCTCTTGCGTCAACATTCGCACCACAATCTATTAAAAGCGAAACTCCGCTTTCTGTTGGAATTAGTGGAGCAAGAGGTGGTCTTTGTATACCTTTAATTCTGCCAACAATAACCTGTCCACCTACTAATATGGCACCTGAACTTCCGGCAGATACAAATGCGTCCGCTTCGTTTGCCTTTACCATATTCATTCCTACAACTATAGAAGACTGTTTCTTCTTTCTAATAGCAATAACCGGTGGCTCAGCCATCTCAATCACTTCAGGAGCATCTACTATCTCAATTAACTTTTCATTATAAGTATATTTATTTAACTCCTTGCTAATTACTTCTTTTTGTCCAACTAAAAAAATCTTAATGTCATCTCGGGTGTTAACTGCATTAACTACACCCTTTACCGGTGCCATAGGTGCATTATCTCCACCCATTGCATCCAATGCTATCGTTGTTACGGTCTGCATATCTTCCTCCTTAAATATCTAATAGAAAATATACGATAACTCAAAGTATAAGTCAATTAAAATCAAAAAATATTTCCATAAATATTTAAGTTTGGTAATTATTTTCTCGCTTTTCTCCTCTTCTATACCTTTCATAAAGATATAATTTTATATTTCCAAATTAAGATATTTCATCTCTTTTTTAGTAAGTTTCACAGCCAGTCCGCCAATATCTTCAACTATTCTTTCTAATTTATCTGAACTTACAACTGCAAAAGTATTAAGCTTTTGATTCATAAGCCATGCTATGGCAATCTGCGACACCGTACAGCCTTTTTCCTTTGCAAGTTCTTCTGCCCTTTTTAATTTTTCAAAATTTCTTTCAATGCCATATGATTTGACTGTTTTTTCATCCATTACACTTTTAATTTCTTCAGGGTTATCACTTTTTATTTTTCCACTAAAAAAGCCCCTTCCAAGACTTGAATAGGCAATAACCGGCATTTCTTCTTTTTCATACCATTCTCTGTCACATTTTCCTTCTTCACCACTAATTGACAGACTTCCACCGCCCCACAAATCCGTTGTCTGCTCTGCAATACTGTAACTTGGACTTGACACAGTAAAAGGAATCAAATCATGAGACTTGGCGTAATCGTTAGCCTCTTTTATTCTCTCAAAAGACCAGTTAGAACCTCCAAAAGCACCTATTTGTCCTTTTCTATACATATCATTGAAAATTTCTACTATCTCTCCCACCGGAACTTCAGTATCATCCCTGTGTAACATATATATATCAATGTGATTTGTTTTAAGTCTTTCAAATGATCTCTCAAGATCTCTTTTCATCTCACTTATATTTATCCTTTTACGACCTGTACGCATGTCCGGATGACCACATTTAGTAATAATAACAACATTCTTTCTGTTATTACGTTTTTGCATCCATTGTCCTAATACTTCTTCTGAATTTCCGTCACAATACACCCTTGCCGTATCAAATGTGTTAATCCCTTGTTCACATAAACCGTCAAGCAATAACATTTTTTCATCACTACATTCATTTAATTCAGCAGTTCCATAAATTATTTTAGATACTCTTTTCCCCACATATGGAATCTTCTTATATTTCATGTTTCCTCCAATATATATTCTGTTTATTTTATCTCCATTCACCCAAAAAATCCCCAATTTCTTTAAGACTATAGTACCACACCAAACTTTTTTTGTAAAATAGTTTTTAAAAAATTTAGTACATAAGAACTATCCATGTGAACAAAAAAATCGAGAAGTCAATGACTTCTCGATTCATAATCTTCTCTAGTAATTAATCAACTGTTACGATTTCTTTTTTGTTGTAAGATCCACAGTTCTTGCATACTCTATGAGGCATCATTAATTCACCACATTTGCTGCATTTTACTAAAGTAGGAGCAGACATCTTCCAGTTTGCTCTTCTCTTATCTCTTCTTCCTTTAGAAGATTTATTCTTTGGACAAATTGACATTTGTTTACACCTCCTTAAACTTGTTAAATATATCTTGGATTGCTGCCATTCTTGGATCCAGTTCTGTTTTCTGGCAGTTGCAGGCACCATTGTTTAAGTTCTTCCCGCACACTTTGCAAATTCCTTTGCAATCGTCCTTGCACAGAACTTTCATCGGCCAGTTCACCAAAATCTCGGCGTAGACAAGCTTATCTACATCCATCTCAAACCCAATCAGGTAGTCAGTCTCTTCCATCTCTTCATCGACAATGGTGTCTTCCTTGATAGTAAGCTTCTTATCAATGTCGAAATGAATACGTGTCGGAACATCTTCCAGACACCTGCCACACGGAATCGCAACTACAACATCAACTACACCTTGAATACTTATATTAGCATTCTCAATATTAGCAATCTTAAGCACGATTGGTGACCTCTCAAGAACAGGAAAATCCCCTAATCTTGACTCAAACTTTGTCAATTCTAATGCAACCTCATATTCGGTTTCTTTATTAATTGAATTAGCTATTGTCGAAATATCAATCTTCACAGTTATCTCCCTATTCACACCTAAACAATTATACATAGGTGCCTATTATTTGTCAATATTTTTTTAGTAAAAAGTGTAAAGTATTTTTACTTTACAAGGGCAACAGTCTCACGACAAATTGCAAGCTCTTCATTAGTTGGAATAATGCATACAGGTACTTTTGATTCCTTAGTTGAAATAATAGCATCTTCTCCACGCTTTTTATTTTCTTCAAGGTTAATCTCAATTCCAAGATATCCAAGGTATGCTAAAATCTTTTCTCTTACGAAACTTGTATTCTCTCCAATTCCTGCTGTAAAAGCAATGGCATCAACACCATTCATGGCTGCTACATATGAACCAATATATTTAGCTACACGATAACAGAATACTTCTACTGCATTAATTGCAAGCTCGTTTCCTTCATAATATGCAACTTCAAGATCTCTGAAATCACTTGATACTTTTGACATTCCCTGAACTCCTGATTCCTTATTAAGGACATCCATAACCTCTTTAAGAGTTAAATTCTCCTTTTCAGCGATGAATTCAAGAATTGATGGATCCAAATCTCCTGAACGAGTTCCCATAACAAGTCCCTCAAGTGGAGTAAGTCCCATTGATGTATCTACACATTTACCGTTAAGAACAGCACTTATTGAAGCTCCGCCTCCTAAATGTGCTACAATAATCTTTGAATTATTGTAATCAAGTCCTAAATATTCTGCTGTACGCTTTGAAACATAACTATGGCTTGTTCCATGGAATCCATATCTTCTGATTTTGTATTTCTCATAATATTCATATGGAAGACCGTATAAATATGCTTTCTTAGGCATTGTCTGATGGAATGCTGTATCAAAAACACCAACCATAGGTGTATCTGGCATTAATTCCTTACATGCATTAATTCCAATAAGGTTTGCTGGGTTATGAAGTGGTGCAAGTTCATTACATTCTTCTACAGTTGCAAGAACCTCATCTGTTAAAATTGTTGACGCTGCAAATTTTTCTCCACCATGTACTACACGATGACCTACTGCATCAATCTGAGAAAGTGATTTAATTGCTCCTGTTTTTTCATTTACAAGGGCATCTAAAACCATCTTGATTGCCTGTTTGTGAGTTGGCATATCTGCATTTGTTATTTCTTTATCTAATCCGGCTTTCTGGTATACTAATCTTCCATCAATTCCAATTCTTTCACACAATCCTTTTGCAAGAACATCTTCAGTATCAGAATCTATAAGCTGATATTTAAGTGAAGAACTTCCACAGTTAATTACTAAAACGTTCATTATTATTTCTCCTTCTACATATTTTTACAAACTAAATTAATTATAAACTCATTTTTTAATGCATACAAGTGCAAAATAGTATATAATTCTTACTGTTCTTAATCTTGAACAAAATTTATACCCATATTTTAAATTAATAGGAGGTTTTATGAACGTATCCGGTGTAATAACAGAATATAATCCATTTCACAACGGACATAAGTACCAGCTTGAGGAAATAAAAAAACGTACTAATGCTGATTATATAATAGTTGCAATGAGCGGTGATTTCGTCCAAAGGGGCGAACCTGCAATTATGGATAAATATACAAGATGTGCTTTTACTCTTGAAAACGGAGCTGACCTTGTACTCGAAATTCCTGTTGTATATACATGCAGTTCTGCTGAGCATTTTGCAAGGGGCGGAGTAAATTTGCTTGCATCAACAGGTGTTGTTACTAATTTGTGTTTTGGTGTGGAAACAGATAATATTGATGCGTTATCTTCAATCGCCAGACTTCTTATCGAAGAACCTCCTGTATATAAAGAAACTTTAACCGGATTATTATCCAAAGGATATTCATATCCTAAAGCAAGATGCATGGCAATAAGTGATTATTTTTCTGAGGCAGACGATATTATGTCAGATATTATTAATCAGCCTAATAATATTCTTGGAATTGAATACATTAAAAATATTATTAAATACCATAATAATATTACTCCTATTCCAATCAAACGCCAGGGACAGGGATATCATTCCAAAACCATTGATTCCCCCCTTGCCTCTGCATCAGCAATCAGAAAATATCTATATAATGACAGTGCCAAAAATAAAGATATGCTTTCTACATTTTTGCCTGATAACACTTTAAACAAACTTATGGAATATGAAAATAAATATGGATTTATTTATGCAAATGAAATCTCCGGCTTACTTCATTACAAATTATTATTAAATAAAAAAGAAGGATTTACAGATTTTTTAGATTGCAACGAAGAATTATCCAACAAAATTAAAAACAATATTATTAATTATAAGAATTTTTCCCAGTTTTGCGAATTACTCAAATCCAAAAATTATACTTATTCAAGGATAAGCAGGGTTTTATTACACATTTTACTGGAAATAAAAGATTCTAACGTTAATTATCCGGAATTTTTAGATAATGCTCCTTATCTTAGGGTTTTAGGATTCAAAAAAGATTCATCAGCACTTTTAAGTCAAATAAAAAAAGAGGCAACAGCGCCTTTGATATCCAAAATGGCTGATGCCTCAAATCATCTAAACGAAAGCGGGAAAATTCTAATTGATAAGGATATTTTTGCTGCTGATATATATAATCTGCTTATAAACAGCCACAACAAAGATACCATCAAAAATGATTTTTCTCACAAAATAGTTATTATTTAATTAAAGTTCCATAATAATTTCTCTTGCAAGTTCTTCAGAAATAGGTTTTGCGTATACACCTTCTTCAAATTCCATAACATCGCCAATTCCTTTCTGAAGAACAAAGCGAAGTTTTCCATCTCTTACTTTTTTATCAGTATAAAGTTTTTTAACAAGAATATCTCTGTCTATGTATTCAGGAATTTCAGTTGGAAGCATTGCTTTATCAAGTAAAGCGATTACCCTGTCTGCTTGTTCATTTGTCATGTAACCCAGCTTTGCAGATAAACGTACCTGTGCTGCCATTCCAATTCCCAAAGCTTCACCATGAAGTAATTTATAATCGCTTACAGTTTCAATTGCACGTCCAACCGTATGACCTAAATTAAGCACTTCCCTAAGCCCACTTTCAAGTTCATCTTTCATTACAACTTCGTATTTAATACGACAATTCTTTTCTGCAATGTAATTACATGCCTCGTTATCAAATTGCATTATTGCATCCATATTGTTCTCAAGATATTCAAACATTTCATAATCAGCAAGGCATGCATGCTTTATAGTTTCTGCCATTCCGCTGCTCACCTGACGCATTGGAAGTGTTCTCCATGTTGCAATATCAATATATACTTTCTTTGGCTGATTAAATAAACCAATCAGATTTGTTGCCAGTGGTGTATCAACAGCTGTCTTACCACCAACCGAAGCATCTGCTGCAGCTAAAAGTGTAGTTGCGTAATTAATAAATGGAACTCCTCTTGCAAATGTACCTGCAATAAAGCCTGAAAGGTCAGTCACAACACCTCCGCCAACTGCCAGAACACAACAATCTCTTCTCAATCCCTTTTCAAGCATCTCATCTTCAACTTTTGCCTTCATATCCCTTGTTTTGCTTTTTTCTCCAGCAGGAATAACAAACATGTAGGCATCAAATCCGGCAGCCTGCATTTTTTCCTGGATTGGTTTTGCATATTCTTCTTCCACATTAGTATCTGTTATAATTGCAAATTTTTTAATTTTTCCAACCAGACCGTTTTTCAAATCTGACACTAATGTATCTGATAATTCATAACCTATCTCAATATCATATGTGTCATCCACTACTTTTTTTAATTCTACATTAAATATACTCACAATTCACTCCTAAATTATTTATTTTAGCGTCTTAAGAATTTCCCGAATATCCAGCACTTCATATTCCTTTGCATATTCTTCAAACTCCGAAACTCTCAAAGGTTTGGAATAATAATAACCCTGAATAACATTACAGCCAATGCTTTGAAGCATCTTAACCTGGTCAAATTCTTCCACACCTTCTGCTATTACTACCATTTTTAGATTATAAGCTAATTTAACAACACTTTCAATAATCTTCTTGGCTCTTGCCGGATCATTTGTCTTTTCGAAAAATTTCATATCAAGTTTTAATACATCAACTGATATATCCTTTAAGCTATTAAGTGAAGAATATCCGCTTCCGAAATCATCCATTTCAACAACGAATCCATACGTTTGGAGTCTTCTTACTGTATTCATCTGCTCCTCTACATTTAATACAAAAGCAGTTTCTGTTATTTCAAGTTTTAGAATCTCAGGTTCAATTTCATATTTTTTCACAAGACCTGTTATACAATCATAAATATCCATCAGATAAAAATCTTTCGCTGATATATTAACTGATACAGACCAGTGGTCTTTTCCCTGCTTCTTCCATTCATGTAATAGCATGCAGGCACTTTCCCACACATAATAATCAAGTCTGGCTATCATTCCATTTTCCTCAAAGGCAGGAATAAATTCATTAGGAGATATCATGCCTCTTTTAGGATTATTCCATCGAACCAATGCCTCACCTCCCACCAGCTTATTATTTACAGTTTCAATCTGTGGCTGTAAATAAATTTCAAACTGCCTTTCCGTAAGTGCAGCATCCAGTTCATCTACATTTAAAGCATCTTTTAATTTTTTCTGTCTGATTTCTTCTTCATAATATGCTATATTCTTCTGCAGATTTCCTTTTATGGATTCAAGTGCCATACATGCTCTGTCACACATTTCTGCTATTGTAAGGGAATAATCCTTTATATAATAAACACCTAAATAAAAATGTACCTTAAATTTATAATCCCTTTTAGAAATAATTCCATTACAGACTCTTTCCAATTTTTCTGGTCTGAAATCCTTTGCAGGCATCAACATTGCAAATTTATCCCCGCCTAATCTTGAAAACACCCAAAGTGGCATCATATTTTCTTCATAGGTTTTTGCTATGGCAATCAATAAATCATCCCCTGCTTTTTTGCCAAGCAAATCATTAAAGAGCTTAAACCTGTATATATCCGCAACAATAATAACAAATTCCACCGCTGGATTCTCACTAATCGTCTTACTTGCCATTTCGAAAAAATATTCCCGATTCCATAATCCTGTAAGATTATCCCTGGTAGCGTGAAACGTTGCCTGCTCCTTTATTTTCTCCTGATTTGTTATATCATTATATACAAGCAATGTTCCAATAAAACGTTTCCTGTTATCCCATAATTCCTGCCCATGAATTAAGTATGTTTTTTCTTCAGTTTTCTCTGTCAGGGTAAATCCCTTCGTCTTCCCTGCCTTTCGTCTTTCGGGTGTCAGAACATACTTCAAATTATTATGACTTATGTATTCTTCCAGCGTCATTCCTTTTTCGATGGCAAATTCATCTAATGCCTCAACATTATATACCTGCAGTTCATCATCACTGTCAAACATCAATATAGGCATAGTTACATTTTTAATAACAAAATTTTCCATTTTACTGATTCTAATCTTAGGCAAGTAACAATAAACATAAAAAATTAAAACCAGTCCCAATGTCAGTGTAATTGCAATTGGAAACTGACTCATGTTTGAGATTATCCTTACCACAAGACAAATAATTAAACCTAACGTAAAAAAGAATCCAAGTGACAGATATCTTGTCCTATAAATATATGACACCGAAAAAGCCTTATACATTAATATACTTATAAAAACCAATTCAATTACAAGACACAATATTATATGTGCACAATACCACACATTTATTTCAGGTGACATATATTCTTCTATTCCATACATTACATCTCTTTTTCTAAAGCCATACAATCTTCCTGTAACCATATTGTAAAAAATCAAAACCGTATCGCAAATGCACATAAAAGTAGATATATTTACAATTCGATTTTTATTTTTCAGATTAATTTCAGTAAACTTACAGGAAAATTTTAAAAAAGAATATAATATCCAGCATTCCAAAATCTGAATCACACAATATGTAAATATAAGAACCTTTGTGGAATCAGTCATAAGTGCCCCAATGTATGTAACATTCATCAATAAAACCATATACAACTGTCTTTTTATACTTTTCCCCTTTTCATCTACATCCTTACCCATATATAGTAAAAATATGCATCCAACCACAATTGTCATTGCATATATTACCCCATACCCCACTTTATTCATCAATACCTCCAACTATGAATTACAAAATCCCAACAGCTTCTTTAGCAAGTGTATCCGCTTCTTCATTCCCCTCTATTCCGGAATGTCCCTTTACTTTTACAAAATGAACATTTAATTTTCCCTTTATCTGCTGATAATGTTCATAATATTCAATCGTCCCCTTTTTATTTCTTTTCCACATTCCGGTTGCCCACATTTCAATCCCCATATAATCATAATAGATAACCAGTTCCTTTATCCCCCTCTTTACAGCTTCATCCATTGCTGCCATACTTCCAAGAATCTCCCCTGCAACATTTCTCATTCCAGCCATTTCCTTGTCATCGCCGCAGCCTTTCACTACAATTTTTTCCCCCTCAGCAACTAAAAAACCGCCATATCCATACACTCCTGTGGTGGAATTAAAAGAACCATCCACAAATGCATATGGGCAATCTTTTAATTCTATTTTATCTTTTGGGACATTTTCACCTCCGATAAATGCCATAGCATCTTCTCTTGAAGTAAAACTTTTATAAATTGCCCCCGAAAATCCATCTATCATCTTTTTACATTCATCCCATGAATCATAAATTCCCTGTTTTCTTCCTTTTTTTACTGCATATACTTTTTTAGCCATTACATACTCCTATTTATTAATTAAAGTCTATTTATTCTAAAATTACATCTAAATATATTATAACATCACTGATATAAAAGTACTAGAAATATTTTTACTATCACAGAATATTATTTAGATACAAAAATGTCTGATATTAACATAAGCTAATATCAGACATTTAATTTATTTACTATATTAATCCTCCTGCATCTGTGCTAATTTCTTAGCCTGATCTGCAGCTATACAGTTATCGATAATCTCCTGAATATCTCCATTCATAATCTTATCTAATTTGTATAAAGTAAGATTTATTCTGTGGTCTGTAACTCGTCCCTGTGGGAAGTTATATGTTCTAATCTTCTCAGAACGATCTCCTGTTCCAATCTGACTTCTTCTTAATTCAGATTCAGCATCCTGTTTCTTTTGCATCTCTAAATCGTATAATTTTGTTCTTAAGAGAGCAAAAGCCTTATCCTTATTCTGAATCTGTGATTTTTCTGTCTGACTGTAAATTACAATACCTGTTGGATAATGTGTAAGACGAACAGCAGAATCAGTTGTATTGACACACTGTCCACCATTTCCGGATGCTCTCATAACGTCAATACGGATATCTTTTTCATCAATCTGTACGTCAACATCCTCAGCTTCCGGCATAACTGCTACAGAACATGTGGATGTCTGAATTCTACCCTGCGATTCTGTTTCAGGAACTCTTTGAACTCGATGAACACCTGACTCATATTTAAGAACAGAATATGCACCTGCACCTGTAACCATGAAGTTAACTGATTTCATACCACCAATTCCAGTCTCATCAGCTTCAAGGGTTTCAACTTTCCATCCTCTGCTTTCAGCATAATGCACATACATTCTGTAAATCTCAGCTGCGAATAAAGCAGCTTCCTCTCCACCGGCTCCTGCACGAATTTCTACAATTACGTCTTTATCATCATTAGGATCCTTTGGAAGAAGTAAAATCTTAAGTTTTCCTTCAAGTTCCTCTAACTGACCTTTAGATTCACTTAACTCTTCTTTTGCAAGTTCTCTCATTTCCTCATCTGATTCTTCTTCAAGTAATGCAAGGGAATCTTCAATATTCTGTTTGCATTTCTTGTATTCCAAATAAGTCTCAACAATTGGAGCAAGATCACTTTGTTCCTTCATGAGCTTCTTGAAACGATTTGCATCATTTGCAACATCAGGCTCACTTAATGTATTCATTAATTCTTCATAATGATGTAATAAATCTTCTAACTTATCAAACATAACCTTATACCTTTCTACAATTCCCCAATGACAACTCTGTCATTGCGTGCAAGATCTTTAATTACACGAACATTTCTATAGCCTGCATAAATCAGCATATTAGAAACATCCGCCCCCTGATCACATCCTATTTCAAACAGAATGATTCCATTGGGATTAAGATAATTTTTGCTTTCCTTAACCATCTTACGATAGAAAAACAAACCATCTTCCTTTCCATCTAGCGCCTCAACAGGCTCAAACAATGAAACTTCAGGCATTAATCCCTGAATCTCATTAGTTCTTATATATGGTGGATTTGATACAATTACGTCATATTTTCCTGTAATATTTTCAAACAAATCACTTCTTTCAAATGTAACAGGAACATGATTATTCAACGCATTCTCCTTTGCCACTAAAAGAGCCTGCTTTGAAATATCAGCTCCATAACCTTCTACATTCGCCACATTCTTCATTATACTTACAATAATGCATCCTGAACCTGTGCACATATCAAGTACCTTCATGCCTGGTCTTATATATTTAAGAGCCTCTTCCACCAGACATTCCGTATCCTGCCTTGGCACCAGTACATTACTGTTAACTTTAAAATTCAGCCCCATAAATTCCTGCTCTCCAGTTATATACTGGAGTGGAATTCTTTCAGAACGTTTCTTTAACACCGATTTAAATTCCAGCATGGATTCAGTATCAATTTCTTCATCCATATGAACAAAATAATAGGTACGGTCAATTTTGCATACCATAGTCAAAAGAAGCCATGCATCATTTTTTGCATCAACAACACCTGCTTCTTTCAAAATCTTCTCACCTAAATCAATCGCCTCACGATATGTCATCTACAATTCTTCCTTTTGCCATTTTTTCCAATCAAAAACTGCTTCCACAGAAGCTATTCCAACCTCTATCATCTTATCATCCGGTTCTTTTGTTGTAAGATTCTGCATCCACATTCCAGGCTTACTTATAATATTAACCAGCTTATTATCATAACGGCCGGCAATTCTTATGAACTCAAATGATACACCTGCGATTACTGGAATAAGAATAAGTCTAAGCACTAATCGAAGCACCTTGGAATCAACTCTTATAAACATAAAGAAAATAATACTTATAAGCATTACAATAATTAAAAAACTTGTTCCACATCTCTTATGCTGCTTCGAACTGGCCTTGACATTTTCCACATTAAGTTCTAAACCATGCTCTATACAATTTATACATTTATGTTCCGCTCCATGGTACATAAAAACCCTCTTTATGTCTTCCATGAATGAAATCAGAACAACATATCCTACAAAAATCAACATTCTAATTACGCCTTCTATAAGAGCAACCAGCATGTCCGAATCAATAACCTTTGAAAACAAAGTGGACAAACCATATGGCAAAACAAAAAATATAGCAAGTGCCATAAGGACTGACAATGCCACTGTAGCGCCCATTGCAAGACTGTCATCCTTTTTCTCAGTTGTGCTTTCTTCCTCTTCAAAGAAAGATGCTGAAAACATAAGTGTACTCATACCTAAATATAATGAATCAATAAATGCAAATATCCCTCTGAAAATCGGCCACTTCTTAATTCGTAATTTTCCTCCGAATCCTTTATATTCATCTACTTTAATTTCTATTTGTTCGTCTGGTTTTCTGACTGCAACAGCATAGTGTGAATCATTTTTCATCATCACACCCTCCATAACAGCCTGACCGCCAATACCTGAATATTTCATATATTAGTTCCCTTCAGTAGTACTCTTTTAACATTTTGATTTATTAAACATTCCTCAATCATTCAAAAATCAAAGCAATCTCATTCTAATATAATTAGATATTTAAAAAGGCTGAGGTATATTGCAACCTCAACCTTAATCAGTAACCTTATAACAATTAGTTCATACCGTACTTCTTGTTGAACTGCTCAATACGTCCACGAGCCTGGTTAGCCTTCTGCTGTCCAGTATAGAATGGATGACACTTTGAACAAATTTCTACGTGAATCTCTGGTTTTGTTGAACCTGTAACGAATGTGTTTCCACAGTTACATGTAACAGTTGCCTGATAGTAATCTGGATGGATTCCTTCTCTCATGATTTTCACCTCTTCTAAATCTTATCGTTTATTTGTTATAGCTTCACTCTTATACCCGTATACCCGATCCGTATATGATATTTATAGCAAGAGTGACACGTTGCGTCCGTTTACATCCCGATAAACAGCGTATATATTGTAACACGCATTCATCTTAATTGCAATATATATTTTATAAAATACGATTTTTTCTTAACTGATTTACAACTTCAGCATTATTTCTTGTATGTGCAAACATATTTAACACATTTTCAGTCGCTTCATCTGCCCTTGAACTGTTTAAAGCCTTTCTCATATTGTCCATGGCTTCTCTTTCTTCCGGACTAAGCAACAGATCTTCTCTTCTTGTGCTTGATTTTGATATATCAATTGCAGGGAAAATACGTTTTTCTGATAATTTTCTGTCAAGAACCAGTTCCATATTTCCTGTTCCCTTAAACTCCTCAAACACAACGTCATCCATCTTACTTCCTGTATCAACCAGCGC
This sequence comes from Agathobacter sp., assembly GCA_036308125.1. Lineage (GTDB taxonomy): Bacteria > Bacillota > Clostridia > Lachnospirales > Lachnospiraceae > Roseburia. Next base: position 44,828 of record JAXJWH010000098.1, read on the forward strand.
AGTAGCTAAAATAGTAAGACTTCCGCCTTCTCTCATATTTCTTGCAGCTCCGAAAAATCTCTTAGGCATATGTAATGCCGCAGGATCAAGACCACCTGATAATGTTCTTCCACTTGGTGGAACTGTAAGGTTATAAGCCCTTGCAAGTCTTGTGATGCTGTCTAAAAGGATGATAACATCACGACCATGTTCTACTAACCTTTTTGCTCTTTCTATTACCATTTCAGAAACTCTCTTATGATGATCAGGAAGTTCATCAAATGTAGAATAAATTACTTCCACATTATCCCCCCTGATGGCTTCTTTTATATCAGTTACTTCTTCAGGACGCTCATCAATTAATAAAATAATCAAATGCATCTCAGGATTATTTGCCAAAACCGATTGGGCAATTTCTTTAAGCAATGTAGTCTTACCAGCTTTAGGCTGTGATACAATCATTCCTCTTTGTCCTTTTCCAATTGGAGAGATAAGGTCAACTATTCTCATTGCAACGCTTGTCCCTTGTCTTTCCAGTTTAAGTCTTTCGTTTGGAAAAACTGGTGTAAGTTCTTCAAAACTTGGACGTTTATGGCAGGCTGATGGATTAAGACCATTTATGGCAGTTACATAAAGTAATGCAGAAAATTTTTCTTTTTCTGTCTTTACTCTTGTATTTCCTGTTATTATATCTCCTGTTTTCAATGCAAATCTTCTAATCTGAGATGGCGATACATACACATCGTTATCTCCTGGTAAATAATTATCGCTTCTTATAAATCCGAATCCGTCTGACATTACTTCCAAAATTCCGGTAACTTCATTTCCACTATCAAGAGTTGCTAAATCATCCTTTACAGGAGCAGATTCTTCCTGCATTTCACCTTCTGAAGCTGAAGGCTTTTGTACACGTATTTTTGCTGTTGGTGTATTGTTATTTATATTATTTTTCTGTGATTTTTCTTTTTCTAATTTTTTTGCATTTTCAATTCTTTCCTGACGGGTTTTTTCATCAAGTTCAAGCATTCTTTCTATCAGCTCATTCTTTTTAAGAGCTGACACCCCTTTCATACCTCTGTTTTTTGCTATATCCTTCAATATAGTAAGTGAGAGGCTTTCATATTTTTCTCGCATATATCGTAACTCCTTATTATATATTTACTAACATCTTGTCTGGAAATAACGTCTGAAGCGACCATCGAAATTCTGATGGTTCTTATTATACATCAAAAGCCACAAAATAGAAAGTCCTTTTTCTTGATTTGTTTCATTAACAATGTTATTATTATAGCGTTATGAAAAAACATTTTTTTAAAGGAGATTGTCATGGACACTAGAGAAAAAGCTTTACAGCTCCACAAAGAGTGGAATGGAAAATTAGAAACAATCGCTAAATCAAAGGTAAATTCAAGAGAAGATTTAGCTATTGCATACACACCTGGTGTAGCTGAACCATGTAAGGTTATAGCAGAAGATAAAGAAGCTGCTTATACATATACCTGGAAATCAAATACAGTTGCCGTTGTTTCAGATGGTAGTGCTGTTCTTGGATTAGGAAATATCGGACCATACGCAGCAATGCCTGTAATGGAAGGAAAATGCGTACTGTTCAAAGAATTTGGTAATGTAAATGCTGTTCCAATCTGCCTTGATACACAAGATACTGACGAGATTATTGAAGCGGTTAAGAACATCGCACCAGGATTTGGTGGAATTAATCTTGAGGATATCTCAGCACCACGTTGCTTTGAAATAGAAGAAAGACTTAAAGAAATTCTTGACATTCCTGTATTTCATGATGACCAGCATGGTACTGCCATTGTTGTACTTGCAGGAATTATTAACGGATTAAGAGTAACCGGTAAGAAGAAAGAAGAATGTAAGGTTGTTGTAAACGGAGCAGGTTCTGCCGGTATTGCAATCACTAAACTCCTTCTTACTTATGGTTTTAAAAATGTAACAATGTGTGACCGTGAAGGAATTATTGGTAAGGATTATCCAAACCTTAACTGGATGCAAAAGAAAATGACTGAGGTTACTAACCTTTCAAATGAAAAAGGAAGCCTTGCTGATGCATTAAAGGGAGCAGATATTTTCGTTGGAGTTTCAGCTCCAAATATTGTAACTCCTGAGATGGTTTCATCAATGAACAAGGATTCAATCCTTTTTGCAATGGCAAATCCTGTTCCTGAAATTATGCCTGACGTTGCCAAAGCAGCCGGAGCTCGTGTTGTTGGTACTGGAAGAAGCGATTTCCCAAATCAGGTTAATAACGTAATTGCATTCCCAGGAATCTTCAAGGGTGCTCTTGAAGGACGTGCTACACAAATCACTGAGGAGATGAAGCTTGCTGCAGCAAATGCTCTTGCAAATCTTGTTTCAGACGAAGAATTAAATGAAGACTTCATTATGCCTGAAGCATTTGATCCAAGAGTTGCCAAGGTTGTCAGCGAAGCTGTAAAGTCACATATCAATGATTAACAGATATTATTCTTTAAATGATTATTGCCATGATATTTTTGGAGAGAAGGTTTACCGTCTCTCCATTAATGGAGGCATGACATGTCCAAACAGAGATGGAACTTTATCCTCAAAAGGTTGTCTATATTGTAGCGAGGGCGGTTCTGGTGATTTCGCATCAAATTTCAACACTTCCATTACTACGCAGCTTAATGAAGCAAAAGCAAAAATTCAAAATAAAACCAACTGTAAAAAATTCATTGCATATTTTCAAGCATATACAAATACATACGCTTCTGTTGATTATTTGAAAAAAATATTCTATGAAGCCATTAATTCGCCAGACATAGCAGCACTTTCAATTGCAACAAGAAGTGATTGCCTAAGTGATGATATTCTAGATTTATTAAGTGACCTTAATAAAATTAAACCTGTGTGGATTGAATTAGGACTTCAGTCTATACACAACAGCACTCTTAAAGCAATGAATACCCATACCACAGTTGAACAATTTGATGCAGCAGTTCTTGAATTAAGCAATAGAAATATTGATGTAATTGCACATTTAATTCTCGGATTACCTGGGGAAACTAAAGAAATGATGATTTCTTCTGTTTTACATGTTGCAAATTCTAAGGTTTCTGGTATAAAATTACAATTGTTACATGTATTAAAAAACACACCTTTGGAGGAAATTTATTCAAAAAAACCTTTCAGACTATTTTCTTTGGAGGAATATTGTGATTTTATAATTGACTGTCTGGAATTGTTACCAAAAAATATGGTCATTCACAGGCTTACCGGCGATGGACCAAGAAATCTTCTTGTTGCTCCTCTTTGGAGTACTGATAAAAAAAGAGTTCTTAACACAATCAATCATCGCTTAAAAGAAAGAGATACTTATCAAGGCAAAAAATATATAAAGGAGTGCTAATTTTGGCTGAACCATTTACAATTTATAAATTAACAATACTATATATGCTTGACAAATCAGGTTTTCCCCTTACTAATACCCAGATTTCGAATTTTTTTCTGGAAAAAGAATACACTGATTACTTTAGTATTCAGGAAGTTATTGGTGAACTGACTGATTCAGAATTAATAAAGGCTGAATCTACACATTCAAATACCCAGTACACATTAACTGCTGCCGGAAAAAACACCTTAGTCTATTTCAAAAATAAAATTAGCGAGGGAATCGAAGCTGACGTTAAAAACTTCTTTGATAAAAATAAATTAAAATACAAACAGGAAAATTATGTTCTTGCAGATTATTACAAAACCACTTCCCAGCAATTTGAAGTGAGGTGCCAGCTAAAAACCGATGGGTATACTATAATCGATTTGAAGCTGACTGTTAACACTCAAAAGCAGGCTGAGGCAATATGTAATAACTGGAAAAACCAAAATGAAGATGTCTATATGTATCTTATGGATACTTTGCTAAAATAAAAACAGGCAAAGCCTGTTTTTATTTTTTTACGCTATATCCAAATTTTCCTAATTTTTCTCCCATCAGAAAATATTCTCCATGGGAATACATAACAAGACCGGTATCATTAATGTGGAATTTGCCTGTATCATCCATATACTTTTCGTCTATCGTCACACCCAAAACTTCTGCAATAAACATATGGTGACTTCCCAATTCTTCTTTTTTAACAACTTTACACTGAATATTAACAGGACTTTCAGCAATTCCTGGTGCTTTAACCTTATCCATTTTAAGCTGGGTAAGATTCATTTCCTTAAATTTATCCACATCCCTGCCGCTTTTTACTCCACAATAATCACATGCCCTTACAAGTTCTTTTGTTGTAAGATTAATAACAAATTCACCTGTTTCTTCAATCATAGAATATGAATATCTTTCAGGTCTTACAGAAATAGATACCATAGGTGGATTGGTACATATTGTTCCAGCCCATGCTATTGTAATTATATTTGCTTTTCCATTTTTATCCGCAACGCTTACCATTACTGCAGGTACCGGATTTAACATATTTCCCGGTTTCCAATTTTGTTTTCCCATCGTTTCCTCCTATAGCAATCCGACTTTTTTAAGTTCTGTTTTAAGTAATTCCTTATGTTTATCCTCTAATTCCGTCAAAGGAAGTCTTAATTTTCCTACGTTATATCCTATCATATTAAGGGCAGCCTTAACAGGTATTGGATTAACTTCACAAAACAGTGTTTCTATTAAATCTATATATTTCAACTGTATTTCCAAAGCTTTACCGGTATTTCCATTTAAATACTCCATCACCATGTTATGAACATCATTTGGTGCTATATTGGACAATACTGAAATTACTCCTTTGCCTCCTAATGATAACACAGGCAGTATCTGATTGTCATTTCCAGAATAAATATCAAGAATACCATTTGACAATTGTGCAAGTTTTGCCACCTGGGATATATTTCCGCTGGCTTCTTTTATTCCAATAATATTCCTAAAATCATTTGCCAATTTTACAACTGTTTCCGGTAAAATATTACATCCTGTTCTTGAGGGAACATTATATATTATTATTGGAAGCTGCACTTTACTTGCAATGGCACTGTAATGGGCATACAACCCTTTCTGTGTTGCCTTATTATAATATGGAGTAACTATCAAAAGCCCGTCAACTTTAAGTTTTTCTACCTGTTTTGAAAATTCAATAACAGATAGTGTGGAATTTCCTCCTGTTCCTGCAATTACAGGAATCCTGCCATTTATTTTATCAACCGTATATTTAATTACTGATAATTTTTCTTCTGTAGTCATGGTAACAGGTTCACCGGTTGTTCCGCAAACAACAATGGCATCAGTCCCCTGTTCTAACTGGAAATCAAGTATCTCATCCAGTCTTGAATAATCAACGCTATAGTCTTCCTTAAATGGAGTAACCAAAGCTACCGCTGCTCCTTTAAATAACGCCATATTCGTCTCCCCTTAACTATAATCATAAATATTTGTTATTCAAATATGTATTAAAGCATGATGTCAGGATGTGCTTTTATTATTTCATCAATTATCTCTCTTTCATCCATATGATGCTTAACACCTTTTATCTCTTGATAATCCTCATGGCCTTTTCCTGCAAGTACAACAATATCGCCTTCCTTTGCATTAAGCATACAATATTCTATTGCCTCTTTTCTGTCTGGAATTGTAACATATTCTCCGTCCTGTTTCTTTACGCCTTCCAATATATCATTAATTATATCCATAGGCTCTTCATTTCGTGGATTATCTGAAGTTACAACTGTAAGATCGGCAAGCTTTGATGAAACCTCCCCCATTTCATATCTTCTTGACTTTGCCCTGTTTCCTCCACAGCCAAAAAGGCATACAAGTCGTTTTGGGTTATACGCCTTAAGAGTAGTTAATAAACTCTCCAAAGACATTGCATTATGGGCATAATCTATCATTAATGTATATTTCTTTGTGACTGGAACAATTTCAATTCTTCCCTTAACTCTGACATTTAAAAATGCCTTTTTAATTTTATCTTCAGATACATTAAAGCAATGACAGATTGCAATGGCTGTTAAAGAATTATATACGCTAAAACTTCCCGGTACATTTACTTCCACATCAAAATCCATAAGACCTTCAACATGATATTTAACACCTAATGCACCATGCTCATTTTTAAGTTCAACATTCTTAGCAACTAAATCATTTTGTTCCCCATATCCAAATGTCTCAACCTTGCATGTATGCCCTTCCATAATACCATCTATATGTTCACTATCACCGTTAAATATTCCAAGTTTACACTGTCTGAAAAGTAAGCTCTTACAATGCATATAATCTGCAAAATCCTTATGCTCATTCTCTCCGATATGATCAGGCTCAAGGTTAGTAAATACTCCGATATCAAATACAAATCCTGCTACTCTGTGAAGCATAAGGGCCTGGGAAGAAACTTCCATTACAACAGCTTCCATTCCTGCATCAACCATCTCTTTGAATAATTCCTGAAGTCTGTAGGATTCAGGTGTTGTATTTGCAGCTGGAACACATTTGTCACCAATAACAGATTCAATTGTTCCAATAAGACCTGTTTTAATTCCTGCTGATTCTAAAATGGATTTAACCATATAGGTTGTTGTAGTTTTTCCCTTTGTTCCTGTTATTCCAATTGTCTTAAGTTTTGAAGCTGGATAATCAAAATAAGCTGCTGACATATATGCAAGGGCTAATCTTGAATTGTTTACCTTAATATATGTCACTCCATCAGCCGGTGCTACGTCTTTTCCAACAATAATGGCTTTTGCTCCGCTTTTTATAACGTCTGGAATGAAATCATGGGCATCCCTTACTGTTCCTGATATACAAACAAAAACAGAGCCTTCTTCAACCTTTCTTGAGTCATAAACAAGTGTTGTAATATCTGTATCAATGCTTCCGGAAATTACTTCATATTCAATTTTTTCTAAAAGTTTTGCTAATTTCATAATATTCTCTCCATCTTATTCTTCGTATTCGCCACTAAAAACTTCTGTTGCAGGTCCTGTCATATAAATATGATTTGTATTTCTGTCATATTCTATTGTCAAATCTCCACCTCTTAAATGAACCAAAACCTTATCCTTTGTTAGACCATTTAATATGCATGCCATAACCGTAGCACATGTTCCCGTTCCACATGCCCAGGTTTCATCAGAGCCTCTCTCCCACACTCTCATTATGGCTTCTTCCTCTGATTTAATCTCTACAAATTCTGTATTTGTTCTCTTAGGAAAACGTTCATTTTTCTCAAATAAAGGACCATATTTTTCAATTTCAAAATCTGCCACATTATCAACAAATACAACAGCATGGGGATTTCCCATGGATACACATGTCATTTTCCATTCCTTGCCCCCTACTGTTATAGGTTCATTTATTACCCTGTCATTATCGCTTATAACCGGTATTTTTTCAGGTTCTAATATTGGCTCACCCATATCAACCCTAACCTTAGAAACTTTGCCATTTTCCACATAAAGAATTAATTCCTTAATTCCGGCACCTGTTTCCACTGAAATATTTGTCTTTGATGTTAATTTGTGATCATAAACATATTTTGCCACACATCTTATTCCATTTCCACACATTTCAGCTTCAGAACCGTCTGCGTTATATATTCTCATCCTGAAATCTGCCTTATCTGATGGTCCAATTGTAATTAATCCATCTGAACCAATCCCAAAATGTCTGTCACTTACTGCAATTGACAACTTCGCAGGTTCCTTAATCTCTTCCTCAAATAAGTTAACATATACATAATCATTCCCGCAACCATGCATCTTTGTAAATCTCATTATATCACCCTCTTTAATTCAAATTTACCCCAAACTACCAAGGCACTATTATTTTTATATTATACAACGCACTATTTAAGCATAAAAGCACTTTTAGTGCTGAAAACATTGCAAATTGTGTTATAATCTTTCTGATAACATATTGTATCATTATTAATAACTAAAATATAAAGGATAATTTATGCAAAATTACGAAAAAACAGGATATCTTAACAGTCATTTTAAAATGTTTCATTTAAATGACTCTAAAAAAATAAATATAGATTTTCATTATCACGATTTTCACAAAATACTTATTTTTTTACAGGGAAATGTAACCTACTGTATAGAAGGACGAAACTATGATCTACAGCCTAACGATATTGTCTTTGTAAATGCCGGGGAGGTTCACTGCCCGATTATACATGACGACAGCTGCTATGAACGAATCATTATATATATATCAAAGGATTTTCTGTCTTTATATCAAAATCCACAAAATGATTTATCTTTGTGTTTCAAATCAGCCCTTAAAAATCAGTCTCATGTTCTTCGTATACCATCATTTAAAGAATCAAAATTATCAATGATAACAACGGAACTTGAAAATGCTTTTTCCTCATGTGAATATGCCAACGAACTGTTTCTTGATACGCTTTTTATTGAATTCATGGTTCATCTTAACAGGGCTTCACTCACTAACAAAATAGAATATATTTCCACTAATTCGTCAAACCAAAAGATTATTGACATTATCGATTATTTAAACAAAAATTTAACAAAAGACATAAATATTGACCTTCTGGCAGATACCTTTTATATAAGCCGCTATCACCTTATGCATACATTTAAAAAAGCCACCGGATATACAATTGGTGAATATATAAAAACCAAACGATTATTATATGCAAGAGATTTAATCCAGAATGGAAAAGGCATAACAGATGCCTGCTATGCCTGTGGTTTTAAAAATTATTCAACTTTTCTTCGTGCGTATAGAAAGAATTTCGGCTGTTCACCCAGCAAAAATTCATAAATTATCTCTCAGTCAATGCATTAATAAGGGCCGGAATAAGTTGTTTCTTTCTTGAAACAACCCCTTTTAATGTAACCCCTGACTCTGATGGTGCACATCCGTATGCCGATGCTACAACTGATGAAGCTAACTCTCCTACATAAACAAGATATGTGGATTCTTCAACAATATTTGTAAGCATAACAAAAATCATATCAAGTTTTTTATCCACCATCAGATTTTCCATAATAGGATAAATGCGTTCCTGAACCTTCTCCAGTTCAACCTTGCTCATTGCACTAATCTGGGAAACTCCAAAACTTACATCCCCTGAATAGAAAATCTTAAAGTCCTGATTTAAAATTTCCTCAGCAGTCTTATTAACAAAATCACTACCTGCCTCAAACATCTTCTGGGCAAATTCTTCCACATCAACATCTGCAATCTGTGCAAGAGTTAAAGCCGTTTTCTTATCAACATCTGTGCATGTTGGAGACCTAAACATCAAGGTATCAGAAATAATTGCCGCACACAAAAGTCCTGCAATTGTCCCATTAATCTCAACACCCTTTTCCTGATACATCTGATAAATAATTGTAGCTGTACATCCAAGTGGCTGATTTCTGAAATATACAGGAGCCATTGTCTCAAGACTTCCGATTCTGTGATGGTCAATAATTTCTAATATCTCTGCTTCGTCAATATTCTCAACCGCCTGGGATTTTTCATTATGGTCAACAAGAATAACCTTCTTTTTCTTGGTATTCATAAGGTTACGTCTTGAAAACATACCGGCATAATTTTGATTTTCATCAACTATTGGGAAATCCCTGTGTCTGATTCTTGAAACAGAATCCCTTACTTCGTCAATATAGTCATCCATCTCAAATTGAACAATATTTTCCTTAGTCATGAAGAATTTAATAGGCATACTCTGATTAATAAGACGGGCAGCAGTAAATGCATCATAAGGGGTGCTTATTACAACTACATCCTTTTTATTTGCAGCCTCTTTTAATTCCTCAGACACCTCATATCCGTCAGTGATTATAATGCAGCTACAGTTCGCCTTTACGCACAATAACTGCGATTCTTCCCTATCTCCAATAATAACAAGGTCATCTTCCGTAACTGTCTGCGCAACTGTATCAGGTGTTCCAACGGCAACAACAACTTTTCCTCTTACGAAATATCCATGCTCATTACCTGTAACTACTTTTCCTCCAAGTGTTTCCACTATATTTCTATATTGAGTCTTTGCTCTTGATAAAACAGTGTTATCATATACATCCATATAGGACTTGGCAATATCTCCTGTTACAATTATTCCTTCAAGTTTGTTCTTACTGTTGACAACAGGAAGTGTTACTACTTTAAGAATATTCATCATTTCCCATGCTTTTTTCATTGAAATATGACCACTTACACCTTCGGTTTTTCTAATGTGAATATCCTTAATCTGTGTCCCCACATCTGTAATCAAATCAGGTGATTCCACTCCAAAATATTTCAGCACATATTCTGTCTCTGTACTTATATCTCCTGCCCTCATCGGTATATATTGATATTTTTTCTGTTCACGTTCCTTTTCTTCTTCTAACTCATTCTTCAGATTCGCATATGCTATTGCAGCACAAATCGAATCTGTATCCGGATGCTTGTGTCCAATAACCCAGATTTTATCCTTTTCCATATATTTTTCCTACCTTTGCAATTAAAACCATTGATTGAAATCTATAAATTAAAAGTATACTTCAATCGTTGAAAAATGCAACCCCTGAAACCAGAGATTGCATTTATTTTTAGATAAATATTATAAAAGACTCGCTGCACGAGTTAACATGACTGTAAGAGCAATAAAACCGAATGAAGTAATTACATTAAGTACCAGCGATCCAATAGCAACGGTCTTAATAAATTTCATGTTATTGTCTACGTCAGCAACTTTAGAAATCTTATCTTCATGACCTTTGAAAAGATCCTGAATATTTCTATAACTCTTTACGTTCTCCGAATGAACCTTATCAGATAACTCCGACTTTAATAAAACAAGCTGATCATTAAGATCACTTAAGCTCTCCAACATCTGTGCACTGCTTTGATTAACAGAATCCACAACCTGCTTTACATCGTTTGACTGTTCTCTTACTATCTGACTTGTCTTGTCAACTGTTCCTCCAAAGGAATCCTCGATTCCCTGAAGATTGTCATTAATATTTCTTCCTAATGAATTAACTTCAGCTGACACATTTCTACTAAGATTTGTCATCTCTCCTGTAATAGTCTTGCTAAAATTCTCCATTTGTCCGCCCATGGATTGTTCAATCTCATCCATCTTAGCATTTACTCTGACTATTAACTGGTCAATCTGCTTGGCAACCTCAGCCTCAATACCATCTACCTTCCCCTGTCTTTCATCAAGAATCTGCTGAAGTTCATCTGCTTTGTCTTCCCTTTCTTTTACGATTGTCTGAAGTTCCTGAGCCTTTGACTCCTTTGTAACAAGTATTTCCTGGAGTTCCTTTGCTTTCTCACGGAATTCATCAATCTGGGCTAATAAAAAATCATCTCTATCCACTATCTTGTATCCTTTCACGCGATTACTACCGCCATAACCTTTACTCCATTGCTATCTATATATATTGTACCATTTAAGAGTCCCTTTGTAAACAAAAAAATACCAAATATTGTGCTTTTAGTCCTATAAAACCACTACATAGCCCTTTGATTTTGTTCAAAAAAACTGCCGGCCTTCTAAATGAAAGCCGACAGTCTATTTAAATTAATGATTTTTTCTTTAATTAATCTTCTGAACCATAAAGTTTAACTAATTTCTCCAAATGTGCATAACGGGCAACTGCTGCATCTTCTGAAGCCTTAAACAGCTTTTCAGCTCTTTCTGGGAATGGCTTACAAAGACGAGTATAACGAGCCTCATTATTAAGGAATTCCTGATAAGAACCATCTCCTTCTTTTGATGTAAGAGTAAATGGATTCTTTCCTTCTGCCTTAAGTGCTGGGTTAAATGAGAATAAATTCCAGTAACCTGCCTTAACAGCTTTTTTCATTTCATCCTGACAATGGTTCATTCCACCCTTAGCGATACCATGAAGTTCACAAGGAGCATATCCGATGATAAGTGATGGTCCTGGGTATGCCTCTGCCTCTGTAATTGCCTTAACAGCCTGTGCAGGGTTTGCACCAAGAGCGATCTGAGCTACATATACATATCCGTAACTCATTGCAATCTCTGAAAGGGATTTCTTTCCGATTTCCTTACCAGCTGCTGCAAACTGACAAACCTCTCCGATATTAGATGCCTTAGAAGCCTGTCCACCTGTATTAGAATACATTTCTGTATCAAATACCATTACATTTACATTCTCACCTGAAGCAAGTACATGGTCAAGACCACCGAAACCAATGTCATATGCCCATCCATCTCCTCCGAAGATCCATACAGATTTCTTTCCGAGATAATCCTTCTTAGTAAGAACTTCTTTTGATTTTTCACATCCGGCAGCTGCAGCTTTCTCTAACTGAGCAATAAGAGCTTTTGTTGGCTCAACATTCTTCTTTGTATCTTCCTTTGTATCCATAAAGTTCTTAACTGCTGCCTTAAATTCATCATCAGCCTTATCAGATGATGCAATCTCTTCTATTAACTCAATTGCTCTGTCTCTGATATATTTCTGACCTACATACATACCAAGTCCATGCTCTGCATTATCTTCGAATAATGAGTTAGACCATGCTGGACCTTTCTTAGAATTAATATTTACTGTATATGGAGATGTTGCTGCTGGATTTCCCCAGATAGATGAACATCCTGTTGCATTAGAAATATACATCTGCTCTCCAAATAACTGTGTAACAAGTCTTGCATATGAAGTTTCTGCACATCCTGCACATGAGCCTGAGAACTCAAGAAGTGGCTGATTAAACTGTGAACCCTTAGGTGTTGTATCAACCATTCCTGCATCAGTTTTCTTTGATACATTGTTAACAAGATAATCAAATACAGGCTGCTGAGCACTTTGTGATTCCTGTGGAACCATTGCAATTGCACTTGTTGGACAAACAGTGACACATTCTCCACATCCCATACAGTCAAGTGGTGAAACAGTCATTGTATATTTATATGCTCCTGCCTTTGGTTTCATATCAGCAGTCTTCATATTGTCAGGTGCTGCTTTTACTTCATCATCTGAAAGTAAGAATGGACGAATTGTTGCATGTGAACATACAAATGCACAATTGTTACACTGAATACATTTTTCAGGATCCCATTCTGGTACTGTAACTGCAGTTCCTCTCTTTTCATATGCTGATGCACCGGTCTCAAACTGACCATCCGGATTGTTGATAAATGCAGATACTGGAAGGCTGTCTCCATCCATTTTTGAAATTGGTTTCAATAAATCCTTAACAAGTTTTACAGTTTCAGGTCTTCCTGTTAATTCCTTTGGCTGTGGGTCTGGTGCTGGATTCTTCCATGAATCAGGAACATCTACTTTATGGATTGCATCAAGTCCTGCATCAATAGCCTTGTAGTTCATCTCTACAACTGCATCACCCTTCTTAGAATAAGATTTCTTAGCAGCCTGCTTCATGTAATCTACAGCTTCATCAATTGGCATTACATCTGCTAATTTAAAGAATGCAGACTGTAAAATTGTATTTGTTCTCTTACCCATACCAATTTCAATGGCTTTATCAATAGCATTAATTGTATATAACTGAATATTGTTATCTGCAATATATTTCTTAGCGTCTGCATTAAGTTTTTCTGCAAGTTCTTCATCAGACCACTGACAGTTAATTAAAAATACTCCGCCAGGCTTAACATCCTGAACCATCTTCATACCCTGAACCACATAGGCAGGATTATGACATGCAACAAAATCAGCCTGATTAATATAATATGGACTCTTAATTGGATTATCACCAAATCTTAAGTGGGAAATTGTAATTCCACCTGTCTTCTTTGAATCATACTGGAAATATGCCTGTATATATTTATCTGTATGATCTCCGATAATCTTTGTTGAGTTTTTGTTTGCTCCAACAGTTCCATCACCGCCAAGTCCCCAGAATTTACATTCTTTTGTTCCTTTTGCTGATGTAATTGGTGCAGGCTTAACCTCCTCAAGTGAAAGATTTGTAACATCATCCACAATTCCGATTGTAAATCTGTTCTTTGGAGCATCTTTTTCTAATTCTTTGTATACTGCAAATACAGATGATGGTGGTGTATCCTTTGAACCTAAACCATAACGTCCACCAATTAATGTAATATCATTTAATCCAGCCTCACGAAGTGTTGCTGCAACATCAAGATATAATGGATCTCCTAATGCTCCAGGCTCTTTTGTTCTGTCAAGAACTGCCACTTTCTTTACATTCTTAGGAAGTACCTTAAGTAAAGCCTCCTTTGACCATGGACGATATAATCTTACTTTAATTAATCCTACTTTTTCGCCCTTTTCTGTAAGGTAATCAATAACTTCTTCTGCAACGTCATTAATTGAACCCATTGCAATAATTACTCTGTCAGCATCTTTTGCTCCATAGTAATTGAATAATTTATAATCTGTATTAAGTTTTGCATTAACCTTATCCATGTATTTTTCAACAATGGCTGGAAGCTCGTCATAAGCCTTGTTACAAGCCTCTCTATGCTGGAAGAAAATATCTCCGTTCTCATGTGAACCACGAGCTGTAGGATGCTCTGGATTAAGGGCATGTGCTCTGAATTCATCAACTGCATCCATTGGACACATTTCCTTTAAATCTTCATAATCCCATTTTTCAATTTTTTGTATTTCATGTGATGTACGGAAACCATCAAAGAAATTAATAAATGGAACTTTTCCCTCTAATGCTGCAAGATGAGCTACCGGAGAAAGATCCATAACTTCCTGTGGATTTGTCTCACATAACATTGCAAATCCTGTCTGACGGCAGGCATATACGTCACTGTGATCACCAAAAATATTAAGTGCATGAGTCGAAACAGTACGTGCTGACACGTCAAATACACATGGCAACATCTCGCCTGCAATTTTGTACATATTTGGAATCATAAGTAAAAGACCCTGAGATGCTGTAAATGTAGTTGTCAAAGCTCCTGCTGCCAATGAACCATGTACAGTTCCTGCTGCACCGGCTTCTGACTCCATCTCAACAACCTTTACAGTGCTTCCAAAAATATTTTTACGACCAGCTGCAGACCACTGATCTACATAATCTGCCATTGGGCTGGATGGTGTAATAGGATAAATTCCTGCAACTTCAGTATAAGCATATGCAACATGAGCTGCTGCTGTATTTCCATCCATTGATTGTTTTACTCTTGCCATGATAAACCCTCCTAATAATTAATTATTTCATTTCGACATAACTCATTATGCCCATAAAATAATATTATATATATTATGACTAAAAATCAAGAGCTAAAGAACTAATTTTTGTATTTTTCGACATACAACAAAGATATAGTTTTGTAAAATTTTGTAATAAATGTTATAAATAGGTAAAATTATTGTTTTTTCTTTCTCAAAAAGCTTGCAAAATGTCAATTATACGATAAAATAGAAACGATTGTTATAATTTGAAGATATAAAATTGGAAAGGTAAAGATATGATTAGTGCAAATAATATAACTCTTAGAATTGGCAAAAAAGCTTTATTCGAGGACGTAAATATCAAATTTACAGAAGGTAACTGTTATGGACTAATTGGTGCTAACGGTGCCGGTAAATCAACATTTTTAAAAATTTTATCAGGACAGTTAGAGCCAACAAGTGGAGATGTTGTAATTACTCCAGGTCAAAGACTTTCATTCCTCCAGCAGGATCACTTCAAATATGATGAATATACTGTTCTTGACACAGTAATTATGGGAAACAAACGCCTTTATGACATTATGAAGGAAAAAGAAGCTATCTACATGAAGGAAGACTTCACTGATGAAGACGGAATAAGAGCAAGTGAGCTCGAAGCTGAATTTGCAGATATGGACGGTTGGAATGCAGAATCAGATGCTGCCACTCTTTTAAACGGACTTGGAATCCCAAGTGAAGAGCATTACAACACAATGGCAGATCTTCCAGGTGCAATTAAGGTTAAGGTTCTCCTTGCCCAGGCTCTTTTCGGAAATCCTGACATTCTTCTTCTCGACGAGCCTACTAACCACCTTGACCTTGATGCCATTGCATGGCTTGAAGAATTCCTTATCAATTTTGAAAATACAGTTATCGTAGTATCCCACGACAGATATTTCCTTAACAAAGTATGTACAAATATCGCAGATATGGATTATGGAAAAATTCAGCTTTACGCTGGAAACTACGACTTCTGGTATGAATCAAGTCAGTTACTTGTTCGCCAGATGAAGGAAGCAAACAAGAAAAAGGAAGAAAAAATCAAAGAGTTACAGGATTTCATCCAGAGATTCTCTGCTAATGCTTCTAAATCAAAGCAGGCTACATCCCGTAAGCGTGCCCTTGAAAAAATTCAGCTTGACGATATCAAGCCATCAAGCCGTAAATATCCATATATTGACTTCCGTCCAGAACGTGAAATCGGTAATGACGTACTTTTTGTTGAGGGAATCTCTAAGACAATTGACGGAGTTAAAGTATTAGATAATATTTCATTTACAGTTAATCATGATGATAAAATTGCATTTGTAGGTGGTAATGAACTTGCAAAAACTACATTCTTTAAAATCATCACAGGAGAAATGGAACCTGATGAAGGTTCATATAAGTGGGGAGTAACAACAAGCCAGTCTTATTTTCCTAAGGATAACACAGAAATCTTTGATACTGATGACCTTATCGTTGACTGGTTAACTCAGTATTCTGAGATTAAGGATGCAACTTACGTTCGTGGTTTCCTTGGACGTATGCTTTTTGCCGGTGAAGACGGTGTTAAGAAAATGAGAGTGTTATCCGGAGGAGAAAAGGTACGTGTACTTCTTTCCCGTATGATGATTATGGGAAGTAATGTATTACTTTTCGACGAACCAACTGACCACCTTGACATGGAATCCATTACAGCGTTAAATAACGGAATGATTAAATTCCCTGGTGTTATTTTATTCTCATGTCGTGATCATCAGGTTGTTCAGACTACTGCAAACAGAATTATTGAATTTCTTCCTGATGGAACAATGATTGACAAAGTATCTTCTTACGATGACTATCTTGAAAGTGATGTTATGGCAAGAAAACGTCAGGTTTATTCAATGTCAGCAGATGATGAAAATGATAATTAATTTATACACCAAAAAAGCTATCACAATGTGATAGCTTTTTTGTTTGGAAGTTTATCATGTTATTGAACTATACAATTCACCGGTTGAATAATTATATGTATAACCACCGGATGAAGTATAAGTATTCGACTTTGCTGCTTCATTTTGAGCATATACCTTAATCATTGATGCCTTACATCCCACAGAATATGCAAATGAACCAGTTCCTTGAAACATGGATTTCGCAACTGCCATATCTGCATTCTTAAAGGTATCTTCATCAATCTCCAAAGTATAATCCTTGCTGTTCATGGTGATTCCAAGGGAACCTAATATTCCCTTATTAACTGATGAAAAATTCACCATTGCAGCTGTTGTATTGGCTATTTGTCCTACATTTGACTTTGATGTCTTCTCAACCACCGAATTATAATCATCAACAAAACCTTTGACTGCTTCGTATATTTTCTCTGTATCATACTTGCCATCTTTTTTATCGAATAAAGAAGTATTCTTATACAAATCCGTAGCTGTTTGGGTAAGAGCTTGCGCTTCTTCCTGAATACCTGCAAGCAATTTCGTTGAATCCTTCGAAGTTGATATACTGCTCTTTGGTGTTTCTGCTTCTACATCAGAATAATAAGTCTTAAGCAGCTTAAAATAACTGCCACCTTTAATGGATGCATACTCACTTAAATCTATTCCAAAATTAAAAGACTGCTGCATCCCTTTGTTTCCTGCTTTATTTTGTGTATTAACACTTGAAAATAAAGTACTTATTGACGATGAGTCCCATGAAGTTATTGATGCCATATAAATCACTCCTTTGAATAAAACAACAGTATTCCTTTACTGTCTTAATATAGTTCGGCATTTCCCTTAAAAATTTTAATAGTAAAAATATTTTTTGTAAATTTTGACCAAAGAATTATATATTTTTTGGTTTTGTTCATATTTTATTCACAAATATATGGTATTCTATCAATACCAAATAAGTAAATTTCAATAACTTGTTATTTTTCATAATTGCCCTGACATTTTTGTTGGGGCTCTCCTCTTTTTTAGGTTAATTATCTTATATTTTCAATCTGCCAGTCGATTGGTTCAATTCCATTTTCCTTAAGAAAATCATTTGCTTTACTAAAATGTTTACATCCGAAAAATCCTCTGTAAGCAGATAATGGACTTGGATGTGGTGCTTTTAAAACCAGATGTTTTGGGTTATTAAGCATTTTTTCTTTAGTCTGGGCAGGTTTTCCCCAAAGCATGTATACAATAGGTCTGTCCTGAGCATTTACCGCATTAATTATTGCATCGGTAAACTGTTCCCAGCCTTTTCCCTGATGTGAATTTGCCTGATGTGCCCTTACGGTAAGCACTGTATTAAGCATAAGTACTCCCTGATCTGCCCATTTCTTCAAATATCCGTTATCAGGAATAAAACATCCTAAATCCGAATTAAGTTCTTTGTATATGTTTTGTAAAGATGGCGGTATATCCTTTTGTTCCGGTAAAACTGAAAAACTAAGACCATGTGCCTGATTTTCATTATGATATGGATCCTGACCTAATATAAGCACCTTAACCTTGCTTAAAGGTGTAAAATGCATGGCATTAAATATATCATCTGCCGGAGGATATATTATTGTTTTACTATATTCATCTTTAACAAATTCATATAATTCTTTATAGTATGGCTTGGAAAATTCTCCTGAAATTGCATCCAGCCAGTCATTTGTAATCATTGCCATAATCTTATCTTCTAACCGAAACACCCTTGCCGGCTAGGTACTCCTTTAAATCCATAATCTCAAGTTCTTTATAATGGAACAAAGATGCTGCCAAAGCTGCATCCGCTTTTCCTTCAGTTAATGCATCATAGAAATGCTCCTTTGTTCCAGCTCCACCTGATGCAATAACAGGGATTGATACATTTTCAGCAATCTGTCTTGTTAATTCAATATCATATCCTGCCTTTGTACCATCACAATCCATACTTGTAAGAAGTATCTCACCTGCACCAAGTGCATTAGCCTTCATTGCCCATTCCACTGCATCTAAACCGGTATCAATTCTTCCACCATTTTTGTATACATTCCATCCGCTGCCATCTTCTCTTTTTCTTGCATCGATTGCAACTACAACACATTGGCTTCCAAATTTATCCGCTGCATCACTGATAAGATTAGGTGTATTAATTGCAGAAGAATTAATAGAAATTTTGTCAGCACCTTCTCTTAAAAGTGCCTTAAAATCATCAACTGTTCTTATTCCTCCACCTACTGTAAATGGAATAAATACATTTTCAGCAACTTTTCTAACCATGTCAACAACAGTTCCCCTGTTATCACTTGAAGCTGTAATATCAAGAAATACAACTTCATCAGCTCCAGCTTTATCATAAGCCTTTGCAATTTCAACTGGATTCCCTGCATCTCTTAGATTAACAAAATTAACACCCTTAACAACTCTGCCATTATTTACATCCAAACATGGAATAATTCTCTTTGTAAACATATTATCTATTTCCTCCATCAATTTGTGTAAAATTCTTAAGTATCTTTAATCCTACCGTACTACTCTTCTCAGGATGAAACTGACATGCAAAAACGTTATCTTTTTCAACTGATGCATGAATTAATGTAGAATATTCTGTTGTTGCCTTAACAATAGATGGATCTTTTGCTTCAAGATAATATGAATGAACAAAATAAACATAAGGATTATTTATTCCTTCAAATAATCTTCCATTGTTGATAAGTTCAAGTGAATTCCAGCCAATATGTGGAATCTTAAGACCTTCTTTGTCCGGAATTCTTTTGATTTTTCCTTCTAAGACATTTAACCCTTCAACTCCGCTACTTTCATCACTTCCTTCAAACAAAAGTTGCAGACCAAGGCAAATTCCCAAAAATGGAATCTGCCGGTCTGCTACTTCATGTATTACTTTATCAAGTTCATATTTTTTTAATTGGTTCATAGCATCTCCAAAAGCACCAACTCCCGGCAAAATTACTTTATCTGCCGCAAGAATCTCTTTTGAGTCCCTTGTAATTACACATGGCTCACCCATAGATAATAATGCTTTCTCAACACTTTTTAAATTACCTGCATTGTAATCAATAATAGCTACCATAATTTGTCTCCTAATCCACGCCTAAATCGACTAATTTCTTTTGCAATGCAATTGTATAATCAGTTCTGTTCCTTAAATTATATAATTCCATCGCATCTTCTATAGTCATATTATACTTATCCTTCAGCTCATTTTCAATGGTAACTCTTAGAGTTTCTAACTCAATTTCGCAATCATACTCCTTTGCATTGCTCTTATTTATCTCACAACGTCCTGCTGCACATACAAGATTATCAAGGGCGACATCTTTTTTTCCATATTGATAAAATGAACAATATGATTCATATTTAGATGAAATGCATGCCATTGTAGAAATTTTATTATATTTTTCCATATCACTTTCCTTCACAGACAAACCTTTAATCTGTTCATACGCTTCAGAAAACTGACCTTCATTATATAAAATCTCTGCCTGTTTCACCCCGTTTGTATATGAGGTTAGATTTGTACCTAAAAGAACAAGCCCCACCAGTGAAGCAACCATAATAACAATCATCAAAACCGGTACCTTTGGCAATGGAGGTGATGTGTCCTTTTCCTTTGGTTTCTTTTCTTTTTTAGGTTTTGGTGGTTTTTGTTTCTTTGGCTTTTTAGCCTTTTTCTCTTTAGGTTTCTTTTCTTTTTCCTTTTTCTTTTTTTCTTTTTTTTCTTTTTTATTATCCTTTGGTGTCATCTCATCAAATATATCTTTATTTGCCTTCGTAATTTCCGAATAAGGAATTCCATCAAGACTTCCATTGGCATCTAATTCCTCTTCTTCATCTTCACCAAACAATAATAATTTAATTCTGTCTAGCAACGTCAGCTTCTTAGGTGGCTCTTTTACTTCTTCCTTATAAACCGGTGCTGCCTTTATTTCCTCTGGCTCCATTTCATCTTCTATATTTGGAATATTACTGTCATCATCAGTGGCATAATCTCCCATGTCATCTATATCCGGAATATCCTTAAATATATCATCTATATCATCAGGTGCTATGTCTTCCACAGCATCAGAAGGAATATTCTCGATTCCCGCCACAACGCCTTCGCTGCCATTACCAGACTTATCTTCTGCGGATTCTGTATCAAAACTGTCATTTAAACCATCAAGATTGTCCGAAGAATTGTCTATTAAAGATTCAAGATCTGTGTCAGAAAATCCAAAATCCAAATCGTCTGACTCCTCACCAATCCCGCTTTCTTCAAGTTCCATATCAAAAGCATCTACTGCAGAATTAAGTTTATCCAAAGATTCCATATCTTCGTCATCTACATCCATCTTATCTTCTTTCAATTCTTCAAAAGAATCATCCGCAGATATTTTTTCCATCTCCGCAAGCATATCCTCTAAAGATTCATCATCATCTGCAATCACTTTCGTACCCTCCGTTTCCCTAGCATATGGATCAGTCTTAACGCCTTGTTCTCTTTGCATTTCATTTTCAAAATCTAAAATATAATCATCATAGGCATCTTCTTCTAATTCCGATTCAAACTGTCTTAAAAAATCTTCTTCGGATTCTTTATACATATCCCCATCTGCTTTTTTTTCATCTGTATTCTCTTCCTTATTCGTCCCAAACCCGTTTACTGAATTTAACAAATTATCCAGGTAATTTTCTGACGATTGACCACCCATAACTTTCTCCCCTTTAAGAAATATTACATACCAAAATTTTTTGGTAATTATTAAAACAAGGGATGTTGCAAGCCAACATCCCTCAATTTAAACTTATCATGCATCATTTCTTCCAATTAAACGATCAATTGCATCTACAAGTTGTCCAATTTCAGGTTTAGTTAACTGTGCATCTGCACCTAACTGCTCTCCTTTTCTCTTCATTTCTTCATTGACAAGTGAAGAGAAAATAATAAGTGGTATATTCTTAATAACATTATCTGTCTTTGCTAACTTTGTAAGACGATGACCGTCCATCTGAGGCATTTCAATATCGGTAATTATACACTGCACTTTTTCAAGCACATCTCCCTCTTCTTTGAATTTGCATAACTCTTCCCATGCCTCCTGACCATTTCCTGTAATAATAACCCTGTCATAACCTGCTTTTCTAAGACAGTCTGTTATAAGTTTACTAAGAAGTGGTGAATCCTCTGCTATAAGAATTGTAGAATCGCTTCGGCTTCTTTCCTGCATAACCTCAATGTCATTAGTTCTTAACCCTGTCTCAGGACTTATTCCTGCAACTATGGATTCAAAATCCAAAATAACAACCAGCTTATTTTCCATTCTGATTACACCGGTTGATGTACTTCCTTCCTGACCATTTAAAGTGGAATCCGGCTTAATAATGGCTTCCCATGAAACTCTGTGTATTCCTATTACTTCATCTACATGGAACGCAATATCAAGTTTATTAAAATTTGTTATAATAAATAAGCCTTTTTCTCCATTATCCTCTAACCCAAGACAACTTTTTAGATTAATAACGGTAATCATAGTGTCTCGTGGCATAAAAATACCTTCTACACTAGGATGAGTATTTGGTACCGGAGTAACCGGCATATATTGCAATATCTCACGAATCTTTGCAACATTAATTCCATAATGATTTGTTCCTAATGTAAATTCCAAAATTTCTAATTCATTTGTTCCTGATTCCAAAAGAATATTAGTATCCATATGATGCCCCCCAATATATCTGATAATTAATTTTATATGTTATAACTGCACTAAATAATTTTTTCCATCCAATGTAACGCCCAGTGAAGGTTTCGATATTTTCTTCGCATCTTGTTCTGGAATCTGAAAAATCAAAACCACATCTACCGACTCCCCACTTTTAATCGTTCCCTGGTATGTAGTAAGACTGTAAGTCAAAAAAGTTTCTTCTGCTAAAACCCAATTACCATCGCCAAAATCCGCTTTAAATTTTGCATTCTGGCTAATTGCATCTACCTTCACTTTTTTGGATGTATCATTTTTTATTTTAAATTTAGTAATAACATACTTCTTCCCGGCTTCAGCATCCATGGAATAATATTTTCCTTCCTGATACGAAGCTTTCACTTTAAGTCCCTTATATTTAACACTAAGTTTTTTGTTTCC
This sequence comes from Agathobacter sp., assembly GCA_036308125.1. Classification (GTDB taxonomy): domain Bacteria; phylum Bacillota; class Clostridia; order Lachnospirales; family Lachnospiraceae; genus Roseburia. The sequence goes on from JAXJWH010000098.1 coordinate 68,007, forward strand.
CAAACATTTTCCCAAGGAAATTGGTTTAACATATTCTGACTTATTTTCAGTACTATCTTCAGGTTCTGTTGAATCAGACTTATTTGTTTCGTCATTTTCCTTAATTTCTTCTTCCCCATCTTCTTTTTCTGGCGACTCAGCCTCGCTATCATCGCTTTCTTCTACATACATTGCCCCGTTCATGCCATCCTTTTGATAAGTATTATATTTTCCAAGAGCATATGCTGCATATTTTGTAATTAAATCTTCCTCCTCTGGTGTCATCTCATACAAAGGAGTACCGCAACCGGTAAAAGTAATAACCGACACCAGCAGTGTTGTTGCTAAAAAAACCCGCCTTTTTTTCATCTTCTCACCTGTGACTTTTATCCTATTTTTAGTATAATACTACCATATATTTCTATTTATTACAATAATAATTTATAAATTAATAACGTTTTTTAGTTATTAAGTACTATATTAGTTATTACTCTCCAACTCCATCCAGAATTCCACACCATCTTCATGGTTAAAAACACCACACTTCTGATTAAAGGAATCCATGATTGCCTTAACAATAGAAAGCCCTATACCATTGCCCCCATATTCCCTGGTTCTTGCTTTATCCACTTTGTAGAATTTAATCCAGACTTTTTCAAGTTCATCCTCAGGAATGAGTTTTCCAGTATTAAAAACACTAACCCTTAAAATATTATCCTTTTTAGTATAAAAAATATCTATTCTCTTTTCATTATCGGCATGATTTATTGCATTACTTAGGTAATTTGTAATTACTTCTTCTACTTTAAATTCATCTCCCCAGACATAAGCAGGACTTTCCCCATCAAAATTAATTGTAATTTCCTTTTGAGCTGCCAAAAGAGATGATGCATTAATAACTCCCTGAATCAGTTCCGTAATATCAAACCTTGTCATCTCTACCATATCATTTCCAAACTCAAGCTGATTAAGAGTAAGCAGTTTCTTTACCATATTGTTCATTTTTTCCGTTTCATCTATGATGACATCACAATAAAAATCCCTGCTTTCATCATCGTCATTTATACACTCCTTAAGTCCTTCCGAATATCCCTGAATCAGTGCCAAAGGTGTCTTTAATTCGTGGGATACATTTGATAAAAATTCCTTTCGCATCTCATCTATTTTTTCTTTTTTCTCAATATCATGCTGCAATTCAACATTTGCACTCTTTAATTCAGAAATAGTTTCCTCAAGGATTTTAGACAGCTGATTCATATTAACACCAAGCTCATCTATCTCAAGTGTCGCATAATCAGGTCTGCTGTATTTTGCATCAAATTCCAGCTCTGACATTCGTTTGGATATTGTTGTAAGCTCCTGAATTGGTCTTGAAATTCGCTTTGAAATATAATAAATAACACCAAGACTAAGTATCAAAGACGCACAACCTACCCATAAAAAGAATCTGTTGGTGATACTGGCACTTTCCTTAAGACTTTCAACCGCAGTTCTCATATATACGCTTGAACCGTCATTTAAAGTACCATTTAAAGTAAGATATTCCTCTTTCATTTTTCTGTCTGTTGTTTTCATTACAACATAATCATCAGTGGCAACCAGAATCTGTCTGTTCGCTCCGTTTATTTTTCCAAATGTCTCATCTGCGTACAGCTGAACTCTTTGAGTATCATTAAGTGATGATATAACAATATCAAATTGATTAATATATATCATCATATCAATATTGCCATTTCCACATATTTTATAAAATTTAATTTGGAAACTCTCGGAGGTCATATCTCCATATTTATTTTCATCATTAACAATCTCAAAAGCATCCAATAATTCATTTTTCTTATTAAACAGATAGTATTTTTCCAAAAAACATCCATTTACAATCCAAAAAATCAAAAATATACCTGCAACCAACAAAATCATTGTTGCACTTAATTGTGATGATATTGATATTCTTTGTTTCTTCATCTGTTTGCCACCTCATACCAAACTAATTTTTAGTCTACTTCAAATTTGTAGCCCATTCCCCATACAGTCTTAATATATTCTCCCTTATCTCCCATTTTACTTCTTAATTTTTTAACATGGGTATCTATAGTTCTTGCATCTCCGTAATAGTCATAATTCCATACTCCATCAAGAATTTTCTCCCTTGATAAGGCAATTCCTTCATTTTCCATAAAATAATCAAGAAGTTCAAATTCCTTAAAACTAAGTTCAATTCTATTACCGTCAATGGTAACCATATGCGCAGTCTTGTCCAACACAATTCCGCCTATTTCCCTTACCTTTGCTCCATCACCAATTTTATTTGCTCTTCTTAATATTGCTTCAACTCTGGCAACCAGTATCTTTGGTGAAAAAGGCTTTGATATATATTCATCAACTCCAAGTTCAAATCCCATTAATTCATCGCTTTCATCACCCTTTGCAGTAAGCATTATAATAGGAACTTTAGAACTTTCCCTTATTTCCTTGCATACTTCCCAGCCGTTCATCTTAGGCATCATAACATCTAAAATTATAAGAGATATGTCTTTGTCTCTGTAAAATAAATCCAAAGCCTCTTCCCCGTCTCCTGCCTCAAGTACATTAAATCCACTTCGCGAAAGAAAATCTCTAACCAGTTTCCTCATTCTGCTTTCATCATCTACAACAAGTATTTTTATTTTATCCATTATTTCATCCTTTCTGACCATTGAAATTATCTTAACATCGATATGTGTATATAATGTGAATTGAATTTTTTATTCCTCTTTAGCCTTAAGGTCTGCCTCTCTTTGATTCAATTCAGCTTCTCTTTGATTTAATTCTTTTTCCCAGGATTCGTATTTATTGATAATTTCCTCTTCATAATTAAGCGCATCCAGATTTGAGCTGGTAAAATAGACTATTGCAAACATTCCTATTATTACAATTCCAAAAATTACTGCAAAAAACGTTGCGACATGGAACGATTTTTTATATTTTTCAATCTCCATATCCTTTGACTTTTCAAGTTCCGCCTGTTTATTTGCCAGTTCTCTTGCCTGTCTCATTTTTCTTATTTTTCTTTCCCGTTCTTCCTTCTCCTTTTTTTCTACAGAAGGAAGCTGCCTTATGTCTTCTTTCTTGAAGAAAGGAATTCCAATCAGATAATCGTGTAATTCCTGTAAAAAAGCCGTTCCCACAGGAGTTATAAACATCTCCTTATCCAATAGCTTATTATACAATTTAAAAACTACTTCTGGATCATCCATTCTGGTTTTTGACTTTATATATTCAATTCCCTTAGCCTCTCGTTTGGCATTTTCAGCCATCTCCTGCGATTCGAATTTGAATCCGTTTACTTCATACATAATTTACCCCCTTTTAACTGTCATGTTCAGCAATCTCTCCTGACTGATATGCTTCTATCAGTAATTTTATTTCTCCAATTCGTACCTTCATTTTCTTACCAACATCTGTATCCCCAACAAGAATTCTTTTATCCATATATTCAACAGCTTCCCGTTTTGATACAATATCTATTTCCTCACTTACTGCTACCTCCGGTGTAACAAAAGGTTCATGCGCTGTAAGTGTCAGACCATAGGAATTGTATATAAGTGTATATCCAGCAATTCCCGTTCTCCTCCTGTACGCCTTGGAAAATCCTCCGTCAATTACTATAACTTTTCCGTTAGCCTTAATAGGATTTTCTCCCTTCGTTCTGTAAACCGGTACATGCCCGTTAATTATATGCACCCTTTCCCCTGTAAGCCCGAATTCCTCCAGAACCTTCTCGGCAATCTCCGGACTGTCAATAAGTTTATAGTATGCATTCTTAGTTTCTTCCTTAAGATATTCTTCTTCAACAAAATATCTCTCGAAAGTAGCCATTTTCGCTCTTCCATATAATGGTGAATCCGGTGCAGTCCACACATACCATATAATATCAGCCCCTTTTTCCCTTTCCTTTAAATCCTTTGAGAAAAAGGCTTTTCTGACATATGATTCCAACACGTCAAAAAGAGCTTTTCCTGAATACATTTTTCCATATATATTAACTTCCTTGAATGTGCCATCCTCATTCATTGGAACACAGCCATGATATAACAGATTTCCATTGTAAACCTTATACATACTTCCTTTTTTTAGCAAAAGCTGAACATGTTTTTGCAATTTATCACAATGAATAAACGAAGAACGAAGTCTGTTCATAACCTCCGCCTCTCCTTCCGAAAGTTCATAAGGATTTTTAGGATCTATTGTTGGAAAATTGGTATCCTTCATATGATATTCTTTTCCATCAATCATAATAGTCTGCTTATCGTAATTAATTTTATCCAGCAAAAGCCTGTCCCTCATTCCATACTCAGGCCATTTTAAAATCAGCTGCCCTTCCAATTTAAATCTGATTATTGCTATAGCCTTATGCATTTTACGAATCAGTTCGCTTTCATTATCGTTTGTTCCACTAGGCGCTACTTTAAATACGAAATTCTTACATGGATCATCCTTGTATGCATCCATTGCAAAAGTTGCCAATGGAAGAAGATTAATTCCATATCCTTCCTCTAAAGTATCAAGATTTCCATATCTTATACTGTTTCTTATCACCGTTGCAACACATGCCATCTGGCCTGCCGCCGCTCCCATCCATATAATATCATGGTTTCCCCATTGAATATCCAAAGAATGATATTTACAAAGTTTGTCCATTATAAGATGTGCCCCCGCACCTCTGTCATATATATCCCCTAATATATGCAAATGGTCAACAACTAATTGCTGAATAAGCTCTGATAAAACCACAATAAATTGTTCTGCTCTTCCTAATTCCACAACCGTATTTACAATGGATTCGTAATAAGCCTCCTTATTTAAAACCTCAGGTTTTTCCGTAATTAATTCTTCTATTACATAGGCATAATCCTTAGGTAATGCTTTTCTAACTTTAGACCTTGTATATTTAGACGAAACTGTTTTACATACTTCAATCAACCTGTATAAAGTAACTTTATACCAATTTTCCATATCTTTTTCAGTTTTCTTAACAAGTTCCATCTTCTCCCTTGGATAATAAATCAATGTTGCAAGCCCTGACTTATCTGATGTACTCAAAGTATGACCAAATACATCATCAATCTTCTTCCTAACAGCCCCTGAACCATTCCTTAGAACATGAGAAAATGCCTCATATTCTCCATGAATATCCGATAAAAAATGCTCCGTTCCCTTAGGAAGATTAAGTATCGCCTGCAAATTAATTATCTCCGATGATGCCTTACTTATTGTAGGATACAATTCTGCCAATTGCTCCAAAAAATGCAACTCTTCTCTTCTCAAAATACATTACTCCTTCTTTTAATCCTATACATTAAATTCACATATTTTATTTATTAATCTTACCAATTCCGCCTTTTCCTTCTCTTCTAACGAACCTAATACCATATCCTCAATTTTTAACACCTTATTTCCCACCGATTCTACGATATTCTTCCCCTGCCTTGTCAGCCTTACTTTTTTTCTTTTCTTATTATAATCCTCATAGAAACATTCAACATCCCCTTTTTTTTCCAGCCTCGCAACAATACCGGCCTCTGTCGGCTGGGACACCTTGAAAATGTCCTTAAGTTCTGACATTGAATAACTTCCACTTTCAGACATTGCAAGAACCATAAGGATTCTCCCCTGACCGGCTGTTAAACCGTAATCCTTTAACAATTCATTGGTTCGCTTTTCTGCATAGTCTGAAATATTCTTGAATTTTGTCATCAACAATGCATCATTCATACCCCCATGTTTTCCTCCTATATTTATATAACATATAATACAACAGTACTAATTCAAATTCAATAGCATGCTTTTATGCTTTGGTAATTTATAGGAAAAATATCCTATTTTTTCATTTATTTTCAGTAAGTATTACGACTTACCAAAATTTAAAAAATACTGTATAATACTAAATGTATTAAGGAATTGCTTAAGCGATTCTTTAAATATTCCCTTTTTATTAAAACATTTTCATAACTAAACTCCTCGAGAAAAGCCAGTCGCCAGATTGGCTTTTCTCATTTTTATTTACACAAAAATAAAGCACATAATAATCAAAAGATTATTATGTGCTTACCATGTAACAATCGAGTGGACTAGACGGGAGTCGAACCCGTGTCCGAAAACCAATCCCCTGTACTTCTACGAGCGTAGTTTATTCTTAAACATTCCCTCCGCTACTCAGGAACAAACAACCGAGCAACTTTAGTAGCTTCATAATACGCCCATTGACTCAAAGCTTTGCCAATGTCGTTTCTCACATGGTCGAAGCCTGGGTCCTGATGTGTGAGTGCATCAAGTCAGACTGCTGCAACTAGGCAGCGTATGCTAAATTATCTTCAGCGTTTAATTTTAATTTGGCCATTTAACGCATTACCATGCGACTCGCTTCTCCAGCTTCATGATCCCCGTCGAAACCTTTACTAGCCCAGATATTAAATTATGCTCTAAGAGAAACCTTAAGTTCTCTTGCAGCTTCTCTCTTTTGATCCTTCTTAGCTATATCCTGTCTCTTGTCATATAATTTCTTACCTCTTGCAAGAGCTATCTCAACTTTAACAAGACTGCCACTGAAATAAACCTCAACCGGAACAAGTGTGTATCCTTTTTCCTTAATCTTACCCACAAGCTTTTTTATTTCCTGCTTATGCATAAGTAACTTTCTTGGTCTAAGCGGATCTTTATTAAAAATGTTTCCCTTCTCATAAGGACTTATGTGCATTCCATAAATAATAATCTCTTCATTCTCTATACGAACGAATGCTTCCTTTATGGAACATTTGCCCATTCGAAGTGACTTAACTTCTGTACCGGCAAGAGCAATTCCAGTTTCATATTTCTCTTCAAGAAAATAATCATGATATACTTTCTTGTTATTGGCTATTAATTTCTTAGCTATCTTAGCCATTCCGGCAACTCCTTTCCGTACATGTATCATCAAGCTACCTTAATAGAATATAACAAAAATACTTAAAAAGCAAGATTTTTTTGAATTTTTAAATTTTTCTTTTACAATTTATTTTCTTTTATCGACACCTCAGAAAACTTTTCCGAAGTGCCGATAAAAATTACATTTCCACAAGACCAAAATCTATTGTTCTCATTATTTTATCTGTATTTAATACTTTTACTCTCACTTTTTGACCTAATTTATATCTTTTATTAGTTACTTCTCCCACAAGTTCATAGGATTCCTCATAAAATGCATAGAAATCGTCTTTTAATTCCGTAACCCTTACAAGCCCCTCTACTGTGTTAGGCAATTCCACAAAAATTCCCCACTCCATAACACCTGAAATAACACCATCAAACTCTTCACCTATATGTTCTTCCATATATTCTACTTTCTTAAGTTTAATAGTTTCCCTTTCAGCCTCATCTGCTCTTCTTTCCATCTCGCTTGAATGTTTTGCCACTTCATTTAGAATTTCATCATAATGTTCCATTCTCTTATCATTCATTCTGCCGCGTATAGTTTCTTTTATTATTCTATGAATCTGAAGATCCGGATATCTTCTGATTGGAGAGGTAAAATGACAATAGTAATTTGTTGCCAGTCCAAAATGTCCTGTATTAATTGTTGTATATCTTGCCTGCTTCATTGAACGAAGAGTAAGTCTGCTAATCAATGCCTCTTCTTCTGTTCCATCGATTTTTTCCAGTAATTTCTGCAATTCCTTTGGATGAACCTCGTCTGCACCAATGTGAAGTGTGTACCCGAAATTATTGATAAAAGTAGATAATTTCTGGATTTTTTCACTGTCAGGATTTTCATGTGTTCTATAAACAAATGGTATTTCTCTCCAGAAGAAATCCATTGCCACAGTTTCATTGGCAATAAGCATAAAATCCTCTATTATCTTTGTTGCCACATTCCTGTCATATGGTTTAATATCAACAGGTTTGCCCTTGTCGTCTAAAATGACTTTTGTTTCAGGAAAATCAAAATCAATTGAGCCCCTTTTCATTCTCTTTTTTCTTAATATAGAAGCCAGCTCTTCCATAAGTTTAAACATAGGAACTAATTCTTTGTATTCTTCAATAACATAAGGATCCTCATCCACCAAAATCTTCTTAACATTAGTGTAAGTCATTCTTCGGTTTGTCTTAATTACAGTTTCCTCAATTCTATGGTCTATAACCTCTCCCTTTGGATTAATGGTCATTATGCAGCTTAAAGCAAGTCTGTTTTGCTGCTCATTCAAAGAGCAAATTCCATTAGATAATGCATGAGGAAGCATTGGAATTACCCTGTCCACAAGGTAAACTGATGTACCTCTCTTAAGTGCCTCAACATCCAAGGCACTTCTTTCCTGAACATAATTAGATACATCCGCGATATGAACGCCTAGAATATAATTTTCGCCTTCTTTATATACCGAAACTGCGTCATCTAAATCTTTGGCATCCTCTCCATCAATTGTAACCATCATCCAGTCTCTTAAATCTGTTCTTCCTGCCATATCAGCTTCTGATACTTCTTTTGATACATTTTCCACTTGATGCATAATCTTCTCGGAAAATTCCACTGGAAGTTCATATGCCTTAACAATAGAAAGAATATCAGTTCCCGGATCGTTAATATGTCCTATAATCTCTACTACTTTTCCTTCTGGCTTCTTTCCTGGTTTGCCATAACTTGTAAGTTCAACTACAACCTTATGTCCTGAAACAGCTCCCTTTGAACGCTCTTTGGGAATAAAAATATCTTTTCCGAATCGTGGATTATCCGGAACTGCAAATCCGAAATTCTCGCTGCTTTCATAGGTACATACAATCTGCTTCATTCCCCTCTCAACGATTCTTACTATTTTTCCTTCTTTTCTTTTTCCTGTAGTAACCGGAAGAATAACAACTTCAACCACATCAGTATGCAATGCACCATTTACATAGTCTGCTGGAATAAATATCTCTTCTTCTTCACCTTCAATGGCAACAAATCCAAAGCCTTTTTGATGGGCTGTAAATGTTCCAATAAGTTTTTTGATTTCGCTCTTTGCAAATTTTCCCCTCTTTGTCTGTTCAATTTTACCTTCCTGCTGAAGTTCAAACAGAATCTGTTCCAGCTGTGGTCTGTCCTTTTTAGATACACCAAGAACAATACAAAGCTCTTTTATCTTCATTGGAACATATACATCATCACAAATAAAGTCATAAACTATTTTCTTTCTTTTTTCGTATAATTTGTTATTGCTCATATTTTTTCCTTTTACAAATTTTTATATTAAATTTTACACACCATTTTCTAATTCAATAAATAAGTTCTGCTATTATATTATTAACGTAAAAAGACTGTCATATAAATGACAGTCTCGAAAATATTCTACCAAATTCCCATGTTAAGAACTAATGCCAATGCAAGGAAAAGTATTACACAAATTCTAGTAACCTTTACAAGTATTCCCTCCATTGAACGACCTTTATTCTTACTCCAATAAGTCTCAGTAGTGCCAGAAAGTGCGCCTAAACCAGCTGTCTTTCCTTCCTGTTTAAGAATTACAACTGTAATAACAAGACTGATAATAATAAATGCAACTGATAAAATTGTATTTAATGTCTGCACAATTTCCACCTCCTAATAGCTAAACTCATAACGAATATCATTTTATCACATTTTTATAGCTTTTTCAAGACATTTTACCTGTTACTTTCTATATATTAATTTTTCTCTTTAATACCTCCACACTTTTGCAGTTAGTTTTGATGTAGTATAGCTCGAAAGCTTTATAATACAAGGCTTCCGAGCTATTTTTATTTCAAATTTTTATCTTTTTCCTATAGCGTTTTATAACGTTTTGTGTTATAATTAGTATTATATCTAAGGAGTTCGATTATGTATTTAAAAAAGACACCAAGTGCACAGGGACGTATCAGACTTTCAATCGTCGATAATTATTATGACAAACAAAAGAAATGCTCTAGGCAAAAGACTATCGAATCTATTGGTTTCCTCGATGAACTTGAGAAAATATACGAAGATCCTATTTCTCATTTTCAGAAACGTGTAGAATTGTTAAATCAACAAAAGAAGGAAAGGCAGGCTCCAATCAACTTTACTTTCTATGATTCCGACCGTCTATGTATTGGAGATAACCTTCGCAAGAACTTCGGCTATGCTGCTTTTAGCAAGATTTATCATGAACTTAGACTTGATACTTTTTTCCATAATAAACAGCGTCACTCTAAGGAATCATATGATGCCAACACTATCACGAAAATGCTTGTTTACTCCAGACTTCTTGCTCCTGCTTCTAAAAAGGCTTCTTACGACAATCGTGACCAGTTCTTCGAAAAAACCGATTATTCTCTTGATGATGTTTACAGATGTCTGACTTTCCTTAACAGGCACAAAGAGAATCTTCAGGTTTGGATGAACGATAGAATAAAGGAACAATACGGCAGAGATACCAGTCTTATATACTATGATGTAACTAACTATTACTTCGAAACAGATGAACAGACGGATTTACTTCGCAAAGGAGTTTCAAAGGAACACAGACCTAATCCTATAGTTCAGATGGGGCTCTTCATGGATAACAATGCCATACCAATCACATATGAATTGTTTGCAGGTAACACTAATGACTGTCTGACCTACAGACCTAATTTTGGACGTATAAAGAAACAGTTTGACCTCGGTAGAGTTATTTCAGTTGCAGACAAAGGTATGACAACTGGTGATAACATCTGGTATACAATCAACACCCCTACCAA
>JAXJWH010000099.1:0-2709 GCA_036308125.1 Agathobacter sp.
AAGGTTAAGAGGAGATGTTATCGCAAGAGAAGCATTGAATTGAAGCCCCAGTAAACGGCGGCCGTAACTATAACGGTCCTAAGGTAGCGAAATTCCTTGTCGGGTAAGTTCCGACCTGCACGAATGGTGTAACGATCTGGGCACTGTCTCAGCCATGAGCTCGGTGAAATTGTAGTAGCGGTGAAGATGCCGCTTACCCGCAACGGGACGGAAAGACCCCGTGAACCTTCACTATAACTTAACATTGGTTTTGAGTAAGCGATGTGTAGGATAGGTGGGAGACTGCGAATTAGTCACGCCAGTGATTAAGGAGTCGTTGTTGAAATACCACCCTTTGCTTATTTGGGATCTAACTTTCGGAGAGAGGACAGTGTTTGGTGGGTAGTTTGACTGGGGTGGTCGCCTCCAAAAGCGTAACGGAGGCTTTCAAAGGTTCCCTCATAACGGTTGGTAACCGTTAGTTGAGAGCAATATCAGAAGGGAGCTTGACTGCGAGACAAACAAGTCGAACAGGTAGGAAACTAGGATATAGTGATCCGGTGGTTCCGCATGGAAGGGCCATCGCTCAAAGGATAAAAGGTACTCCGGGGATAACAGGCTGATCACCCCCAAGAGCTCACATCGACGGGGTGGTTTGGCACCTCGATGTCGGCTCGTCACATCCCGGGGCTGGAGAAGGTCCCAAGGGTTGGGCTGTTCGCCCATTAAAGTGGCACGCGAGCTGGGTTCAGAACGTCGCGAGACAGTTCGGTCCCTATCTGTTGTGGGCGTTAGAAATTTGAGGGGCTCTGACTCTAGTACGAGAGGACCGAGTTGGACGAACCACTAGTGCACCGGTTGAAGGCGCCAGCTGCATAGCCGGGTAGCTACGTTCGGAAGGGATAAGTGCTGAAAGCATCTAAGTACGAAACCCGCCTCAAGATGAGATTTCTTAATAGGGAGGTTGGAGATTACGACCTTGATAGGTTGCAGGTGTAAAGGCAGTAATGTCAAAGCCGAGCAATACTAATAACCCGAAGACTTCTCTCGTAGAGCTTTCTTGTATGTAGAATTATGTTGTGATTTAGAGATATTTTTGGTGGTTATAGAGCAGGTGAACACCTCTTACCATTCCGAACAGAGAAGTTAAGCCCTGCATCGCCGATGATACTGCTACACCAAGTGGGAAAGTAGGTCGCTGCCAGATTAAACCGAGAGCTTCGCTGAAAAGCGAGGCTCTTTTTTTTTGTGCTTGTGAGACTTTGAGACAATAAGAATGAGTGTTGGGGTTTGGGGAAGGAAGGTATTTTTTAGAAAAGAAAGGAAAAGTGGAGGATAGATTGAAAATTTGATACATTTGCTTATGCTATTACAATGCTTTTCTATGGTCTTTATTTATTATATTGCCATTTTTATCCAATAAGAACCAATTACCACTTTCTTTATCTAAGACTTCAAATATATTTTTAGACAATATATTAACCTCAGAGTATTTCGCAGGAGTTATAGGTTTACCCGTAATAGTATTTAATATACCATATAAACCTAAGATTTCATATTTTGCATAATCGCTATTAGTATGTATCGGGTATTCATCTTCTGTATAACCACTTACAAACAGAATTTCTTCACTCATTTCATACATAAAAGGCTTAGTTACTTTTCCTGAGAAATCTATTTGCCACATTTTACCCTCTTTTGCCAATATAAAACCATCAGATACTATATCTATGTAATCGTATTCAGTAGGATATGCAAGCTTATTATTAGAATCTATAATTCCATACTTTTCATCATTTACAACTACCCTATATCCGTTTTCATTCAAAGATAAAATCTCATCATAAATAGGACTTAAAATCCATTCACCTTTCTTATTTATTAACCCCAACTCACCTTTTTCATTAGTCATCACACAACAATCATTATGGAATAAATAACCAAAATCGTATGCATTATATTTATCAAAATAGCAATATTGGAAAGGAATTACTATTTCATTCTTTGCATTTATAAATCCTATTTTTCCATTTTGTACAACAGCGGCAAGCCCTTCGGAAAACACCCATGCATTAGAATAATTATTACTATTAGCATCAATTATTACCTCTCCATTCTTTACATTCAAAAAACCACGTTGATTACCAATAGCATAAACAGTTAAAGAATCGTTTTTAGGAATAGAAGAAACCCAATCTATTTTTGGAGTAGTATATTCTTGCGTTTCAAGATTATAAATTTTATACTTATCGTCATTATAATAATGAATCATTATATTTTTAGACAATAAATCATCATAATAACTGTTTCTACCATATTTATAATTATAATTATCGTATAACACCATTGACATAATGCTTAAAATAAAGACAATAAAGAAGGAAATAATTAAACCTTTAAAGAGTTTAGAGAGTCTTTTCCACCACTTTCTCATTGATTGACACAAAAGACGACACATTGCAAAGGGAAACATACATAACATTGCAGTTGCAACGAACAAAGCTTTCAAAAATTTTTTTATTACTTTCATCTTGTTTATTTTTTTATGATTATTATTACGTGTTTTAACATAGAGAGTAATTCCTTTGTCAAAATCTATCATTGAACACACAAAAAAATGCAGAAAAGACTTTAATTTTATTTTGATTTATGGGCGTATTGATGTAAAATAAAAACGTTTTTCCAAGAGTTAAGCCCAAATGCTTGCGATATTTTCAAACAAAAGATTTC
>JAXJWH010000100.1:0-2399 GCA_036308125.1 Agathobacter sp.
CACTTTATGGTATAATATATTAGTAGGTCTATAGGGCTATTTGAGGTGATTTTATGTATGTTGAATCTTTTATCAATAATGGAAAACCTTATCTCAGACTAGTGCAATCTGTCCGTGTTACTAAAGCTGATGGCAGAAAGGTCCCACAAAAAAAAGTTGTTTACAACATAGGACCTCTGGATCGTTTTGATGACGGACAGCCAGATTATGTTAAAAGATTAAAAAAGTCTTTTAAAGCCGGCAATCCACTGATTCCCGCTCTGCTACCTTACTGTTCTGCAGAAAAATCGGCCGATACCTATCATTTCTCCATTAAGGAAGGAAGTCCGGATTGCATTGGCCACCCTAAACTTTTTGGTCATTTACTCCTGGAGCGCATTCTTGAAGAACTCGGTTTGAACAACTTCTTTTCTTCTTATAAGGGATTTACTAAAATCAAGTACGATGTATATAGTTTTTTCAAACTACTGGTTTTCGGCAGATTTCTAAATCCGGCATCAAAAGCGGCTACTGTCAGACAAAATGACGAGTATTATGATCCCATCCTGAAAGATTTTAACCCCGATAATGTCTACGATACCCTCTCTTTTATTGCAGACAATAAAAATAAGATCATTCGCAGAATCAATACTAATCTCGTGAAAAAAGCCGGTCGATCTCCTGAGGTGATCTATTATGATGTGACAAACTTCTACTATGAGATTGAAGATGCAGATGATGATATACTGGATGAAGAAGGAAATATAATAGAAAAAGGCCGTAGAAAGTTTGGGGTTTGCAAAGAAGAAAGACATTTGCCGATCGTACAAATGGGCCTTTTTATGGATGATGACGGGATCCCTATTGCAATAGAATCATTTCCGGGAAATACGCTGGATCACCTGACACTCCGCCCCGCTATGAAAAATTCGATTGATGACCTGGAATTCTCCCGTTTTATCCTGATAGCTGATCGCGGCATCTGTAATTATATGAACTTACTTCACCTTCTGGATGCCGGTAATGGTTATATCGTTTCAAAAAGCCTTTTGAAGAGCACAAAGAAAGAACAGCAGTGGACCTATGATGATGGTGGTTATATAACAGTTAGTCCGGATTTCAAATACAAATCTCGAATTATAAGCCGAACTGTAAAGGATGAAAAGGGAAACTCTCGCAAGATCGAAGAGCAGGTAGTCGTTTACTGGAGCCGGAAGTTTGAAGAACGCAGCAAACGTGAGAACAAAAAATTCCTCGATTTCCTTCAGAAACTGGAAGAATCCCCTTCCAACTTTCGTATTACAGCTCTCCAGTCAAAATCATTACGAAAATTTATGAAAAAGGAGTACGTTAACACAAAGACCGGGGAGGCCATCGATTCATCCGACATCAAAGGATTCTTAGATTTTGATAAGATTGCTGAATATAAAAAAGGAATGGGATACTATCAGATTGTAACTTCGGAACTTACCATGGAACCTCAGGCAGTCATCGATAAGTACCACGGTCTGACACAGATTGAAGACCAGTTCCGAGTAATGAAAGGTGATCTTGAAACCCGTCCTCTCTACGTCAGAACTCCGGATCACATCGATGCCCACCTCCTGATCTGCCTGGTAGCACTTATCCTGATGCGCATCATCCAAAAAAGAATCCGCGATTATGGCGAAATATCCAGAAAAGATGTGTATTGGAACATCGGAATGAGCGGAGATCGTATTCAAAAAGCGCTTAATAAATGGAAAGTAGATACACTTCCAGGTGATTTATACAGATTTATGGATGCAGATGATCCCGACTTGGCAATGATTCTTCGTGCTTTCGGGATAGAAATCCCTCCGAAATTGTATCGAAGAGCAGAACTTAGAAGTATAAAAGCAAAGACGAAGATTTTCATGTAGGGCCATAAAGGTAGGTATATATTCTCAAAAATCCAACGCACTGTATTTACACAACAAATTTAATGTTCATCAAAGAAACGGAGCCTTTTCTGGCTCCGTTTTGCTTTTATAAAGTGGCAAACTCCGGTAATATCATAAAGCTTAGTGATTTTCAAGAGGCTTTTGTAAAAATTATAACAAATTATAACGAATTCCAGGGCAAAGTATGTTATTATGAGTAGAATCAATTCATATGTAAAGAACGAGGACGTTATGAAATATTTACTTTGCGGGATTAATGCGAAATATATACATTCCAATTCCCGAGTTTGCCACTTACCTGCCGGATTTAATTTGAAAAAATATAGATTTTGCAAGGGTTTCCCTTGCTTTTTTTTGCACTTTATGGTATAATATATTAGTAGGTCTATAGGGCTATTTGAGGTGATTTTATGTATGTTGAATCTTTTATCAATAATGGAAAACCTTATCTCAGACTAGTGCAATCTGTCCGTGTTACTAAAGCTGATGGCAGAAAGG
>JAXJWH010000101.1:0-2206 GCA_036308125.1 Agathobacter sp.
ACTTCTTTTCAAACCCTCAAATACTCTACCTTTTTTCTTGGGGGAATATCCAATGAGTTCCAAAGCTTCATCGCTGATAGGAATGATGTCTTCGGTCTTTGTCTTTTCACAAATGGTGTGTACGCATTTCCCGCCAGCTGCAAAATCAACAATCTCTTCCCAACGAAGCGAAAGGATGTCACCAAGACGCAAACTGGTCAGACATGAAAATAGTGATGCGTTCTTTAGTACGGGCTTTTTGCATGGAGTCTCCGCCAGAGCAAACAATTCTTCTACACTCAGATAGTCTTTGATTACATCTTCGGTTTCAATCTTATCTAGATAATCATTTACATTGGTCTTGATCATTCTACTGCGATATAGAATTTTCAAGAAGCCTCTGAACGTTGACCAATAACCCGAAGCGGAGTTCTTTGTAACCTTTCTGTCGGGATGTCTAAGTTGTTTTGCGGATAGCAAGTATTCTCGGAATTTGTTGCAGAAGTCTACATCAATGTCTTCAAAGGTACATTTACCATGGGCAAAATTATTGAAGTGCTGATACACAAATCCCCATTTCTGATCATGCTTTCCAAGTTGACTTCGATAATATTCCAAAAAATCGGCTTTGAATTTTCGCTTATCGAAGAAATCATAACGTTCGTTTACGATAGCTTCATAACGTCTGCAACGGATTGCTTCAGCCTTCTCATACATTGTGGTGTTGAAGTCACGTTCACGTTGGTTCTTGGGATTGGCATATATATAAATGTTTAATCCCTCATGACGAATAGTCTTCATTGTTTCTTGTTCACGATAACCAGGATAATAATCCAAATAAAAGGAAATCATTCCATTCTTTAATGGACGCGTTCTAAGAGTTACAGTTTTACACTCTGCCATACTTAATAAAATTAAATTGTTAATAACTAGGGTTTTCTGTTTGTTTCTGTCGCAAAGGTGAATAATGAAAACATGCAGAAATCATTCAGCATGAAATAATTTTATAATTTCTGTAGTCATTTGGAATTTCTGCTATTTTTTCACTCCCATTACGCGGTCAAAGTCCACTTTCAGGAACTTAACAAAGCGTCCTTTCTTCTCTCTCTTGATTTGGTGGAAGGAAAGAGTGTTGTAAACCGAGTCACGAGTCATATTGTATTTCTTCATTGCTTCTTGCACGGTGTAGTATGCTTCATCCTTTTCCTTCTCTGTCGATTTAGAAAGGTCGAAATGCAACTTGGAATACAATATTAGACCATGCTCTTTCTTTGATGGTATATTGTGACGATAGACTTGTGAACGTATTGCAATACGAGTCATGCCGTACTTCTCCTGAATTTCTTCTGGAGTGTACCATTCGGTTAGATCATTATCAACATTGTATTTTGCAAAAGCTGCATCAATATGCTTTTTGCTGTAATAGTTAAACTGACGGATTTTAACTTTTGGAATGTTGTGTTCACGAGTGTAAGTCCAAACCCATTTGGGAGCTACTTTGTACTTCTCAGCAATTTGTTCTGCTGTGTAGTATTCGGTAATTTCCAAATCCTCTTTGGGCATGATTCTCTCATAAGGTTTAGATTTTAGCATCAGTTCTATATCTGCTCTTCGGATAAAAGATTTCTTTCCGCTGATACGAGATGCGCGAAGTTTGTTTTCCTTGACCAGCTTATAAATGTACTGACGTGTTACACCCATAAGTGTTGCTACTTGTGCAAAAGAAAGGAAATCTTGTCCCTCTGCAGCTGACTTTGGTGTTAAAATCTCCTGCATCTTTTTCAGTTCACGCTTACGTTCTCTGATTCTTTCCTTGTATCCAAGACTTGAACATCGGTGGCTACAAAAACATGTTGTAGTCTTCTGTGCGACGAATGGTTTGCCGCACCATTGGCA
The DNA here is from genome assembly GCA_036308125.1 of Agathobacter sp. Lineage (GTDB taxonomy): Bacteria > Bacillota > Clostridia > Lachnospirales > Lachnospiraceae > Roseburia. The sequence goes on from JAXJWH010000101.1 coordinate 1,876, forward strand.
AATTTTTCTTACTTTCATATTTTCCTATTTTTAATGCGATTATTTCGCTTTATTTCGCCTCTTTTTTGTCAATCCACGTAAACGACTGTCAACACATGTAAACAAGTGCGTCCCTGTGACATCGCGGAAAAACAAGTTAATGTTCCGCGGTAGAAATACGGTAGAAAAATATGGTGAAAAACGGGTTTTAACCCGACTTATCTGGAATATGGATAACAAAAAAGCCGCTGAAATTCAGCGACTTCCTTATAGTTGACTCTAAATGGTTGAAGTTGTTTACAACAAATCATTTGCCGATGCAAAAATTCTTAAAGATATTCCCAAGCACATC
>JAXJWH010000102.1:0-1849 GCA_036308125.1 Agathobacter sp.
GTATGGAACGACAAGATTATATTTACAGGTTTTAAAGCAATAAACGGTTATGCAGGAACAATGACGTTTGCGACTGCAACAAATAATGAAAATGGAATTTTGAAATTCGACAACTAAAGAAGTCCGAACCCGCAATTGCGGGTTCGGATTTCTTGACCCTGCGAAGTTTTTTCTGTAAATTTACCTTTCTGTGGTAAAAAAGTGTGTTTTTAGGGCAGGGCTTTCAAGTCCTGCCCTAACTATAATATATCATAAAATTTCCGTCATGTCAAGGGCGCCCGTAGGGCGTTCATTGGAGCAGCTTGCTGCGTAAACCCTTGACTTGGCGGGGATTTTGTGATACCTCATTATTCCGGCAGTCTGCCCTCGTACATGATGGACAGCTCCCCATAGACCTTTCCCCAATTCCTTAGCGGCATCGTCCATTTTTTCGTTGCCTCATATGTCGCCAAATACAACGCTTTTAGCAATGCCGCAGGGGTGGGAAATACACTCCTTTGTGCGTTTAATCTGCGATATACACTGTTAAGACTCTCTATCGCATTTGTTGTGTAAATAACCTTTCTTACATCTGCCGAGAATTTAAACATAGGCGTCAAAACATCCCAATTTTCTTCCCAACGTTTCATTGCATTCGGGTATTTGGAATCCCATTTCTCTTTTACTTTGAGCATATTTGCGTGTCCACTTTCTTCATCTGCCGCATGGTATATTGTTTTTAAATCATTTGCAAAAGCTTTCTTATCCTTTTCTGCCACACGCTTCAATGTGTTTCTTACTTGATGAACTATGCAACGCTGATATTCTGTATCCGGAAATGCCGTACCTATAGCTTCTTTTATTCCTGTAAGACCATCTGCGCAAAGGATGAGAATATCCTTTACTCCTCTGTTTTTCAAGGAATTAAGCACTCCCAACCAATACTTTGCGCTTTCATTTTCGCCTACGGTTATGCTCAGTACTTCTTTGTATCCGTCTGAATTTATTCCCAGTATTATGTATGCCGCAAGCTTCTTTACAATGTGCTCATCTCTTACCGAAAAATGTATGCAGTCAATGAATATTATCGGATAAACCTCCGATAAAGGTCTGTTTTGCCATTCTTCTATCTGCGGCATTATCTTATCGGTAATATCGCTTACCAAACCGTCACTCACTTCAAAGCCGTAAATATCATCAATGACAGAGGATATTTGGCGAGTCGTTAAGCCCTTTGCATACAGGGATATAATTTTCTGTTCTATCTCGGAAATATCCTTTTTACGCTTTTGAACAACTTTAGGTTCAAAATCACCATCTCTATCTTGAGGGACATCAATAGGGATTTCACCATATGAGCTTTTTAAAGTTTTTGGCTTGCTGCCATTTCTGTAGTCCGTGTTATCGCTGCGTTCATAGCTTTGATAACCGAGGTGCTCATCTAATTCTGCCTCAAGCATTTCCTGAATAGTACCTCCCAGTAAATCTTTCAATGCCTCTTGAATGTCATTAGCTGTCTGAATGTTGTATTCTTCAATCAAACCTGCTATGATGTTTTTCTTTCCTTCGCTTAACTTTCTTCTCCGTGCCATAAAAATTACCTCCTGTGGTTTGTATTTCTATTCTACCACAGAAGGCTTGAAATTTACAGACTTTTTTTCGCAGGCTCCACTATCCTGACTGTCGTTCCGCTGCGCTACACTCCGATAGGTAGACTTTTTTGCTAATAGGAAATTTCTCAATTTCCTATTAGATAAAAACAGATGGTACAGAGTCACTGCAAGGCGAATGACTCTGTACCATTTTTTAATGTTCCTTGATAAATGTTGTGTCAAGCTCCGCTTACTTGTTCATCAGGCTGTGTAAATAC
>JAXJWH010000103.1:0-3183 GCA_036308125.1 Agathobacter sp.
AAGGACTGGGAAAACATGAAGATTTTGGACAAAAATCCACCTCCTCAACTAACTCTTTTTGTTTAAGGGGGGCTTGTAATTTGAAAAAAGAAATCTCAACCGCATAAAATCAGCGTTTGAGACTCCTTTTTATATCGTTTTTAGTTTTTATCGGACACTAATAACATCAATATGGAGAAGTTATTCAACAATCCGTACAAGGACTTGGAAAAAATGCTCGCAGAATCCTTGGAATCGCCTCCTGAAAACGTTGAAAACCTCCAAGGGGGGCTTATCCATGCTCAGAATAACGTAAAATATTATTTATGAGAGTGTTGCTGAACTGATTTATTGTTTAGCGGACAGTAATAATTAAATTTAAACAGCTTCTTATGATTATAGCAAAATTTTTCATATCTTTATGACAAAATTAATGGAAATCTAAATAAGATTTAAGATTTTATGAATAAGAAGTTATTTATAGAAAAGTCAATCTGCATATTATTTATATGCACAATAATATGGGGCAATATAAACGACTGTGTAGCACAAGAAAACGCTTCTTCGATTGCCCTTGAAATTGATCGTTTGGTTGTTAAAAATGGACAGGGATTTAACTACCAATGGGAGTGGGATCCATATGTAGCCGCACAGTGGGGGCTAGTCAAACGCACAAAAAGAATACCTTACAACGATATGGGTAAGAGAAACTATATTACACAAGAATATTGGGGATGGGATGGTGAGTCAATTACGAATGAAACTCTAAGTAATGGAAGTATCGTTACTACATCAAGGAATCGATATATACAAACATCTTTGAATTTACATCCAGAGTATCTATATGTGACATTCTCTAACTTAACATCATACTATATAGGAGTAGATCTATCAACAGCCAGGATTAGTATTTCATATCCTGAAGACCATGATTGGGGTACTAAAAGATATGAAGTTTCCGAAAGCATGTTAATCCTTAGGAACACTTTGGGTACGCCTTATCATTATATAGTTATACCTCCATATAAATCAGTAACATCTGGCTATTTTAATGGTGGATATAGTTTTAATGGTGCAGAGTTTGTATCACCAAATATACTCAATAATTCTAGATTGGATTTTTCGATTGAACTCGGAATATTTAGAAGTAATCCTTTATTATTACACAAGTCATCTTTAGAAAAGATAGCTATTCCATGGCAGTCGTACTCGCCCCAAACGCCTACAAAAGTGCATATCCCATATAAAGGCGGATACTTTGAAGACAAAGATGGAGGATATTATATCTATGAAGAATGCATTGAATACTTTGGGGCACCAGATTTAAGAATTGAAGAACAGATTATTTGTCAAATTAAAAAATCAAGTAATAAACTACCAGTTAAGAATAATCATTGGGGATTCAAGGAATTTTATGGCAATGTAGCTACTGGCACAGAATCTAAAAATACACCAAGCAATGATAATAGCCTTGTAAGTAAAGAAGATGAACCTCGTGGTAATTTAGGCCTTACATTATCTCAATTACGGCAAAAGTATCCTAACTTGAGATATGTAAGAAAAAATGGCAATATGGATGAATACGAATATGGCAATCGTACATATTCCATTAAAAATTCAATATGTGTTTGTGAGAGCATCTCTTACTACAAAAATGGTTATTCCTTATATTTGAACGCAAAGAATCAATTAGAAAAAACGCCATACACTAGAAAGTCAGATGAAATTGATAATTCGACAAGAAGTATCATGTATTATTATTCGGAATCTTCAGTTGCTTTATGTTATTGGAAGTCTGACGGGACATACATAATAACCTATCAAAGTTATGATTATTGGAAATAAATAAGAACTTGAATAAAATTGAAAGGCAAAACGAAAACTGTAATGGTGTATTAATTATGCTGAAAGTTTCAAGAAATTATTATGACCAAAATATCCATTCGATTTTATAATGACCGTGAGGTGCGAGCTGTTTGGGATGAGGAAAATTCCAAATGGTGGTTCTCTGTGCTCGATATCGTCGGAGTGCTGAACGACCAAGACGACTACCAGAAAAACCGAAACTACTGGAAATACCTCAAAACAAAGCTCAAAGGCGAGAATAGTGAAGTGGTTAGTGGCACTAACCAGTTGAAATTACTTGCGCCCGATGGCAAGCGACGACTCACTGATGTTCTCGACTACGATGGCGTTTTGCTCCTCGCAAAGAGTTTTCCAAACGCCCGTGCAATGCGTTTTGTTGAGTGGTTTACCAATAGCGATGAGACCATTGACGGCAAGAGCAAGTCAAAGGCATACGCCCTTTTTGAGAGTAGCCTAATCGACAATATCGAGGTCGGTACAGTAAAAGGCTTGCAGCAGATACACGCCTACCTGTTTGGTGGTTTGTACGATTTTGCCGGTCAGATTCGCACGGTGAATATCGCCAAGGGCGGTTTCCAGTTTGCTATGGCACAATTCCTTCCGCAGACGCTATCGACAATCGAGCATATGCCCGAAACAACTTTTGAGGAGATTGCCGATAAATATGTCGAGATGAACATCGCTCACCCGTTCCGAGAGGGCAATGGTCGTGCGACTCGTATCTGGCTCGATTTGATTCTCAAAAAGCAGTTGCAGAAATGCGTTGATTGGAGTAAGATTGACAAGAACGACTACTTGAATGCAATGCAAAAAAGTGTTGCCGATTCATCGGATATCAAGCGGCTTTTGCAGTCTGCCTTGACCGACAAAATCAACGACCGTGAAACCTTTATGAAGGGCATTGACTACTCATACTACTACGAGCAGGAAGAGTAATAAAAATCCCAAAGTGCCAAATTGAAAATTTCAAAGTACCATTTTTGCACTTTGAAATGGCACTAAATAAAGTTATTAGTGTCCGATAAAACTTTTTAAGCAATAAAAAAATTAGGACTGAATCTGACTTGCAAGATTCAGTCCTTTTTGGTTGTCTTTGAATTGCACATATAAAACATAACCATGGGCAGAAGTACACATTTTATCGGACAGCCGATGTATAATCAGGCACTAAAATTACTTGACAAGTCAAAAATTCTTCGAATCAGTCGTGAAAAAGGCGGAGAACGCTATACAAAACGGTTCAACGGGTGGACTCATTTAGTCGTGATGCTCTATGCCGTCATCAAACGCATTGACTCCTTGTGCGAGATAACCACCTCTTTACTTGCCGACACAAAC
>JAXJWH010000104.1:0-13471 GCA_036308125.1 Agathobacter sp.
GACTATAAAGTAACTTATTAACTATGTGGGTGTAAAAGGATGTCCAACAATTCATCCAATACCTGCATCATAAAAAATAAGTCTATAGCCTCTTTGAATGAGGTCTATAAACTTATTATACGAGGAGTGACACCGAATGATTGATATATACACAGAAAAAAAGGATTCAAAAGATTGGATTATCAAGAATGATTTATTCTTTAACTTAAATACAAGTAATGAAGAAATGTCTGATAATGAAGTAGCATTAATTAAGCAAATCGATGATGCAAAATTGACACCAGACAAGCATATAGAAACCAAGTATGGATTGGGAACTATCCGTAATCTTTCTTCCGGATGTAAGACATTGCTCAATATAGTAAAGCATCCCGAAAAAGTGGTGTGCGTAGAGGAATGTGGACCGAATGTGCTTAAGGTGATATTTGCCATGGATAATATAAAGATTTATATGTCACGACCATCTCTTGCAGATATTCCGGATGATGCAATTATTAGATTTAATGATACGGATGTTGTGACAGGAAGTGCTGGATACAATGCGTGGTGGAGTAAGGAATATGAAAGGAGAGAGGCTAATGATTTATAATAAAATAGCATTTCAAGCAGATCCTTTTTCATATGATTTGGTGTTCGATGATCGTATTACTCTTGTTGGCGGAGATAGTGGGACTGGAAAGACGGTACTTTATGACATGTTGGAGGATTTGAAGCAAACCGAAGAATACTGTGCAATTAAACTATTCAATTATAAATCTGAGGATATATTAGAGAAATTGAAACAGTGCAGAAACAATTTTGTTGTTATTGATAATGCTGATATTTTGATGGATGACGAGGTAAGACGATTCATCAATTTTGAATTTTCGAATCAGTATATGTTATTCCTAAGAAATTGCGATGGACTGAACGTCTCAGATAAGAGTTTTAAGGTAATGAAGTTTGAGAGTAATATGATTACTTTAGAAGAGGAGTTGTGATATGAAGTATTTATGGACAGAGGACACAGGTGCTGGACTCCACTTCTGGAAGTTAGTCAATCAGCTTTTCTTTGATAATGCACTTGTAGTTGAAAGTAAAGAGAGTAACCAAGGCATCTTGTATTCCTTGACATCATTGAATGCAAAGGAAGAAGATGAATATTACATAGCATTTGACTATGTGCCGGATAATCAGGATATTCGAAATAAGTATCGCCAGTTGAAACAATTAGTGGAAAAGTCAGAAGCAAAGATTATTATTCTTGATATGATTTGTTTTGAATACTTTATATTGGCATTTGATAAGTTGGTGTCTTGGACTGGAACCGGTAAGACGGATAAGATAAAAATGCGCGAAGATATTCTTGCAGCAATAGAAGATCACAGAATAGATTTGTCGAAGATCAAGAATCAGACGACAATGCAGTATTTGTCTGGATTCAAGAGATACTCTACAGAGCGGGTGATGAAATCGTTGGTAGGTGAATTTACACAAAATGAGAAGTGGTCCGTTAAGGGGCAGCTTATGGGTGAATGCTGGTATAAGGATTGTTGTGTATCTGAACATCTGGATAGTCTTAGGTGTGGAAAGCCAGAGATTGAGAATGGAAATGAGAAGATGAGGATGTTGATACAGTCGGAGGAAGTACAGAGAGTGATTGGAGAAGTCATTATTTAAAAATATATCTACTTAACAATTGATGGCTGTATTATGTAAAAGGAAGTGAAGAGTTGAAGATTACACATGTTAAAATATGCAATTATAGGAATTTAAGGAATATAGACATAGGCTTAGCAGAAACAGTTGCAGTTATAGGAGAAAACAATAGTGGTAAGAGTAATTTCTTAAAAGCAATTACGCTTCCTTTTTTAACCGATGATAATACACATATCAGTAAGAAATTATCATGGTCTGATATAAATAATGAAACTAAAAAGTGTTATTACAATAAAATTATTGAAAGCCAGAATAAAATTAAGAATGACGAGATTACTATTGAGCAATTTGTAGAATTATTGCCAATAGTGAGTGTTGAAGTTAATATTCAGGCAAGTGGTGCAGAGGAATATTATGTCAAGGATTTATCATATGCAATTGAAGATGGGAAAATTCAATATGGTATAAAATATGAGTTTGCACCTAAGAGTTGTGAAGATATATTCAGAATGGTAAAGGAAATTGTATCTGTGAATGAAATCAACGATACGAATTTGAATGAGGTTAAAATGAATCTCTTACCAGTAGAATATTATAATTACTCAATAAAGGTTTCTGATGGCAGTAATATATCATATGACACATTAAAGAAGTTTAAATATGAGGCTCTTGAGGCAGAAAGAGACGATTTTTCAAGAACTAAAAATCAATTAGGTTCAAAATTTTTGGTTGATTTATTGAAGGATGGACTTTCAGATCAGGATAAATTAAAAATAGAAAAAGAATATAGCCATTTCTTTGAGGCGTTAAAAGAAATTAGTGATATAAATGACATAATAAACTGGCAAGATACATCGGAGCTAAAAGCGGCAAAGAAGTTTTTTTCGCATATTAATATTCTTCCTAATATGCCACCAATGCAATCCATTTTAAACAGTGTGAGATTAGGGTATTCAGAAGAAGAGCTGTCAATGCAGGGGTTGGGACATCGTAACTTAGTATTGTTGTTTGTTCTGATTAATTCGTTGATTGGAAAAAATTCGGATACTGCTCTGAATGTTTTGACGATTGAAGAACCAGAAGCACATTTATGCATTAACAATACTAGATTGATGGTCAGTTTTCTAAAAGCATTTACAGATAAGAATAAAACTGTTCAGTTATTCTACTCCACGCATAGTACTGAATTTATTAATAAAATGAATTTAAAAAATGTGGTGGTTTTACATAAGGGAAAAGCATTTTCGTTTGTTGACGAATTAGAAGATGAAGATATAGCATATTTAGCAAAGAATCCAAATTTGGATCTTTTTAAGCTTTTTTTCTCTAAGAAATGTGTTTTGTTTGAGGGAATATCAGAAGAATTACTAATTCGATCTTATATTGACTCGCAAGTATCTTTGAGTGAGATTGAATTGCTATCATTCCATAAGGGATTTGAGAAAATAATGAATATTTGGAAAAAAATCAATGAAGGTTCAGGGAATAAATTGGGCATTATACGAGATTATGATGACCAACCTGATGCAAAGAAACGACATGATAAGTATAATGATGATAAAGAAATATGTGTTAGGACGACAGAGTATTATACCCTAGAACCGGAAATTGTAAATACTGGTGACAACTTTAATATTTTGAAGGAAAAATATGGAGAAGTTTTCGGTTGGAGTAATATGACAGCTGAGCAGCTTACAGAAGCATGGAAAAATGCAAAAGCATCAGATATGTTTACTATTTGTAGGGATCTAGCTAGTGGTGGATTAGAAGGATTTCAAATGCCCAAACATATTCAAGATGTATTAGATTTTCTTTCTCAAGAGCAGGAAGAGGTGTTATAAAGTGGAAATAAATATAGCTGGGGCCGGAGCAGGAAAGACTACAAAGATGTCAGATAAAATAATACTTCTTCGTAATCAAATTGATGAGGATAAGAAAATATTTTGCGTTGCGTTTACTAATAGTGCCGTAGATTGCATTCGTAGAAAATTATGTGAACATTATGTACAAATCCCGCAAAATATAATAGTGAGTACGATTCATTCATTTCTGTATAGAGAAATAATAAAACCGTATTATCATTTACTTTATGGAAAGAAATATGAAAAAATATCTGTTGCAGATTTACCTCAAGATGCAAAGTATAAAAATGCAAAGATTAAAAGACTTGATGAGTTGAATGTACTTCACCAAACAGTAATTCCTGAACATGCTAAATGGGTGTTATGTAAAAAATCAAAGGACACAAAAAGTATAAAGGATGGCAGAGTAATCATTAAAAATGCAATTGCAAAATATTGCGGAGCAATCTGTATAGATGAAGTACAGGATATAGATAAGCATATGCAAGAAATTATAGAAGAATTAAGTAGAATGGGAATCCCCATGTTGCTGATGGGAGATCCAAAACAGGATTTAAAAGGTTTTAAATGCTTAAGGAATCTTATGTCTATATACAAGCAAAATGTTAGATATATATCGGAATGTCATAGATGTCCGCAATTACATTTAGAACTGTCAAATCGTTTAGTAGATGAAAATGAAAAACAGAAATCTGAAAAAGATTCCGGACAATTGTCAATATATTATGAAAGTGAAATTGATTGTCGCACGTTAATTGAAAGTCAAAAATATGATTTGATGTATATGTCTCAGAAGGAAGGGGTATATGAAACGCATGACTACAAGAAAAATAATATAAGAGAGAATTTAGCGGAAGAGCTTGAACCATTGTTGTCTGAGAATCATCCAACCAAAGATACTCTGACAGTAAAAAAAGTAGCGTATTATTATGCTGGGAAGATGATTGAAAAGTACAGGAATACGGGAAAGAAAAAAGATGCAATGGCATTACTGAGCAAGTGCGAAAAAATAGATTCAAGAAGATATGGCATTATCATAAATATTTTTGAAGACGAAAGTCCAATAAAACAAGAAGATAAGATTTTTGTAAAATCAATAGACTACATAAAGGGAATGGAGGGGGAGAAGTGTTTATTCATTCTCACAAATGACTTGGCAGCATATTTATTTAACGATAATAATACCGAGGCGAATAAGACGAAGAATAAGCTTTATGTAGCACTTACTCGTTCGTTAAATGAATTGTCGATATACATATTAAAAGAGGTTGAGAATAAATACACAAAGAAGAGAATACAGGGGTTTTTTGAAGAATATCTTTCAGTGTGAAGAAGGTAATCTATTTTATCGAGAAAAGAGGAAGGATTATTGCAAACGATAATGTTGAATAAGAAGTAATATATAAGTAGTACCAATTGAAGAAATTATGCAGAAAGTGGGGATAACGGTGAGTAATTTCGGTAAAAACAGAGTACTGGCATTATATAAAATTCTGATAACATACACAGATGAACAACATCAAATTTCTATGCAGGATATTCTGGTTCACATGGAAGTAGAAGGTTATTCCTGTAGTGAAGATAGTATTCTGCGATATATAAAACAATTAAGAAATGAATTAGGGGTAGATGTAATTTCAGGTCGTGGAAGGAATGCTCGTTATTTCATTGGAAACAGGCTTTTGGAAAAGGAAGAGATGAAACTTATTATTGATTCCGTTAATGCGTCTAATTTCATTGAGAAAAGTATTGCAACTAAAATGATTGATAAACTGAAATCTACTATGAGTATATATGATGCTGAAGAATTGGATAGAAGTGTGTTAGGGATAAATATTGCAAAAGCGGAGAATAAGAAAATTCTTTACAATGTAAATTTGATTCAGGAGGCTTTAGCCAAGGGGGTTCAGATAAGCTTTGATTATATGGTGTGGGATAGAACTAAGAAGTTGATAAAAAAGTCGGATAGACGGTACAACATGAACCCATGGGCTTTAATATGGGCCAATGATAGGTATTATTTGTACGGCTATGATGTAAAAGAAAAAGACGGTGTATTAAGTGAAAGAAATTATAGAGTAGATAAACTTGATAATATATGGTTGTCCGATATACCAAGAGCTGGTAAAAGGCAGTTTCGTAGTTTTAATGCTAATACATATGTTTCAAGGCGCATGGGTATGTTTTCAGGAAAAGAACAGTTAATAACTGTGAGGATCCCGGATACTTTAGTTGGTCCTTTTATAGATCAATTTGGTAAGAAAATTACAATTTCGGAAGATAAGGAAGGCATGCTGTTAGTTACTTTTCATGCAGTGGCTTCTGTCATTTTACTTGGATGGTTATTGGGATTACAATCTGTAGAGATCTTGGAACCGCAAAGTGTAAGAAATGCTATGATTGATTTGATAAAACATAATATTGAAATCTATTCCGAAAAGAATTGACGCAAATATGCGGCAATTCTTTTTGCACTCTATGGTAAATTTATATGTAATTATACTGATACTAGTCATATAGGATATAAGTTAACCTGAGGAGGTTTAGTATTGAAAGATTATTTGTTAAATGTTATGCAACAAAAGAAACATGGTTTATATATGTGCGAATTACCTACGGGTAATGGAAAGACTTTTGATTCAGCACGGGCAATGAAAGAATATGCGGATTCTATTGAGGATGGCACTAAAATTATATATATTACAACCTTGAATAAAAATCTTCCAGAAGATGCCTTGAGAGCAGCATATGGAAATGAGGAGTTATACAAGCAAAGTGTACTACGATTGCGTTCGAATTTTGATGAAGTGGTTGAAAAAATTCTTGATATTGAAGTCCCGGAAGGGATGCAAACAGAAGCGTATCTTAAATTGTGTAAAGATGTCTCACTTTATCGAAATGCCATAGATAAGCGATATGCAGATAAGGAATATATAAAGGAATTGGAAGATAGAATAACGGAAGGGGATAGGCAGCTTCGTTACGAGATAACAAAGCGGTTAAAAAATAGCTTTTCAACAAAAACACAGCGTAAGAATGCCATTAGAAATGATATAAAGTATAGATGGATTGGAAAATTATATCCGGCAGCATTTACAGACGATTATAAAATCCTTTTAATGAGTGTAAGTAAGTTTATGAAAAGAAATTCTATACTCATTGATGCCAGTTATGAGTTTTTGAATTCCGATTTGATAGAGGATGCGGTAATTGTTATTGATGAATTTGATGCAACAAAGGATACGATACAAAGTGAATTAATAGAGAAGTCTTTGGCAATGAAAGAGGACTACATACAGTTGTTCCGTCAGATATATCGAACATTAAATCCAAACGATTTTTCTTCTGATATGAGACAGGCAATGAATCAGGTTGAAAGTTCAGGTAATAGAAATACATTTATTTCGTTAATGGATGAAGCAAGAAAAATTGCGGAGAATTATCATGTGAGATTAAGTATAAAAACAAGAGAAGATTTGGTGGATCAAAGACAGATTTTCTTATTTAATGATGGTTCTTTTCATACAGTTTTAAGAGAGGGTGCACAATATATCAGGTCAACATTAAATGAAGAGGATAATCGTATAGATGTGTTTTTTGAAGGAAAAGATGATTTCTTTAAAAACAGAAATAAAGAAAAAGATATTGTTTTATATAGTCTTTTACGCGATATTAATTTGTTTCTTTTACATTTTAGATTGTTTACTATAGAATGGGCGAGAAATTACATGGAGATTGTTAATAGTTCTCGCAATGGCATTATGGATGTGATGAATTTGGAGAACGCTATTAGTTCAGTCTTAAAAAGATTGGAATTAACCAATAGGCAGCGGGACTTGTTAATGGGTGAGACATGTCAGATGGTTAGAAGTAATCATGAGCTAATATTGGAGGATAGAAGTTTTTATCAAGTTGGTATGGAGTATTATGAATTTGAGGATAATGATTCCCATCATGACAATACAAACCTTAAATTTGTTAAGGTGTATGACACTCCTGAAAAAATTATGTTATATCTTGCGGGAAAAGCAACCGTGTTTGGAATATCTGCTACAGCAGAAATGGATACAGTAGTAGGTAACTACGATTTGAGATACTTGAAAGAGCAGTTAAAAGAACGATTTCATAAGACTCCGAGCTATCTGAAGGAAAAAACAAGGATTGCGTTGAAAAAAAGATGGAGTGCCTATACAGATGGAGAAATTAAAGTACATGGGGAAATAATCTGCAGTGATGTACACGGAATTAATGCGGAAGATTATTGCAAAACATTTATAGATGAAGAATTTGCGCGATATTGTGCAAATATTATTACAAATATAACAGATGACGAATATCAGATAATTAGATACTGTAACATACTTAAAGCGATGTGTAATTTTAATAGGAATAAAGATATTCATTCAATGTTGTATTTGGGAATGGCATTGCCCAAAAAGAATAATCCAAGTATGGATGAAGATGTTCTATTGCAGTTGTTTGAATATTCACAGTTGACAGTGCAGCAAAAAAACAGCAGTGTTTGCTTCTTAAGAAGCGATAATTTTGAGCAGGACAAGGAAGAATTACAGCAGAAATTAGCATGTGGTGAAAAGATATTTGTTATGTCATCTTATCAGACTATAGGAGCTGGACAGAATTTACAATACAAAATTCCGGAAGGTAGAAAAGTTGTACGGCTGGGAGAATTTACTGAAGGTGATGAGCGATTTTTATATAAGGATTTTGATGCTTTGTATCTGGGAAATATAACAAATATGACTGTAAATACATATAAGGATGAGAAAATAACGGCGCATGAATTGTTACAAATGTTATTTCAAATTGAAGAATTGTATGAGAATGGAGAAATGAATTATTTTGAAAAAGATCAAATGTTAAAGCTTGCTTTTCGATCATATACAGGAAGTGAACAATATACTTTAAATAAATTGTATAAGACGAAAAGTGTAATTGTACAAGCGAGCAGAATGGTCTTACAGGCAGTAGGCCGTATGTGCAGAACGTTTGTTAAGAGTCCTAATATATACTTGTTTGTTGAATCAGAACTGTTAGAAAAATTGTACGTCGGTGAGTTAAATAAACGCATATTACCACCCGAAATGAAAGCAATTGTATCTATGAGGGAGTCACTTGGAAAGGATTATCTTCCGGAAGAAAATCTCATGCTGAATAAGGCGGAAAAGATATCTTCAGTTGGACTTTGGACGATTCGAAGAATGTTGGCTAAAGACTGGACTGTCGAAAGTATGCGGTTGTGGGAGCAGTTGAGGACATTGGTATTACAATATCCGACAGCAAGTATATCTGATTGGCAGAATAATGAGTATTTGCAAAAGCTTTATATTACAAGTGGGGAAAAACAGAATCAATATATTTATTCACAGTACTCAGATTTTAATGATGTAACTATAGATTTCGGAAATGATAAGGTGGCATTTAGAAATAGTAAAAGAGCTAAAATCAAGGGGAATTCTGATGAATTTGCTATTTATGAAATGAGTGAAAAGGAATCCGGTTTACAAGCAATATTAAAATATCTGGGAATGAGGACTTATTTTGAAGAAAAGGGATATGCATTGAAATTTCAAATGAATGAATATCTTATGAGTCCTGTTTTATTTCATAATATTTATAAGGGTGCGTTAGGTGAAGTTGCCGGCAAGTTTATTTTAAGCAGGGAACTAGGCATTGAATTAACAACTATAACAGAACCGGAATATTTTGAGTTCTTTGATTATAAGCTATCTGATGATGTGTATGTTGATTTCAAAAATTGGAAGTTCACATATGTGCAGGATAGGGATGAAATCAGAAAAGACATCTTGAAAAAGTTGGATGTTATAGGGGCTAAGCGTGTTTATGTCATAAATGTTGTATCAGATAAAAATTACAAGCCGAGTGCATGTGTGGATCAGCGATTGGTGGAGATACCAAAGCTTATTAATGAAGATGGAACGGTATGTTATGATAATTTACATATGATTCATAAGGAGGACTTTGAATATGCTAACGAATAGAATTAATGTAACCTTTAACCTGGAAAACATTGACACTGACTTTGATATATATAAAGTTGAGAAAGCAAATAAAGACTATTATAAATATAATATATTGGATTCGGCGATATATGAGTTCAAGGCAGTGGCTGTTCAATGGACTTTTGGAGCAACGGCATTGGTGCTATTTAATAAAGGGGAAGTCACAGAGAAACAATTTAAAGAAAGCATCATGAAAGAGTATGAGGATGTGAAAATACAAAAGATTGATTTGTTTGATAGTGAACAGTGCAAATGTTTTCAATATCAAAATAGATTATTAGCTCAACTGCTGATAAATTCTATGAGAACGCCAAAACATGATGAGCTAAGGTATAGTAATCTTACAGGGAAGCTTTTCTATCATAATCCGGCGTGGAAACGAAAGGATAAATTAACTGGTAAAGTAGATATTATTAGATTCCTGGAAATTGTAATTGATCCGGGAATGTATCTTAATTTAAATCATGAAACGTTTAGAAGAGTTGACCGTGAAGAGTTAGGAACTCACGTAATAGACTCGAAGACGGGAGAATTTAGAAAAAAATTAAAGTCAGATACGAATACTACTGCGTATAAAAAAGGATCTCTTAGGCATAGTCATTTTAGAGTGGATAATTTTGATATGACTGATTACGAACATTTTTGTAAAAGTAAAATGGGGATAATGGAGAGGTTTTTAAAAGACGTAAAGAATAACCTTTCAAAATATATGTCTATTGAATTTATGGAGAGGAAAGATGCAAAAGAATATAATATTTCTAATCTGGAGAAGAAAGGAATAACAGAGCATGAGTATGGTGAGATGCTAAATAAAAAGGGAGTAGTCATTGTTGACGAAATAGGGACTGAAAAGTCAAAAGAAATGGTAACTTTATTATCAATGGAGTTGTTGACGTATTATGGGGTTGAGGTAAGCATTGGAGACTTGACACCGGGAGCTTATAACATCAGAATTATTCATAATGAAGAGTATTACATTGAAAATGAGTTGCCGGATCCTCATAATAACATTAAGGGGTATATAGTACAACATATGACGGAGGAAGCGGAACATTTTACGGAATCATCTGGAAGTTCGCCAGCAGTGAGAAAAATTGTACAGGAATTAATTATTAAGGGGGATGTAAAGGAAAAGTCAATTTCAATTTATGATTGGAAAAGGCTTGACTCTGGAAAAAACTGGACTTTTGTTCAAAGAAAAAGAAGAAAGACGGAATCAAGAGAAAATGTAAAGCATATTAATTTTGCAAATAGAGAGGCTAAATGTTATTTTGATTATTATCGGCTACAAATTGATTGTAATGGAAAACTAACTTTTGATTCTTTTTGTGATGCAGATCATGATATTTCAGAAGAATGGGAAAAAATCTGTTGTGCATATGATTTAATGGAAGGTAAACAGTTTCGGATAAAAAATAAAGTAGATGGATTGTTGTATTCTGAGATTGATAATATCCATGCGATTATTGAGACAAGAGAAAAAACATTGCCTAACATAACTGCAATTATGAATATGCTACAGGAAACTGATGAAAAGCAGAAAATTCAAAAGAATATACTGCTTCAGGCAATAAATGAGTTTGAACTTGAATATCCGGATTATTTTGAAAATGTGAAGAAATGGAAAAATATATTATTAGACAAAGAAGAAATAATTACCAAGAAGGAAGTAAAAAAAGTATTGAATATGCGTACAAATGCAGCTTCGATGTTTAATAGATTTCTTCATGAGAAATTTGATATTTGGATTTATGGAGAGTGGAGAAAAGAAGAATTTGATGCGATTTATCAGATTGGTAATCTGTTGAATATAAAATATGAATACAATGATAATGATTATGATGACGGACATACATTTGTATATTATGTAGGTGCAAAGAGTAAAAGAATTTCATATCCAAATGCATGCTGCATACGCAAGGTTGTTTCATTAGGAGATAAGCTTGAATATGAGGAAATGCTTCCTTTAATGGCGGTGGAGTTTGTACGTAATAATCAGTATACAGTTCTCCCGTTTCCGTATAAGTATTTGAGAGAATATATTGAACAGTGCTAATTTTTAAAGAAGCTGTTGCATTTCCGCATCATTCTTACTATAATAATTTCATGGCAACAGTTTGGCAACAACCATTCAGTAGGTCGAAATAATCATTGTAATTTATATAAAATATGCCCCATATCCGAACGAAACTTAAACAAAATAAGTTAATTTGATTCCGGGACATAAAGAGTTTGAATAATAGATAATAGTAACAAAATGCCGAAAACCCGCATCAACGCGGGTTTTCGGCATTTACTTTATCAAGTGGCATTATTTTAAAGAGAATATGAAGAGAAACTCATAAGGAATAAGAAAAGAGTAAGCACATATTTTACAACACAATAACCGCAAATGCGACAATGGACAGGGTGTTGCATCATGTACATATAATAACCTCTATAATTGGACAACCATGCATAGAGGTTATTTTTCCTTTGATTCTGAAGTAGGAAACTGCAAAGGATGCAGCCTGCGAGACTGTTTTTGGAAAAGGAAGAAAGTCCTGTTCCCTTTGAGGTGACAAATATAACACCGAAAAATGACAGCGTAATTGCAGCAGTTTTACCTATGGTGAGTTTCCCTTTCAAAAATATGCAGGAGAAAATCACTGCTGTAATTGGCCAAAGATAATTTAAAATGCAGGCATCAGTTGAAGAAATCAGAGTAAGTCCTTGATAATATAATGCGGAGTAGAGAAATTCGCCAAGGATACCGAGTCCTGTCATATATATATAATCACGAAGTGAATAGGTTTTCAGTTTGGAAATTCGTCCTGTCAACAGTAAAAATAGCACCAAAGCTATGGATGCGATGATGGAACTGTAATATAGCAGAGTCATACTTGGAAAGTCTGCCAGAAGTAATTTGGTCATGGCGGCAGTGTTGCCCAGAGAAAAATCGTAGTTGCTGCCATTAAATGTTCTTTTTTCATAATAGTTGTTTACCTCCATTTGGCATGATACAATATCGGAAAGGAAAAAGATGTAGCCTATGCTACAAGTGGGGGAGAAATATGAAGGTTGTTCCCAAGTATTTGTTTAGGTATTTTGAAAAAGCAGGAGTCAAGAGAAAATATCCGGCAAACAGCATAATTTATATGCAGGGCGATACTGCGCCAAGTATTTATCTGATTTGCAAAGGGCGTGTTCGCATGTTCTATACAGCGGATAGTGGAAAAGAGATTACCATTCAGATTATAGGGGAAGGACAACTGATTGGAGAATCTGCATTTTTTAGCCATGCATCCAGAGATACATCCATATTGGCTGTAAACGAAGTTGAAGTCATTGTTTGCAGCATTGATAGGATTTTTCCTTATATGCAGCAAAATCCGGAGATAAATGAATTGATTATACAGCTGTTAATGGAGAATTACAGTGCTCTTTGCGGGCAGCTCAAACGGTTGACAATATATGACAGCACACAAAGAGTTGCAAGCTATCTTCTTGACCAGACGAAATGTGATTGTGCCGAATTGGGAATCATAGACAATACGCTTCCTTATACACATGAAGAGCTTGCAGTATGCTTGAATTTGAATCGTGTAACAGTAACAAAAATATTGAATCGCTTTGCAAAACAGGGATGGGTGAGGTTAAAACAGAAGAAGATACAGATTCTTGCTCGGGGGGCTTTAAAGAAAATTCTGGATGAGAACAGAAAAACAGCAAGTTCCAATAATACATATAATTGAGATAAAACTTAAACTAAGATATGGAGGTGTGGCAAGTGGATATTATATCGAAATTAACTTCAAAAAGAAAATGATTTCTTAAAAAAAGCGGCGGCATTCTTTGCGAAGGAAATCGATTAGAGGCTTATCGATTTATCCAACAATACAGTCCGAAATTCGGACTTCGGTGGCTGTTGAGAAAATTCGGCATCTGCCC
>JAXJWH010000105.1:0-2278 GCA_036308125.1 Agathobacter sp.
AGTGCCCCTCGAAATTCCAAGTGATGCCCAAACGATGGATTGTAGAAAGATCCTTCGCTTGGTTGGAAAACTTTAGAAGGTTGACTATCGACTATGAGTTTCGTGCAGAAACTGCAGTGTCCATGATTCAATTAGCCTTCTGTTTTCTGATGCTTAACAAAATATTTTAGATAAATTTAAACAGCTTCATAGTTAAAAATTATATGCTGTATTAAGTTTATCAGGGGTCTTAGGCATATTTATATCGCTGTCAACCTTTGGGCTACAATCAAACTCTATTGGATAATTGATTTTTTTTATCTTTTTTAAAATATCCTCAAACACCACTTTTTCTAACTTTATAACATTATTTTTAACAATATTTTTAACAATATTATTTACAATATCTTTTACACTTTCTTGATTTGCTTTTTTTAAATAATCGAGTGCTTTTTTTAAATCATCGAATGTTATAATTGATTTTTCATAAACACTCTTACCCATTAAATCTAAAGTAGTAGGATTCTGAAGAGCTTTTTTGATTATTTCTTCCAACTCACTACTATAATTCGAATTCGATTGCTTAATACATTTTTCTATATAATCTACAATTTTATTAACATTCTGTAATTTTGAATCTTTATAATAACTAGATTTTTTGTAATTATCTATTACAGTTTGTAAATCAGATGGAATAGTTTCATCACGGTGTTTTAAAACACAATCTAAATATGTCTCTACATCAAAAGTAGATGGAGCCAAAACATTGCCACTTTTTTGAATATCGTCCTTTGTTGCTGAATAAGCATCTTTTATTGCATCTGAAAGATGTTTTGTTAACATATCATCCAAAAGTCTCTTATTTTTTAACAATTTCATAACCACATAACCTCGTTTTGCTCTAGTTTTTCCCCAACCTGTTTTTACTTCTCTTGATATTAAATCAAGGATATTTTTTTCTATTATATCAGGTTCATTTTCGATAATTTCCGAAAGAAAATATTCACAAACCTTTGATCCTTTTTCTGCATCAATTTCCCAAAGGGTACTATCATGATCTTTAGAATATACATACTGAAGTCCAAAATATATAAAATAAGCCAGACATGCATGGTCTTCTTCTTTATTAAAATTATGTTTGATAATCTTAATATGATTAGTGTGTCGAACTTCATGACACATAATATGTAGATAATCATAATATTGAATATATTTAGCCATAAGATCATTATTTGTGCATTCTACCTTGTTTCCCTTGTAGTCATAATGCGTATAATAACTTACTAAATTTATCATACCATGAGAGACTCCTATATTGGCATTATTTTCTGAACAATCGCTTAGATTTGGATATGTTATACAACCTTCAGCATCTTTATCTAAGTATGGAGACAATTCAGAACGAAGGTCCAAAGACTCTATTCTATTCTGAGGTATTCCTGACATTTTTGAAATAAAATATGCTGCTTCAGAAGTAAAACTAAAATTTAAAGGGATATACTTAATTTGTCTCTTTATTAATAATTCTGGCTCAGATACCTGACTTAGATCAAAATCACCTAAAAGGCTCATGGCATCCTCCTCACCATCAAAGAACGGCACAACAGGGCCATGGTTGTCCATGTGGGTCCATTGCCAAACTTTGAGGTTTTCTCCGTCGGAGTAGTCCATAAGGTTGTCTGTTTTGCCTACGGTTTTGTCTGTTATGTAGTCAAACGCGTGCTCAAGGGTGAATAGTCCGTGACCGAGTTCGTGCGCTACGGTGCGCGAGTCAATCGCCTCGTTCTTGTCGCAGAAGAGGTAACCCACATGCTTGCCGCGCGGCATGAAGCCAGTCACTCCGTCTATGTTCGCCTTTGGCAGGACAAAGAGATAGACGCTGTCTTTTGAGAAGCCGCGCTCCTCGCGGTAAATGTACTTGAGGAAAGTCATGTCCTCTGTCTCTGTGCTTCTTCTGCTGATGTTCTTCACGTCGAAGGTGTCTGCAATGAAGGCGAATGCGGAGTCTCCGTAAAAGAGTTCGTCCTCTGTCACGGTAAACGTTTTGCCCAGCGGCTTGTATATCTCGTTAAGCTTCTTAGCGATAGCGTCCTCGTCTATGCTCACGTTGTGGCAAGGCACAAGCCGCACGTTGAAGTGTTCCCTTTTCAGGGCATAGACCTTAGCCACGCCCAGCACGAGCTGCTGGCTGCACGCGCCTTCTCCGGTGCTTACCACTGCCGAGAGTTCAAGATAGGCACCCTTGTCGCCTGCCTTGTCTGCAAAGACTGGCACCTCGTAGGTTGCAACGGACGAGTTG
>JAXJWH010000106.1:0-3644 GCA_036308125.1 Agathobacter sp.
GTTATGTTTTATATGTGTGAGTCGAAGATAACCAAAAAGGACTGAATCTTGCAAGTCAGATTCAGTCCTAATTTTTTTTATTGATTAAAAGTTTTATCGGACACTAATAAAATTTTTTTCTTTTTTTAACTTTTAGCGGACAGTAATAAATATAAAAAAAAGAATTTTGCAAAATCAGCAAAATTCTTAAAGTGTTAATTATCAACAATTTAATATATAAATCTACTTAATTTTACTTTTTATTTAGATGAGTAGTAACTTATTGGTATTCAGTGTGTTATAAATGATTACTTTCCGATGCAGAGTTTTTTTACGCCCATTTATAACTTTGTAAACACTTGATATATAGTATATTGCAAGATTTTGCCGAAGGACAAAAGTTTGTTGGAGGGACAGACAGGGGACTGCTTTTTTTGCAAAGAAACCAATAAAATCTGCAAAAACGCACTTTTTTTAGAATTTTTAGCATATTTCCATTTCGTTGCATGGTAAAATGGCCTTTAATTAGAACTAAGATTACACCTACGATATCTATTAAATTTAGTGGTTTAGTTTAGTCCAATGTATATATAGAATAGGAGTAAACTAAACTGCCTTTATCGCTAAATTTAAGAGGTCTGTTATAGCAGTGGCTTTACACTCCTTTCAAATGGGCTTCGTTCCTCTCATTTGCAGATGTTATGTGTTTCTTTATATCCGTCTACCTTTTACTAGGAGTTTTTGAGAAGTACCAAAACATACTCTTTTTGCTTCTCAAAAGAAGAGAAAAGTAGGACTTTCATAGCTGTAGTATACCATCTTATTTTTCTTTTCTCAAGCAGTCGTTTGTTGAACCCCATACAGCCATTTCAGAAGTTTACTTCAATAACAGAGAGTTTCATTCATCAATTCTTGGTGTCATTTTTGATGTCATATTCACCATTCTTGGTGTCATGCTTTGCTTCTAGAGTATCATATTAATTAGGGTGTTCGTGTCTGACTAGACACAAATAGGTATTCAATTTAGGGGGGCAAATTCATACATCAAACTTTGGCTCAAGTTTGGTAATTAATCAGTTGCCTAAACTCTTCAAAGTGACACTCTAATCGTACGATGTTCTTGTTTTTATTTGTAGGAGATTTCTATTGATGACATAAATCCGCAGACGGCAAATTGAATTTCTTCCTAGTAAATGTTTGGCTTTTTATTGCTAATAGTCTATTTTAAATCAATAAATACTGTCTTTTTCTTGTTGTTTTTGTGGAATTATCTCAATTTATTTGTTTTACGGAAATATTACATATATCTTTGCACTTGTATATAACTAATACGTTTAAGATTTATGCTTTTAGATTTTACTATTAAGAACTTTCTGTCGTTTCAAAATGAAGCGTCTTTAAGTATGCTTGCGGCTAGAACTGTAAAAGAGATAGAATCTTCTGATAAAGAATATATCAATACATGGATATTGCCTGATATTGACGTTCGTGTATTAAGAACCTCTGCTATTTATGGAGCGAATGGTTCTGGCAAGAGTAATTATATTCAAGCTATGTCTTATTTTAAGGAATTGGTTTTGTCCTCTGTCGTTAATGAGACTTTAATGCGCAATTCGCAAAAACTGCATTATTCTTTAAATCCTAATGGAGAAACAATGCCAATTGCCATGCAAATAGTATTTGTTGATAATGGTGTTAAGTATCGATATGGCTTTGAAATTCAGGATGGAAAAGTATTGTCAGAATGGTTATTCACTCAAAACTTCTCTGAAAGTACAAAAGAATCATATTGTTTTAAAAGAGAAAAGAACACAATTAAAGTAAATTCAAAAACATACAAAGGGGCAAAAGGTATTAATACGAAAACAAGAATAAATGCTCTGTTTATTTCAACATGTGCACAATTCAATGTCCAAACAGCAATGGTTATTAAGGAATGGTTTCGCAAGAAATTTAATATCATTTCTGGTTTGGATAATACATTAAGATATACCGCAAATTGTTATATGCATAATGAAGATATGCATAATAAAATTTTAAATTTTGTCAAATTAATAGATTTGGGTATTGAAGATATTAGTATTACCGAAAAAGTTATAGATGGCGAGAATAATCTCAATCAAATAGAGAGATTGACCTTTCAATTGGCTCAAAATATTAATCCAAAAATTGATAAATTAAACCATTTAGATATTAGAGCTACACATGCTGTGTATAATGATAATAACATTGTTGGACACACAGAAATTCCATTTCAGATGGAGTCTTTGGGAACGAATAAATTATTTGCTTTATTGGGACCTTGGTTTGATACATTAAAAAATGGCGGAGTTCTTATTGTAGATGAATATGGCGCAAGTTTACATACACAATTGTCACTTAAGTTAATAAATTTGTTTCATAGTAAAATGAATTTATATGGTGCACAATTGATTATTAGTACCCATGATACAAATTTGCTTCGTAAGGACTTGCTAAGAAGAGATCAAATTTGGTTTGTCGAAAAAGATAAGTTAGGGTCATCTGACTTATATTCATTGGTTGAATATAAAGTTAATCAAGCAACAAGCGTTCGTAATGATGCTAGTTTTGAAAAAGATTACTTATTAGGCAAATATGGAGCAATACCATATTTTGGTGATATTGAAAAGTTTATCAATGATTATGGCAAGGAAGAGTGAATTCGCTAGCAAGTTTAAGCCTAACAATAAAAGGCCTGAACGAAAACAAAATACTCGAGATGAACGTAAGGTTAAGGAAGTATTACCTTTGATTTGCTTTAATTTTAAGGACTTTGATAGAAATCAAATTCCGCCAGGGCAATCTTTTGAACAATGGCAAACAGATGGTTTATTATCGAAATTGATAGAAAAGTTAACATATGTCAGTCAGTGTAATATTACTGAGGCTCAACAAAAAGGATATTTAACTATATATAGGGATTTTCCAGAACGTAGTGATTTTAAAATACCTCAATATTTTGAAGGAGATGTAAATTGGGCTGTTATAAAAGATATTGGTGGCCAAAAAGCCCGAGTTGCTGGATATGTTCATGAAAATGTCTTTTATATAGTGTTCTTAGACAAGGAGCATAAGTTTTTTAAGATGAAGAATTAGTATACGAGGTATTTTACATAGTTTTAGGGACTACACATGATTTTGTGTAAATAGAGAATACGAGATTCGGAATGAGTCTCGTATTCTCATTTAAGTACGCTCAGCATGAGTATTAGCTAATGGGTTCAAGTCCCGAGCGAGCCCTAATAGCGGGAATCGCATAGCCCAAGGCAAGGGTGTCCATTGTGAGGTTGAATCTGAAGGATGCCGACGGCAAACATCTGGTCTGACGAACAGAAACTTCATATCAGGCATTTGCCCCTGGGTAAGGTTGCTAAACAAACTAAAGTTACGGCAATTTTCCCAAAATCATCTCTGAATGCCCTTAAAAGTGGGATTTGAGCACATTGTATGTAATCACATTACAAGCAAAACGAGAAGATGTTGGACAACATTTTCAGAATATATTGTCGGGGGCAAAGATTTTACAAATAAAATCATACTAAATTATTAGTGTCCGATAAAAACTAAAAACGATATAAAAAGGAGTCTCAAACGCTGATTTTATGCGGTTGAGATTTCTTTTTTCAAATTACAAGCCCCCCTTA
>JAXJWH010000107.1:0-4282 GCA_036308125.1 Agathobacter sp.
CAACACCCAAAAAAGGGCATAAAAATACCCAGTGATAAATACTCCTATCACTGGGTAAATAACTCCAATAGCCCCAAAACACTTATATGTTTTCGGGCATATAAAATTACATGATAAAAGTATTCTTAAACTGGGTACAAAAAACTAAGCCCCATATTAAAAGTGAAACGGGACTGCTACTTTTTGTTCCCACTATCAAATTGACAGTTTATTTAAGAATACCTTGCCGCATATTTATTAACTCCTTGTATAATACTGAATCTAATTATATTCCTTAACCCTTTATTTGTCAAGCTGACAAACTAAAGCATATTTTCGGCAGAATTTACAGAAAAATCAGAAAACCCGCAATGTCGGAATATAACATTGCGGGTTCTATCATTCATATCACTCTCGTCTTTACTTCGCGCCAATCGGCTGCACACGACGAATCAGCTTAAATGCACCGATACGCTCCAAGGCTTTCGTAATCGTATAGAAAATAATGGAATCAATCGGCCACATAATTAAATTTTTCAATGCTCTAGCAGGGAGCAATACTAAAAATCCCTGTCCATAAAGCACAGACAGACAAAGTGTATTCAATATCACATTACAGATGAGCATAACGATGAACTTCGTAACGAGTACTCTTGGCAACGTAATGTTTTTCTTGTAATACATAACACCATACAAGACACCAGCAAGTATGGTTACCAGTGTAAGTGGCAGGAAAAATGCACCTGTCGGCTTAATGATGTACTTAAGCACGTCCAATGTGCCAGCAAAAATACCGCCCACGGTCGGTCCAAGCAGATATGCCACTAACCCATTTGGGATAGAGGAAAATCCGATTCGGATAAAATTGCCGATCTCAATGGAGAACATTCCAAGGATGATCGCAATGGCGGCAAACATTGCCATAAGTGTGATGGTTCTTACAGACTTTAATTCTTTGTAAGAATCGGTGAACAAAGCAGCGAATTTTCTCATAAAAAAATTACCTCCTTTGCAGACCTCATCATACTACAACTGGAGATAATATTCCTATCTTCGGATGCAGCGGGATGCGACTCATGTACCGCAAGATATTCTTTTCGTCCGTCTGACAACTCCCTGTTCAGTCGGCACTTAACGCACATGGATCTACTCTGCGAAATTATGTATTTTTGTAACGGCATTAGTATAACACATATTCCGAAGAATACAAGCTTTTTTTATAATGGCGATTGCGTAAATTTACCTTCGGAAATAATGGTGTAGAGTTCACCCATGATGTACTGATAAAGTATCAGACAATGACTTGTGGGTTTAATATACATCTTTTTGGTATACAAAGCAAGCCCAGCTTTCTTTCTGGGCAGACTCCGACTTATTCCTCTTGGCTGTGCTTTTGACCAGAGGCTTTCAGTTGTCAAGGATGCTCTGCACCGTTTACGGCGTTGTCCTTGACAACTGAAAGTCTCTGGTCTTCTTTGTAATTAAGAGGAATAAGCCTCTTTCTCACATTTCATGTGTACCTTCTATAATCCCCAAATATGCGAATTGAAGTACACTATTTTTTTGTTTTGAAGCGAAATGCTATGGCTCATACTGTCTACATACTTTCCCAACTCTCCGTGTCTGCTTTTTTCCGATTGAAGGATTTCTGCACTGCTTAAAATATCGTATTCTGCGCCTATAGCTTTCGGTAATTCTCTTTTTTGATATCTTACCAGTTCTAACATATCTCCACCGTTAAGAGCATACGCCCTTAGCTTTGCCACTTTTGTTGCACCCTTTATACTCCAGCCCATCGGTCTCGAGCTCATCCTGCTTGACAATACGTGGCTCACATGACCTTCTGTACTGCTTCCTGTTACGCCATCTTGATGTCTTAATCTTAGTTTTGCGGCTGTCCAGTTTGAAAGGATATATTCCTTTGCATCTGCAATCCGCTTCATTCCTGTCTCATTTTCCAGACAACTCTCCAAACGTTCCACGGTTTCTTCAAAATCTTTCTTTGTCTTGCTTCGTATTGCAGTCCTTAACTCATCCGCTGCATCTTCCCGGCTGTCTTTCATATGACTCGTCAGCTTTGTCAGATATTTTTCAATGTGAAATTCATCTAGTACATATGTGATATCGGCTATCCTTCTCATGCCCGACTTAATCCATCCGCCACCATCTGCATTCAAATAAATTTTCTTTACTTTATCGAGGTCATAGTGATTATTGATATATTCATAAACTTCATCCCAAAACTCTGCATTTTCTTCTCCATAACTGGTTCCACAAAAATAATAGGGATTCACAAGTTTGTGGCGATTACTCTTTGGTGCTTCTTTTTCAATTCCCTCATGAACATAAACGAGTTTTGTAATTAAGCAGTTGTTTTTCTGATGATTTTCATTTTCCACCAAATCTCCTTTTTTCTCACGGAACTGCAACGATACATGATCTTCGTCTGCCTCAATATACAGGTATTCTACTTCTTTTTTCTTTTCCGGCTTTTCCTCATTTCGGGGAAATTCCAATGCATGAATCTTATTTTTGACCGTCTGCTTATTAACGTCTGTTGTCAGACTTGTTTCTTCTCCACCTCGTCTGTATGAGCTCTGAACTGCTTCTTTAAGCATTCGTGCAAGAGCATCTTCACTAATGCGTTCATGCTTTTCTAATCCTAAAATCCGGTCAAGCAGATATTCACATTCACCTGTCTCTTTATTTTTGAATAAAGTCTTTTCAAATGTGACAGTTCCTAATGAGGTGATCAGCTGCTTTGTTTCGTGAGATTCTACCACCCAGTGTTGTAGACGTTTCTGGCTTTTCTGGAGCATTCCATTCATTTCTTCCAGAGATTCCTGTATCATTCTAAGTCCTAAGTTGTGCAGTTCTTCTGTGAGACCAAGGACATACTCTGCCAGTTTTTGAGGCTCTTTCATGAAATCATCTTCCAATTTTTCAAATCTGTTGATGCATTCTTCTTCAAAATATCTTATACTGTTAATCATAGAGGACACCTTCCTTTGTGTGTATTTGGTTGCAAGCCATAAATACTTTATCACAAAGTGGTGTCCTCTTTTCATTTAATCCGAATAAAATTTTACGCTAGCAACTAAAGCAGAAAAAGCGGCAGGATTTCCCCCTGCCACTAATCATCTGTTTATGCAAAAATAATTTCCTTTTCCACAATCTCCCTCGCACAAGCCCTTATGTTATTGAGGCATCCTGTCCATTCTAAGGCGTTTTCTGCCTTTAGCTGTTCCGTTATGCCCTGTGCCTGTTTCATACCCTCTATGAGCCTTTCAAAGCGTTCCTGTGCCTGTCTGTCAATGTCGGCAAGGTAAGCGTTAAGTCTGCCGCTTGTAAGAAGATTGGTGTATGTAACTTTACAGTGATGCTTCAGATAATCCAAATTCCGCTGTCCCCAGATGCCTATCGGCTGTTCTTCTTCGGCGGGTACAGTCAAACAAGGTATTAAGTAATCGCCTTGCCTTTCGTATTTGCCGCCCATTTCCTCAAAAATTGTCTTTGCCATTGTCTGTTACCTCCACATTCTTTTTTATTTTGAATGTCCGCAAAATCCGTCCTACATCATTTGATCGTCGGCTTTCAGTTTTTCGGTAATTCCTTCACGTTCTGCCTGTTGCTTCATAAGACGGTCAAACAGTTCCTGTGCCTGTTCTTCAACATCGGCAAGGTGACTTTGCAGTTTGCCGCTTGTCAGCAGATTGGTGTAGAACACCTTTTTATGCTCACGGATATACCGCAAATGCCGCTGTCCCCATACACCGATATGCCTTTCTTCTTTTTCGGCGGGTAATTCCAAACAAGGAATGTAATAATCGCCCTGCAACTCATACCAAAGACCGTTTTGTTCGTTATAAATGTACTTTTCCATTATGTAATCCTCCATAATAATATATTCGCACATACATCACAGTTTCCCGATTGTCACACCTTGTTATATCGTGTTATCAGTTTTGCTTGCCCTTGCTTTTGCCCTTATAATCTCTCGGAGCAAGGGTAAAATCGTGTGAAATCGTATAAAGGGATAAGGTGAGCAGATTGCGAAAAACCCTTTATTTTCAAGGCTTTTAGAGGAATTCATTAACGCCCTACAATAAGCGATAATGATTTAAGAAAAGTTAGTTTTCAAATTCCAATTTATCGAATTGCTAAGGAGGTGCAAGATGAGCAATTTTGAATTTGAAGATATATTAAATATGCAATATCCAAACCCTCAAATAGAAAAAGACTTCCCGGATAAAATTCTCAGAGCTGCTCAATTTGCTCCTTTCGCAGCACTGACGGGATATGA
>JAXJWH010000108.1:0-1918 GCA_036308125.1 Agathobacter sp.
CAATATATCTGTCCATAATCACCACCAAGTAGTTTTATCAAGCAACCTAACCAAAGGTTCCCAAATCCGTTTGGTTCAAGTGGTTCATTCATGTTTTGGAGTTGTTGGATCTTAGAATATAAGTCAGCAACTTCTTCCTTTTTACCAATAATTTTATATTGAGTGTCGCATAAATTTGGCATAGTCAAAATCCAATTTTACGTTCGGAAAGCTCACTTGTAGCCATCCAAACAGAGTTAGACAAATTAAATTCATATTTTTCTTCAAGGGTACTCAGATAGGTTTCCATATCATCGTACTTTTCCGATTCAGCCAATTCTTCATCGGTCAGTTTTATTTTCAATATCTCTCCGGATTGTGGATCGAAATTGAGGATTACAATAAATCTTTGTTCCATAATCGTTTTGCTTTTTAGTTAATACGTTTGGTTCTGACAAACATGAGACGAGTGATAAATGGATTCTCTCTCTTGATAGCATTACGGGCTGCTTCATGGTTTCTTGCTTCTACCCATAATGTGATAGGCTTGCTACTATCTTTAGTCCAAGCCTGGAAATACCATAATATCTGCATATCATTATGCATAATTTACAAAATAAGTCAAGTGACTGAAATTAGTACTGTATGGCGATGTGGTTATCATTTTAAATGGCAGTGTCTAAAATATTGTGTAAATGAGAAAACAGGATTCAGATAAATTCTCCTATATCTGGATTCTGTTTTCAAATATAAGAATAAATTGGTTCATAATCAAGCCCCAATTATGAATAGGTTGTGTCCATTTCTTCTCAATTTCCATTAGCGATAGGTAAACAGTCTTCTTAACCGCATCATCAGACGGGAAGGAAAGCTTTGATTTAGTGTACTTTCTAATCTTCCCGTTGAGATTTTCAATAAGGTTTGTCGTATAAATAATATTTCTGATTTCCAGTGGGAATTGGAAGAATACCGTTAAGTCATCCCAGTTGCGTCTCCAGGATAAGATGGCATAGGGATATTTTCCGCCCCATTTCTTTTCCAAATTGTCGAGTTCCATGGCAGCAGCCTCCTTGTTTGGAGCATTGTATATGTTCTTCATGTCGGCTGTAAACTCCTTCTTGTCCTTATAAACCACATATTTACAGGAGTTCCTGATTTGATGGACAACACAGATTTGAGTGGATGATTGAGGGAATACGCTCCGTATGGTTTCTGTAAATCCATTGAGATTATCAGTACAGGTTATAAGTATATCCTGTACTCCACGTGCCTTTAAATCGGTTAGGACGCCCATCCAGAATGAGGAACTTTCTGTTTTACCGACCCACATGCCCAGCACTTCTTTCAGACCGTTCTGCTTAAGCCCCACGCATAAGTAAACCGTCTTGTTGATAATCTTTCCGTTATCACGGACTTTGAAGACAATACCATCCATCCACACAATCAGATAAATGGGGTCTAACGGGCGATTTTGCCACTCCATAGCGGCTTGATTGACCTTGTTGGTAATAATAGATATGGCAGAGGTAGAAAGCTCTATATCATAGATTTCACGCATTTCCTCCTCTATGTCAGATACACTCATTCCTTTGGCATACAACGAGATAACAAGCTTTTCTATGGAAAGACCACGACTCTCATGTTTGGGAACCACTATAGGTTCAAACTCACCATTACGATCACGGGGAATAGATATGACAGACTCACCATGTTCCGTTTGTATCTTCTTAGGATACTTACCATTACGGGAATTACCGCTATTATTGCCTGCCACTGAGTTCTTTTCATAACCCAGGTGGACATCCATTTCACCCTCAAGCATCTTTTCCAATACTTGTGAGTGAAGCTGTTTGAGGAACTTGCTGACATCAGCTTCGGTTTTGAACTGGCTGAGGAATTCTTTGCTCAGCATTGCATCGGGGACAACTTTGTTACGTTC
>JAXJWH010000109.1:0-2164 GCA_036308125.1 Agathobacter sp.
AAATACGCCATCCGGACTCTGGTGCTGAACTACTAATATATCATATCAGAAGATTTGCAAAAGTAACTTCTGGTAGAAACTTTGCAATACTAAGTTCCAGTTTTGGGCTGAATGGACTGGAATTTAATTTTTCAATTCAGCACTGTAAGAGAAAACTATACATAATATAATCATAGGAATGAGGCGAGAATATGAGAAACATAGGTGATATCATTTCTTCTAACAGAAAGAAACTGAAGTTATCTCAGCCAATGTTAGCTGAATTACTACAGCAGGAAGGAATTAATCTTACTGTAAAAGCAATCTCCAAATGGGAGACAAATGCTACTGAGCCCAGTGTGGCAACCTTCCTTGCAGTATGCAAAGTATTAAACATCACAAATATATATGAAGAATATTTCGGAGAAAATCCGGCTGATCCACTCTCTTCCCTCAATGACGAAGGGAAAGAAAAGGTTTTGGATTATATTGGATTGTTACATGACAGTGGCAAATATGAGAAACAGACTGCAAAGATTATTCCATTTTGCAGATATATTGATGTGTATGATAATGCAGTATCTGCCGGAACCGGAAACTTCCTTGTTGATGGTCCGAAAGAAACGATTCAACTTACGAAGGATATCATACCGGAATCAGCAAGCTTCGGTGTAAAAATAAGTGGTGACAGTATGGAACCGGAATTTGAAGATGGGCAGATTGCCTGGGTTCTGAAACAGGATATTCTTGAAAACGGAGAAATCGGTATCTTCTATCTTAACGGAGATGCTTATATTAAGAAATTACAGGATGATAAGAATGGTGTATTTCTTGTTTCCCTCAACGAGAAATACTCTCCTATTCCTGTAGGTGAAAATGACCGCTTTGATATTCTTGGAAAAGTGGTTGGAAAGAATCATCCGAATGAGCTTAGAGATTTTCTGCAATAAACGAGTCCGTATTTTAGGACAACATTTTTTTCATCCTTGGTAATAAAGAATGTATGAAAGTAGGTGTTTACTATGGCGGTCGTTAATAACCTTAAAGAAATTCGTGAATCACGAGGTCTTCTCCAAGAGGATTTAGCCTCTGCCACCGGGTTCTGCACAAAAACTATCGGCAGAGTGGAACGTGGTGAACGGGCACCATCCGCTGAATTTATGCTTCGTATTGCAGCATATTTCAATCTGCTTGTTGAAGATGTATTTATGTTAGAAGAGCACTGACTTCGGTCGGTGCTCATATTAAATATCTCTACTCCATAAATTTTGCAATCAAATATCTATGATCGCTATATTTTCTTTTCATTTCGAAATCTAAACTGCATTTACTTATTGTTTTAATAACAGCATTATTTATAAGGATATGGTCTACTGTAGTAATATCTGCGAATGTCTTTAATAATGGCGGAACAACATCCTCTGTATATGCCTTTAATCTTCCATACAACTTATTTGCATTAACATCATTGCATCCAATAAAAGCATTAAAATCCCCTGTTATGATTAAAGGTTGTTTAGAATGACTACATTTTTCTAAACTCTCTATCAATTTCAACCACATTCTTTCTTCAGAAGAGTTATTCTCAAAATCAGTTGGCATATGAACCCCCATTAATGTAACACCAGCTTTTTTTACCGATATAATTCTATTATTGCCAAAATTGAAATCTTTATCCTTAGTAAATACATCTTTTTTGGCAATAGCTATAGTATAACGAAGCACATTTTTATTTGTTTTATCAAAAAAAATGTCATATTTTATATTTGAAAAAGCAAAATTTAACCGTTGCCATAATTCATGCTCAATCATTCCTTTTTTATCAGCAAATCTCATATAAGGAAATTCCTGCAAAAAGACTACAGCATTTTCTTTCTCTAAAAATCCTTTTACAATATTAATGATTGAATCACAAATATCCTGAGAGCAGTCGCTATAAATATATTCATAGTCTTTACCTGAACGTTTTCCATTTCTACACCAATCCACATTCCAGGTCATCATATTAATCTCACCCATAAAGTCTTCTCCTAATTTACAATACTATTACTAGGCGTTTGCGAAACGCCGTAAGCCGCATAAATACGGCATTTTTTGTTGCAAAAATAAAATATCTCCTCTAGGTTTATGGTAAAATAGAATTGACGAGAAACTATCAACCAATCCACTCAAAGGAGATATATTC
>JAXJWH010000110.1:0-2509 GCA_036308125.1 Agathobacter sp.
CGAAAAGCCTGAAGAAAATGGTACCTGGCATTTCTCTTTTGGATTTTTGCCATTTGATAAGAAAAATACTCTGCCTGCCTGGCTGATTGTCCTTTCCAGATTGCTTTTTCCAGAAGTACCAGTCGAAGATACATGGCCAGGGAAAATACATCTATTTGATTTTTGCTATAACGTAGAAATTGAAGATAATGTCAATGACATTACGATCATTGTCGACAATCCATCTTTTGATTGCGAAAAGATCAACCTGTTTGAAGCTGTTCCCCAAGAACCTACCATAGCAATGGCTGACGGGAATGGTATTACAATTAACGGGGACTTGTCTTTACAGATTTCGTTCGAGGAATTAAAAACAAACTTGTGGATGTCTTTTCATATAATGCTTTTGGTTTCTGTAATCATAGCAATTGTCCTTTTGTTGACAATAGTGTTCACTCCTTGTCGGACTGTACCGCTCATTGCTATCGCAATTCTTTCGTTAATTGATATCTATTCTCTGGTTGTAAAATGGAAGCAATTCAAATCCATCAAGGAGAAGCTCAACGATTGGTATTTTAATAATAAAGCGTGATTTATCCCACAGAAGTAACAAATAAGATAATTGCCCTCCGAATCAAAATTAACCTATGATGCTAACGGGAACGTCCTGACCTATGGCAACATGGAGTTCGAGTGGACCAACGGCAGAGTGCTCTCGCAGATCACCGTAAACCCGGAAGATCCAAATGGAGCGGCGGACATCTACAGTTATACTTATGACGAGTCCGGCATCCGGTCCAGCAAGACCGTCAACGGAGTGACCACGTACTTCACAACAAAAGATGGTGTCATCCTGTCTCAGACAGACGGGACGAACACCATGTATTTCCAGTATGACAACTCCGGCAACCCGACCGGCTTCCTTTACAACGGGACTCAGTACTTCTACCTGACGAACCAAATGGGTGACATCTTCGCCATTACCAATGCAGCCGGAACAGTAATTGCAAACTACACCTACGGTGCTTGGGGTGAACTCTTGTCTACAACACCGGCTACAGCCAATGACGCAACTCAGCTTGCGATTGCGAATGCCAATCCGTTGCGATATCGGGGATATTACTATGATTCTGAAACAAAGAACTACTATATTCAGTCAAGATTCTATTCTCCAAAATTTGCTCGCTTTTTATCTCCGGATGATTCAGAAGTGTTGTTGTTCACGTCTGCTACGTTTGCAGGGTTTTCATTGTTTTCCTATTGCGGAAACGATCCAATAAATTATTATGATGCTTGGGGACTTGCGAGAGCGAAAGTAACGTATAAAAAATCCATAAGGCAGATAGGAAAAGAATACAGAAAATTTACTATACCCAAAAAAATAAAAGTTAGTGACATTAGAAATCGAGCAAGATTAGCATCATTTGCATCTGACATCGCCTTTGTGGCAGCACATTACATTCCGGATTTGTATATCAGCGCAACAGCTAATGCGGTCATATTTATAATTAGTAAAATAGCTCAAATTATTGATCTCACTTTGTCGAACTCTCAAAAAATCGGGAAGTCCATAATTGTGTATATTAATTTTAGAGTAACAATTCGAACGTACTTAGTGACGACTAAAAAATATGAAGGGAAAAAGCTAAAGCTGACTACTAAAAAAACTTATAGGACATATGTAACGCTTGTCACAGGAGGGGGTTATAAAATTGTCTAATTTACTTTTTATCCTATTTTGGATTGTATCGATTGTTGTCGGTGTCTTGCTGATAATTACTAAGAAAAAACAATATTTGGTAGCATATATTATTGCTTCGGCAATTCTGTATGTCATATTGTGGTCCATTAGTTCGTAAAGGTGAAGGTGAGATTTATAGTGCATAAAAAGCGTGAATATTTCCTCTTCGATTCAATTAAAAAGGCTCGGTGTACATATAAAAAAAGTGATATTTGGACTAATCCCCATTGTAGTGCTAATCCTATTTCTCTGGTTTGGGACCACAAACATTCCGGAACCTACAACAGGTTCTGTCCGCTTTGATTATACAGATAATACTGTTCAAGTATTACAAGAAGATTTAAAACAACTATATAAAAATATGAACCATAGAGTTCTTCGATGGGATAATCCATCTTGTGGATTCGGCGAAGATGTATCTATGACTCTCATAGACGAAAATGGGCAGGAGCATCACTTTTGGTTTGCGTGTGACACATGCCCAATCGTGTATTATAAAGAACAAAACAGATATTTTAATTTGTCAAATAAAGAAGATGCAGAAATCAAAAAGATTTTGAGCACATATGGTTTTTATTTTCCATGTATATAGAGAATGTTTTTACTAATTGAAACGGGTAAATCGCCACAATACGACAGAGGATGCAAGACCCGAGAAGAATTCGACATCTACAAGTTCTATTACAGAGACCATGGGGAACTGACCCAGGTCCAGGTGAACGGTGTCCAGAAAGTCCTCTATGGTTATGAGAACACAACAAATCTTCTCCAGACTGTCACCTATGCAAA
>JAXJWH010000111.1:0-12509 GCA_036308125.1 Agathobacter sp.
GCAATCGCCTTACAGCAGTTTTTGTTGTGCTGTCAAGGGTGGCGTCACTCATCAAAAGATTAAATATCTGCAATTTTCAAGGTTCGATTGAGCCTTTTTCTTTGGCTCTGTTTTTTCATAAGTCACTTGACACTACCTGTGTTTCTGAAGCAACTTTAAGCTATAAACAAGGTTTACAGTCAATACTTTTCTTAAAAAAACATATACTATCTTCATTTTTCCTAGCTACCAATTAATTTAATGACATTTTCCTATTATGTGTCAACAAAATTTCTTTTTGTAATTGCATTAATCTTGCTTCACTAATTTTTGCATGCTATAATTTTTAAAAAGCAATATATTTTCTTAATTTGCATAAAACATTTGTTTTTATGCTTTCTAAATTCTACTAATGCATGACACGTATTTTTTTTGCATTATCGAATATCCTATCTCGAAAATTCTTGCTTTTTAAATTCACATGAAATAGCAGGAATTAAGTGGATAGCAGTTATGAACGCTGGAGCGTTTTTGAACAGAACTTGATATAATTCGTAAATTCCTGCACTACAAATGAATAGAAAGGAAAATACGAATGCATCAAAATGAAGTAAACAAACAATGGCACCAGGGTTTTTATGGTGCCGCTCAACTTGAGTTTCGTGATGACAAAGATAATCTTTTATTCGACACGGAACATTACCTTAGTAAAGAAGCAATTCGGATGGATATGCTCATTGTTAAAAAAATAAAAGAGTTTTCCACTAAAAATCCAATTGGTCATCTTTTCAAAAAGCACAATGTAATTGAATACAAAAGTCCAAATGATGGACTTACTATTGATGATTTCAGCAAAACAATCGGGTACGCTTGTCTTTATAAAAGCCTTGCAGAAAAAACAGATGAGATTCCTTTGAATGAAATAACAGTTTCTCTTGTCAGAGAACGATATCCAAGAAAGCTTATATATGCTTTAATAAATAACGGATATTCTATAACTGAATATTGCTCTGGAATTTATTATGTAACTGGAAATCTTATGTTTGCAACACAGATTATCGTAACTAGCCGTCTTGATAAGGAGCATCAGTGGCTTCGTGTTCTTTCTGCTAATGCAAAAGAGGAAGATATTATTAATTTTGCATATGCAAGTAAGGACCTTACCACGCAGGGAGAACATAATAATGTTGATGCAATTTATCAGATTAGCGTAATGGCCAATATTGATTTATATGAAGAATTGAAACGGAGGAAACCGCTTATGTGTGAAGCTTTGAGAATATTAATGAAAGATGAACTTGATGAGAGTATGGAGAAAGGTATGGAAAAAGGTATGGAGAAAGGTAATGATTTAATTTTGCAGCTTAAAAATGGGGCTACAGATGAAGAACTTATCAAAAATGGCTATACCTTTGAAGCAATTGAAAATGCAAAAGAGACTTTAAAACTTATCTTAAAATAAATGAATTAAAAGAGCCTATCTGCCAGCAAAAGACAGATAGGCTCTAATTTTTTTTCACATAGTTTATAACATTTCCCAATATAAATGTTGTAATAGCCCATTTACCCCATTAAAAAAGGTATTGACATCCATGTGTTATAGGTGTATATATAACACATAAACAGTTTAACAGGAGGAGCACAAATGCAGTTAACGCAAAATTCTGGTATACCAATTTATCAGCAAATCGCAGATAACTTCAAGACAGATATTCTGGCCGGAAAATACCAACAGGGCGAATATCTCCCATCTATCCGCGGTCTGGCAAAGGATTTAAAAATAAGTGTTATAACAACAATGAAAGCATATGAACTACTTGCATCAGAAGGTCTTGTAACTGCTGCACAGGGCAAAGGCTACTATGTAAATGCCCAGGACAGCGAGATGATTAAAGAACAGCATCTTAGAAAAGTTGAGGATGCACTAAACGATGCAATTGAGTTTTCCAAAATTGCAGGACTTAGCGCCAACGAATTAAAAAACATATTTAATACCCTGCTAGAAATGAATGAAAACTTATAGAAATAAGTTGCTTATATCTGAACAAGAAAAAACATAAATATTTTTAAATTAAGTAAACGCAATAAAAATGGAGAATGAATTTATGAAAACAGAAAATATTATTGAAGGAAGAAATATCCAGAAACGACTCAGAAATTTCGAATTAAACATCCCACAATTAAACATCTCAAAAGGCTTCGCCACTGCCCTAATCGGTGAAAACGGTGCAGGAAAAACAACACTTTTAAACATCCTCTCCGGCATAAGACTTGACGCCAAAGGAGATCTCTTATTCTTCAACGAATTTGACCAGAACGACAGAGAGAAGAAATCAGAAGTAAAAAATCGCATCGGCTACACAGGTCCTGGAAAGTACTATCTTCCACAGTGGTCAATCAGGGAAGTAGAGGAAGTCAGCCAATTACTTTTTGACACCTTCGACAGAAATAAATTCGACCAGCTCTGTGAAGACCTTGCTATTTTCTCAGGCGGCATTACAGATAAAAAGAAAAAAGTAAGCTCTTTATCTGATGGTATGAAAATGAAACTAATGCTCGCCGGTGTTTTCGCCAGAGAAACTGATGTCCTCATCCTTGATGAGCCAGCATCACCACTCGACCCACTTATGCGCGACAAACTCAATCAGATGATTGGCGAGTACATCCACGAAGGAGCAGGAGAAAAGAGCGTTTTCTTCTCTACCCACAACATCTCTGATATGGAAAGTATCACAGATTACGCTATCATCATGGAGCATGGAACTATCGTAGAGGAAGGCTTTGTCGAAGACCTGAAAGAAAAATATATCCTCATAAAAGGTGACGCAAATGATGCAGAAGCTGCAGGAAAAGTTCTTTATTCCATGACAAAAAATCCATATGGATTCGAAGGAATCTGCCTTGCCGAAGATCTTGATAAACTTGCAGGAATGAATGTTTCAAAGGAAATTCCATCATTATACCAGATTAGTGTTGCTGTTATGAGAAACAACACATTAATTAAGATGAGATAGCGAGGTGTCACATGACAATTTATAAAGATTACAACTGCATGGTAAATAAAACTTACCGAATAATTTTTAACCTGATTATTCCAATTGCACTCGGTATTATTTCATCAGTGATTACTTTCATTACGCAATCAGAAATGTTTTACTTATTTTTATTTTTGATGGTAATTGTTACTGTAGACGCAGATTATTTCGGAATCGGGTGCATTTGCAAAAAGGACTCATTCGGCATGGAATATGTCAAGACTTCATTCAGGGGAAAAAAGGTTATAAAACATACCTTTTTACTTGATATGTGCTTTGGAATAGTAAGAAATCTATTATTCTTTTTAGCAAGCCTGATTTATATGATTGATAGATACAGCAATATATCAATTATGGTAATAACTTTTTTACTCATAAATATTATCTACATTCTGTCATTAAATATAACAAGATATTTTGATTCATTTTTGCTAATACAGTTTATTGCAATGATTTTTGAAGCACTATTTATTGCAAGCATGCTTGTTCTATATATTTTGAATTTGGGAAAATGGGGAACATTAGGCTTGTTATGCGTACTGCTACTTGCTTCATTTATGGTAACTTATTTTCATATGATTTTAAAGCTCAAAGCTTCTTATAAAGACAATTAGGAGGATTATTATGTTAAAAGATATTATCCTGGGATTTAAACTTGTAAAATATGGATATAAACTTAAAGAAAATATTATAATGCTTGCCTTTATTACAGCCATTGGAGTTATTGTTGAAATTCAATCAAAAGGAACAAGCATCATTGGCGGGTTCTATTTCATGCTTGTTGGTATGTTTGCTTATCAGCTGATTATGTCTGTTGATGTCTCCGAATACATTCAGACCTCTGCTATGAAAAGAAAACTCCAGCTTACCATTCCGGTTATTACCAGTACCGCTTTGTACCTGTTTATTTTTACTTTCATCATAATTGAGAAATGTATTTTGATAGATATGTATCCGGAAAATCAAAAATTGCTTATTATGTCACTTGTTCAGCTTGAACTAGTAATGCTTATAGTTTTTGTATCCTCAACTATCCTCTATAAATATTACCTTTTGGGATTTTTATTATTACTGGTTTTAGATTTTGCCGTAATAATTATTTCTTCGTTTTTATTTAATACACCTTTTGCACCAACAGTCTTAAGTATTCCTTTGGGAGTATTTGCTGTTACAGGCTATTTGGTAATTTTTATCGGTGCTGTACTTGAATATATTATCGGAGCAAAGCTCTACAATAAACCTTTATCACAGTTTGCATTTAAAGGACTATTAAAGGACTAATAGCATTTTCAAAAAGTTCCCGAGAACGGACTATCAATCCACTCTCGGGAACTTTTTTAATACTTATTTCCAGTCGCCTCATCAAGCTGTATCACACTTAAACCTTAAGTCTTACATAAGTAAATAGCTAACAATTTTTTGCCAATGAAATGATACGATCAGTTCTTTCTGCTAACTGCTGATTATGAGTTACCATAATAATTGTTTTATTATGCTCTACATTAAGATTTTTTATAAGTGAGAAAACCTGATTTGCAGTATCCTGATCAAGTGCTCCTGTCGGTTCATCCGCCAAAATCAGATCTCCAGGTTTCAAAATAGTTCTTGCAATTGATACACGTTGCTGTTCTCCTCCAGATAATGTACAAATCTTCTGACCTTCTAATTTGTTAATTTCTAGTCGCTCTAACACCTCTCTTGCTTTACGAATTTTTGCTTTCTCTGAAATATTCATAAAATTCATTGCAACCAAAACATTCTGCATTACTGTCATATC
The DNA here is from genome assembly GCA_036308125.1 of Agathobacter sp. GTDB lineage: Bacteria > Bacillota > Clostridia > Lachnospirales > Lachnospiraceae > Roseburia. Next base: position 4,792 of record JAXJWH010000111.1, read on the forward strand.
ATTGATTAATGCATACGACTGAAACAGGTAATTAATTATATTTCTGCGAAAAAGTGTTGCCTTTTTACCATTCAGCTTAGGCAATTTTTTTCCTTCGATTTGAATACTACCAGAATCCATTGTTTCTAAAAGTCCAATCATATTTAGCAATGTAGATTTTCCACATCCACTAGGACCTACAATTGAAACAAATTCTCCTTTTTCTATATCCAAACTCAAATCTTTAAAAATCTGTCTATTGCCATAATTTTTTGAAACATTTTTTATCTCTACCATTTTTGCCATCATTATTTCTCCCTAAAAGCCTGTATTATATTACGCATATCCTTTTTAGCCATATATTTTCCAAATATAATCCACTGCATAATAACTACAATAACAACTGCTGCAAATCCAAATTGTGATTTGCATAATATTAAAATTAATAACTGCACTACATTAATAATGCCAAGCCCTGTTATCAATTTTCCATACATATTGCAAAAATCATATCCTAAAAACTTCTGAACATTCAGAATCTCTTCATTTGCTATTCTAAATACCGTCGCTAAAGCAAGCATAATTCCAAACAGGATTACTGCTAAAATAACAAACACAACTCCAAACCACATAATTGTCTGTAATAAATCTTTTTGTAATCCATCCACATAATTTTTCACATGCGTAAATTGTAAATCATTATCTAAAAGTTGATATGACTGAAGAAATTCCTTATTTAAATATTTTTGGGCAATATCTTTATTTCTGAATTTAATATACCCCTCTAATCCCACTGCACGAAGACTTTCTGTTTCAAAATATTTCATGTTCTCTGGTGTGCATAAATAAATAACTGGCATCTCGCAAGTATTGACATTTGTATCCGTACTCCACGTAAAAAATTTGTTATCTGCATCATATTCAACAAATTCAATATTACGACTTTGATTGAAATCCGTAACAATATCGCCTTCCCGAATTCCTTCTTCTGAAGTTTCCTTAAGCCAAAGACATATAGATTCTTTCTGCTTTTCTTCCATTCCGCTTGGAATTAAGTAAACACGGGTTCCATTTTGTGCCCTTTCCTCAACATCTGCCTCCAACGGTATTCCTAATTCTTTAATGTACGATAATGAATATGTAAAATACCAGAATGGGTCTTTCGGAACACAATCATAAATCTGATTATCTCTCCATATATTTAATACTTCATTATCATAATAAGTGGTATTAATCAAATATACCCCTTCATTGTCAGCAATATCACTATACCAATCATAAATATCCTGGTCTAATTTCTTTGATGTCCCGGAAAATGAATTTTCGTCATTCCCAACTGATATATTTCTTAAAATCTGATACTCAGATACTTGTGACCAATTTTCAGATATTTTTGCATTTTCATTCATACACTGAACTGGAGAATCTATATAAATGCCGCAAAACACAATTGCAATGCTGACACCTATATATCCTGCAATTCCAAATAAATATAAGATTTTTTTGGGAAATTTTCTCTTTATTGCATCCAGATTATTTACACTAAGTTGCACCAATGATGCTAATCCAATTTCAAATACCAGCAGCATCATATTAATAATTGAATATCCAAAAAACTGTCCAATGAATGCAGTTAATACAAATCCCCATCCGGAAAAGATAATTCCAAATACAATGATAAACGGAATCATAAAAATGCCATACCATAAAAAACAATTATATAACTCATAGCAAATGGCACTTCCCGACCATCCCATAAGAACAAGCTTTCCTTTTTTGTCAAGATTCTTAATTGCTATAAGAAGAAAATATATAAAATTTAAAACAGTCTGTGAAAACAGAAAAACAAGTAATATCATTTTCTTCAAGCTATTATCCAGCTTTTCCCCATGCATAGATTTTAATAATTGCTGTTTTTCTATACCACAAATATCTGCTACTTTTTCTATAATTTCTCTCTGCTCTGCCTCATCTGCCCCCAATATATGATATTGGCCCTGTACAGTTGCACTATCCAAAATCATAGTTGAAAGCTTTTTCATTACAATTTTTTCACCAAAGTGGAAAGTTCGAATATTATGAATGCAATATTCGCTTCCCTGATCTATTCCTAGCGTAGCATGTTCCTCTTGTGATTGTAATAAGTCAGAAATCATTTCTTTTGTAACAACTTCTTTCCCACCAAAAGAGAATTCTACGTCATTATTTTCTACATCGCCATATACTCCATAAATATATCCTGCAAATGCCCCATCGTTGGCAAGTAATGTATCTCTTCTTACAATATACAGCTTATTATCAGCTGCCTCTGTGTACAAATATTGCTCTAATTCAGCCCCATGCTCTTCCGAAATATTTTCCAGATATATCGAAAATGATTCTGCGGTTTTTCCATATTCACTCCAACAATCTAGATACGCATCATTTAACTGAAAAATTGCAAGCAGGACAAGAAGTATGCCCTGCATTGCAATCAGTAGAACACCTAGATAACGTGAAGCTCCTATAAAGGATACTTTTTTCATTCTCATTTCTCCCTACATTTTTTCATCTTTGTTTTTGCCTTGTAAAATTACCACGCGCGTTATTTTGTTTTGGCAAGTAAAAGTATATACTTTATAATAAACATTTATTTTTTTTGTAATAAAATGTAAAAAAAGCAACGCAAGCGTTACTTTTCAAGATTTCTATTACACAAAAATCCAATTTTCAGAATCTAAAGTTCTTTTTTCGTCACAATGTTTTGGTAATTATATGAAGTCCTAATATTGGAGAAGATTATTCAGCTTTTTTGTTTTCGAAATATTATAAACTAATGCAATAATAAAAGATCTGACATTATACTGCCAGATCCCTAATTTTTTATGACTTATTTATTTCTATCTGCTGAACAAAGAATCCTTCTTCAATCTTTGTCTGTTTAAAAATATTATTATACTTCGATATGATAACATCCACATTATAAAGACCCATACCCCGGTTCTCTCCCTTTGTAGAATATCCTTTCCTGTTTATCATTCCAAGAGGTATTTTTTTACTCGAATCATATGTATTAGCTATTGTAATACATACATTTTGATCCGTTTTAGCAATATTGAAGCGAATTCTCTTATCATCACATTCTTTTACAGCTTCTAATGCATTATCCAGATAAATTCCTATCATTCGTCCCAAATCAACATCCTTAATATAAAAATCATCTATGGGGTCAACTATATCAATATATACATCTATTCCAATTTCATGAGCATATATTAATTTAGATGATATTAATCCTTTTATTGCAAGGTTTTGTATATTCTTAAGCTGATTTAGTCTGTAATTATCTTTACTGAGCTTTTTCCCTGTTGTGACAATATTTTCATTGAAATACTTTTCTAATCCCTCATAATCTTTGGACTCAAAATAACCAGACATGGTAGACATTATGTTAACATAATCATGCTTAAAACTTCGCAAATCAGTATACATACTTTCAATTTGTGTAGAATACTCTAAAAGATTTTCATACTGCTGCTTCTCGCGTTCCATATTGTCTTTTTCTTTAAATGTCCTAATTACAAGAATAGTAACAACAATCATGAGCAAGGTATAGGCTATGTATATAATTACATTAACATTTTGTATATTTTGATTCCAATTGTTTACTCGTGAAACCCAATTATTTATCATTATCAACAGAACTAATAAACTAATGTTACAAAATACAATTAATAATACGCCCTTTTTATATTTACTATCTACTAATTCACTTATACTATAAACATTTTTTTTAATAGCGAATGAAAAAATAATAATTAAACAAATTGTAAGAAAACTTGATAAAAAGCAAAATTCTTCATCAGATATTCTAACTACAAATATATCTAATGCTTTCGAAAGTAAAAATGATGTAATGACATTAATAAATGCACATTGCGCATATGAAGCCAGTATTATCCATAATTCAATAAGTTTAACTTTTAATACTGCAACTACTAGTACACTCATACCTAAAAAAACTACTGGCAAAATCATCTCAGAATTATCTATAATGCCTAACAAATACATTAATAATGCACATACAATATAGCAACCCCATTCAATATACTTATTTACCCTTTTTTCTATATAAAAATAAAAACAAACTGGCATAAATAGTGAACATATAATATTTGTAATAATATTCAACATAAATAAACTCCCATATTTGTCCATAGACAACAAATATAATTATACCATAGTTCTTTTCACTATCAAACTAACAAATAAATATTTCAAAAATTTATTTATTAACTAATTGGTCAAACTTTATGTCAAGCAAGTAAAATATTTAGCATTCATTAATAATTTTAATGCTAAGAATATATAAAAAAGTAGCTACTTCATGCTTAAAGTAACTACTCTGCAACTTATCATTGTTCTTTCTTTTTTCTTAGTTCTAATGGAACTGGAACTTGATAAAACAAAAATACACTACCAGGATATTGCGCTCTTTCTCCCATATTCTTACATAAACTTATCAGTCCTTCTCTTACTTCATTTTTTTTCATTATTGTACTCCTCATTAAATATTTAATTTATCATGCTTTACATAAAAAACCAATTACGAAATCTTAATTTATAAAAATTGTTATAGATCCTAATTCATAAGCACTCCTTAATATTACAATATCTTTTATTAGAATGTTATATTTGTACAGAAATGTTCATTTTGTTGTGTAAATGTAATCATAATCTATTTTTAAATACACTGGGAATATGTAAATCAGAAAATATCTGAACTAATGTTATTAAACATATAATTAAAAACATTATATAATTTGAAATAATTATACATGCTACTACACAAACCAAATATATAATAATCATTATAAACTTGTTCATAAAAAGTGAATTTCCTATTAAGGGACGCGCCTTATATGGCACTTGGAGAGCTATAAAAACAATTTCAACTAAAACCAAAAATATTAAATTATTATAAGAAAAATTAACACTCTTATTTATTATATATGCGAATTTGGGAACTCCAACCAAAATAAGTACAGAAATCATGAAACACTCATAATTTGTTCGAAAATGTCTTCCTCCTCCAATTCGTCTTAATATCAATAACATTAATACTGTAAAAACTGTTTCATAACCTATACCTAAAAGAATTCCTAAAATTAATGATACTATAATTTTAGTAAACTCATTTAAAAATACTTCTATACCATATAAAATTAATATGTTTTCATTACTATTTTTTTTATCCCCAATTAGTAATAAATTGGTCAACATTTTAGCTATTCTATGCTGCAATTTATGTTCTCCTTTATCTTATTTGATAAAATCTATTTTATTATTCAATACTATATAATAACATCGCATTGACCTGTTTAATTGTATTATAATAATAGTTCTTTTATTCTATTTCTCGACATAAAGCAAACACTTCCATCTTTCATATTTACTATTTTATCCTTTACATTTATTGTTTGTATATATTCCTTATTTACAATAAAAGACCTATGTATCATATAAAAATTATCATCCAGCAACTCCAAAACATCTTTTAATACTCCTTGAATTTCCTGAATACAGTTGCTTGAGTGCAATACTAATTTATGTGGGGTATCTGATGTTTCTATATAAATAATATCTTTCATTTTAATACAATATTCTTTATCCCCTATGGCATATTTAAAAACCTTACTATCTAAATTCTGTGGCGAGGAATATCTCTTATATGCATCAACAATACATTGTTTAATTTTAATCTTCATCTCATCAGGATTATCTTTCAAAATAAAATCCATTGCCTCTACTTTATATGAAAATGTCATATATGACATTTCTGAATGCGTTGTTACAAAAACTATGAAACCACGTTTATCTTTTTTTCTTATCTCTTGAGCCAGAGAAAGACCATTCATATCACAACTCAAATCTATATCCAAAAAATAAATTCCAGTTTCAGTTTCACAAATATTCTCTAATAATTCATATGGATTTGCAGTAACTAACTTCAAAGATAAATCATAATTCTCCATTAATACTACTTTTGCAACAGTATCACTTATATAATTTCTTTGATTGCAATCATCTTCACATATAAAAATATTTAACATTATCTATTACCTAAATTCCCTTTCCAAGTCTTACTGACATCGGACAACTTTCACCATTAACTAAATATATTATTCTATTGTCTTTATCAATTTGTTTAATATAATCTCTATTGACTATAATAGATCTGTGACATCTATAAAATCGCTCGTCCATCTGTTTCTCAACATCCTTGAGCTTTCCAGTAAACTCTAGCACAGCATCATGTGTATGAAGTACAATCTTCCTAACATCCGTTACAGCTTCAAAATATAGAATTTCGTCATATGGCACTAGCCTGATATTATCACCTATTTTAATCAGATATTTCTTCTTTTCGTCATCTTCCTGGCTTCGTTCATTTGCTTTTATCAGGCATTGATGTAATCGACTTTTCAATTCTTCCAGGTTGTCTTTTATAATATAGTCCATTGCCTCAACCCTATAAGAGAAGGTCATAAATGCCATTTCTGAATGTGTAGTAACAAATACTATAAAGCACCTCGGCTGAATTTCTCTAATACGCTTTGCAAGTTCAAGACCATTAATATCCGTATTCAAATCTACATCTAAAAAAAATACGCCTCCCACACTGTCCTTCTCCACGGATTCAATTATCTCATATGGATCTGCAGTAACTACTGCCTTCTCCATGTCCATATCCCCCACTGCCAACAATTCATCAACAAAAGTATTCATTTTTTCCCTTTGTTCGTTATTATCTTCGCATATGTAAATCTTAAGCATTTCATCCCATCCTGACTTCTTTTCTTGTTAATTCTTTAATTCTTCTACCAGTAACATGACACTTGCTCCCCTCATTCAGTGTCAGGGAGTTTTCTCTAGTATCCATATTTTTAATATGCTTCCTATTTATTATCATGGATTTGCTTATTTTGACAAAGTTTTCATCGAGCTTCTTTTTTATTTCTTTTATCGTCCCCGCAAACTCCATAATTCCGTTAAGACAATGTATTACAATTTTTCTTTTGTCACCTGATTTCTCAAAATACACTATGTCATCATATAAAATACTATATTCTCTATCGCCTACGAGATATGTAAATACTTTATCATTAATAATGTCTAGTGATGTATATCTTTCATATGCTTCCTTTATACATTTTTTTATTTTTTCACTTGTCTGAGCACTATCGCCCTTTACAATAAAATCCATTGCTTCAACTTTATATGTAAAAGTCATATATGACATCTCTGAATGACTTGTTACAAATACAATGAAACCTCTCTTATCTTTTTTTCTAATATTTTGTGCAAGCTCTAGTCCATTCATATCACAATTCAAATCAATATCCAGAAAATATAATCCTGTCTCCCCATCTTTTATTGTGTCTATTATTTTTTCTGGATTACTGGTAGACATTTCTATGTGTATATTGTAATCTTCCTTTAAAATATATTTTTCTATCACATTTGTAATAAATTCTCGCTGCTCTACGTTGTCTTCGCATATATATTTTAAGCATATTTGTCTCCTTATTTAGTCATTATGTAATTAGGCGTTTGCGAAACGCCGTAAGCCGCATAAATACGGCATTTTTTGTTGCAAAAATAAAATATCTCCTCTAGGTTTATGGTAAAATAGAATTGACGAGAAACTATCAACCAATCCACTCAAAGGAGATATATTCATATGATAACATACAAAC
>JAXJWH010000112.1:0-8591 GCA_036308125.1 Agathobacter sp.
ATATTATATATTTGGATATACGCTTATCATTCCCATAACAGCCATTCCAAACAATATTCCATTCAACTCTTTTAAACTATTACTATTAACACAAAATATAACTAATGGGATAATCCCTAATGATTCCCTTTCATATAATTTTTGCCATCTATTTATCTTCAATCTGTTCTGTAATTTTTTCGTTACTTCTCAAATTCCTTTAATTAATTTCTTTTTCAAATCTAAAGAAATAATTATTCTCTCTTTCTCACTCTACACCATGTTCATACTTTATGGTTGTTTTGAAGTTGCCGTTTTTAGTTCACGCCTGCGCTAGTTCAATTAATTTTTCGATATGAATTGACACACTATCCAGACATGGAAGTACACAGTTTTCATCATTTAATATTAATGGCAATTCCGTACAACCCAAAATTACCGCTTCAATACCATGCTCCTCTCTCATTTTTCGGATAATTTCATTAAATTCATCTAATGTAGATTTCTTCACAATTCCAAATTCAAGTTCCTCGTATATCCTTTTTGCAATTAACTCCCTGTCATTTTCCTCTGGAACAACTACCTGAATTCCCTTCTGAATCAGATCCTTCTTCATAAAATCCTGCTCCATGGTAAAAACTGTACCTAAAAGTCCAACTGTCTTATAACCGCTTTTCGTTACTTCATCGCACACAGTTCTAGGAATACTCACCAATGGAATCTGGGTATTACTTACAATTTCCTCATATACAATATGCATAGTAGCCGCCGTCAAAGCGATGACTTTTGCCCCTCCAGCTTTTAATATTTCTACTTTTTCAGAAAGGTAATCCGCCAATTCTTTATGCTTCCCTGTAGAGACTAATTCCCATGCCTTACGAAAATTTACACTCTCAATTGATATCTCCGGCATCTTTTCACCGCCACTTGCCTCATCTATTCTGGAATTTAATTCCTTATAATACATAATCGTAGATTCCGGACCTGTTCCACCGACCAAACCAATCTTTTTCATCTTATCCCCTTTCTCTTTTTCCTCTAATTTTCAAACTACATAACTTTTCTATTTTATCTTCAATCTATGCAGTTTAAATATATTTCATACTTTTTTCAAACTGTATATTTTTACTCTATCTTCTTTCTACACAATTTTAATTTTTTCTTACATTTTTTAACTACATGTTTTTTTACATACTCATTCTAGGCAATTTAAATATATTTTCTACTATTTCTAACTGCATGATTTTTTATTCGTTCTATACAATTTAAATTATATTTTCTACAATTAAATCATTTGGCTAAATATGAGAAAATGGTCGCAGTAAATTTTATTTTTAGGTAAATAATATTTCCTTTTATATTTTCTTACTCAATCGTTTAATACCTTATAAATTTCATATAATCCTCAAAACTTTATTTTTTCTCCCCAAAATACAATATCCCTTGACCTTCATATTGACAAGGAATAAAACAAACTTATTTATTAATAAATATATTTATTTTTGAAGGATACTATGCCAGCAAAGAAACAAATAACAGAGGATATGATTCTATCCGCTGCCTTTGAAATGTTCAAAACTGGAGGGATGAATTGCGTGAAAAACTTTCAGCAATGGCAGCTGATACTTTTATAGATCAAATTCAAAGGGATGATTCAACCACAATTTTATACGGAATGTCTTATATTCAATTCGCCCAAAATGAAAAAGAATTGTTTCGTTTTCTATTTATGCGTCAAAATGCTTTTGAGGAAATGCGCACAACCCTCGCTCCTATTATGGATAACTCTATTTCAAAAATTATGAAAAAATATCACATTTCCTACGATGAAGCACATTATTTTCACGACCAATTGTCGGTTCACGCCCATGGAATTGCATCAATGATTGCCACTGGTTTTTGTAACTGGAATATGGACAAGGTTGAAAAAATGCTTACAAAAAATGAGCAATACCTTAGTCGGAAATATGAGGCACACGATGTTTACCAATAAGGATTTAAGAAACTTAATTATTCCACTTTTTATTGAATAATTTCTATTAATGTTGGTAAAAATTGCAGACACTTTTGTTGTAAGTTTTTCCAACGAAGCCAATGTTTCAGGAGTTTCGTTGGTTAATTCATTTAATACAATTTTAATTTTTCTATTTACAGCGCTTTCATCTGGAGGTGCAGACATTATCAGTCAATATTATCATATCGTTATTCATCACTATTTTCTTTTTTATAAGTCAAAATCAGAATCGAAATAATTAGTATTACTGGAAATACACTTCCTACTCTAAGACCAATCTGAAGAGCATCATCATTTGCCTGAGCAATGCGACCTACGATACTTGGACCTATTGTTCCTCCCATGTCACCTGCCATAGCAAGTAGTGCGAACATTGCAGTTCCACCTTTATTAATACGCTGTGATGAGATACTGATAGTTCCAGGCCACATAATACCAACTGATGCCCCACAAATAATACAACCTAATAGACCTATTATTGGATTACATGAAACAGAAGCTAAGATATAGCACGCAAGACACAGAACACCTGAACCAAGCATAAACTTTTTTAAATCTACTTTATCACCATATTTTCCATAAAATACTCTACTGATTCCCATAGTTAACGCAAACAGGCAAGGTCCGACTAAATCTCCCATAGTTTTTGAAAGTCCTAAAGCTGCTTCGGCATAAGCTGATGCCCACTGTGCCATTGAAAGTTCTGACGCTCCTGCACATACCATGAGGACTAGACATACCCAAAACATAGGAAGCCTGAACAGAGCTTTGATAGAAAGCCCCTGACCATCGTCAACTAAAGACTCTATAGGACATGTTACAAAGTTATAAATATTGCATAATGGAACCAAAGCCCAGATGCAGACAATCCATCGCCAGTTTTCTATTCCAAATATTGTAAAGAATAGTGAAGAAATCAAAATGACTGCAAGCGAACCCCAGCAATAAAAAGAATGTAACAGACTCATTACAGAGTCTTTGTTATCAAAAGGGCATGCCTCTACAATTGGGCTGGCTAATACCTCAATTAATCCACTTCCAATTGCATACAAAATCACGCTGATAATTATTCCCGCAAAAGGATTTGATAGTATGTCTGGAAGAACAGCTAATCCGATAAGACCTATCCCCGCAAAAATCTCTGATGCAACAATGGACTTCCTGTAGCCTATCTTGTCAACAAATCTGGCGCAAAATAAATCCACAACAATCTGTGAAAAGAAAAAAACAGAAGAAATAAGGGCAATTGTACCTAACGGAATATTATAATCCTTATGAAATTTTAAGAAAAGAAGTGGTGTGAAATTCGCAACTATTGCTTGCGTGATAAATGCCATATAACACGCAATCAAAGTTTTCTTATAATTTCTTTTCATTTTGAATTGACTCCTTTTAGACTTTATATTTATATTATATCGTTATATTGCTTTGCATTCAATGAAGTATCTAGCTGAAATACTACAATAAATCATAGAATGTATGTCCTTCTTTTAGATAAACGTCTAACAAACCATTATCAGGTGAAGACAAAAAAGATATCTTCAAATTTTGTAATAGAACAAAAAAGCCTCCCAAGGAAACTTCCTTGGAAGGCTAAATTTTACTGTATTATTGAACTATCAACAAGTGATTACTCGATGATTGTAGCAACACGTCCAGATCCTACTGTACGTCCACCTTCACGCCGTCAACGGATTATAATTCTCGTGTTTCCATTTGATAAATATGCGTTTTTACGGTGTTTTCTCGACGTTTTTATTTTCTATACTTCTATTCTTCAAAATAATTAGAACTTTTTTAGAACTTTCTGCTCTTCTAAAACGAATTCCATCTGTTCGACAAATTGGAATTTGTCAATACCTATTACCATAAAGATATTTATTTGAAATTCTCTTTTGTGTTTCCAAATATTTTGTAACGTTTTCATCATAATCAGGATAATTATAACCAAGTGAATCTGCCACTTTTTTAGATATTTTTTTGAACAAACATAGACACAAATCAAACGATTTCCACATTTCTTCATACGAACTCATTGAATATGTATTTAGTAAGTTATCCCACAATTCTTTTGAAATATGCTTATCTAAAAATTTATAGTTTTTACCCAAACTGAAATTAAATCCTTTTTCAGTACCGACATACCAACTAATCATCCTAAGAAGCTCATGACGTAATACTTCATTCATATGGTCTATTGCAAATAGTATTTCACCACGAAGTAAGCCCTTGGATACATATGTTGCAACATTCCAAAATTCGTTACAACAGTCATCAAACTTTCTTTCTGTTGGACACTTAATGTAATAATCTTCATCTGTGGGAACTATTTCTGTTTTAATCATATTATCTTTATCTAACATGATTTTTACAAGTTTATCGCGAGTAAGATACTCCTCAAGCATTGAAACAGGTAACAAAGTTAAATCAATCTTTACACCATCATCAAAAAGCATTATATAAGAAAATCCTTTTTCTTCTGGAGGAAATAATTCCATATCTTCAGGTTTTTGCATCATAATTCTGTTACCAAAAACACTAAGCCAGTCATCGCTTTTCAAAAATTCTCCCATATCTATAACAAAAAAAGTAATATCATAATCTTGAAGATTGTCTTTTGGTATATTAACATTAGTGCGAGACCCCTCAAGAGTTACAATTCTAATTCTCTCATCTTGAAAAGCAAAATTCAAAACTAAATCGTATATTTCTTTTTCAGTCCTCATTTCATTCACCTCAATAAAATTATATCACAAAAAAAGATTGATTCTAACTGTTCTTATAATTTGATAACCGCATCAAGGCAGAGCGTAAGTGCATATTCGTATGCATTACCGCCCCAGTTTCTTTCGTCGTATTTGTCAACATCTGCAAGACTGTCTGCGGTATAAAGTATCATACCCCAGGTTGCCCCTCTGAAATCAGCACAGGCCGCCAGAGCAGAACATTCCATTTCTACAACTGCACAGCCTTCACTTTTGCGATAAGCCACCTTTTCTTTGGTTTCACGGAAAAATCCATCCGTTGACCAGGTTATAACCTCCTGATATTTCATACTATGCTCAAGAATGGTTTCTTCAATTGCTTTTCTTGCCTTCTCGCTGATTTCCACAAATCGAGAAGGGGGCGCATAGTGATAAGATGTTCCCTCATCACGCAGAGCCTTGTTTGGTACGAGGAATGTACTTTCGGGGAACTTTTCCAGAGCACCGCAACTACCTGCCGAGATTACCTCTCTTACACCATAACCAATCAGCCAATCAAGTATCTGTGTGGCTGCTGCCGCACCAACGGGTGCTTGACAAAGCACAATGTCCTCACCCTTGTATTTGGTGATGTAAATGGGATAATGCTTCGTTGCACTCTCAAAAGTGGATACCTGTTTGGTATCACTTTTACTGGCATATTCATCTATGTAAGCACCAAGAAATGCGAACACACATTTCTTGGGTAAGTTCAAACCAAGATTTTCATGAGTGGGATTAAGAACTGCTGTCTGCTCTGTATCAAACTCCAAAATCGGTATTTCGTTTTTAATAATAGCCATACTATCTCTCCGTCAAATTCAAGTTTTTCTAACTATTCTACATATTGGAAGTTATTGACCTCTTACTATTAAAGCTCCGCCTATAAAACCGCACTCCCATTCTTCAAACCTTTTCTCTTCGAAATGTGTTACAGGGTGTTTAAATCGTATTCCTGTACCTAATCCCAAACCATCATATGTCACCAAATCTTCTGTTTCTATACACTCACTCAAATCCAACTCTACGCTTTTTCCAAATACTTCTTCATCTGAGTACAGCTCCAATTGAACCTTTGGAAGGCTTAAGAATTTTCCACACATCAAAAAGTCAATCGAATAAATGAATGGAACTTCTTCGTTGTCGATAAAATCACGTTTTTCTACTTCTATTTTCATTAAATCTATTCCAAGATTATGAAAAAAATCTATTTGAGACGCATTTAATACTTCTACAAACATTTTATTCCATTCTTTGTTAGATGAATAGTCATTCTCCTGATAAAACCGTCTTGTTTCATCTACATCAACATCTATCTTCCATGGATAAAAATCAAATACCATATTTATCTCCTCACTTAATTTTTCTGACGCTCCATCTTCTCTCTAAAGAGCTCGGTCAATTCAAGTTTGTCGAACTGTTTAACAGTTCTTTTTATACCCCTATTATACACGATACCATAAAAAATAGAAACCCTTTCGGATTTCTATCTTCCTCGTCCTCTGTATATTCTTTGTACTTCTTGCTCTATCTGATTTTCACTTGGCATATTCTCGCAAACATTCTCCTCTATCTTAGAGCCAATGTCCAACTTATCAACTAATCGGTCAACTGTTCTGTCTATTGCTCCGGTTAATATTCTTTTATCACTATCATTCAACTTAAAGTAATGTCCCCGCATCATTTCATCTATGGCATCATAAATCGGTTCAACAAGCCATTCTTTTAAAGTATCGAAAATCTCTCTTTTGATAAATCCAAGCATATTGGATATGAGGTTCTTTTGCACGGTCTCTACAATCTCCTCTTTCGTTTCTTCAAGAACCTGCTGACCTTCCTCTGTCTCTAATAGTCTTGCAGGATCTTGAAGTAGCTCCTTATGTCGTTGCACCAACTCATTATATCCCAAGATATGTCTTCCATCCTTATCTTTGTACCCATCTCTTAATGCCTCATACTCATCCCACATCTTTGAATACTTATCTTCGATACTTGCTACTTCTGTAGTCTTTTCTTCCTTTGCTTGCTCCAAGTCTTTTATATCAGCTCTTAATTCCGAGTGCTTTTCTTCCAATTCTGAAACACCCCTGAATATATCTCCCGAAAAGTCTGGGTCTCCGTTTATTAGGAAATCTTTTTCACACTTCAAATCTGCAATCGACCAATCTTCAAAAGGCATATCATACGCAGAGTCTTTTCCATTACCATTGATTAGATAATCCTTCTCCTCTTCCAATTCTTCGACCTCTTCACGAGCTTTCTCTACGATTTGCTCTGCTTCCACCTTCGCCTCTTCCACAATCGCATCCTTTTCTTCCATGGCTCGTTTGTACAACGCCACCGGCAAATGTTGTTTCTCTCCATCTTTATAAGCTCTGGTGTATTTATGACGTTTCAAAATTGGTTCCATGATATTGTCCTTGATATCATCCTGCCATCTTGTCATAGATAGGCGGTCTCCCTTTTTCTCTGAACGTTCAAAGCCATCACAGGCTAGTGCCTTTGTAAGTGATACCTGATGCGATAATCCTTGCTTATATCCCTCTCCAATCGGCTGAACTAGGATATGCATGTGTGGTGTTCCCATAGGCTCATCCATATGCACCGTAGCAAGAATAATCCTCATATGAGGATAGGATGATTGATAGGATTGAATAAACTCCTCAAACATCGCATGCACTTCCTTACGAAGCTTAGGCTTTTTTACCACTTCGTTAACATCCATAGTTTGGTGGTCACCAAACTGTATTACATACTCATATGCAAGCTGACCGGCTGTGTAATTCTGCCTTGATTTCTGCATATTATTTTGCTCTTCGATGTAGTCCGCCGCATAATCATAAGACTTCATTCTGTCACTTCTACGTTGCTTGGCATTGTATTCTTCAATATACGGTTTCATATATTCGTTTGTATATTCCGCAAGAGATTTTCCGCCAAGTTCATTTATCAAAACTGCATTGTATATCGACATAGATGAGTCAACATTGTTCGGCGTATATTCTCTTAGGTCATGTTCTATTGCAGTTTTTCCTCTGCTTACAGATACTGTTTGTGCACTTGCTGGCATCTAATTCCTCCTCTCTGTTCTGTAATTTTGGTGAGTCCATAACTGGCTCTGACAGTTATGGCTCAATACCAGACTTGACATCCTACGGACATCAAGTCGTATTTCGCTCCTGTGCGGAGTGCACAAAGCTGCCGCCTTGACTGCATCTCATAGGGCGTTGCCCTGGCGATGCCTTACCCATTCTCAATGGGAGTTACACTCCCAGGCGAAGCCTTCCCTTGTGCAATCATTGCCTATCGACTACCAGCTCACTGCTACTCGAAGCCAATGATTTTGTCGTCGCACACCATCCGCTTTCTTCCTTGGCTATACTTACAAGTACGTGACACGTACTTGTTATATATCGCTCAAAGAGAAAATCTCTCTACCATCGAAAGCTCGTAGGTACTCCTTTTGCATCGAGATATTTTTGGCGTGCTTCCTCTTTCTCCGCATCCGTTGGAGCTGTTTTATATGTACTGTATAACTGTCGCAATGCCACAGCATCCAACTTCCTATTTAGTTCTTTCTTTATCTCTTCACAATCCACTTCCATATCAAGCACAAAACATTTTACAAGCGTGATGAAAAGCTTTTGTGATATCTGAATTTGTTTCTCTTTCATACGTTCCTCCCAAAATCAAGAATGCAAGTATAAAGTTATACCTGAATCCGTGAAGTTCCTTTTTTATAAAAAATAGCCTATGATTGTAGTTATATTTTATAGGCTGCACACTAATTACAATCAATCATATAGGTCAAAAGGGCACACCACCCCCCTTGAATTTCAATAACCAGTTTATAA
>JAXJWH010000113.1:0-14978 GCA_036308125.1 Agathobacter sp.
ATAATGTATTAACTGAAGCCACTTGTGGAATCTCCTTTTGTGTTTTCTTGGTCGTTAATACATTAAGGAACCCAAGTGGTTTTTTCAATATGAAAATGAAAAATTATGGTGCTAGGCTTCCACCATTATGCCAGAAGCCTCTGATTTAATTCCTTTTTCTAAATGATTTGGATTTTTGATTGTTATATTGTATTTTGTACCGCGATAGTCTCTTGAAACTGTAAAACCATCTAAATGTGATGGAATACATGGATCAATTCGAAGTCCATCATAGTCAGGTCTTATTCCAAGTATAAACTGTGATACATTAAGGAATGTCCATGCTGCAGTACCGGTTAACCAGCTATTCTTGGCTTCGCCAAAGTTTTTAGCATCTTTTCCAGCAATCATCTGCGAGTAAACATAAGGCTCAGTTCTGTGAATTTCACTTATATCCTCAATATATGCAGGACATGTCTTTGTGTATACTTCCCAGGCACGATTTCCTCTTCCGACAACAGTTTCTGCAATAGAAATCCAAGGATTATTATGACAGAAGATTCCGGCATTTTCTTTGTATCCTGGTGGATAAGAAGAAATTTCGCCAAGTTCAACGTGATACTGTCTGTAAGGTGGCTGTAATAAGACAATTCCGTATTTAGTATCAAGATATTTTTCTACTGATTTCATTGCCTTAAGACAATTTCCTTCCTCTAATCCGATTTCCGCCATTACGCAGAAGCCTTGAGGTTCGATAAAGATTTTTCCTTCATCACATTCTTTAGAACCAATTTTGTTTTTATAGTGGTCATAAGCTCTAAGGAACCACTCTCCGTCCCAACCATTTTCCAAGACACTTTTTTCCATTTTTTTAATCTCGTTAGCAGCTAAGTCAGCTTCTTCTTTGAGGTTCATGTGCTTGCAAATTTCAACGTATTCTTTTCCATATTTAACAAACATTCCTGCAATAAAAACAGATTCAGCATTTGGTCCTTCGGATGGTCCGAATGTCTGGAAGGATTCTCCTGGTTCTGTCGAGAAACAGTTTAGGTTCAGGCAGTCGTTCCAATCTGCTCTTCCGATTTGTGGTAATCCATGTGGACCTATATGATTTATAGTATAATTAAAGGATCTTCTTAAATGTTCCATAAGTGTAGTTGCGTTTGTGTCATCATTATCATATGGTACGATTTCGTCTAAAATTCCATAATCGCCAGTTTCCTTTATATATGCTGAAGTTCCTGCAATAAGCCATAAAGGATCATCATTGAAACCACTTCCGATATCAGAATTTCCTTTTTTAGTAAGAGGCTGATACTGATGGTATGCTGAACCGTCCTCAAACTGAGTGGATGCAATATCAATGATTCGCTGGCGGACTCTGTCAGGAATAAGATGAACAAATCCAAGTAAATCCTGACATGAATCTCTAAATCCCATACCACGACCGATTCCTGATTCAAAATAAGATGTAGAGCGGCTCATGTTAAATGTAACCATACACTGATACTGATGCCAGATATTAACCATTCTGTCGAGTTTTTCTTCTGACGAAGACACTGTAAAATGCGATAATAGATTATCCCAGTATTCTTTAAGTACAGATAATGCTTCGTCTACCTTTTGTACTGTAGAATATTTGTCAATTAAAATATCTGCTTTTTCGCGGTTAATAACGCCGTCAGTTGGATCTCCAACCCATTTATTATCTGGTTCATTTTCAATATATCCTAGTAAGAAAATAAATGTTTTAGTTTCACCAGGTTTAAGATTTACACTTAAATGATGAGATGCAACTGGAGACCATCCGCTGGCAACTGAATTTTTTGATTTACATTCAGATACAACTTCAGGAGATGAATTTTCTCCATATGCACCTAAGAATGAATCTCTGTCAGTGTCATATCCTTCTACATTTGCATTGACACTATAAACGGCGTAATGATTACGACGTTCTCTATATTCTGTCTTATGGAAAATTTGTGAACCATTTTCGTGTATTTCAACTTCTCCTGTTGAAAAATTACGCTGGAAGTTAGTCATATCATCCATGGCATTCCACAGACAAAATTCAACATAAGAAAAAATTGAAAAATTCTTTTCCTTGTCGGAATTATTTGTAACGGATAATTTATTGATTTCACAGGAATCACCGATAGGAACAAAATCTGTTAATTTAGCAGTTAATCCATTTTTTGAACCTGTGAAAGTAGAATATCCCATACCATGTCTGCATTCATATGTATCAAGGTCTGTTTTGGTTGGCATCCAGCCAGGGTTCCAAATTGTTCCTTCATCGTTGATATAATAGTAATGTCCGTTGCTGTCTAACGGAACGTTATTATATCTGTATCTTGTTAATCTAAGTAATTTTGCATTTTTATAGAAACTATATCCCCCACAAGTATTTGAAATCAAAGAAAAGAAATCCTCGCATCCAAGATAGTTAATCCAAGGTAATGGTGTCTTAGGTGAAGTTATTACATATTCTTTATTGGCATCATCAAAAAAACCGAATTTCATATATATCCTCCTTATATTTAACGTAAACGTTTAAGTTCTTTTTATAATTGAATTATATAATATTGTAATGTGAAAATCAATAGAAAATACGAAAACGATTAAGTAAATATTGATTTTTTATATTTTTAATGTAAAATTATATTAGAAGTGAGTATGTGGAAATAAGAAGTTATAATATATCATAAAAATAATGAAAAAGGAAAGAGAGGAAGTAAGATGGTTTCCTTAAAGGATATAGCGGATAAAAGTGGGTATTCAATTGCAACAATAAGCAAAGCACTAAGGAATATGCCGGACATAAGTAAAAAAACCAAAGATAAAATTCAAAATATTGCCAGAGAAATGGGATATTTTCCTAATGCAGCTGCAAGAGCACTAAAAACCAACCAGTCAAGAAATATAGGAGTTTTATACCATGAAGAAACCGGATTAGGATTAAAACACGAATATTTTTCAGGAGTATTGCAAGGGTTTATGCTTGAAGCAAGGCAGTTAGGATATGATATTACGTTTCTTGGAAATTGTGATGCAGACATGAATATGACATATCTGGAGCATTGTAAATATAGAAATTTTGACGGAGTAGTAATAGTATGTGCCAAGTTTGAGGATGAAGAAGTTGTGAATCTTATGGAGAGTGAACTTCCAGTGGTTACCATTGATTATGAATTTCCTTCATGCATTTCTGTAAGTTCAAATAATAGCAAGGGAATTCATGAATTAGTCAATTATGCAATACAAAAAGGTCATACAAAGATTGCATATATACATGGTGAACCACATTCATTTGTTACAAATGAAAGAGTTAATGCATTTAAAGATGCTTTGAGAAAAAATCATATAGAAATCAATGATGATTATATTATTGAGGGAAAATACGGCAATGCAGATATAACTGAACAGCACACAAATAAGTTGCTGGATTTAGAGGTGCCTCCAACTTGCATTTTTTATCCAGATGATTTATCTGCAATTGGCGGAATAAATGCAATAATTAAACGTGGACTAAAGATATCTGAGGATGTAAGTGTAGTTGGATATGATGGTGTTACATTTTCTCAGTTCCTTTCTCCAAAACTTACTACTATAAGGCAGGACACTGACAGGATAGGTGCGGAAGCCGCTAAAAGACTGATTAATATTATAGAAAATGGTTCAGATTCAATTGTTGAGAGAGTTATTGTTGACGGTGAGCTTTTGGAAGGTGAATCATTAAAATAGACTAAAGTGGGCTATTCTACTTGAATAGTTCATTTTTTTTTGCTAAAATTAAAAATAGGAAAAATGGACTAAGTATCATATATTAAGGAGATAAAACATGGGTTTATTAAATGAATTAGAAAGTTTTGGAGTTGATGTTGATTCAGCAGTTGCCAGATTAGGCGGAGATGAGGAGATTTATGAGGAAATACTGATAGATTTTCCTGAAGATTCAAAGAATTATGAAATTTTACCATGTTTTGAAGAAGGGGATTATGATATGGCATGTCAGAATGCACATGCATTAAAAGGTGCGGCAGGAAATTTAGGATTAGATCCTTTATATGAAATGTATAAATCTGTAAATGATTTGCTAAAAGATGGTAAAAATGATGAGGCAAGAGCCGTATATGATGAGGGGTATGCATTGGAAAAGGAGATAATGGATTGTATTAAGAAGTATGCCGATGAGTATTAGGTGGAGGTTTTTGA
The DNA here is from genome assembly GCA_036308125.1 of Agathobacter sp. Classification (GTDB taxonomy): domain Bacteria; phylum Bacillota; class Clostridia; order Lachnospirales; family Lachnospiraceae; genus Roseburia. The sequence continues at coordinate 4,195 of JAXJWH010000113.1, forward strand.
TGGGGAGAAATTCAATATTAATTGCCGATGATTTCAGGGCAAATAGGAAGATTTTAGCACATATATTTGAGGAACAGTTTGATATTTTTGAAGCTGAAGACGGACAGGCTACAATTGACATTTTAAATAAGAAGAAAGACGAAATTGTATTAGTATTTCTTGATTTAAAAATGCCTAGGAAAACCGGTTTGGACGTACTTGAATATATGAAAAAGGAAAAATTACTTGACATTATTCCTGTCATCATGATTACGGGAGAAAGTACGGAAAGTACAGATGTTATGGCATATGAGTCAGGGGTTTCGGAGATTATATACAAGCCTTTTGATGCAACTATAGTAATGCGACGTGCCAAGAATATGATTGAATTATACAGGCATAAATTGTATCTTGAGGATGAAATAAAGGAAAAAAAGGAAGAACTTGAAGAAAAAAACAGAGAATTAAGAAAGCAGCAGGAGATGCTTGAAGAAAATAATAATTTCCTTATTCAGGCGTTATCTTCTGTTATTGAAGTACGAAGCATGGAATCAGCGGAAAGTATAAGCAGAATTAAGAAAATAACAGGTATTTTGCTGAATAATCTGGTGGAAATGTATCCTGAGGTAGGATTATCGAATACACAAATACAACTTATAATGAATGCTTCGACATTACATGATATTGGAAAGATTTCCCTTCCAGATAGTATATTGCATAAACAAGGGGAGTTAAATGAAGAAGAAAAAGAAATATTAAAACAACATTCGATTAATGGCTGTAATATTCTTGAAAGATTCAAGCAAAGAGAGAATGAATTCTATGTATATTGTTATGATATATGTAGGTATCATCATGAAAGATACGATGGAAGCGGTTATCCTGATGGACTAAAGGGAGATGAAATTCCAATATGGGCACAGGTTGTGTCAGTGGCTGATGTTTATAACGACATGGTTACCGGGACAAAATATAAGACTCCTTTTGCGGCAGATGTTGCGATTAAAATGATACTTGAGGGAAAATGTGGAGCTTTTTCACCGAAAATAATGGATTGTCTTGATTCGGCAAAATTGGAATTGTATAGAGCAATTGAAAATGAAATTGATTAATTGTATAGTAGATAACATTCAAAAAAGAGGTTTGCATTAAGTAGTGCAAACCTCTTTAGTGTTAATAGATGATTTATTCGGAAGCAAGAAGTCTTTTAAGTCCTGCGCTTGTAAGTGCCTTAGTAAGAACAAGGTATACAACAAAGTTTACAGCGGCTTTTAAAAGAAGACCAGGTGCTGAAGCAAGTCCGGCTGCAACGTTTCCAGCAATAATGCAACCGAAAATAGTATATCCGGCTACCATAAATAATAATGAAAGAACGCTTCCACAGTATTTCTGGAATTTGATAAAGATTAAAGGCATGATACTTTTGATGATTAATGTTGGAATTGCCCAGATAGGAAAACCAGTTAATATATCTGCCATCATAGAACCAATTCCTCCGGCAAGGCATCCTACAACAGGACCAAAAAAGAAACTTGTAATTAAAATTACACTATCTCCAAGGTGTGCATATCCAAGTGGAATTGGAATTTGGATTAACATTGTTGCAAGGCATGTAAGTGCCATACAGATTGCTGTTATACATAGTTGTTTGATTGTAAATTTTTTCTTCATAATTTCCTCCGCTTAATAGGTATAAATTTCGACTCTGTTCTATATAATAAACTGAAGTCTAATGTATTGAAATAGTCAGAAAAAAGATATAAAATAATACCAGAAGTTTTTAAAAAATACTTGAAAAATTATGGGATAGAGGAGATAATAATGAAGAACAAATGTTTGATAGGAGCGTTGATGTTAAGTTCTGTTTTAGCTGTTGGATGTGGTGTTAACGAGAAAACAGATGTATCAGATAACACATCCAAAGAGCAGACTACACAACAGAATGAGGAGGTTTTGGATACATCAGTTGAAACTGTTGCCGATACGGATACAGAAGTTGCAACTGAGAGTAATTCTGAGAATGTTGAGACGGAAATTCCTTCAAGTGAGAAGAACGACGAGAAGAAGGTAGAAAAGGAGAATACTGAGCCTGAGTCGGAGAAATCTTTTGAAGGGCAGTCAGATGATATAAATATTGAGAACCAGAAGAATAATAATGTAAAGTCTGGTGCAAAAGAAAAAGTTGATGGAGTAAATGATAAGATTTCATTAACAGGGGAGTGGAAGATAGATGTTGATAAAACAAATTCCAATTTGAAGGATGCAACTTCAATTCAGGAATTGTTTGGAACTGGATTGTCTAAGTATGGTGCATATTTGAAAATCGGAGATAATAATGAGATTTCATATTCCATTGGAATTGGTTTATATTCGGAAGGAACATACAAGTTAGAGGATAATGTGATTTATGCAGACATGCCGGAAGAAAATGCAGATGGTTTGGATGGAACAATCCAGCAGATTAAGGTGGTTGAAGCTGATGGAACAACTTACCTTGTAATGAATTGCTATAATGAAGAAATTTATTGGGTAAAGAATAAGTAATTATAGATTTATTAATGCAAAATAAAAGGCGACATCAATTCCAATCAATTGGTGCCGCCTCCTATGCTATTTCGTCCATAAAATTCCTTTCTAAACAACCAACATGTAACTCTAACTTCTTCATTTCTCGTCTAACAGATTTCGTTATTCTTATGGCTGTAGGAATTGTATCATATATCAATAATCCGGGCTGATACTAATTCTTTAATATTTTAATTTTGCCATGTTATCCTCTAATTACATTTGAAATGAATGCTTATAATAATCCCATTGGACTGTACCTCCTTGTGTGAATTTTTTATTTGTAATCATCTGTAATGAAGATGTTTCTTTTGATGGTTTTATTATAACACATAGAAAATAAAATGCAAGACAATAATGATAAAAAAATAAAATTGTCTGATAATGACAAAGAATAACAATAATAATTGTGCAATATGATAGAAGGAGAAATAATGAGTACATTTATTGCGATAGATTTGAAATCATTTTATGCTTCCGTTGAATGCAGGGAGCGAAACTTAGATCCTTTGACAACAAATCTGGTTGTGGCGGATTCAAGCAGAACGGAAAAAACAATATGCCTTGCGGTTTCTCCTTCCATGAAAAAATATAAAATTCCGGGAAGAGCCAGACTTTTTGAAGTGGTTCAAAGAGTGAAAGAGGTTAATGATTATAGGAAGCAAAGAGCTGATAAAGGACGTTTTCTCGGGGAATCCTTTGATGAGAATGAATTACAAAGGGATTCGTCGCTGGCAGTGGGATATATTACAGCACCGCCCAGAATGGCTTTATACATGGAATATAGTACAAGAATATATAATATATATCTTAAATATATAGCACCTGAGGATATACATGTATATTCGATAGATGAAGTGTTTATGGATGTAACTTCTTATTTGAAAGTGTATAAGATGACTCCGGAAGAACTTGCAATGACTATTATTTTAGATGTATTGAAGGAAACAGGAATTACTGCAACAGCAGGAATTGGAACTAACCTTTATCTATGCAAGGTCGCAATGGATATTGTAGCCAAGCATATCTCGGCGGACGAAAATGGTGTGAGAATTGCGCAGCTGGATGAGATGACATATAGGAAAAAATTATGGACACACGAACCAATTACAGATTTTTGGAGAGTAGGTCATGGTTATGCAAAGAAATTAAGTCAATATGGAATGAAAACCATGGGAGATGTTGCAAGATGTTCAGTGGGAAAAGATGGCGATTTTTATAATGAAGAATTGCTATACAAATTATTTGGTGTCAATGCAGAGCTTTTGATAGATCATGCATGGGGATATGAGCCTTGCACAATGGCGGATATAAAAGCATATAAGCCGGAAAGCAACAGCATAGGTTCAGGTCAGGTGTTGCAATGTCCTTATGATTTTAACAAGGGAAAACTTATAGTTCGTGAAATGACAGATTTATTAGTTTTGGATTTGGTTGATAAGGGATTTGTGACCAATCAGATAGTTTTAACAATAGGATATGATAGTGAGAATATCAAAAATACAAAATATAAAGGTGAAATGAAAAAAGACCATTATGGACGTATGATTCCCAAGCATGCTCATGGAACATACAGTTTTGAAGAATATACATCATCTACAAAGGAGATACTTAATGGGGTTTCTGATTTGTATGACAGAATAGTTAACCCTGAACTGATGGTAAGAAGAGTAAATATCACAGCAAATAATATTGTAAGGGAATCTGACATTATAAAAGAAGAAAAATATGAACAATTAGATTTATTTACAGATTATGAAAAAATCAATGCAGAAAAAGAAAATAAGGAAAAGGAATTAGCAAAAGAAAAAAGAATTCAGGAGGCAATGCTTTCTATTAAGAAAAAATATGGAAAGAATTCCATTCTTAAGGGTATGAATTTTGAAGAAGGTGCAACAACAATCGAAAGAAACAATCAAATTGGTGGCCATAAAGCCTGAAGGTCAAAAATTAATAAGGAGCTGGAAAAATGGAAAAAGACATAGAAAATGTATCTAAATATGACGATATTATTAACATGAAAAATCCGGAACCAAAGAATCATGTGAGAATGGATCGATTAAGCAGGGCTGCACAGTTTGCACCATTTGCTGCATTGACGGGATATAATGAAGCTATATACGAAACCCAGCGTATTACAGAATCGAGGGTGGAACTGGATGAAGATTCTAAAAAAGAATTGGATGAGAAACTTTCAGTAATTATTGGTGAATTTGAACAAAAACCTGAGGTGATAATAAAGTATTTTGTACAGGATAAGACAAAAGAGGGTGGTTCTTTTAGGTCAATATATGGTAAAATTAAGAAGGTGGATTCATATAATAAAATAATTGTTATGCAGGATGATACAAATATTAGCATTAAAGACATTATTGAAATAGAAAGCTCTGCAATCAAAATAGAAGATAACAATTATTGAATTACCAATTTATAATTAAGATATCAGCTTTAGAAATAATAGAAAGTGTTAAATAAATTTTAAGAAAATCTTAAGAAATTAATAAACAAATCTTAATACAAAATGGAGTGAAATATGGTTTAATATAGGTAGAGAATTTTAATGCTAAGGAGAGAGGGGAAGTAATGGCACAAAGGAAAAGGAAGAAGACAAAAAAGGAAGGTAATCTGGGATCTGTTTTTATGACAATAATTCTGACATGCATATTGATTGTATTGGGCAGAGTTGCATCTGAGGAACAAATAGAAAATAAAGACATTCCCGCAGTTGCGTATGCAGATAAATTAAATGCTGCTGATGATGCGGAAGTTGAAGACAATGATAATAACAAAACTAAGGTTTTGGATGTGAATCAGTTGGATACAGATACTTATCCGGAAAGTCTGATAGAATTATGTAAGAAAAATCCTGAAACTACAGAATTTGTTTTGGATTATCCAAATCATGCAGATGATGAGAATAATTATGATGAGATAGATATATCAGGAGAGGTAAAGGAAGGTGAGATTCCTTTATTTATTCAGTGGGATTCAAGATGGGGATATAAGAAATATGGTAGTGATTATATGGCTTTAACAGGATGTGGTCCAACATGTCTGTCTATGGTATATACGGGACTGACAGGTGAGACAAACATGAACCCTTATGAGATGGCAAAGAAAGCGCAGGCAGAAGGATTTTATGTGGAGAATGTGGGAACATCATGGAGCATAATGACTAAAATGGCAACTGAGTTAGGGCTTGTTTCAAGGCAGGTTACATTCAAAAAGGAAAGAATATTACAGTTGTTGCAGGAAGGAACACCGATTATTTGTATAATGGGACCGGGAGATTTTACAGACAATGGTCATTTTATTGTTCTTACAGGAGTGGATTCAGATGGAAATATCATTGTAAATGATCCAAACAGCAAGATTAATAGCAGTAAGTCCTGGAGTGTAGAATCCATAATGTCACAGACAAAAAATCTTTGGAGTTTTCAGATATAGAATAAATGACAAAAATTTGAGTGAAAAATTATACAAATTTTACATAATTGTTTTACAAATCAGGAAAAGTGTGGTATTTTTAGTATAGGAACTAGTTTTTGTTTTATATAAGAAAGAGAGGGTAATAAGATGACTTACGAGGAATTAGTTGAAAAAGTTTCAAAAAATTACAATGATGCAGATGCAAATTCTGTAAATGAGCATGTAGCAGTTCAGTTTAATGTATACGGAGAAGGCGAGGGTGCTTTCTATGTAGAGTTAAATGGAGGAAAGGTATATGTTCAGCCATACGAGTACTATGATAGAGATGCTATCGTTAGTGCTACAGCAGATGCTGTTGTTGATGTAACAGCTGGAAAGTCAACATTTCAGGAAGCAGTAGAGTCTGGTGTATTTAATGTGCAGGGTAATTTAGGCAAGTTATTATTATTGGATGAGGTTGTAATTAAAAAGGCAGCCGAGACAGCAACAGCTTCTAAGAAAGAGGCAACAGTTGATGAGACAAAAGAAGAAAAGAAAGCGGTTGCAAAGAAAAGTACTGAAGAGAAAAAAGCAGCTCCAAAGAAGGCGGTTGAAAAGAAAACTGTTGAGAAGAAGGCAGAAGTAAAGAAAGCAGCTCCAAAGAAGACTGCTGAGAAGAAATCTTCTACTGCTAAGAAAACTACAACAGCTTCTAAGAAAGCAACTACAGCAAAAAAGGATGTTGTAATCGATTTAGTAGTTAAAAAAGAAGAAACAAAAGTTCCAGTTAAGTAGTGTTGACAAAGGTGGTTTTGTATGATATTATATATGAGTCGTCAGGAAACGGCGGCTCATTAATATCAATACAATTTAATATATATGGAGAGGTATCGAAGTGGTCATAACGAGGCGGTCTTGAAAACCGTTTGTCCGCAAGGGCACGTGGGTTCGAATCCCACCCTCTCCGTTAAAGCGATTCAGAGTGTTGAATCGCTTTTTTGTTGTTTATATAGTACAAATTACACAAATACTTTATAATCAGATGTTTTCTGCCGATAAAATACATATATAATGTGGAAACATAAAGTGAATAATAATTATTTATTAAGGTGGGATAGATATGGGTTATAGAGTTTTGATAACAGGACAAAGTCCGATTATAGTTAATGATATGTTTAGAAGAGCGGAGAAGAGTTTTGAAGTAATGATTTCATCTATGTATTTGCCGGATTTACTGATTCATGTAAAATATTTTAAACCGGAAGCAATCGTATGTTATTTATACGAAGAAACAAAAACGAAAATAACAGATGTTATTGAGATTATGAGCAAGCTAACGATTAAAGGGATTCCAGTGATTATCTCTGGAAGTAGTTCGGATTGTAGCTTTTTTTATAACTTGAACACAGAAAATAATTTCAAGATAATTGATAATATTTTTGATAAAGAAGAACAGTTAAAGAAAATAGTCAAAAATTATAGAGTTCAGGAAAGAGAATTGCAAAAAATATTAGATTCTGAAATACAGGGAGAAATTGATGATTTGGATCTTGAGTATGAAGAAGAGATAGAAGAAGGTGTTATAGTAGCTCCTGACAAGAAAATACTTGTTGTAGATGATGAGATAATTATGTTGAAGAATATAAAACAGATTTTGCTAGAAGATGGATATCATGTTGCAACAGCTCCAAGCGGAAAAGTTGCGTTGGAATATCTTGAGAACAAGACAGTGGATTTGATTCTTTTGGATTACGAAATGCCTGATATGAAAGGTCCGGAAGTACTTAGTAAGTTAAAGGAAAATCCTGCGACAAAGGATATTCCGGTTGTTTTTTTAACGGGAACAGTTGATAGAAAAAAGATTGTGACTGCACTTTCCTTAAAACCAAATGGTTATTTGCTTAAACCGATTTCAAGAAAGCAATTAAGTGAGAAAATCAAAGAATTAATAGGGTAGGTGGATTAGGCTATGAGGCATATTGTTTGGGATGAAAATATCAATTTAACGGATATTTTTGATGTTAACACGTTACAAAGGATACAATATTCTTTTCACAAGATTACGGGTATTGCGGTGGGATTTTGTGATAAAAATGGGAAACCATTAACCAAACATTGCGTAGCTCATGATTTTTGCTCTAAATATACAAAGCGTTCAAAAATAGGAGAAAAATATTGTAAGCTATGTGATGCCAGGGCTTGCAAGAAAATAGAAAAGACTGGGAAAAAGTATATATATGAGTGTTACAATGGATTGGTTGACTATGTAGTTCCAATTACCCTGCAAGGGAATCTGATTGGTACAATAATGGGTGGACAGGTGTTGACTCATAAATTTTTGGAAAAAGAAGTTTACGAAAAAGCGAAAAAGTTAGGTATTAATCCGGAAGAATATTATGAGGCATCAAAGAATATACCGATTTTGTCTGAAGAAGAAATAAAAAATCAGGCTGAATTTCTGTTTCAATTTGCAAATTTGTTATCTGAGTTGGCATGTAACAGATATATATCTGACAAGGAGAATGTAGAGATTGAGCGAGAGGCAAATATGAAATCAGACTTTCTTGCCAATATGAGTCATGAAATCAGAACTCCTATGAATGCGGTAATAGGAATGGCGGAGATGGCGCTTCGAGAAGAACTGCCTGAAGAAGCAAGAGATTATATCAATCAGATTAAGACGGCAAGCAATTCATTGCTTACGATTATAAATGATATTCTGGATTTTTCAAAAATTGATTCAGGAAAAATGGATATTCATATGGCGCAGTATCGTCCGACATCTGTTGTGGCTGATATCATAGACATAATTTCAACGAGAATCGGAGATAAAAAAATCGAATTTATTGTGGATTATAATCCGGAAGTATCAGATGAACTGATGGGAGATAGCGACAGAATTAAGCAGATTATTATTAATCTGGCAAATAATGCCGTAAAGTTTACTCCTGAAGGCAAGGTTACTCTTAGAGTATCAGGAAGACAGGTGGATGAGAAACAATTTCTCCTTAGAGTATCGGTGGAGGATACCGGTATAGGAATTAAAGAGGAAGACATTGGAAAAATATTTGAATCATTCCAGCAGGTTGATAGTAAAAGAAATCGTAATATAGAGGGAACCGGATTAGGACTTGCAATATCAAAACGCCTTGTGGAGCTGATGAACGGACACTTGTATGTTAATAGTGAATATGGTAAAGGAAGCCGATTCTATTTTGAAATACCACAGATTATGCTAAGAAATGTAAATGCTGTTTCCATACATGATAAAAGGGATATAGAGGTTGGTGTTTTGTCAGACAATAAGTACATTATCGAGCAATTACAGATTGATTTTGCACGACTTGGAGTTAAAATGACAAGATTGTATGACGAGAATGACTTGAGAAAAATTCTTGAGGGTAATGTAGAATTTATATTTGTGGATGAACCAAAATTCTGTAGATATGTTGAAAACTGTATCATAGAAAATGCGGATGTAAGATTTGTTTTAATGTGTAAATTTAATTCGAAATTTGAATTTGATATTGATAATTTAAGTGTTGTTAAGAAGCCAATATATTCATATATTCTGGGGCAGATATTTAATCATGAAGATATTCATATAAAGGTAGATGATAATCTGGATGCATTTGATTTTATTGCACCGGATGCGGATGCATTGTTTGTTGATGACAATGAAATCAATCTGAATGTTGCAGTTGGTCTTGTTAGACCTTTGCAGATGAAAACAGATACAGCGTTAAGTGGAAAAGAGGCAATTGAAAAAATCAAGAAGAAACACTATGATGTTATTTTCATGGATCATATGATGCCTGAAATGGATGGAGTTGAGACTACACGCATTATCAGAGAATCTTTTAGGGATTATGATGATGTTCCAATTATAGCGCTGACTGCAAATGCAATGGAAGAAAGCCGTTCCATGCTTTTAGTTGAAGGTATGAACGACTTTATAGCAAAGCCTATTGAAATAAGAGTTATTGTTGAAAAACTCAGACAATGGCTGCCGGAAGAAAAAATAAAACCTTTATCTGATGGTGATAAAGAAAACATGAGTGAAATGTTTAACGATGATACCAACAATCCGTTAAGATTACGGGAATTAAAAGAAAAAACAGATCTGGATGTAGATTATGCAATGTCTTTGCTGGGGAATGAAGGTCTGTTTTGGAGTGTTTTAAATGATTATTATAATGCAATAGAGAAAAAAACAGCAAAAATTAGGAAATTTTATAATAATGAGGATTGGGAAAATTACAAAATTGAAGTACATGCACTTAAAAGTACATCAAAACAAATTGGTGCAAAAGAATTATCTTCACTGGCAGAATTTCTTGAAAGAAGTATTATAGAAGGCAATTTTGAACCTGCAAAGCGAGAAACAGAGTTATTGTTGTCAACTTATCATAAATATAGTGATTTACTTTATCCATTTTTCAAAGATGATGAAGAGGAGGAAAGTGGAGATAAACCTATTATCTCATTTGATGATTTGACAAGACTTCTTGATAAAATGCACAATTACGTGGATGAATTGGATATGGATGGAATGGAGACTGTTATGGAGGAAATGTCAAAGTATTCATTCTCCCAAGGGGAAATTGCATTTTATAATAAATTAAAAGAAGCGGTGGAAGAGTATGATGTAGATGTATGCAGGAAGATAATTGATGCATGGAAAAATTGTTAGGGTAGTGTCAAGTGACTTATGAAAAAACAGAGCCAAAGAAAAAGGCTCAATCGAACCTTGAAAATTGCAGATATTTAATCTTTTGATGAGTGACGCCACCCTTGACAGCACAACAAAAACTGCTGTAAGGCGATTGCCG
>JAXJWH010000114.1:0-2617 GCA_036308125.1 Agathobacter sp.
ATTTTGATCGAGGACATTATATCAAAAATGGGAGGTAAATGCTCTTTTTATTTGCAAACTCCCTAAAATAAAGGTTTTTAATAAAAAATGAGGTAGTAAACTTGACACTACCAAAACAATCAAGGAGGTCATCACAATGACATTAGGTAAAAAATTAAAAGAAGCAAGAAAACAGGCAGGGCTTTCCCAAGAACAGTTATCTGAGAAATTGGGCGTTTCCCGTTCTGCGGTTGCAAAATGGGAAACGGATAACGGTATTCCCGATGTAGATAATCTGAAAATTCTTTCCAAATTACTGAATATAAGCATTGATTATCTGCTCGACAACGGCGAAGCAATTGACGAATTGGTTATGCGTGAACCGTATAACTTATCGGAATACGGAAAGGGCGGTAAGGGTAAACGGAAAGACCGTGCTGTGTTGGATAAGTTCCCTAACGCAGAAATCCACACCCTTATCGGAGAGCAAAAACTGACAAAGGGTGAAAAAGTTATTGACAATGTGCTTGGTATCTTCACCGATGCTCCGTTCGGGATTCCCGGACTAATCAACTCGGTAAAAAACACGGATAAACAGTTTTATTTGGTGGAAAAAGACGGCAAGCAGTTTTTTGTTACCGTGACGGATGAGTTTATTGAAACCCGTCAGCTTGCCAAGCGTATGAACAGCAAAAAAATTGAAATCGGGAATTGGAGATTTACTAAATGTGAATATGAAGTCAAATAGATGCGATTGAAAAGGAATGAATAACGAAAAACTCTTGGGAGGTATATTGTGAGATGATACACAGAGATATAATGTCGCCGCAAAAAACAATACTTGTTTTATTCTTAGTTGTACTCGTGGGTGTTTTTTTTGTATTGGATATTCTTCCAAAGGGTATTGCACAGGGATTTGCTTGCGTGGGAATAAAACTGGATTCCAGTGATTTGGGAACAAAATATGGGATGGGCATAACCGTTAGACTGCTCGGGTTGGCTTTGCTCCTTCCGATTCTATCTCAGCTAAGCGATATGCGGATATTCACATATAGAATTGATAAAACCTGCTTTGCCCTCAGTTGGCTGTTCTTTGTCTATATTGCTGCCAATTTAGAAATTGGCAGCGTGGCTCATGCAACTCCACGGTTGCTTCTGTTGATGGTTTTAGAGTGTATTGCCATCGGTTTTTATGAGGAGATACTCTTTCGGGGTGTGCTGCTGCGGCAATACATAGAACTCTTTGGGAATAGTCATAGAAGAATCATCTGGGCTGTTTTTGCGTCAAGCCTCATGTTTTCGTTGACACACATGATGAATTTTCGAACGGGAGTTAGCACCGTGGCAGTATTGTCGCAGGTAGGCTATACTTTTATTATGGGAGTTGCCTTCTCGGCACTGCTGATTAGAACGAATTGGAACCTTCTGTGGTGCGGCATTCTTCATAGTATATATGACATGGTGGGCGGCTTTGGTGATTTTTATGTTCGGCAAGCGACAACTGAAGCGATAGCGAGCAATAACACCCCAAGCGCAGGCGCATACCTAATGAATCTCTGCCTTTTTATTCCCTTGCTGTTGTATGCAGTTTTTCTGCTGCGAAAAGATGTAAGTCATTAACAACCGAAAACATAAAAAGTAAGACTTTATCACACAGAGAAACGTCATGCTTGCTAGAGATTAGTTCGTTCTATTTTGGTAAATTATCATATTGTGAGTTATAAATTGGAAGCATTTCAATCAGCTCACCATGTCGTTGCTATTTTGTGTTATGCTATGTTATAGAATTTTCTTTCCCTTATTTTTTCCCTTATCAGAGTTCGTAAACTCATATGGAAAGATATAAAACAAGGGAAAGCCTAAGGGAAAGCTCACCTGCGGCAAATATAGTGTTTTCAAGGGCTTATGAGGAATTTAATGATAAAATATAACAGTTATTAAATCCCTTAAAACAGGTGAATTCTCAATTCCAGTTTGTTGAGCTAGTAAATTCATATTTTTCACTCTACGGAGCGTAGAAACCGCATAAATTCACCATATTCTATGTTTCGTGGGTGTAAAGTGGAGATATTTTGTATGATAATCAAACCAGGAAGGAGGGAAAACAAATGGACCAAATAAAGATTGGAAAATTTATCGCTGATGAAAGAAAGAGAAAAGGATATACCCAAAAACAACTCTCTGAAAAATTAGATATCAGTGATAAGACAATTTCTAAATGGGAACGAGGTGTTTGAGTTATAATAGGACCAAGTTAGATGAAACCCAGTAAAATCAAGGGGTTATGCCTAATTTAGTCCTTATTTTTATACCATTTTAATCGGTAGATAAGGCAGCGCTGACAAATCAAACCGAAATTCAAACACAGCACAAGCAATTCAGGAGTCATGACCTGAGTGTGGTTCGTGCATCCAAGTGAGGTGACAATTTAATAGAATTTATTTAGGTAGGACTAAATTAGCATTTAAAACGGAGAAATTCCGTTTGGCTGATATAGTCCTACTTTTTGTTTTGAAAGGAAGAGATTGTATGAGCAAAGTGCTAATTGAAGTCCTCGTAATAATTCTTATTGCAGGCAGTTATTTGATACTGTATTCAGCAGTTAGAGTATCGGCTATAGCAGATAAAAGAATAGCGG
>JAXJWH010000115.1:0-35313 GCA_036308125.1 Agathobacter sp.
ATAATGTATTAACTGAAGCCACTTGTGGAATCTCCTTTTGTGTTTTCTTGGTCGTTAATACATTAAGGAACCCAAGTGGTTTTTTCAATATGAAAATGAAAAATTATGGTGCTAGGCTTCCACCATTATGCCAGAAGCCTCGAAAAAATATTTATTTTGAAAAGACAGAGGAGTTAAGTGTTCCAATTGATTATACTGTTTTGAAGAAGATACCAGAGCTAAATAAAATGGATTTACAGGGAAGTTTGTTCAAACTGACAAAGGATGAATATGACTGCATAATGGACATCATTCGTGAAGAAAATCCTGTTGTTGATGATACAGAGGACATTGAAAAATATACAAAAGAAGATTTTCTTGCGGATGTATACATGAGTGAAGAAAAATATGAGACATTGAAAAATCTTTTATTTAAAAAGCAGAATGTAATTTTACAGGGAGCACCTGGTGTTGGCAAGACATATACAGCGAAGAGGCTTGTGTATTCTATCATGGGAGTGAAAGATGAAAGCAGAATTGAATTTATTCAGTTTCATCAGAATTATTCTTATGAAGATTTTATTATGGGATACAAACCAAGCGGGGAAGGGTTTGAACTGAAAAATGGTATTTTCTATGAATTTTGCGTGAAGTCTGCAAATAATCCGGAGCTTCCATATTTCTTTATTATTGATGAAATTAACAGAGGAAATATGAGCAAAATATTCGGGGAACTTTTGATGTTAATCGAAAAGGATTATAGGGGAAAGAAAGCAACACTTGCATATAATGGAAAGAAGTTTTCAGTACCTAAAAATCTGTATATTATTGGCATGATGAATACGGCGGACAGAAGTCTTGCAATGATTGACTATGCTTTGAGAAGAAGATTCAGTTTCTTTTCCATGGAACCGGGATTTACAACGGATGGATTTGCAAAATATATGAAATCGCTGAATGATGATACATTTGAGGCTTTAATTGAGGTTGTAATTACATTAAATCAGGCAATTATGCAGGATGCATCGCTTGGAAAAGGCTTTTGCATAGGACATAGTTATTTCTGCGGACAGAAAAAAATGGATGAAGAAGAAATGATTGGCTGGATGTCTTCAGTTGTGGACTATGATATTGTACCAATGTTGGAGGAATACTGGTTTGACGAGCCTGACAAAGTAACATATTGGAGAAGCAAATTGCAAGGAGTGTTCAATAACTAATGACAAGTGACAAAGGAATTCTGATAAAAAATATATATTATATGCTGACATACGCATTTCAGGTTCTTCGTCAGTCTGCTTATGAAAATATTGAAGCTGAGGACTTTGATAATATTCACGATATGTTTGCAGCTATTCTTGGAAAAGGTGTTACAAGTCAGCTAAAGCAGGGATTATACAAAGAATATGTGAATAAATCTGATAATTTGGCTACTATGCGTGGAAAACTCAATTTGTCAGGAACTATTAAAAACAAGATTCAGCGTAAACAGGTGTTAACATGCAAATTTGACGAACTGTCAGAGAATAATCTTCTTAATCAGATTTTGAAAACAACTATGTTATTGCTGATTCGGGAAAAAAATGTTAAGGAAGAAAGACGTGTTACGTTAAAAAAGAGTTTACTTTTCTTCAGTGATGTAGATTACATAGAACCTCATGAGATTCGCTGGGACAGAGTGCATTATCACAGGAATAATCAAAATTACAAAATGCTTCTTAATATTTGCAGGCTGGTTATTGATGGCATGCTGTTATCAACCGAAAAAGGAAATTATAAGCTGGCAAATTTTATTGATGATCAAAGGATGAGCCATTTATATGAAAAATTTATTCTTGAATATTACAGATATCATCATCCAAAGCTTAGAGCAAATCCGGACAGAATAAAATGGAATCTGGACGATGATAACAATTTATGGCTTCCTGATATGATTACTGATATCACATTGAAGAAATCAGGGAAAACATTGATTATAGATGCAAAATATTATGGTCAGCAGATGCAGAAGAATTTTGATGTGCAAACATACAGAAATGCGAATCTGTACCAATTGTATACATATGTAAAGAACATGGATACAGAGCATGACGGAAGTGTAGCTGGTATGCTGCTTTACGCAAAAACCGGGGAAGAATTTCAGCCATCCAACAGATTTCGAATGGATGGTAACGAAATAGGCATTGGGGTATTGGATTTATCCAAGCCATTTTCGGAAATATCAGCGCAGTTGGAGAAGATAGTGGAGAGGTGTTTTGAGGATTTAGAACCATTTGCTACATAAAGTAATGTAATAAGATATGCTACGAGTTAAGATAAGCAATAATATAATGCAATGATACGATGTAAAGCGTATTGACAAAAACGTATCAAGAAAATATAATATTAGTATGATATGTTAATTTGATTTTAATAAAAATGTATCAAATACAAGGAACAGGAGAGGTTTGATGGCAGAAGACAAAATAGGTCATCTGGTGAAATTGCCATTAGATGCAATAAAAGAAAACGTTCAAGCTGAACCTCGAGTTGCATATTCTGAAGATGAGATAGAACAAGTTCTTAGTGATTTGTATGATGCAGTAAATAGAAAGAATTATATCCCACAAACACCAACGAAAGATAATCCGGCGTTGTCTGATGATTATATTTTTGATAGCAACGATGAAAACTTAGTGCTAAAAGACTTAAAAAGAGAAAATTTTGTTGGGAAAATAAAAGATCTCAGTAAGGGAGCTGCAAAGCGTAGGGCAAGGGGGCTTCCAGAAGAATATTTGTATGTATTTAAATATGCATGCAAACTTATGAGAAGGGATGCGCAATCTAGTGGTGTAGATGACGAAGATATTCTTATATATATTAAAGTGAATGATAGGAAAACCCCATATGAGAGAGTGTTTGTGATTTCATTTCACAAGAACAGACCAAGAAATTAAAAGGAAAGTTGGTGATTTTATGGAGAATTTAAGACTTGCTTACTGTAATGAATGTGAGGATTTGGTTGAATATGATATTTGTGACGAATTAATTGAAGAAGAATTTAAGGGTGAAACAATCAGTTACAAGTTTAGAGTTGGAAAATGTAAATGCTGTAATTCGGAAGTCGCAACAGATATTGATTATAATTCCAGAAAATCCAAGGCAAAAATCGAGGCATATAAGAAGCAAACAGGAATAATTTCTGAAAATGAAATATCAGAGATTTTAAGAAAATATAATATCGGAAAAGAAAATCTGGCAATTGTTGCAGGGTTTGGAAAAGTTACAATCAAACGGTATTTTGAGGGTTTTATTCCATCAAGGGAATATTCAGATGTTTTGCTTAGAATTTTGCGTGAAGAAAAATATTTTATGGAATTAGTGGAAGAAAATAAGAAAAAATTAAAGGATGTTGCCTATAAAAAGATAATTTCCAGATATGAAAGACTAGCTGAAATAAGCAGTTCGAAAATTGACCAAATAGCAAATTATATAATTACACACATAGGCGAAGTAACACCTTTAGCTTTAGAAAAGTTATTGGCATTTTCCAATGGAGTTAATTATGCATTAAACGGAAAACAGCTGATATTTGAAGAAAGTCAGGCATGGGCTCATGGACCGGTATATCCACGGATGTATAATAAATACAAAAAGTATGGATATAAACCAATAGATGACGGAATATATAGTACACATGGCTGCATGTTATCAAAATTATCCGCAGATGAAATAAAAGCAATTGATCTTGTGATAGATACATTTGGTCTTTATTCGCCTAAAACCTTAGAAAGAATCAGCCATTCTCAAGAGCCTTGGCTGGAAAAACGAATTGGATACAAAGAGGACGAGGCAGGTCGTGAAGTAATAGAAGAAGATTCAATTAAGAGATTTTATATTAATCACAAATTGAATTCTCATGAATCTATTATGGAATATATAATGAATTGTTTAAAAAACAACCCTATATATTAATTTGAAAAAACAAAAAATAACTCCAAAACCACAAGGACATTTTCTAAAGAAATTTAGAAGATGTCTTTTTTGTTCCGGGAAAATCCGTTGACAAATAATGTAATCTAAAGTATGATTAGTTATACAAATCATACTTTTTTACGAAGAGGGAGGTATTATGGCAAAACCTAAGGGAAAATATGCCTGGACGGCAACGGTAGGCGAGAAGGGACAGATAGTCATACCGAAACAGGCAAGAGAGATATTTGACATTAAGCCGGGGGATACATTGGTACTTTTGGGGGATGAAAAGCGAGGAATTGCAATTCCACCGAAGACAATGCTATCACAATTTGCGGCGGCGGTATTTGAAACGGAGGAGGAGAACAAAGAATGACACTTTGCAGTATTGAGAATCTGAACAAGTCCTATCCGACTTTTACACTGTCCGATGTTTCATTTGAGTTGAATTTCGGACGGATTATGGGATTTATTGGCAGAAATGGCGCGGGAAAAACCACAACAATTAAGTCAATTCTGGGACTTGTTCATCCAGACAGCGGGAAGATTAGTTATTTTGACACAGCATTTTCGGAAAATGAGCGAGAAATCAAGCAGCACATTGGATTTTCCACAGGGGCGGTTAATTATTATCCCAAAAAGAAAATTAAGGATATTGTTAATGTGACGAAGACTTTTTACGAGGACTGGGACGAAGGGGCATACAGAAAATACCTTGATATGTTTTCCCTTGACGAGAACAAGATGCCCTGTGAGCTTTCGGAAGGAATGAAAGTGAAGCTGAATCTTCTTCTCGCCCTTTCCCATGGGGCAAAAATTCTTATTCTGGATGAACCAACAAGCGGACTCGACCCATTTTCAAGGGATGAATTGCTGGAATTGTTAATTGAACTGAAGGAAACAGGCGTTGCGGTGCTTTTTTCAACGCATATTACATCAGATATAGAAAAATGCGCCGATGACATTATGTATATAAAAAAAGGCAGAATTGTTGCAAATTGTGCAAAGGATGAATTTTGCAAAAAATATTGCAGGGATGGCGAGACTTTGGAAGAAAGTATTTTGCGAATGGAAAGAGGGGACAATGTATGAATAAATTATTGAAAAAAGAAATGAAACTTGCGGCTTCACCTTTATCCTACATATTCATAGTGTTCGGGCTGATGGCATTTCTGCCGGGCTACCCTATACTTGTGGGTTCATTTTTTGTCTGCCTTGGATTGTTCCAATCCTTCCAAAATGCCCGTGAGGCAAATGACATTACCTACACCATGCTTTTATCTGTTGCAAAAAGGGATATTGTAAAGGCAAAATATGCATTTTGCATTGTTGTGGAGCTTGGATATTTTGGCATTACATCGGTGGTTGCACTTCTTCGAATGACATTGCTGTCGGAGGCGGCGGTGTATAGAAATAATGTATTGATGAACGCAAATCTTGTTTACCTTGGATTTGTTCTGGTGATTTTAGGATTATTTAACCTGATATTCGTTGGCGGATTTTTCAGAACGGCTTACAAATTTGCAAAACCATTCGTAATGTTTATTATTGCCGCATTTTTGGTTGTAGGCATCGGGGAGACTCTCTTTCATATTCCCGGACTTTCGGTACTCAATGCCTTTGGATTTAATCACATTGGCATCCAGCTGGGAGTCTTTGCAGCCGGAGTGGTGGCATTTGTACTGATGAGTGCATTCTCAATTCGCCAGTCAATAAAGAATTTTGAAAAAATTGATTTATAATATAATATTTATCTAATGAACCACCTTGTAAGCGGTAGAGTTTGCAAGGGGGCTAACAAAAAAGAACAGACACCACTATTTTACAAGAGGTAGTCTGTTCTATTTAAATTCTACAATATCATTCGGTGTGCAATCTATGATTTTGCACAATTTTTCTAACGTCAATAAGGTTATATTCTTATTCTTCTTCAAACCGTCTAGAGTTTTATTATCTATACCAGATTTCAACAGATAATATTGAGTAATCTCTTTTTTCTTCATTGTTTCCCATAGAGGGTCAAAACTAATTATTTTTACCAGCTCCTTATCTTTTTTTAAAAGTATATAAGAATATTGGGAAAACAAATATTGTGGATATATCCACAATGCGATATAATGATTTTAAGATAAGATTTATTCTGCTACATATAATTTGAGCATGTAAAAAGATAAATGCAATCTTATGAATGTATGATATGATATATATGCATTAAAATAAATGATGGAAAATAAGCGCAATATTGCGTTAAGTAAGAGGGGATTTATAATGGATAAATTAAATAAAGAGCTTAAAATTATTTCAATTTTACAGGGCAATAC
Source organism: Agathobacter sp. (assembly GCA_036308125.1). GTDB lineage: Bacteria > Bacillota > Clostridia > Lachnospirales > Lachnospiraceae > Roseburia. The sequence continues at coordinate 6,255 of JAXJWH010000115.1, forward strand.
TAATAAAGAAAATCCAATGAAAATAGATGATTTAGTGAAAGAGGTGTATAAGGAAAGGAAAAATGGCAATGAGGATTCCTTTATGCAGCCAGAATGTGATTCGCGAAACAAAGGTTCAGATAACGGGAATACAGGCACAGATTCTAAAACAAGATATGACAGAAGAGTAACTATATTGAATGGAATTATGAATATTTTATCGAATTGTAATTCGGATTATCCTATCAGAATTTTAGCGCCCCGAGTCAAGATTAAAAAAAGAAGAGGACGAAAGCAAAACAGCCAAAAAAGGCAAAAAAGGCAAAAATAAAATATGTTATATAAATAAGTATGGACAAATAAATAAAGATAAGTCAAATAAAAATGAGGGTGAGCCAGAATACATAGAAAAAATTATTTTTCCCTCAGTTATGAAGAGGAATGATGAGATAGATAAGATAGAGAAAAAAGATTTCGAATCCCTAAACCCTGCTATTAAGGAATTAGTAGCAGTAGAGTCTGTGTCAAAAGAAGATATATCAAACATAATTTACGACAACAGTATTATAGCGACAGAGAATTATGTAAAAACAAGTTTTCCTGAAATATGCGATTGGAAAATATATTATCAGCAGTCCTTCACTGATGTTGAAGCATTTATTATTTTGTCAGGTTTGATGAATCAAAAAAATATAGAGTCATCAAAAATTAATGAAATTATAAGAAAACTGGTGAGAAATACAAGCGATTGGTATTTTGAGGAATTTGTAAAGTCAGTTAATTTAGAGGCATTACAAACTACAATGGCAGATGAATATCTGCCCACAACATTAGATGAACAGCAGTCTAAAAAAGCAGGGAAAGATTTACAAAGATGGTATGTCAGCGACAATATAAAGGCGGTAATGGATGCAATCAAACAGCATAAAAAAATAAATTTTAATAGAATTTATTATAGTTGTGATTACAAAACTAAAGAATGGACGCAGGAAATTCCAACTACGGAGGAATACAAAAAGCAGCACAATGGAAGAACACAAAACTATACATGTACTCCGTTGAAAATTTTTATGGAAGAGGGAAGGTACTGGCTGCTTGCGGTCAAGGATAATTACAACACGAAGGATGGCAATTTTATGCCCTGTCCCCTCGATTTGATAACTAATATTCAAATTTTGGAAGAAAACGGATGTCCATTGGAAGAAATTCAGTTTATTGAAAAATACGACGGGAAAGTCGAGGAAAAACGTCTTAATGAATATATGAAAACCAATTATGAAAGACCGGAGGAATTTACAATAGAACTTCGAAAGAATCAGACGGCAGCCAATCTGGTATTAAGGACATTCGGAAATGATTTTGAGTATGTGGGGAGTACGGATGATTATGATGTTATCAAGGTTGTCCGAAGCCCTTTTGGAATCATAAACTGGGCACTGGTTAATACAAGGGATGTTAAACTTATTCCCAAAGAAGATTCAACAAAAGAGCGTATGTGCCAAAAAATCGAGGAAATTAACAAAATATATGAATATTTGGATAAAAAACAAAATAAAAATGAAAATCCATAGGTTTTCGGATAAGAATCCGATAGTCCTTGTGGTATCATGCTATATAAGTTAATAAATAGCAAGGAGAATGTATAATTATGAAAAGAAAGTTTTTGGTATTATCTGTTTTTACGGCAGCAATTTTACTGGCAGCATGTGGGAAAAATGGCATTGCATCGGACAATTTAGAGGCTGATACAATGAAAACCCAGCCGGATACCAGCGTGGAAAATGCAGATGTGGGGAATAGTGACATAAGTATCGATAAGTATAAGGGAGGTGATGAAAGCGAAAGCGAAGATAAAGGTGATAACGGTAAGGGAGGTGATGGCGGAGAAGGTAGCGAAATTTCAAAAAGCCCGACTGACAGCAATGTGACAGACGTAAGCCAATTCTATGGTTATGATTTGCCTTTGATTTACATTTTCGATTATACCGAGCAGGAGGATGGCTCATGGAAATTCGATATCGAAGACTGTGGCGACTATTTTATTGTGGCAGGAAAATTTGAATGTCCAGAATGTGTTGCCATGGAAAAAGCGGAAGGCGAATTTACAACTGGTGCAGGTAACAAATACAAAGTGCTGGGAACAGAGGGCTACAACAATGACCAGCGAATGAGAATATTGTTGCTTGGCGAGGATGGTAGAAATTATGAGATTATGAATGTGCCGGCATGGTACACTGATTCCTATACCAATGCAGGTTATTATGTGATTGAAAAAAATAAGGATACATTTGTGACATATTTGGAAAATGTCAGACTAAAAATTGACGCAGATACTATTGTGTCAGAGGGGATGACTTTCAGAGAATATTATGATTCAGGAATATTTGATGAATTTCCATTTGAGTCATGCTATACAAATTATACATTTGACATACATTTCAAAAAGAATGGAAAAATAGATGTATTCAACGGCTCAGAGTTAGGAAATAACGGCGATTGGTACTATGGAGATAAAGTTGTGTACTGGGAAAAAACCATGGAATAGAATTGGTAAAATGTAACAAAAGGATGAATTTTCCTGCAAAAAATAAATCTTAATGTTATAAAATGCAAAGATTTGATTTTTGTTAATGAAGTATTTTAAAGGAGAAGAAATAATTATGAACAAAACAAAGAAATGTATAGCGGCGATTATGGTAATGGTTATATTGATTGGTCTTGTTCCTGCCAGACAGGAAGTTCAGGCAGCGAATAATACCGAAGATATAGGTATATATTACATAGCAAAAGGCGAGACTATTGTTTTTAAGATTAAATCATATTCAGGCAAAGTTTCAGTTGTTTCAAGTACAGGTAGTAAAGTCAAGGTATCCGGCAAAAAGGTATATGTTACAGGTGTAAAGAGTGGTTGGGGAGAATTTAAAGTCGGCAAGAAAAAGTTTTCCTTTATGGTTTTGGTAGGCGGAAATAGTGTTGATAAGAAAGCAAATTATTCTGAATACAATGTAGACATGACAATTTACAATAGAAAATATAAAAATTATATTGATTTAAACAGATATCGACTTAAAAAGAACAAAAGTTTATTGTACATTTCATGGACTGATCCGGCAGAAAAAAAGAGATGATGAAAGCAAATCGTGGAATATATATAGGTCAGAAGATTTATAAAGTGCAGGATAAATACCCATCATGGACTGATTTTGATATCTGGTCAAAGGGAAAATCATATACTGCATGTGCTTTTTATTATGATAAGAAGAGTGATTGTGTTTTTGTAAAACAATTTATTTCGAAAGACAAGAATGACCGTATTTGTGAAATCAGATGGAATTGCTGGAAGAACAAAAGCAGGGTATATACTGTTTAATGAATTGTAATTAGATTTAAGATTGCTCGTTGGAAAAATCTAATGAGCGGTCTTTAATCTTAAAGGATTTGTGTCATAATTAATCTATAATTTATATTTCGATATAAATATTGGCTTTAAAGTTGGAATGACAAAAATCAAAGGAGAATGAAAATGGGTGTGGAATTTAAAAGGCTTACAGAAAAAGAACTTGAGACATTTATTGAAATGCGAATCAATCAGTTAAGGGAGGAAGGCGCACAGGAAGATTTCGATTTAAAACCAGCGCTAAGGGATTACTACGACAGGCATATGTCTGATGGAACTTTTGTATCGTGGATTGCAACAGAAAATAATAACATAATTGGGACAAGTGGAATGTCAATTGTGGAAAAACCACCGTATTTTGGCTGCCCAAGTGGAAAAATCGGATTGCTTTCCAGCATGTATACCAATCCGGCTTACCGAAGAAAAGGAATTGCCAAGGAACTTTTAGATAGGGTTGTTGACGAGGCAAGGCAGAAAGGTTGCGGAACAGTTCAGATTACCGCATCGGATATGGGAGTGAAATTGTATACGGCATATGGGTTTGAGCATAATGGAAATTTTATGCAGTATAAACTGTAATTACAAATGAACAATTATTAATATTTACAAGAAAAGGAGAAATTGTGTTATGGGAAGAAAGAAAGGTGTTAAAAACACAACTAAGGGAAAGTCAATGAGTGCATTAGAACAAAAAATCAATGAATTGTTTGGAAATATGGAAACGGAGAAAGAAGATTCTGAGACTTCTACAAAAAAGGAAGAAATAAGAAAAGGGCTTGAAACCTTTTCAGAAATGGATATAAAAGAGCAGTTTCCATTTGAACAGTATGAAGAAAGAAATATTAAGGGTAAAATATTTCATTCTGAAGAATTAAAGAATGAAGATAAAACAAGAGCGTATTTTGTGTATAAGGCATTAACTAATAAAAGTAAAGGATTAAAAGCAGATAGGAAAGCGTCTCCTTTTGATCCAGACAATTCAACGGGAAAATGTAAATTTACTAGAGATTTGTATTCAAAATTATGGGGATTTGAGAAGTGTCCTCGTAGTAATTTTGGAGAAATAAGTGCATTTAAAGAAGAACAAAAGAAGATTATTTTCGGTGGTGATTGTTTAAATTCTCTGCAGACATCAATTAATGCAATGAGTGGATATACAACAATTAAATGTATAAACAAAATGGTTGAAGATAAAGAAACTTTTCTTAATGAGATGGAAAATTCAGAAATTGCCAATTTATTTAAAGTAAGTCATGCTCCGGGGAATTTTGGGTTAGTTCCGGCATATTTTAATGGATTTAGAGGGAGAAATTCTGATATAAAAGATTATTTACCACAATCGTTATTTTATTTAATGAATATGTTAGATGAAAAAATTTCGCTAAATAGAAATCAAAAAAAATATATTCAAAAATATCCTATAGGCAAGTTCAAAAAATATGTAAACACAATGTTTTTGTGGGATTTAGTAAAATATGAAAGTGATGGAAGTATTTCTGTAATCAATTATTCAGGAGATACAATAAGCAGTTCTGAGAGTAATTATAAAATTATGGAATTATCGGATTGGGCAAAGGGTGCAGAACGATTTATAAGAAGAAGAGGCATTTTTATGGGTGCAATGCTCTATGCAAGTTATTTTCACCATGAAGATTTCAAAAAAATAACAGAGGCATTATATGTAGACGATATTAAGGTTAACAATACCCAAGATGGATCAGAAGCAGTCAATGAGGATGGCAAGCCCAAAGATGGATATGAAGCAGCCTTTGAGTTAATAACAAAAAAGATAGAAGGTAATAAAGAATTATCTACAGTTTTTGAATGTGCAAAAGAAGCAATAGATGAACTTTAAGATACAAAAGAACAAGCCAACCCAACAACATAAATTTCAAATTTAAAGGAGATCCATATGAAGAAAAAGAAAATCAGAAAATACATCAAAACTATCTACGAAATGCTTTGGGACATACTGGCATTATATGAAAGGTCAGAGTGTTACAATGTGATGCCTGGTGGAAAGTCGGATATTGACATCTGGGATTACATTAGTGACAGAATTCTTGAGATTCGAAGGGGTGTTGACACTCTTTTTCTAGGGGAGAAGAAACTCAGGGAAACCCTGACTAATATTGTTGATGAAACCGAGATTTTTGTAAGGTCTTGCGAGATACCAGGTGTTGTTACACGTTGGAAGCAAATCAATCCACGAATTATATTTTTTGATAGTGCATGTGATTTAAAAGAGGAAAGCCCCAAGCTTTATCAGCAGATGAGTCTTGGATTGAGTAATCTAAAATTATCATGCTATCCGGATGAATCCTTTAGTGAAGCCAGAAAAAGCTATTTTGAGGATGCAAAGGAGTGGTGTAAGGAGCACAATTTGAAATATAGCAATGAGCTGGTTTTCCAAAAGGAGCTGATTAGAACCTTATCGATGGTTTTCGAAAATGATTTTAAGGAATATCTTTAATTAAACAGAAGTCTTCAAGAGCTTGTCATTAAGGCAGGCACTTGAAGATTTTTTGGTTAAAAGAAAATATGATTAAGATGTAAATATATAGTATATTATGCTCGATAACAAATGTGAAGGTATTTGATAAAACTAAGGGGGATTTTTCAATGGAGGAAAAGGGTAAAAAAGCATCTAAGATGATGAATCAGGAGCAGATTTTTAAAATAATGCTTAGCATGACATTTATTGTGAGTGCTGTTTTTTTCTTAAAAATATTTTTTCGAAGGCATGGGGCGGAGCATTTGCGATAGGAGCGTGTCTTGCGGTTGTGGGACTTTGCGGAATTTATCTTGAACCTTTTTACACAAAGATTCAGGCAGGAGAGATTACGGTTTTACTGGCACTTCTTTATATTGTTCATCCTGAAAAAGCTGATCCGCTGGGACAGTTTATTATGTGCGTGGTGCTTTTTGATGTTGCGGCATTTTCATTTTACATGGCAATCGGACGAGGCAGATCCTTTATTGAGCTTAGCAATATAAGGGCTGAGGAAGCAGAAAAACTTTTGGAATCAATCAAGATGGTGGGACATGAATTGCAGGTAAGCTGTGAGAATTCTTCCGGACGAATTGACGGAATCAAGATTGCAAACGATACGTTACAAAAAAACACACAGGAGCTGCAAAGCGGTTCTTTGGAGATAGAAAAGGAAACTATGGATGTGGAAACTTCATGTCAGGAGGTTCAGGACTGCGTTCAAATGACACAAAATCATATAGAAGAACTTAACCATGAAGTAAAAAGCGTTGAGGAGGCATTGTCAAAGAGTAAGGAAAACATGCACATTATGGATGAAAAAATGCAATCCGTAAAGGAAACCGTTGCTCAGACCAAGGAGGTTTTCGGACAGCTCAAGGAGCAAATCCAAAAGGTTACAGATGCCACAAAGCAGCTTGGCAGCATTGCTTCCAATACAAAAATGCTGGCGCTAAATGCTTCAATTGAGGCGGCAAGGGCAGGTGAAGCCGGAGCCGGATTTGCGGTGGTTGCATCTTAGGTGCAGGATCTTGCGGTGGACAGCAATGTTTGTTCAGGAGAGGTAAGTTCAGTAGTTGAAAATATGCGTAGTCAGATTGATGTTACAACAATTCAGCTTGAAGAAAGCGTGGAGGCGATAAGTGCATCCCTTGGTTCATTGCTTGAACTTGGCAGCAGTTTTGACGGTTTGACAGACAGATTTGATTCACTTTATGTCAACATTGAAGAACAAAATAAAGATGTGCAGAAGGTGGATTCAATTTTTGATAATCTTCGTGAAAAAGTCGTAGGAATGAGTTCATGTTCAAAGGATAACAGAGTGGTGGTGCAGGGCATTATCGATTCGGTTGGAACTTACAAGGAACACATGGATGAGATAATTCAGGATACTTTGGAACTTCACAAATTGTCCAATTCCATGCTGGATTTATCCAAGGAAGAGGTTATGTGAAAAAAATCTATTGACAAAAGAATACTTCGGGGTTAGAATTAAATTAGTTCGAAACAAGAAGTAATTGAAAGACAGGTAGATAACCATGGAGGAAAATGTGAAGATAGATAAGCAGGATGAAGAGAGGATGCAGGAGGATGTCTTTGCATTCATTGAAGAGATAAAGGAATTTATTTCATCAGATGTCTGGAACAGTATTCTTCTAAATTGCACCAAGAATGAGGTGCTGGTGTTCTGGCTTTTGTACCGAAAGTCCAGGGTGAATATGACAGAGATTGCGGAATACATACATGCACCCCTTAATACGGCAACGGGAATAATTAACAAGCTGGAGAAAAACGGATTTGTCACAAGGGAAAGGCTTAAGGAAGACAAGCGTGTAGTTGTAATCGCCCTTACCAAACAGGGAATGGCGCAGGTTGAGGCACTTGTGGACACATTTACATATTATGCCAGACAGATTATTATGGAATTTTCACAGGAAGAGCTTGATATCTTCTTTCGAATGGCGAAACGTTTCTTAGAGATTCTCAAGAAGGAGCGGGAACACAAAGAGGATAAAAGCAAAATCAGGCGAATACCTATCGAATAATATATGTATATAAAGGCAGCCATGAAAGTGGCTGTCTTATAAAAAAATAAATGCTTCGGCAATAGAACTATTCTTTGAAAGAAATAAATAAATTAAAAGAAACTATATATTTTTTAAGATGCATGGCACAGGAGGGAAATATGGGAAGAATATTTATTTTTACAGGAAAAGGCGGTGTAGGAAAAAGCAGCATAGCAGCGGCACACGCCATCAAAAGCGCAAAGGAAGGGAATAACACCTTGCTTGTCAGTACGGACATGGCTCATAACATAGGTGATATATTTGAGTGCACCTTGGGAAAAGAACCTGTGGAAATTTCAAAGAGGCTTGCCTGCTACGAAATCGATCCTGAATATGTTATGGAGCATGATTTCAAAAATATAACAGATTGCATGGCAAAGATGTTTTCAGGGGAAAAGGAAAAAGAGACTGGAAGTACCGGAATGATGCCGGGAATGGAGGAACTTTTTTCTTTGCTTAAAATATCAGAATTATACCAAAGTGGAAAATACGACAATATTTTCGTGGACTGTGCGCCCACAGGAGAAACTTTATCCCTGCTTAAATTTCCAGAGCTTTTGTCATGGTACATGGAGAAATTATTCCCTATAGGAAAAGTTGCGGTAAGACTTCTTGCCCCAGTTTCAAAAGCGGCTTTTAAAGTGGAACTTCCAAACAAAAAGGCGATGAATGAAATAGAAAAGCTGTATGTGAAATTGCAGGAATTACAGAATTTATTTAAAGACAGGGAAACTACCAGCGTAAGAATCGTCACAATCCCTGAAAAGATGGTTGTGGAGGAAACCAAGAGAAATTATATGTATATGAATCTATATGATTACAATGTTGACGGTATATATATCAACAGAATCCTTCCACCAGACATTGACAATGCATTTTTCGAACAATGGGTTCAGATTCAGGGAAAATACATTAAAGAAATAGAAGAAACCTTCGGAAATCTGCCGATTTACAAAATCCCTTGGTATGAGCAGGAATTAAAGGGAATGGATGCAGTGGAACGAATAGCAGAGGATTCCTTGAAGGGGGATGAGGTTTTCAAGGCAAAAATAATAAATGACAGGGAAGTTTTCCTGCAAAATGACAAGGGATATCTTTTGAATGTGCCACTGGGTAATGCCAAAAAAGAGGAACTGGATTTGTTCCAGTCGGGAACTGATGTGGTAATTAAACTTAACAATTTCAAAAGAAACATCCCCCTGCCTAACGCCCTTAGAAATTATGTGATTACATCCGCAAAATTAGAGGATAAAATGCTTAAAATACAGTTTGAAAATGAAATGCAGTAATTCTATGTGAAAAAGAACTTAATTATAGGCTTAAATTTTAAATAAGAAATATGAAAATCAAATAAGAATTTGCAGAAATATTTAAAGCATTGTGGAAATTATATTATAAAAACTATATTGTAAAAATTATAAGGAGATATAATATATGATGGATAAAGATATGTTAAAAAGAATAAAAACAGCCGGAATGTATCAGAAAAAAGCAATTAAGGCTCTTATCCCTGAAAATATGAACAGTCACCTTGAGGTAATTGAGGGGGAGATAAAGGCGATGATTACTGAGGCAGCAGTTGATATATTTATGGATTGCAAGGAATCAAAGGGTTGCGATGATGAGGGAAAAAAGGATAATGCAAAATCCAAAAAAGTAGAGATTTTATGATAGTAAGGCGACAGAAAGTAGTAAGGATATAGAAAGGCAGGAAAAATATGAGAATTATTATATATACAGGAAAAGGTGGCGTTGGCAAAACAAGTATGGCTGCGGCAACCGCAAGTAAACTTGCTTCGGAGGGAAAAAAGGTTCTTATTATGAGTACCGACCAGGCACATAGTCTTGGGGATTCATTTGACATGCCTATGGGAAAAGAGCCGGTTTTTATAGCCCAAAATCTCTACGGAATGGAGATTGACACCATATACGAAGGGGAGAAGGCATGGGGAAATCTTAAAGGATACTTTAAGAAACTCCTTACCATTCAAAGTGAAAGTGACATAGAAGTGGAAGAGCTTTTGGTATTTCCGGGGCTTGAGGAATTGTTTTCCATGTTTAAGATATTGGAAATGTACGAAAAAAATGAATATGACACCATAATCGTGGACTGCGCACCCACTGGAGAAACACTTGCTCTATTAAAATACCCTGAAAAGCTGTCTGGTTTTATAGAAAAGGTTTTACCGATTAAAAGGAAAGGGGTTAAAACAGCAGGACCTATTATTGAAAAAACCATGAAAATTCCAATGCCTGGGGAAGAATTTTTCGATGATTTTGAATATATTATGGACAGAATGGGGAAACTTCAGAATCTTATGCTTAATAAAGATATTGTAAGTATAAGAATTGTAACAACACCGGAACAGATTGTGTTAACAGAAGCCAAGCGTAACTGCACCTGTTTGTACTTATACAATTATAATGTTGATGCAATTCTGGTAAATAAAGTCTATCCAAAACAGGCGATGGAAGGGTATTTTAGTCAGTGGATTAAGCAGCAGGAAAAATCCATCAGGGAAATTAAGGAAAGTTTTAGCGAGATACCATGTTTTTATGTGGAATTACAGCAAAAAGAGCTTCGAACACTTCCCGTTTTGCAGGAAATCGGAAACACCATGTATGGAAAATATAATCCTGATGATATTTTATTCAAGGAAAACATTTATAAAATCGATACCTCCGCAGACACATTAAGCATTTTCCTGCCATTTGCCGATAAAGGTGAAATGAAACTGGAACAAAGTGAAGAGGAGCTTATAGTCGGGGTGAAAAACGAAGTGAGACGATTTTTTATCCCGAAGGAATTTAGGGATAAAGAGATTGGCGGGGCAAAATTTGAGGAGGGATATCTGAAAATAAAATTTTTGTAGAAAATGTATTGACTCTTACGCAACGTGATAGTTTATGCTGATTTTATCGAGAGGAGGAAAAACCGATGATGACAGTAAATGAAGTTAGTAAGTTAACGGGAGTGAGTATACGCACTCTTCAATATTATGACAGTATAGGACTTTTGAAGGCAAGTGAACATACGAAGTCAGGATACAGGCTGTATGACGATACGGCGCTGGAGAAACTGCAACAGATTTTGCTGTTTAAGGAATTGGAATTTCCGCTAAAAGAAATCAAAAGGATAATGGAAGCTCCTGATTTTGATAGGGAAAAAGCTCTCAATCAGCAGATTGAACTTTTGACTTTGAAAAAGGAGCATTTGGAGAATCTTATTGATTTTGCTCGAAGAATTAATACGATAGGAGTTGATAAAATGGATTTTAATGCATTTGATACAAAAAAGATTAAAGAATACACGAAACGTGCCAAGGAGCAGTGGGGACAGACTGCGGAATATCAGGAATTTGAGGAAAAATCAAAGAACATAACCGACACTCAGCAAAAGGATGTAATAAACCGCTTCATGCTTATTTTTGCAGAATTTGGGAAAATGCGAGATGAAGACGTAGAAAGTGATAAGGTTCAGACTCAGGTTGAGAAACTAAAAGATTTCATAACGAAGAATTATTACACATGCACCAATGAAATTCTGTCAGGACTTGGGAAAATGTATGATGCCGGAGGAGAATTTACCACCAACATAGATAATTATGGTGGTGAGGGAACAGCACATTTTACAGCGATGGCGATTGAATTCTATTGCAGGGAAAAATAATAGCGAAAAGACAACCGGATTGGTTGTCTTTTTTAGGATTAAAATTAAAAACAGGTATATATTATATAGTGAATTTAAATATACAAAATTCAAGACTATATTATAAAAATAGATTAATATAAAAAATATTCATAAAATGAATAACGAATATAAAAAACGATACAAAAAGTATCAATATTTGCAAAATTTATTGAGAAAATAGTAATGAAATGATACAATAATATAAAGATTTTAAAGTATAATGTTAAATTTTTTGAGTGTATGGTATGTGTAGAGGTTATTATGGAGAATTGCTTTGTAAGAATAGAAAATATTACTATAGAAAATTTTAAAAATGTGCAAAATGGTGCGCTTGATTTTGAAAATCGAAGAAAAAATTATCGTGCAAGCATTGTTGGTTTGTATGGTCAGAATGGTTCTGGAAAAACAGCGCTTATTGATGCGTTGCAATTGTTAAAGTATTCGTTGTGTGGAAAAACCGTTCCTGAAAAGTACGCAGATTATGTTAATGTTAATAGTGAGTCTGCCACACTTAAATTTCAATTTAAGATACAGAAGAATGAGTCATTTTATGATGTATGGTATCAGTTTTCACTGAAGAAAGTTGTTGATGAGTCACAGTTTGAGGACATGGACACAACAGAGTCTGCTGGTAAATATAAAGCCAGAATTTTTGATGAAGTACTAAGTTTCAGTTATACATCAGATGAAGAAAAGATAAGAAAAAATGCTCTAATAGATACCAGAACTTCAGAAGTTTTCATTCCTAGAGCAAAATATAAGGAGCTTTTAGCAAACAATAATGAAGATACTATGGAGATTCTTCTGACTAAAAGATTAGTTCAGGAGCAGTGCAAATCTTTTGTATTTTCCAAGGAGATGCTGAATCGTTTTAGAAAAAGTTGTAATAACAAATTGTATATTGAGGTGCTGGATTCTTTAAGTACATTTGGGAACAAGGAACTTTTTATAATTAATACAGAGCATGAAGGTCTTATTAATATGAATGCGTTACCTTTGGCATTTAAATATAAAGATAATAAGTCAGAAATGACCGGAAATTTATTATTTCCATTAGATGTTCCAGCACAAATCCCGGATGATGCAACGGAATTAGTTAAAAATATAATTGCTAACATGAATATTGTTTTGCAGGAACTTGTTCCTGGCTTAACAATAGATGTTGTGGATTTAGGACCTGTTGTTTCTAAAGAGGGAAATGTGAGAAGATTAATTCAGTTAATGTCGCTGAAAAATGGCAAAGCAATTCCATTCAGGTATGAATCTGAGGGAATTAAGAAAATTGTATCAATTCTACAGTTATTAATTGTAGTTTATAATAATCCATCAATTACAGTTGCAATTGATGAAATTGATTCCGGAATTTTTGAATATTTGCTTGGAGAAATTATGAATATAATTTCTGAAAAAGGAAAAGGTCAGTTAATATTTACCTCTCACAATTTAAGACCATTAGAAACAATTGATAAGGGATTTATTGCTTTTACAACTACAAATCCCAAGAATAGATATATCAGAATGACAAATGTGAAAGGAAACAACAATTTGAGAGATTTTTATTATCGTGATATTGTTCTTGGAGAACAAAGCGAACAGGTATATAATTCTACGAATAATTTTGAAATCGCTTTGGCATTCAGGGAGGCGGGTGAGGCTTTTGGCTCGCAAAGTAGTATCAGTTTTCGTTGAAGAGATATTTTCTTTGACTACTGTTTCTTAAGCTAAAAAGGAGCCAGATTCCTCCGACTCCTTCAAGTATGCGTCCGCAAACACATACCCCAATTGCTACTTATAATATACAATAAATGAGCAAAATATGCAAATGATTAAATAGAAATTTTTACTTAATTGAATTTCAAATTTATGGTTTCACATAGAAAAGCAGAAGTTAGTTTTGTATTCAACTTATTCCAAAAAAAATTATTTTTCCTGCAACATTTTATTCTCCTGAATGGTATTACTTATGTAAAGCGAATTCGAGATACAAATAATACGATTATTAAGGAGATATAAACAATGAAGAACAGATTAAAAAGAGGAGTTGCAATAGTACTTGCAGTCAGCATGATGTCTGCAACAGGATGTCACAAGATTGAGAATCCGGAGAAGGTTGGTCTTAAGGGTGTAGCGGATACACAAAGCGAGGAGTCAGGCACAGCAGATGATCAGTCGGCAGCAGTTTACAGCGGTAACAAGATGGTTGTCAAAAGAGATGAGATTCTTGAATTTGATATCGGATGTAATCCATGGGCAGATGGAGATGTTGATAAGCCATTATTCGAGGTGTACCAGGATGCCGGCTTAAAGCACAAGGTTGATGTGAATATTTCTTATGACTATGAAACTGGAAAAGTAGCAGTTAATCCATATGGATATGGTGTAGGAAGGATTAGAACGTCAGGAGAATTTATTGACGAGTTATCTGATTTACAGGGAACTTATCTGTCTGACGGAAGCGAGCAAAGCTGGGGTACATTATCACAGTATTATCTTGTTACATATATAGATACAACCACAGGTGAGCAACTTGAAAAGCCAGAGCTTACAGTACTTGAGATTGATTCTGAAATAGATAATGCACCAAAGGTTAATTTTTCACAGACAGATGACGGTATGGCAAGACTTTACTGGAAAGACGTTGAGGGGGCTGAACAATACCTTGTATACAAATTGAAATATTCTGAGGAAGAAGGATATGATACTTCGGCAACTGTAATTGGAACAACAGATACAAACGAATGGATTTGTGAGCCAAATACAGTAGATTATGTGGATGAAAAAGACGTTGTAACAAGTATGAACCTTATTTTTGCGGGAGATGCAATGAAAGATCCTGATTATGATGAAGAGGTCTACATTGGAGTAATCGCCGTAGATTCAACAGGGTCATCAGCCATGAGTAACATGCAGGAAGTTGATACCATGAGAGCTACTTTGCCATTTTCTCTTGATGATGAAGATGAGAATAAAGAGGCTTTCATCAATGGAAAGGCTGATAGTATCATGACATTGCCATCAACTGTTGGAATCGAAATGTGTAACGAAGATACGGTACAAAAGCCATTAGTATATGATTTCGATAACTGCACTGTTACAGAAGATGGAGTTTTGGAAATTGCAGCATATCCTGATGGAACACAGTATAAGACTACATTTAGGGTTGAAGATATTGATAAATCAACTTATAAAGATGAACTTGCAAGCGTTAAGGAAAGACAGGATGACCTCTTCAAAAAAGGTGGAGATACACTGGGACCTGATGTAACAATTACTGATGATGAGGAAAGTCCGGCAGATGATGCGGAGGCAGAAACACCAGCAGATGCGGAGGAAGAAGCACCAGCAGATGCAGAGGAAGAAGCACCAGCAGATGCAGAGGAAGAAGCACCAGCAGATGCCGAAGAGGAAAGCCCAGCCGACGATGCAGAGGATGAGCCACAGTCAGAGGAAGACGAGCCACAGTCAGAGGAAGACGAGCCACAGTCAGAGGACGAAGAAGACAAGCCACAGGTTCAAAATGATAAATATGAAGCCTATGGAAATAGTGATTTTAGTAAATACATTGCCTCAGAGATGTTAAAGACTAATAGTGAGATTAACCTTGAAAAGTTCCCTGAAGCTGTTGATAAAGAGGCGTTACTTGATGCATTTTATGAAGCAAAGAATCAGAATCCTATGATTCTTGGAATTCAGGCACTTAGCTATAACCCTGACGACAAAATACTTTATGTTGAGTATGACTATGACCCTGAAACAACTGCTAAAAAGCAGGAGGAAGTTGCAGCAAAGGCACAGGAAGTTGTTTCTGAAATTATCACAGATGGAATGAGTGACCTTGAGAAAGAAATAGCCATTAACGATTACCTTTGCAAGAATGGTGAATATGATGATGCAGCATGTGAAAATGCCAAGAAAAACGATTTCTACGGAGTAGATGAGGAGTTTTATGATTCATTTACAGCCTATGGAATTCTTGTTAACGGAGTTGGAGTTTGTGCAAGTTATTCAGCAGACTTTAAGGTGCTTGCTGATGCAGCCGGACTTGAGAGCAGAATCGTAACAGGTACTCTTGAAGGAGATTTACCACATGCATGGAACAAGGTCAAAATCGATGGACAGTGGTGCATAATTGATCCTACAAACAATGATAATGATAGCTTGAAAAACGGACTTTTTAACTTATCTGATGAAGCTTCAAACGGTGTATTAGTTCAGGATGATGAATTTGTATTAGACAATAATGTAGGTGACTACGCTGCACCTGATGATGATAAAGAATATTATCATATTAACAATAAATTTTTCCCAAAAGAAGAGATTGCATCTAAACTTGCAGAGGAAATTAAATCAGAAGGAGTAGCAACTCTTAGAACTGATTATGATTTAAATGAAAACGAATTCTATGAAATAGCACAGGATGTGGCACAGCAGTCAGACTCTGATTTATCAGGTGGATACTGGTTTGGAATGGTTTATCTGACAAATAAATAACTTGTAATTATTGCCAAAATGCATTATCCTAAGAAATGCAGTGATTTATTCGTAAAAGGATTATTTACATGCAGATTAGGAGTGAAAATGGAAGTTACATGTGGAAATAATAAATATTCTGTAGATGACATAGTGCAAAAATACACAGATATGTTATACAGAGTTGCAGTAATGAAAATGAAGAATGTTCCTGATGCCGAGGAGGTTGTTCAGGAAACATTTCTTCGGTTAATAAAGCAGATAAAAATTGGAAAGAAATTTGAAAGTGAAGAGCATCTTAAATCATGGCTTCTTCGTGTTGAGATAAATCATGGAAATACGATTTTATCTTCTATATGGAATAACAGAACACATGGGATGGATGACATTAATGAAAGCGGATACGAAGATGACTATGATTTTGGAAGCGCATATGATTATGTGTTGAAATTACCTGAGAAGTATAGAATAGCAATTCAGCTGCATTATTATGAAGAATTAAAAACAGAAGAGATAGCAAAGATTATGAAGACTAAGCCGGCAACGGTGCGTTCATATCTGAAGCGTGGCAGAGATAAATTAAAAGAATTGATGGGAGCTGATATAGATGAAATGGGATGATTTTGAACAGGAATTTAAGGACGCAAATGACAAAATAAAACCAAGCGACAAATTTAAAGAGCAATTGGACGCTATGGTCAAGGAAGAGACATCTTCAAATGTAGTTCCTTTTTACAAAAATTATAAGAAAATGGGTGCTGTTGCAGCCGCTTTGGTGGTAATAGTCGCAGGTGCAGGCGCTTATAGTATTATCGGTGATTTCAATTCCCACAACAGCTCGGAAAATAGGACGGTTAATTCAGATGTGAATGTGGCTGCGGATAAATCTGATAACGATGATAAGACATATCATTTTGAATCGGATAACGAGCAGGCAGGTACTGATGTACTTAAAACATTTGTAGGCGAATATGAGCAGGCCGGCAAGGCAAATGTTACAGGTGGGTACATGGGGATTACTCAGTCACCGGATGAAGTAACGATACATTTTTCAGAAACTGATGAATATACAACTATATCGAATTTTGTTATTAATGATGACGGAACATTGAAAGTATGCGGAGATAAGATGGTATTTACCCTTGAGCATCAGGATGAAAATGTGCTGATGACTGTTCTGGAATCGGAAAATGAATATTTAAAAGAAGGGGATACGGTTTTATTTTCCCAGTTTTAATATGAATTTGAATATGAAAACCTCTATAATTTTATGTTATAGAGGTTTTTTTATGGAATTTTCCCACAAAAAAATTATTTTTCCTGCAACATTTTGTCAGGCTATCCGGTATTAATTATATAAGAGTAAAGAAAAGAGCAGAAAGGGAATAAAATGCAAACAGAGATTTCAAATGAAGATTTAAATAAGGCACTTACTATTTTAAATAAAATAAACGGATATATGGATAGTAAGGTAGTAGGACAACAGTATCTTAAATATTCGCTGATGGTTTCCCTTGTCACAAACGGGCATATTTTACTGGAATCAGTTCCGGGACTGGCAAAGACAACAGCGGCAAAGACACTTACGGAAGCGATAAACGGCGAATTTTCAAGGGTACAGTGTACACCAGACCTTTTGCCAAGTGACATTATCGGAACACAGGTTTATAACATGGCGACAAATACCTTCGAGACAAATATCGGACCGGTTAATGCCAATTTCCTGTTGTTAGATGAGATTAACAGATCAAGCTCAAAGACACAAAGTGCCATGCTTGAGGCGATGCAGGAGCGAAAAATCACAATCGGCGGTCTAAATTATGATTTACCTAAGCCATTTGTAGTAATTGCAACACAAAATCCTGTTGAGCAGGAGGGAACATATACGCTGGCGGAGGCACAGCTTGACAGATTTTTATTAAAGGTGAAATTAAGTTATCCTGATTCTGATAATGAGCTTGAGATATTAAATCGTATAGAAAATGATGTATTTATGGAAAGTCATTCGGTGGTTAATCTTGATGATATCGTTTTTTTACAGAAGTTATGTAAAGATGTATATATGGACGAATCCATTAAAAAATATATTGTAAATATCGTTCAGGCAACAAGAATGACAGATAAGATACTGCCACTAAATCTGGCACAGTATGTGGAAATGGGAGCAAGTACAAGAGCTGTAATAGCATTTATGGAGGTTGCAAAGGCTGTGGCATTGTTAAATGGAAGAAGCTACTGCACACCAGATGATGTCAAGGCAATGAGATATTCGGTTCTTGGACACAGAATTATGCTTAATTATGCGGCGATTGCAGACGGAGTAAAAGAAGAAACAATCATAGATGCGATAATAGGAGCTGTTCATACACCATGAAATTAAATTATGTTACAAAAATTGAGTGTAACCTTAAGAATTACAAACGTATTCACACCAGAAAAATGACCACACGACTCATAGACGGTTCATACAAATCCGTATACAAGGGAAGAAGTATGAATTTTGAGGATATTCGTGATTATGTGGCAGGGGATGATATCAAGGACATTGACTGGAAGGCATCCGCACGAAGCAGAAAACTTCTGGTAAGACAGTACACCGCAGAAAAAAAGCACAACATAATGCTTGTTATGGACACAAACAAAAGAATGCTTGCGGATACAGACAAATGCTGCGAAAAGTGGGAAGTGGCACTGCTTGGGGCAGGAACACTTGCGTATCTTGTGAATCAAAACGGTGATTATATAAGCGCAACTTACGGGGAGGGTACATCAATCAACCATACTCCTTTTAGAACTGGGCTTACAAATCTGGAGAACATTCTCCAAAGGTATCATAAGGCTGTCACGCAAAAGAATAATTCCAATATGGAGGATGTGTTGAATTACATATGCAAAACCTTCAGAAACCGGATGATACTTGTTGTGGTTACGGACCTTGAGGGCATTAATGAGATATCAGAAAGTACACTCAAAAAAATCTTAGTAAGAAATGATATGCTTTTTATTAATGTAAAAAGCGCAAAACTGGATGGAAGCCAGGCGTTTGATGTACGGGAGGATAAATATTTACCGGACTTTTTTGCCAAGGATAAAAAGCTCATAAGACTGCAGCATGAAAATGTAAGTCAGATGGAAACGAATTGTATTAATAAATTAAAAAAATATGGAATAGCTATGACATCTGTGGAGGACACAAAGAACCTGGATGACAATATTATTAAGCTGTTACATAGATAATTGTGAGAGGAAATATGAAGACAACAGTAAGTTTGCAGGAACCTTTTTCCTATGCGTTATGGCCGATAATAGCAGTTGGGGTGCTGATATTAATCTGTGTGGGAATATTGCTTTTTCCAATGATAAAAAAGATATTTAAACGTAAAAAAATATCTAAGCCAAAACAGGCTATGGAAGTAAAAAAGGTAAAAGATATATCGAAAATCAAAAACAAATATTTAAATGAGCTTGGATTAATAGAGATGGAGCTGGCTGATAACAGAATATCAATCAGGGAGTCTTATATGAAAATGAGTGCATGTATTCGTGGATTTGTATATGAAGTGACAGGAATCGAAGTGTTAAGTTATACATTGCAGGACATACAGCGCTTAAACATGCCATTATTAGAGGAATTAATTAAGGAATTTTATTTGCCGGAATTTGCAGTAAAATCAGTTGGTGATGGCATGGCATCTTTACAAAAAACAAAAAGGGCGATAGAGAGATGGAATTAAAAAATCAATACATGATACTTATAGGTGTTGTTGTAATAGTACTTCTCCTGTTTGGCAGCTTTATGAAGAAGAAAAAGTATGTCGGCGGTAAAAAAATATCCAGTATGTATGGGATAGAAAATACAAAATATTATAAAAGAAAACTGCTCATATATAAAATCTTAAGGGTAACTGCAACCGCATCATTTATTCTGACAATTGCAGTATCATTTTTACTTCTGGCAGGACCATATACAACTTATGAGGAAAATGAAGAACAGTATAAAAGGGATATTATTCTGTGCATGGATGTGTCGTCATCAGTGGATGAGCTTAATTCTACTTTGGTTGAGGAATTAAAAAATACCGTAAAGCAGCTTAAGGGAGAGCGTTTTGGAATTGTAATATTTAATGCATCAGGGGTTATGATTTGTCCCCTTACGGATGATTATGAATATGTAATATCAACCCTCGATGAAATTCACAGATGTCTGGATGTAGAAGATTCGGAAGATTCGGATGATTTAGAAGATTCAGAGGATTCAGATGAATATGACTGGGGATATAAGGCGCATTATCTGATGGACGGAACATTAATTGGAGTTGATGAGAGAGGTTCTTCTTTGATTGGTGACGGACTTGCAACGGCGGCATGTGATTTTCCGGATATGAATGAGGACAGGTCAAGAATTGTGATTCTTTCATCAGACAATGGTCTTGAGGGAACACCGATTTTTGAACTGGATGAGGCAGCGGATTTATGTGTGGATAAGAAGATAACCGTATATGGAATCGGAACAAAACTTATGTATGACGATGACAGGGATGGAATGCAAAGTGCCATTGAGAAAACCGGCGGAAAATTTTATATGGAGGAAGAGTCGGGAACTGTAAGCAATATCGTTGAGGACATAAGCAAGGAAGCAAAAAGTCTTGTAAAAGGAAAAACCATTGTGCGTGAAATTCCATGGATAGAAGTACCGGTTACATTTTTGTGCATAAGTTTTGCATTACAGTTGCTTTCGGTTAAGATTTTGAAATTATAGTTTGCAGGAAGGAAAAAACTGATATGATAATTAATCCGGTTATACCAGTCTGGCTGATGGGAATTATATGTGTCATATTTCTTTTGCTGAAAAGAAAAGGGATATTTCCATATATCAGACAGATTGTGGCAATAATGCTGCTGTTTGTGATTAATCTAAGGGTGATGATTCCGGATGACAGCATTACATATACCAATAAAGAGATAGATACACATGTTATTTTTGTGGTGGACAATACCCTTAGCATGATTGCACAGGATTACAATGGCAATGATGAAAGGCTTAAAGGGGCAAAAGCTGATTGTAATTATATCATGGATAAATTAAACGGAGCGAAATTTTCAGTTGTTACTTTTGACAATATTGCCAGAGTTTTATCTCCGTTTTCAAACGACAGACAGTTTGTGGAAAATGCAATTGAGTCAATCGCACCCCTTGGAAATCTCTACGCCAAGGGCAGCAGTCTTAATCTTTGGCATGATCCTGCTTTAGAAGAGCTAAAAATTGCAGATGAGAAGGACAGAGGTGATGTTGTTTTATTTTTCATAAGTGATGGAGAAAATAATACTTCGGAAAACCTCGGCTCTTTTGATGATTTAGCGAAGTATATCGACAACGGAGCGGTGCTTGGCTACGGAAGTAAGGAAGGCGGAATCATGGAGGTGGACCGCTGGGGAGATGGTAACCTTGAAACGATAAAAGATCCTAAGGATTTTGAATCGGCTGGAATATCACAAATTGATGAGGACAATCTAAAGAAAATCGCCAAGGATATGGGGGTAAATTACATTAATATGAATACGAATGAAAAAGATAGTCTTGATGAAGTAATTAATACGGTTTTGGAAAATGCCAGCAGTTCAGATTCATCTGAAAATGCAACAGGATATAAAGATATATATTACATTTTTGTGATTCCGCTTCTGCTATTGGTGATTTTTGAATTTATTGATTTTAAGAGGAAAAGATGAAAAGAATATTATTAATGATTACAACATTGCTGACAATGTTTGGAGCGTGTCTTGTGACAGCTTACGCCTCAAATCAGGCTGACATAAAGAAATATAATAATGGAACATATGAAAAAAATGCCTTTTCCATATTGGGATTTACCCAGCCCTATGTAGATGATTACAATATGGGCAATAAATATTATAAAAAGGGTGAATATGATAAGGCGATAGAATCATATAAAGAGGCACTTAACAATCATCCCCCTCACAGTCACTATAACGATGATTCCTACGGCAACGAGTGCAAGATAAGGATAAATCTTGTTCTGGCAATGCTTGCAGATATTGATGTGGAGGAGATTTCCGAGAAAGATATAGCTTCAATACTAAAAACCCTTGAGGAAGCAAAGGGGATTCTTTCGGAAAAGGAATGTGCCAAGAGCAAGGATTCCGGTCATAATGATGATGCAGTGCAGCTTTACAAAGATATATGTGAATTAGAGGAGATGCTTAAAAATCAGCAGGGACAGTCTGGTGAAGAAGGTGACGAAACCGATGAAAAGGATGAGCCTGAGGAGGAAAAGGATAATGATGCATCCGCTGACAAGGAAAAAGAGCTTATGAATAATCAAAGCGAAGGCACTTCGGAGAGAAACAAAAATCTTGAAGATACCAAGGCACTTTTTGATGATGATTTTACAGTTTATGATGGAGAAACATGGTAAAAATATATAATTTTATGATATAAGGAGGCAGTAAACTTACAGATAATAATGATTTGGGAAACATGGTAAAAATATATAATTTAATATAGATTTTGTATAGTAAGAACCTACTTAGGACATTCTAAGGGGTTCTTATTTTTATGAACGGATTTTTGTGAATTGATTTTTTCATAGTAATTCGGTAAGATATGGTATAATTAAAAAAATCAGACAAATGATAATTAAAATATAATTTTTACAAAAATATCAGTGAGGTATGGGATGAAGTCAGATAGCAAAGATAATATTAAAATGCAAAAAGAAACTTCTAATAAGATGGGGACAATGCCGGAGGGAAAACTTTTGCTTTCCATGGGAACGCCGTTGATGATGTCAATGCTTGTGGCGGCATTATACAATCTGGTGGATAGTTTCTTTGTGGCACATATTGAAGGAATAGGGGATGCAGCAGTTAATGCGTTAACCCTTGCCTTTCCGGTTCAGATGCTTATGACGGCACTTACTGTGGGAACGGGAGTTGGTGTAGGGGCAGTTTTGTCACACAGTCTGGGGCGAAAAGACCAGGAGAAAGCAAATAAAATCGCAGGAAATGCCATTTTTTTGTATATATGTTATTATATCCTGCTTTGTCTGTTTGGAATATTTGGAACAAAAACCTATATTGCCGGTCAGACAGGGGATGAAGTTGTGCTGGAGCTAGGAACGAAATATTTACAGATAGTGTCATGTTTTAGTTTTGGATTTATGGGTGAAAAATGCTTCGAAAAGCTGTTGCAATCCACAGGAAAAGCCACTTTTTCCATGATAGGGCAGCTGACAGGCTCGGTTTTAAATATAATTTTAGATCCGATTTTAATTTTTGGTTTATTTAATGCCCCTAAACTTGGGGTATCGGGAGCTGCCATTGCAACTGTCATAAGTCAGGGAATTGCGGTGCTTGTAAGCGGAACTTTGCATTTCAGGAAAAATAAAGAATTAAGTCACAAAATCAAAGACTGTAAACCGGATATTATCATAATTAAAGAGATATACAAAGTCGGTGCACCTGCAATATTAATGCAGGCTTTAACAAGCGTTATGACATACGGAATGAACATCATATTAAAAGAGATTTCAGCAGTTGCGGTAACGGCATATGGAATATATTTCAGACTTCAGAATTTCATTTTTATGCCGGCATTTGGCTTAAACAATGCATCAATTCCTATAATAGGCTTCAATCGTGGGGCGGCAAAATTAAAGCGTGTGAAAAATACCATTATGTACGGTCTTATCATAGTTACGGGGATAATGATATTTGGATTTATTTTATTCCAATGCTTTGCACCTGAGATAGTGGGTATATTTGGATTGTCAGAATCCGTCAATGAATTATGCACAAATGCCCTAAAAATAATTTCATTTGGATTTGTATTTGCCGGTGTTAACATAATTTTGCAGGGAGCGTGTCAGGCGCTTGGAAATGGGACAAATTCCCTTATAATTTCAATGATGAGAATGGTGATACTTGTGCTTCCACTTGCGAAATTAATATCTCAAATGGAAAATGCACAAAAATATGTATGGATTGTATTTCCTATAGCAGAGATTATAACATCAGTGATTGCAATATATATTACATTTAGATTATACAGAAAGGAAAAAGAGGTGAGGTTATGTCAATGATGATTATTATGGTGGCGATTATCCTGTTTTCATGTATTCTGGCTGAAAAATTCTCAGGAAAATTCGGGCTGCCGGCGCTTATTCTTTTTATGGGAATAGGAATGATTTTTGGAAGTGATGGAATATTCAGGATTTCATTTGATAATTATGAGATTACGGATAAAGTGTGCGGCGTGGCGCTTTGCTTTATCATGTTTTACGGAGGATTTAATACCAAGTGGCAGGCGGCAAAACCGGTGGCGGCAAGAGCCATAATGCTTTCTACTTTGGGTGTGGCATTTACCGCCGTTTTGACAGGGGGATTCTGCTACTTCGTACTTGATTTTTCAATGGTGGACAGTTTCCTTGTGGGTGCAGTATTGTCTTGTACTGATGCGGCAAGCGTTTTTTCAGTGTTGAGAAAGAAAAAAGTTAATTTAAAATATAATACTGCCTCATTATTAGAGGTGGAAAGTGGAAGTAATGACCCAATGGCGTACATGTTAACGGTAATCGGGCTGGCGCTAAAATCCGGTGATGCAATGGGAAATCTGGCATATGTGGTATTTTCCCAGGTGTTTTTCGGAATTGTAATCGGAGTTGGAATGGCTTTGATTGGCTTGTTTCTATATAAGAAGGGAAAAATAATTCCTGAAGGAGTTGATACCATTTTTGTCACAGCCCTTGTGCTTATGACCTTTGGGCTGACGAACTATGTCGGCGGAAATGCATTTTTAAGCGTATACATCATGGGCATAATTCTTGGAAACGGGCAGATTCGTGGAAAAGATGTTATGATTCCATTCTTTGACGGAATCACAAATCTGGCACAGATAATCATTTTTTTCCTTCTGGGACTTCTTTCGTTTCCACACAAATTCAACGAAGCCTTTGTGTCGGCATTGTTAATTGCTGTTTTTATAACTGTGGTGGCAAGACCGGTGGCGGTTTTTTCCATATTAAAGCCCTTTGGCTGCAAAACATCACAGTGCATGCTGGTTTCCTGGGCGGGACTAAGAGGGGCATCCTCAATCGTATTCGCCATTATGGCTACGATGAATGGAAACGATAAATTGTTTCACATAGTCTTTATCGTGGCGCTGCTGTCGGTGGCAATTCAGGGAACGTTCCTGCCTAAAATGGCAACACTCCTTGACATGATTGACGAAAAATGCGATGTCAGAAAGACCTTTAACGATTATAAAGAGGAATCTGCCATCACAATGATGCGAATGTATATCCCTAAAGGTCACAACTGGGAGAACAGAAAAGTCAAGGATGTCAGCATGCCGACAGGTTCTTTAGCCCTGATGATAAAAAGGGATAATGATACGATTATTCCCCATGGTGACACAAAAATTAAAGCAGAAGATAATGTTATTCTAAGCGTTCCCGCCTTCGAACCGGACGAAGATGATAACTTAAAGGAAATTTATATAGATACAAAGCACGACTGGTGTGGCAAAACCATAAAGGAACTTGAATTGCCAAACACTATTTTGATAGCCCTTATCAAACGAGGGGAAGATAACATAATCCCAACGGGACATACGCGAATTTCGGTGGATGATATCGTTGTTACATACCAGATGTGAGTTTGTGATTTATGCACTTCAAATGCAAATGGCATTGTGCTATTGTTGAATGATTGCGTTTTTAGATATTCAGGCAACTAAAGGGGTTCGAAGAAGGTAATTAATATTATAGAATTAAACGACAAATTAAATTAACGTTTGATAATGGAATTGTATTAAGTTTGTATGGGAAATTGGCTGGTGAAGAATTAATAGTAAGAAAATAGAAGTGGAGATAATTAAATGAATAATAAGTGATTGATGGAATGTATCAGAGTTTGTGGAGAACAATTATGAAAAACTTATTAAGGAGGGTGTTATGATTTATAGGGCAGGCAGGAAAGAGGATATAGATAAAATTATGAAGCTGGTTTCTAAGGCGATAATTCATATGGAGAAAAAGGGAATATATCAATGGGACGAAAATTATCCTATTAAGGAGGATTTTCTTGAGGATATCGAGGCGAAAGAATTGTATTTATTGGAGGAAAATGACACAATTGTGGCAATTTATACAATTAATCAGAAATGGGATGGGGAATATGACAAATGCACATGGCATAACAAAAGCAAAACAGCGTGTGTCATCCACAGGTTGTGTGTGTTGCCTGCTTTTCAGAATAAAGGAATCGGCAAGGCAGTTTTAAATCATATAGAAAATCAGGCAAAGGAAATGGAATATGAGTCCGTAAGGCTTGATGTGTTTTCCAAGAATCCATATGCCATAAGGCTTTATGAAAATAATAGCTATGAAAAAAGAGGGAATGTGTGTTGGCGAAAAGGGGAGTTTTATCTGATGGAGAAAAAAATATAGTAAATTAACAATTTATTTTATAAGTTTTATTATAATTCACAAAATTTGTGATATAATTGTGGGGAATTTACGCAAAGAAATTACTAAAGAAGAAACTAGTATTTTGCAAAAAATAAAGGAGGATGAAATGCCAAAGTATTTGATTGACAGAAATAAAAAAATAATTTCATTTATTGCATTACTTTCGGTGATTTTATGCTCTTTTTTAGGAATTGAATATGACAGGCTGTCGGGGAACATGACCGATAATTCCATAAGTCAGGAAAGTTATGCCTCTTCTTTTACTGACATGGGAGAAGTCGTAGATGCACAGGAAATATCTCCTTCGACAAACCAGTTTGCATTAATAAGGCAACTGTCATCAAGAAGAAATGGAGCCGGCGTATTTTTTGTATTTGGCTTAAGTAATCTGAAGCTGGTGGTTTTGTATTTTAGTGTTCTGTGGTATATGAATCAGCACAGCAATTCTGCAAGCTGTAGCCACAGAGTTATTATGTGCTACATTCACAATAAGGATGGAAAAAAACAATCATATTTTTGTTAATAATAAGAAAATAATTTATGAATTAATAAAAGAGAGGCAGGACAAAAATATGAGTACAGGATTATTTGGATGGGTAGTAGGAGCAGCATTTATCGCAGCACAGGTGGTTTTTATCTGGGCACTTGGAAGAATACTTACAGTATTCTCAGATAGGATTTTACCAGAAGTTGAAGAATAATACATTTTGTAAAATGAATAATTGACATAAACTTCCTGATGGCTTGGCTGTTGGGAAGTTTTTTTGTGTAGAATTGTAAGGGGAGATGATATCATAAATATGGAGAAAAATTATATACTTTTTAAGGAAAATGATATAAATGAAACGAAAACAAACAAACTTTCGGAAAAATATTGACTTTCAGCCCGAACAGATGTATCATAATTGCAGGAAATAAAATAAATAAGCAAGGAAGCAGTTATGAATTCTAATTTGAGTAAGACAATAAATAATATATCCTATGCATCCAAGATGTATGACAATGTTATCAAGGAATTATTTGCGGACAAGCAGATATTGGCAAACATTTTAAAATACACTCTGGATGAATTTAAGGACATGTCCATTCCGGACATTATATCGGAGATGGGAGAACCAAGCATTTCCAATATTCAGGTGGATCCGGGGTGTACCAACACAGGAAGTGGTGAAAATCAAAATGATGTAGGAAGTTTTTACGCTGGGAAAATACAAAAAACTTCCGAGGAAGATATTGTAATTGGTGAAGGAAAAATAGTTTACGATATCCGATTTATTGTGTATCATGGAGATGAGAAGATAAAGATTTTAATTAATATCGAGGCGCAAAATATTTCTAAAGCGAGCAGTCTGGGATATGACTTAGACAATAGAATTATATATTATCTGTGCCGAATGATATCATCCCAGAAGGAAGTGGAATTTACCCATTCCAACTATGACGATATCAAAGCAGTACGAAGTATCTGGATATGCCTTGATGGCAAGGAAAATGAAGATTCAATTAACAGAATTGAACTAACCACGAAAAATATTTTCGGTCAGAAATGCAAATTTAATAACATAAATAAACTTCAGGCTGTTATAATAAAGTTAAGGGAAATTCAAAATGTGGAAGTATCGAAAAACAGACTTATAGCAATGCTTGAGGAACTGGTAAGTAAGGACGATACGGAAACAAAGAAAAAGAAATTGTCAGAGAAGTATGATTTAGTGATGGATTATAGTTTAGAGAGGCGAGTGAGCAGTATGTGTAATTTTAGTGAAGCACTAATTGAAAGAGGCTGGGAGGAAGGTCATCTGGCTGGCTTGGAAGAGGGGCGTATGGCTGGACTGGAAGAGGGCCGTATGGAAGAGCGCAAAAGAGAAAGAGCCCGCGGGTTGATTGAGAATATAAGAAATATGCAGAAAATGGATTTTACAGAAGAGATTATCATGCAGGTACTTAACCTTGATAATAAAACTTACAGAAAAATTTTAGATTTGATAGATACATATCCTGATTACGAGGTTGAGAAACTGGCGGATGAATATGTGAGAATTACTTCATCAGACAGTGCTGATACAGGTGAAAACTAGAGCTATGTTGGAAATCGTATAGCTGAGAATAGCTTGGTGGAAATAGCTTAGTCGAAAAGACGGTGAAGGAATTAATATAATTATGAATTTTAATATGCCTCTAGGTGTTTTAGCGGATACCTGGAGGTGATTTATTTTACCGAATATCTATATTTTAAGTATAGTGAGACAGACATAAATTTTTAAAAATATACATGACTGGAAGGTTTTGATAATAAAGCAAACATATTTTCGAAAAAGTATTGACTTTTAACTCGAACGGATGTATCATAATTGCGGGAAATAAAATAAATAAGCAAGGAAGCAGTTATGAATTCTAATTTGAGTAAGACAATAAATAATATATCCTATGCATCCAAGATGTATGACAATGTTATCAAGGAATTATTTGCGGACA